>CAMCRE010000001.1 GCA_945877255.1 uncultured Erysipelotrichaceae bacterium
ATGGAGCTTTTTTTTATTTTATGTGCTATAATGATTATGAGGTGTTTTTATGAAAAAAGTTTTACTAGGGTTGAGTGGTGGAGTTGATTCAGCAGTTGCCGCATACTTATTAAAACAACAAGGGTATGATGTAACTTGCTGTTTTATGCGAAATTGGGATGCTTTCACAAATAATGATATATTAGGAAATCCAACTATTGATAATAGTATTTGTCCGCAGGAAGAAGATTATCAAGATGCATGTAAAGTTGCTGAATGTTTAGGTTTACCAATGCAACGTGTTGATTTTATTAAAGAATATTGGGATGCTGTTTTTACAACATTTCTAAAAGAATATGAGCGAGGTAGAACACCTAATCCAGATATTTTATGTAATAAATATATTAAATTTGATGCTTTTTTTGAGTATGGAATGAAACAAGGATTTGACTATATTGCAACAGGTCATTATGCCAGAGTTGTTCATGAAAAAGATGAATCTTTTTTATTGCGTGGTGTTGATGAAAATAAAGATCAATCATATTTTTTATGTCAATTACCTAAATCGTCTTTACGAAAAACATTATTTCCAATTGGTGAACTAACAAAACAAGAAGTGCGTGAAATTGCACTATCATTAAATTTAAACGTTGCAAAGAAAAAAGATTCTACCGGAATATGTTTTATTGGAGAACGTAATTTTAAACAGTTTCTACAAAATTATTTACCAGCTAAACCTGGTGATATTTATGATATTAACACAATGACATGTATTGCTAAACATGACGGCGTACTGTATTATACAATCGGACAACGAAAAGGACTTGGAATTGGGGGTCAACATGGTCCATGGATTGTTGTTGGTAAAAATATTTATAATAATCGTTTATACGTATCAAATGTTGAAGATAAAAAACTAATATACGCTAATGCTTGTATTGTAACGGATTGTGTATTTTTATCTGACTTAGAAGCGAAAACCGCAAAATTCAGATATCGTCAAAAAGATAATGATATTACTGTTGAGCGTTTATCTGAAACGGAATGTTTAATTAAATTTCATCATGACATTGCATCTGTTACACCAGGACAATATGCAGTATTGTATCACGATGATATTTGTATAGGTGGTGGCGTAATAGATAAAGTGTTTTATAATGGTCAAAATATTCAAGAATTAATTTACGAAAAAGAGAACCAAAATGTGTGAAATAATTAGTGGGAAAATTACATATATCATTTATCAAAATACCAATAATGAATATATTGTGGCGACGTTTAAATCGCATGAATATGGCAATGTGACGATTAGTGGTATTATTTGTCAATTAAACACAAATTTTGATTATGAATTAGAAGGTAATTTTGAGGTGCATCCAAAATATGGCATGCAATTTAAAATTATTAGTGCAAGAAAAAAAGTAGTAACTTTAACAGATAATATTATTGCGTATTTATCTGGTAATGAATTTAAAGGAATAGGTGTTAAAACAGCTACTAAAATAGTCGAGTTATTTAAAGAAAACACGATTGAAATATTAAAAAACGATGTATATATACTAGAGCAACATGGATTTAAATCAAAACATATTGAAGCAATTAAAAATGGAATAGCTGTTTCGTTTTCAGTAAGTAATGATATTATTCGTTTAAAAGAATTAGGGATAAATGATAAAGTCTTAAAAAACGCAAAAGCAAAATTTGGTGAAAATTTTGTGGATGTATTAATAAATGATATTTATTATGCGAGTCGGCATATTAAAGGTTTAAGTTGTAATATGGCGGATTTCTACATTCAAAGCACAAATAAATCATATGATCGTTTTTCACGAGAGGCATCACTATTATATGAAAAATTAAGAAATGATTTTTTTCAATCAGGTAATACATATGAAGATTATTTTGAAGGATACTATAATTTAGAATTAATTGAGTTACTCGTAAAAGAAAACTTAATATTAATTGATGAAAATAGACTATATTTAAAACCAATTTATGAAAGTGAATTATTCATATCACAATTTATTGCTTTTTTTCTAGAAAAACCAGCACATGTTTCGGTTGAAAAAGAAATTGCGTATCATGAATTAGTTAATCATATCCAATATGATACAACACAAAAAGATGCAATCAGAAAATTTTTTAACGAAAAATTATTAATTGTGAGTGGTGGACCAGGAACTGGAAAAACAACGATCACAAAAGCAATGGTTGACATCTACAAACAAAAATACTCATCAAAAATAGCGATTTGTGCACCTACAGGACGAGCAGCTAAACGAATATCTGAGTTGGTAAACGTGTCCGCTTCAACGATTCATCGTTTATTGAAATGGGATATGGAAAACGATTGTTTTGGGATAAATGAAAATAATCCATTAGATATTGATTTATTAATAATAGATGAAGCATCAATGGTTGATTGTTATTTGTTTGCGTCATTATTGAAAGCATGTTCCAACGTTAAAAAAATATTAATTATTGGAGATAAAGATCAATTACCAAGCATTGCACCTGGTAAATTGTTGCAAGATTTATTAGAAGTAAGTGTCATACCAAGAATCTTATTACAAAAAAATCATCGTCAAAACGACGGAAATGGTATTATTGATTTAGCATACGACATTAACAAAAAATTAAAATTAAAAAATTATGATAATGTGCTATTTAATACGCCATCACTAGATAAATTTTTTGAAATCATTGAAGAAAAAATACAAGAAAATTGTGAGTTTCAAGTTCTAGCGTGTATGTATCGTGGTATGTTCGGAATCGATAACTTAAATAAGCTATTACAAGAAAAATTAAATCCTGCCACTAAAACTAAACCAGAAATTAAAGTAGGACATAAAATTTATCGAGTTAATGATAAAGTGCTGCAATTAAAAAATCAAGTTGATGATAACGTCTATAATGGTGATATTGGGACGATTGTAGAGGTAGATGTTGTTGAAAATGAAATTGTGGTCGATTTTGATGGTAATATAGTAAATTATACAAAAGATAATTTTGATAGCATTACTTTAGGGTATTGTATATCAGTTCATAAATCACAAGGTAGTGAATACGCAACATTAATATTATGTTTAAGTGATGAGCATTATTTTATGTTTGAAAAAACATTAATTTATACTGCTGTTACACGTTCTAAAAATGAGTTAATTGTGTTTGGTAATAAAGATAAAATCGAACAAGCAATTAATAGTATAAAACTACGTACTCGAAAAACTACTTTAAGTTTTTACATTAATAAACTGATTGAAATGTATTATTGATAAGCAATAATTGAAAATTTCATGATATTACTATATAATTTAATAAACGTGGAGGTTGAATATGAAAGATAAATTAATTGAAAAATATATCGCATTAGAAGCACAACGACAAAATGAAAATATTGAATTAATTGCATCAGAAAATTTTGTGTCTGATGATATTTTAAAAGCAGCAGGAAGTATCCTAACAAACAAATATGCTGAAGGTTATCCAAAATTAAGATATTACGACGGTTGTGAATTTGTGGATGAAATAGAACAAATCGCGATTGATCGCTTAAAAAAATTATTTGGTGCAGAACATGCAAACGTTCAACCGCATTCAGGATCACAAGCGAATATGGGTGTGTATATGGCAATATTAAACCCAGGTGATAAAGTACTGGGAATGGACTTAAATGCAGGTGGACACTTAACACATGGGCATCCATTAAATTTTTCAGGAATACTGTATGATTTTTATGGCTATGGTGTAGATGAAAAAACCGAACAAATCAATTATGAAGAAGTAAGACGATTAGCACATGAAATCAAACCGAAATTAATCGTTGCTGGTGCTAGTGCATATTCGAGAATCATTGATTTTAAAAAATTTCGAGAAATTGCAGATGAGGTAGGAGCATACTTAATGGTAGATATGGCACATATTGCCGGATTAGTTGCTGCAGGGGAACATCCAAATCCTGTTCCATATGCAGATTTTGTAACGAGTACAACACATAAAACATTACGAGGACCACGTGGAGGAATTATTTTATGTAAGCAAGAACACGCAAAAAAATTAAATTCCCGTGTGTTCCCAGGTATTCAAGGCGGACCATTAGAGCATATTATTGCTGCTAAAGCGATTTGTTTCGAGGAGGCAAGTCAACCAGAATTTAAGACTTATATTAAGCAAGTTGTTAAAAATATGCAAGCGATGGCTACTCGTTTTCAGGAAAATGGTATTAAAGTAGTATCAGGCGGAACAGATAATCATTTATTGATGATTGATGTTAAAAGTAAGTTCGGTATAACAGGTAAAAAAGCAGCAACATTATTAAGTGCAGTAAATATAACTTGTAATAAAAACAGTATCCCATTTGACACTGAAAAGCCAATGTATACTAGTGGAATTCGTTTAGGTAGTGCGGCGATGACAACTAAAGGCTATACTGAAAAAGAATTTATTCAAATTGCGGACTGGATTTGTGAAGTGTTAGAAAAACAAGAAGACGCAATCGATAAAGTAAAAGCTGAAGTAAGTCAATTAACTAAAAATTGGGTGAAATAAAATGAGACAACAATTACTTCAATTGCGTCAAGCAATGAAAAAAGAAAATATTGATTATTATTATGTTCCAACAGCCGATTTTCATGAAAGCGAATATGTAGGTGAACATTTTCAAGCACGTGCATATATTTCGGGATTTACAGGTAGTGCGGGTTATATATTAGTTACTAAAACAGAAGCAATTTTATGGACAGATGGACGTTATTTTATTCAAGCAGAAAAAGAATTAGAAAATTCAGGTTTTCAATTGTATAAAATGGGATTATCGTCCACCCCAACAATTGACGAGTATCTGCAACAACATATTAAACCAAACGAAGTATTAGGATTTGATGCCCGTGTTGTGAATGTGAAGACAGCACAACGAATAAAAGATATATGTGATAGTCATTATGCCGATTTAATTGATTGTGATTTAATTTCACAAATTTGGAAAAATCGACCACCACTTTCACAACATCAAGCGTTTTTCTTATCTGAAAAATATACTGGAGAAAGTGTAATTTCAAAAATTGCTAAGGTAAAAGACAAAATTCGTGAAAACAATTGTGAAGCGATGATTATTTCAAGTTTAGATGAAGTAAACTATATTTTTAATATTCGTGGAAACGATATTTCGTATACACCGCATGTATTAAGCTTTGCAATAATTTCATTAGAAAACACTAAATTATTTATTAATCAAAATAAATTAGATGAAACAATTACAAAAGAATTAGCGATTGCCGGTGTAGAAATATATGATTATGAAGAAATTTACATCCATGCAAACGAATTAGATTGTCAAGTTTTATGTGATTTTAATACTTTAAACTATCGTTTATTTATGAGTGTGCATACAGCAGTTGTTAATGTGGTATCACCAATTATATTAATGAAAGCTGTAAAAAATGAAACACAAATTGAGAATATGAAATTAGCCCAATATAAAGATGGCATTATAATGGCTAAACTTATGTATTTTATTAAAACTAATGCTAATAAAATTGCCATGAGTGAATTAATCATCGAAGAAAAAATTAAAGAATTAGCTTCACAACAAGAAAATTGCTTCGACTTAAGTTTTAACACAATTTGTGGTTTTAAAGATCATGGTGCAATTATTCATTATAGTGCAACACCCGAAACGAATTATGAAATTAATGGAAATGGTTTATTATTAGTGGATAGTGGTAGACAATATTTAGAAGGAACAACTGATATTACGCGTACATATGGTATTGGTGAAGTTAGCGAAATCGAAAAAGAACATTATACTGCTGTTTTAAGAGGTTTAATTAATTTAAGTATGGCTAAATTTCAATATGGTGTTCGTGGTACCAACTTAGATATATTAGCGAGAATGCCGATATGGGAATTAGGGTTAGATTATCGAACTGGAACAGGACATGGAATTGGGTTTGTTTCTGGAGTACATGAAGCACCTAATGGTATTAGATGGCGTATTGTTCCAGAAAGAAATGATAGCTGTGTTTTAGAAGCAGGTATGTTCACTACCAATGAACCAGGTATTTATATTGATTATAAATACGGTATTCGTTTAGAGAATGTACTTTTAACTGTTCCGTTCACATCTAATGAATATGGACATTTTATGCAATTTGAAACAGTTACGTATTCACCATTCGATATTGATTTAATTATTGTGGATAAATTGACATCTATTGAAAGAAAATGGTTAAATGACTATCACAAAGAAGTGTATAATAAACTTCAAGGTGCTTTAACTGAAGATGAAAGAATGTTTTTACGACAATACACGAGGGAAATTTAATGAGTGTGAATGCTAGAAATGCGACCATGATTATGGATTTATACGAACTAACAATGGCGCAAACGTACTTTAAAAACGGATTAGGAGATAAAATTGTTACGTTTGATATGTTTTATCGAAAAAACCCTGACAATGCTGGTTTTAGTATTTTTGCAGGTTTATCACAATTAATCGACTATATCGAGCAATTACATTTTACTGAATCCGATATTCAATATTTAAGATCACTACAACTTTTTGATGAAAAATTTTTAGAATATTTAAAATCTTTTAAATTCAATGGAGATATTTATAGTGTTGAAGAAGGCACAGTTATTTTTCCGAACGAAACATTAATCGTTGTAAAGGCAAATATGATTGAAGCCCAATTAATTGAAACGGCATTGTTGATGGCGATAAATCACCAAAGTTTAATTGCTACTAAATCGCTTAGAATTGTTAGAAGTGCAAACGGTAAAAATGTTGTGGAATTAGGTGCTAGACGTGCCCATAATTTTGATTCTAGTATATATGGGGCTAGAGCGGCATATATAGGTGGGGTTCAAGCGACTAGTAATGTATTAGCAGGTCAATTATTTAATATACCAGTGATTGGTACGATGGCACATTCCTACATACAGTTTTTTGAAAGTGAATATGAAGCATTTAAAACGTATGCACTAACGTATCCAGATAACACAGTATTACTTATTGATACGTATAACACGATTGAATCAGGCTTGAAAAATGCGATCAAAGTTCACTTTGAAGTGCTGCAACCAATGGGAAAACAGCTTAAAGCTGTACGTATTGATAGTGGAGATATTGCGTATTTATCTAAAAAAACACGTAAAATATTAGATGAATGTGGTTTATTTGACGTTAAAATAATAGCTTCTAATTCATTAGATGAATACATTATTAAATCATTAATTGAACAAGGTAGTGAGATAGATATGTATGGTGTGGGCGAAAATTTAATTTGTAGTAAGAGTACACCAGTATTTGGAGGCGTATATAAGTTATCAGCGATTGAAGAAAACGGTGAAATGATCCCTAAAATTAAATTATCAGATAATATTAGTAAAATGACAAATCCTTCATACAAAAAACTTTACCGTATTTACGATAAATTAACTAAAAAAGCTATGGCAGATATTATGATCAATTATGATGAAACGATTGATGAAAACCAATCACTTACAATATATCATCCACATGATATTTGGAAAAATAAACGTTTTGAAGCAGGAACATATTATGTGAAAAACATGCATATTCCAGTAATGATTAATGGTAAAAAAGTTTATCAAGAAAAATCATTACAAGAAATTAGAGTGTATTTGAATCAAGAATATGAAAGCATTTGGGATGAAGTCAAAAGGTTTGAATTTCCACAAGAATATTATGTCGATTTAAGTTATAAATTGATGAATATTAAACTAGAAATGTTGAATGAAATTGCAAAACGAAAATAACACCAAAATGCAATTAAGTTGTCTTGTATGTGTAATAGATTTTATTCAATTTAGCTATATAGCAATAAAATGTGGATATCAATCATTGTAGTTATTATTATTTTTGTTATTCAATAAGGGCATTAAGCCCTTTTTTACATTCTTTTAACATTTTTTTGATGATGTTTGTATTAAAAATGTGTATAGTGTAAAAGAAGGAGTACGCATATGAAGAAAATATTAACTTGTGGATTAGTAATTTTACTGTTAGGATGCTCTGCAAAAAAAGCTAAAGTCGTAATAGGTGGATCGACTTCAGTATATCCATTAATGGAAAAAATAGTGGAACATTATGAAAAAATTGAAGTAGAAGTACAAGGTGGTGGAAGTACTGTTGGTGTAAGTCAAACTGAAAACGGTGTTTTTGATATCGGGATGTTATCACGTGAATTAAAACAATCAGAAAAACAACAACTGCAATTTAAAGAAATTGCAAAAGATGCAATTGTGGTTGTGGTGAATCATAAAAATCCAGTACAAAATATTTCGATTGAAAATTTAAAAAAAATATATAAGGGTGAAATCACAAATTGGCAAGAAGTTGGTGGTGAAAATAAGCCGATTGTTGTTATATCACGAGAAAATGGTTCAGGCACAAAATCAGCTTTTGAAGAAAGTGTACAATTAAAATCACGTGATATTACGAAGCATGCACAAATTCAAAATGCGACTGGTGCAATTGAATTATCAGTAAGTTCTAATGAAAATGCAATTGGTTATTTATCTTTTTCAACATTAAAAGATAATGTTAAGGCATTAAAAATTGATGGTGTGTATCCAAGTTTAGAAGCAATTAAAAAAGAAAGTTATAGTTTAGTTCGCTCATATTTTATCGTTTGGAAAAATGATAATGCAAAAACAGTAGTGGAGTTTTTATTATCAAAACAAGCAGATGAAATTATCCAAAAAAATAATTATATAGGTGTAAATGATGAAAAAAGATAAAATTATACAATCAATAATTGTAATATTAAGTAGTTTTTCGGTTATCACGCTATTTGCGATAATATTTTTTCTAGTAATAAAATCATTACCTTTTTTTGAAAAACATCGTGTACTTGATTTTATTTTATCGACGCAATGGTTGCCTGATGAAAATCAATATGGTATTGCAAGTTTTATAATGGGAACAGTAATTACAACGTTATTTGCTGTGTTCATTGCTATTCCAATCGGACTATATACTGCGATTTTTATTTTTGAAATCTTACCAAAAAATATCAGCAAAATTGCGTTATTTATTGTAGAAGTCGTAGCTGGTATTCCATCAATAATATTTGGTTTTTTTGGTATCGTTGTCGTTGCACCGCAACTGCAAAAAATATTTCATCTTCAAAGTGGGTTAAACATTTTAACGACAGCAATTATTTTAGCGTTAATGATACTACCAACGATGATTGTGCTAACGATTGCAGGTCTAAAAAGAGTTGATGTTTCACTCACAAGTGCATCTTATGCACTTGGTGCATCACAAGTTCAAACGATATTTAATGTGCAACTATTTCATGCTAAAAATAGCATTATTACTGCGATATTTGTAGCGTGTGTGCGAGCGTTAGGAGAAACAATGGCGGTAATTATGGTAGCGGGTAATGCCTTAGCATTTCCAGCATTAATGCCAATTAGAAATTTAGTGTTTCAAAGTGTGAGAACACTAACGGGTAATATTGTTACAGAAGCAGCATATGCAACTGGAACACACTTAAGTGCATTATTTGCGACAGGATTAGTGTTATTTGTGTTTGTGGGGATAATTAATATTTGGATGATAAGAATTAAAAGGAGAATTTAATGCAAAAGTTAAAAGATAAATTTCAATATAGTTTAATGATCATATCATCATTAATAGTATTTAGTTTTTTTGGCTATATTTTATTATTTATAATTTTAAATGGTTATCGTCATATTAATTTAACGTTTATTTTTTCGACTGATGCTGCACATGGTATTTTATCAATGATTGTTGCAACGCTGATTATAGTTATTATTTCAGTTATTGTTTCTGTAATTATTGCATTAGCGACAGCAATTTATTTAAGTGAATACGCAAAAGATCATTTTTTAAAAACGGTTATTATTTTTTCGATTGATTCATTAGTATCGATACCTTCTATTGTGTATGGATTATTTGGATTAGCATTTTTTGTGGGAACGTTACAACTGAAATTTTCGATTTTATCAGGTGCATTAACGATATCGATTATGCTTTTACCAGTATTAATTAACACAATTTTAGAAGCATTAAAAACAGTAGGAAATGATTTAAAAGCATCATCGTATGCGTTAGGAGCTAATAAATCACAAACAATATTTAAAGTAATTATACCAGAAGTTCGTGACAATATTTTTACTGGAATAATATTGTCTATTGCCAAAGTATTATCTGAAAGTGCACCGTTTATTTTAACAGCTGGTGTAGTCGCAAAAATGCCAAAATCAATTTTTTCATCTGCAAGAACACTTACAACACATATGTATTTATTAATAAGTGAAGGTTCTGAAAAAAATGCGATGCAATTAGCGTTTGCGAGTGGAACAATACTAATTGCTTTAATTGTATTATTGAATTTAAGTGTAAATTACATTAAGACAAAAATGGGAGGACATTAAAATGGAAACAGTGTTTAGTGTGAAAGATTTTAATTTATTTTATGGTGAACATCAAGTTTTAAAAAACATTAATATCGATATTTATAAAAATAAAGTTACAGCGTTCATAGGGCCATCAGGATGTGGAAAATCTTCTTTTTTGCGTAGTTTTAATAAAATGAATGATTTCGTTGGAACAGCACATTCAACGGGGACGATTGATTTTGAAAACTGTGACATAAAAAAAATTGATGCACAATCATTGCGTTTAAAAGTTGGAATGGTATTTCAAAAACCGAATCCATTTAAAATGAGTATATTTGAAAACGTGGCGTATGGTTTAAGGTGTAAAGGTATAAATGACCGTAAAATATTAGAAGAAAAAGTGCAAGATGCCTTGCAAAAAGCAGCATTATGGGATGAAGTAAAAGATAAACTAGATCAACCTGGCACTAGTTTATCAGGTGGGCAACAACAACGATTATGTATTGCACGAACAATCGTATTGTCTCCGGAAGTGATATTAATGGATGAACCAACAAGTGCACTTGATCCTATTGCCACAAAAAAAATAGAAAACCTAATTGAAGATTTAAGAAAAGATTTTACGATTATTATCGTTACACATTCAATGCAACAAGCGGCATGTGTATCAGATTATACAGCGTTTTTTCTGATGGGTGATTTAATAGAATATGAAAAAAGTAAAACATTTTTTTCAATGCCAAAAGATAAAAGAAGTGAAGATTATATTAGTGGGAGGTTTGGCTAATGCGTGTTGAAAGACAAGTCAATAAATTAGAAAACAATTTATTAAAGATGAGAGATCATACTTTAAAAATGTATGAATTATTAAAAAAAGCAATTTCAAAAGAAGAAGTAGATTATGACGAAATTAAAATTTTAGATGAAAAAGTAAATGAATGTGAAGAAGATGTTTTACAAGAAGCGATTATTAGTTTAGCGTTATTATCACCTGTGGCGTCAGATTTAAGAACAATGGTATCATGTATTCGTATTTCTAATGAAATGGAAAGAATAGCAGATTATGCCAAAAATATTTCAGAACATTACAAATATTCTTGTTTGCATTCAACGACATTAAAAAACACAATACTCGCTTTAATTGATGAATTTTGTGTTGATTTTAATTTAGTTGTAGAAGGCTTTATTGCAAGAAATGCTAAAGTTGCATACGACATCAAACAAAAAATGGAACAGTATGATGCACAATTTGTGAAGATATTTAAGTTAATTAATGAAAAAGAAAGTGGAAGTTTCCAACAATTATATCCGATTTACACAACATTTAAAAGTATCGAAAGAGCAAAAGATCATATGCTAAATATGTGTGAAAGTATTTTATATTTAAACACAGGGAAATTTTATAATTTTGGATAATAAAAAAATGTGGCGTTGCCACACTTTTTTATTAATATCTTATAAGCCATGTTCTGTCTCTTTACAAGAGGGTAATCATTTATCTATCTTTCGATCCTCATCGTTTTTCTGATTCAAACTTTGAAGTGCCCCTACCAATTTTGGGTTGCTCACTTGCGGGGTTTACCACGTTCCACCTTTTTCCTTTCGGAAAAGCTCGTCTCTTTGGCACTTTTATAGCATTATACATAGTTTCCCTTAGTATAATTAGCAGCCGTCAGCATATGCTGCCTAGATTTATTTTTTCATCTAGCACAAACACTACAATCATCACAGATTGTGTGAGCATGGACTTTCCTCTACTATTACTAGCAGCGATTACCAAGATATTATTTGTTTTTGAATACTGCTTCTTCTAAACGTGCGATACGTGTTAGTAATTCAAGTTGGTTATTACTTGTTACATTAGGAATGCTTTGTTTAGCAAGTTGTAATTTTAATGACTCGTTTTCTTTTTGAAGTAATTCATTTTTTTCTTCATAGTCAACTAAAATTTTCCCTAATTCAGTAATGACTTCATTAAAACTATCATAATCTTGTACAATTAAGTCTAAAAAACTATCAACTTCTTCACCGTTATAACCTTTGAAATCAACGTTGAATTTTTTTTCTAAGATTGTATCTGCGTTTAAATTTAATTTTTGTTGCATTAAATCACCACCATAAATAGTATAGCAAATTTATAATCAAAAATAAACTAAAAAATAGATAATAGTAGTAAAAAAATGCAAAATTTAGTATAATATGATTGGTGGTTTAGATGATAAAGTATCCAAACATGAAAAAAACACAGCCTCAAAAGACGCAATATACGAATACAAGAGGGTTGAATTTAGAAAAAGATATTAACGATTCTAATGCATATTACAATGCGATTAATCGAGCTGTTATTTATAAAAAACCGACACCAATAAACGTCGTTCGTGTGCAATATGAAAAGCGTAGTGTTGCAAAAATTATTGAAGCGTATTATCAACAAGCTTCTACTACAGATTATAACGGTGTTTATCGTGGGAAGGCAATTGATTTTGAAGCAAAAGAAACAAAATCAAAAAAAGAATTTAGATTAGATTTAATACATGCCCATCAAATAAAACACTTAGCGAGTGTTTTAAAACAAGGTGCAATTGCATTTATTGTTGTACGATTTATAACTTTAAATAACACTTATTTATTAGATGCAAAAATAGTAATTGACTATTATAATCAAAAAAATATAAAGGCAATACCAATAGAAGTATTTGAAGAAAAAGGTGGCGTTATCACAGAAGGATTTACACCACGATTGAAATATTTAGATGTCGTTGATGATTTATATTTTGGAGGAGGACAAAATGAAAAAAAATAAAATGATTGGTCGTTTAATTTTAAACACAATAATATATTTTAGTATTACAATTATTATTGTGGTGGGAGCATTTGGTTTTTACACGATTAATCGTGTAATTGCAGAATCACCAAAATTAGATATTACAAAAATAAATAGTTATGAACCAACAAAAGTATTAGACAGTAAAGGTGAATTAATCTCAACATTAGGTGGAGAATTACGTGAAAATGTAACATATAATGATTTGCCACAAGTTTTAATTGATGCGTTTTTAGCAGTTGAGGATTCTCGTTTTGAATCACACAATGGGTTTGATGTGCCACGTTTCTTAAAATCACTATTAGTCAATGTAAGAGCTGGGGGAATTGAACAAGGTGGTTCAACGATTACAATGCAACTTATTGATAATGCGTATTTTGATAACGTTGGGAAAAATCAAACGGTTATTCAAAAATTAAAGCAAAAAATCGCAGAAATTACAATGGCTTTAAACTTAGAATCTAAGACAAGTAAAAAAGATATTTTATTAGCTTATTTAAATAAAATTAATTTCGGTGATAATATTAGAGGTGTAGGTAAAGCTAGTGAGCATTATTTCGGTAAACATGTTTCAAAATTAACACTTTCAGAAGCTGCGTTTTTAGCTGGAAATATTAATGCTCCAAACTTATATAACCCATATAATGGAATTGTAGAAGATAAAAACGGTAAACAAACAAACTACTACAAATATGCTACTGATCGTCGCGATACTGCGTTGTCATTAATGAAATTACATGGTTATATTACAGATACAGAATATCAAGTTGCTAAGAACACAGACTTAGCATTCCAATTGAATGGTAGAATTACAGTAGGGAATAATGCCTACATCGCTTATACAGATATTGTTGAGAAAGAAGTAAGAGAATTAACAGGATTAAATCCACATGTTGTATCCATGACAATTTATACTGCAATGGATAAAACAACACAAGATTTATCTAATCGTATTTCTAATCGTGAATTAGTTAAATTCCCGAATAAACAAGGCTTACAAATTGGAGCAGCAGTTATTGACAATATTAAACATGAATTGATTGCAATTAACCCTGGTTTTGGTAACGAAACTGGTGATAATCGTAAAAATTTTGGTTACGTTGAAAAAAATCAAATTGGATCAACATCAAAACCAATTGTGAGTTATACACCTGCGTTTGATAATTTAAATTATTCAACTGGGCATGTATTTGATTTAAAATCAATAAAATATCGAGGAACGAATATTGAAATGCATGACTTTTATAAACCAAAAAAATATTCATTCGTGGAAACAGTTGCGTATTCTTTAAATAAAACATCACTTGAAACGTTTTATCGAAATTGGGATACAATCGGACTTGCAGGTTACAATAAATTGATGGATGATTTAGGATTAAATGTACCAGATGTAACAGACCAATTTTCTATTGGAGCAGGAGACTTTAGATTAACGCCGTATGAATTAGCGGGTGCATATAGTGCAATTGCGAGTAAAGGTGAATTTGTGAAGCCAACAACTGTTAGAAAAGTAATTGTGCATTCAACAGGGAAAGAATATGTTCCTGAAAAAGTAAAAAAACAACCGTATTCTCCACAAGCTGCATATTTAATGAGTACAATTTTAAGACAAATTGTGGCAGGGAATTACCAAAATGGATTACATCATTTAAGAAGTAGCTATCCAGTATATGCAAAAAGTGGTACATCTGATTGGGGGAAAAGTGGGTTAGCGTATGACATTCCAGAAGATGCTGCACGTGATAACTGGACGGCTGCGTTCTCAGGTAACACAACTGTTGCAACATGGATGGGAATTGATGCACGTCAAATTAATAAAACGTCACATTTTTCATGGGCGGATAGAAACTTAGCTTCAACGCATAAAATCACAAAATTATTATTAGATTCAGCTACAAAATCACGTGAAAACGTTGAGATTAAGCAACCAGATGGTATTGTAACTGTAAAAACAATTGCGGGAATATATCCATATATGCAAGCACCAGCTGAATTAAGTGGTGGAATTGTGACTACAGGGCTAGCAAAAAAAGAAGTGCTATCAAAAATAAAACCATATGAACCGTTAAATATCCCAACTGAAAGTGGATTTAGAATTGCGGTAAGTAGTGATAAAAAACAACTTGAATTTAACTTTAATGCAATACAGGAAAGTGAATTATTAGGAAAAGCAACATACGTTGTTACTGTAACGAATGCTTCTGGAAAAGAAGTGTACAAGCAAGAGCATGCAAATCCAAGTGGTAAAATTAGTATAACGAACTATAAAGATGGTAAATATACTGTAACAGGATCAGTTAAATTTAGTGCAATGCAATATGAAATTCCGAATGTTGCGTATGAGTATAATCATGTTGTGGAAACTGCGATTACACCAGCACCATAATTAAATACAATGATAAAGAGGAGTAAATTTATTGAAGTATTACAGAGAGTTTTAGTTTGGTGAAATAAAACTGCTTCATAAATTGAAAGTAGCTTTTGAGTAGGTTTTCTGAAAATAGTAGGAGAACACGTTCACTTTGCGTTAAAAAGTAGAAAGGCAAATTTTTGCGAATTTAGGTGGTACCACGTCATAGACGTCCTATTGTGATATCACCTTTTTATTTATTATGTTAGTGACTAAAAGATTAATATTAAGAAAAGTAGAAATAGAAGATGCTGCTGATATTTATGAATATGCTTGTTTAGATAGTGTAAGTAAATATACACAAGAAAAAAAACATGAAAATATTGAAGATAGTATTGATAGCATCATTAATTTTCATTTTAAATATAAAGAAAGAAATGCATTTTCGACATATGCTTTGGAATTAAAATCGACAGGAAAAATGATTGGTTTGATTGCTTTACATACTTGCTTATCAAATAATTGTTTTGAAATAGGATTTGAATGTAATCCAAAATATCATAATCAAGGTTATATGCAAGAAGCATTAAGCAAATTTATGGAATATTATGAAAATCAAGTTAATTGTGTTGTTGCGAAAGTGTTGCAAAACAATAATATTTCGCTTCATTTGTTGAAGAAATTAAAATTTATTGAAATTGGTAAAAATAAAGAAGAAATAATATTAGAGAGGCGTTTTTATGAAAAAATATAACCATTTAGAAATTGAAAAAAAATACTACAGCAATTGGATTAAAGAAGGTTATTTTACAGCGGGTGATACAACGAAACAACCTTTTACAATTGTTATTCCGCCACCAAATGTTACTGGGAAGCTTCATTTAGGACATGCTTGGGATAATACATTACAAGATATTATTGCACGATATAAACGATTAAAAGGTTTTGATACGTTGTATTTACCGGGAATGGATCATGCAGGTATTGCAACACAAGCAAAAGTAGATGAAAGATTAAAAAATTTAGGTATTTCAAGATATGATATTGGACGTGAAAAGTTTTTAGAACAAGCTTGGAGTTGGAAAGAAGAATATGCAAACCATATTAGACAACAATGGGCTAAATTAGGTGTCTCATTAGATTATACACGTGAACGATTTACGTTAGATGAAGGATTAAGTGAAGCTGTTCAAAAAATATTCATTGATTTATATAATGATGGGTTAATTTATCGTGGTGAGCGTATTATTAACTGGGATCCACAAGCAAAAACAGCATTAAGTAATATTGAAGTTATATATAAAGAAGTTGAAGGAGCAATGTATACGTTTAAATATCGTGTAGTCGATAGTGATGAAATACTACATGTTTCAACAACAAGACCAGAAACAATGTTTGGTGATGTTTGTGTAGTTGTCCATCCGGATGATACACGCTACCAACATTTAATTGGAAAAAATGTTGTTAATCCAGTTAATCAAGAAATTATACCAGTTATTGCTGATGATTATATTGATATTGAATTTGGGACAGGTGTTATGAAATGTACGCCAGCACATGATCCTAATGATTTTATAATTGGTGAAAAATATGGATTAGAAAAAATCGTGTGTATGAATGCTGATGCAACAATGAATGAAAGAGCGTTAGAATTTGCAGGATTAGATAGATTTGAAGCACGTCAAAAACTTGTTGAAAAAATGATGAGTCAAGGTGATTTCGTAGGAAAAGAAATTCATATTCATCAAGTAGGGCATTCTGAAAGAACAGATGTGATTGTTGAACCATACTTGTCAAAACAATGGTTCGTTAAAATGAAACCGTTAGCTGAAGAAGTGCTAAAAGCACAAAAAAACGAAGCAACAAAAATTACTTTTTATCCAGCTAGATTTGAAAAAGTATTTGAAAGTTGGTTAGAAAAAATAGAAGATTGGTGTATTTCACGTCAATTATGGTGGGGGCATCGTATACCTGCGTATTATCATAATGAAACAGGAGAAGTAGTTGTAGGAGAAAAACCACTTGATATAGAAAACTATACAAGAGATGAAGATGTTTTAGACACATGGTTTTCAAGTGCATTATGGCCTTTTTCAACTTTAGGTTGGCCCCATACAACGGATGATTTAGCAAGATATTATCCAAATGATGTATTAGCAACTGGATATGACATTATATTTTTCTGGGTTGCTAGAATGGCGTTCCAAGCACGCTATGCAACACAATCACGACCATTTAAAGAAGTTTTAATTCATGGTTTAATTCGTGCTGAAGATGGTAGAAAAATGTCTAAATCACTAGGTAATGGAATTGATCCGATGGATGTAATCGAATCTTATGGTTCTGATGCATTAAGATTTTTCTTAACAACAAATTCTACACCAGGTCAAGATTTACGTTATTCACAAGAAAAAGTAGAGGCGAGTTGGAATTTCATCAATAAAATTTTTAATGCCACAAATTTCGTAAAACGTTATTTAGATGGTGCTGAAATTAATCCTAACTATGATTTTAAAAATGCAACGTTAGTTGATAAATGGATAATCAATAAACTAAATGAAACGATTAACAACGTTGAAATAAATATGGAAAAATATGAATTTGCGATTGCGGGGAATGCGTTATATCACTTTATTTGGGACGATTTCTGTAATTGGTATATCGAATTTTCAAAAGCAAACTTAAATAGTGGAAATGAAAATGTTAAAACATCTGCATTACATACGTTATATCATGTTTTAAAATCTATTTTGATTATGATTCATCCATATATACCGTTTGTTTCTGAAGAGTTGTATTTATGCTTACCAAACACTAAAAAATCAATTAATATTGAAGTCTATCCAGAAATTATAAATATTGATGATAACGTAGCTGTTATTGAGCAATTAATTGAAATGATTACACAAGCGCGTGAAATAAAAAAAGAATACGATTTAAAACCAAGTTTTGAATTAACAGTTGCAATTCAATCGCAATTAAATTATAGTGATGTTGAATATGACATTTTATCTCGAATGGCAAATATTAATGTGGTAGAATTAATAGATGGTGATAAAATCGAACGATTATTGACAGGTGGCGTGTTAGTTGTTTCATTAGAAAATATGGTGGATAAAGAAAAAGAAATCACTAAACTGCAACAAGAAATTATAAAATATCAAAGTGAAATAAAACGTGCTGAAAATATGTTGAATAATGAAAATTTCGTTTCGAAAGCACCTGCAAGTAAAATAGAAGAAGAAAAATCTAAACTGATTAAATACCACCAACAACTAGAATTAGCTGAAAAAAAGTTAGAAAATTTACTTCATAAGTGATATTATTTTTAAAATAAAATGCTGATTGTGGTATAATATAAAAGATAAGGAGAGATAGTATGAAAAGAAAGGGTGTATTTTTAATCTCACTAATTGCACTAATTTGTGTAGGAGTATTTAATTACTTAGTATTTAAATACAAAGTATTAGGAGTGAAAAATATTGATTTTTATGTATTAATCGCAACATTATTACTATGTGTTATTATGTTGATATTTAATTTACGTAAGTTTCGAAAAAGTGTTGCTGTTTTTATTGCGATATTATTAATTATATCAACTAGTTTTGGTTCTTATTGGGTTATAAAAATTAAAAATACTTTTAATGAGCTAAATACAGTTAAAATTGTGGATAAAATTAAAGTCGTTGTTTTAAAAGATAGTCCAGTTCAAAAAATTGAAGATTTAGATGATGCTTTAGATTACTCCAAAGAAGATGATAAAGCAATGGTTGATGTGATATTTAACCAAATAAAAGAGAAAAAACAATATATGGTGTTAATCGCGCATGAAAACTATCGTGATCTATATGCAAAATTACAAAACAAATCAGTTGATGCTATTATTGTGAATGAGAAGTTTGTGCCGTATTTAGAAGAAATTGCACCAGGCTTTAATGAAAATACACGTGTTATTCATGAATATATTAAAGAAACAAAAGAAGTGATTGAAGAAGTTAAACCAACACAAGAAATGGTTAAAAAAATGAATATCTATGTGAGTGGAATTGATAGTTATGGTAATATCGGTACTGTTTCACGCTCAGACGTTAATATTGTTATGAGTGCGAACTTAGAAAAAGGTAAAGTGTTATTAACTTCAACACCACGAGATGCTTACGTTAAAATACCGTTAGGTGGAAATAACCAGAGAGATAAATTAACACACGCAGGATTATATGGTGTGAATGCTTCAATGCAAGCACTTGAAGGTGTTTATGGTATAAAAATACCGTATTATATTCGATTAAACTTTACTGCATTTATGAATATTATTGATTTATTAGGTGGAATTGAAATTGAAAATGATCAATCATTTACTTCTTATCATATTCATCATTTCTATAAAAAAGGACCGCTTAAATTAAATTCTAAATTAGCGTTAGAATTTGTGAGAGAGCGTTATAATTTAAAAAATGGTGATGTTGATCGTGCTAAAAATCAATCAAAAGTTATTGAAGCGATTTTGAAAAAAATGTCATCTCCAGAATCAGTTGTTAAAGTTGGAAGCATTTTAAAACAAATTACAAATTCAATCCAAACGAATATTCCGTTTACAACATTGATGGAATGGATTAATTATCATGTTAATAGCGGTAATAAATTAAGTGTTGAATCAACAGCAGTCGTTGCACATGGTACAATGAACTTAAAATCATACTTGATGCCAAGTGCGAAACTATATATGAGTGTAATTGATAAAAAAAGTTTAGAAGAAATCAAATTAAAAATGACACAAGTGTTTGAGTGAGAATAGTATGTATTATGTAAGAAATAATCGAAATATATTATTTTTATTAGTCGACACAATCGCAGTATTATTAGCTTTAGCAATAAATGTTGTTTTATACTATGAAATATTTTATGATAAATTAGGTATTTTACCGATAACGTCTGTTACTGTAATTTTCCTAACGATTATTGTACATTCATATGAAAATGTAATGTATCGTAAACCACTTGTGGAATTACGTGCAGTAATATATACTGCAATTAAAGCAATTTTAGTATTTGTGTTTATGTACTCTCAAATATTTAAAGGTGTCGTTAGGACACAAATTATTATTAAAATTTTTGTGTTGACTGTTATATTAATGTACACATTCAGAATGCTTGGTAAATTTTATTTCAGTAAGTTAAGAAACGTTAAGAAACATGTTATTATTATTTCAAGTATTAATGAAATTGAAAATATTTTATCTAATCTTAATAAAGAGGAAGAAGTGATTGGAATAGTCACAAAACAAAAAGTAGGTAGTTATAAAGATATTCCAGTTGTGAATGAATTAAATGATATAACGTGTTTCTTATCTACTAATTACGTTGATGAGGTATTTATTAATATTGGTGAATTTGGTTTAGATGAAATTATTCGTTGGACGGATATTATCGGGCTAACAGCTAATATTAATTTAACGCCACTTTTAAATAATTTTAGTGGGCATTACTTATTTACACGCCAAAACCAAAATATATACTTGACTAGTTCATTGAATATTGCGCGTTTATATCAAGTAATGATTAAACGAATAATGGATATTTTCTTTGGATTAATTGGTTTAGTATTAATGGGAGTAGCATTACTTTTTGTGTATCCGATTGTGATGAAACAGTCGCCAGGTCCAATCTTTTTCAAACAAAAACGAATTGGTAAAAATGGTAAAGTATTTAATATGTATAAATTTAGAAGTATGTATTTAGATGCTGAAGAAAGAAAACAAGAATTAATGCAAAAAAATGAATTGAATACTGATTTAATGTTTAAAATTAAAGATGATCCAAGAATTTTTCCATTTGGGAAAATTATGCGTAAGTTATCAATTGATGAATTACCACAATTTATTAATGTGTTGTTAGGAGAGATGTCATTAGTTGGGACACGACCACCGACACTTGATGAGTGGAATAAATATGAATCACACCATTTTAAAAGGCTATTTATTAAACCGGGTATAACGGGTTTATGGCAAGTTAGTGGTAGAAGTGATATTAAAGATTTTGAAGAAGTTGTGAAATTAGATTTAGAATATATTCGTAATTGGAGAATATTATTAGATGTAAAAATTATTTTAAAAACAATTAAAGTAGTATTAAAAAAAGAAGGAAGTAGCTAGGAGGAAATTATGATTATTGTTAACGATTTAAGACCGGGACAAACATTAGAACATGAAAATAATATTTATGTGGTGATTGATATTTCACATAATAAAACAGCAATGCGTCAAATGATTGTAAAAACTAAAGTTAAAAATTTACGTACAGGTTCAATTGTGGAATTGACATTTACAGGTGGAGATAAAGTAGAACCTGCACACATCGATAAAAAACAAATGCAATATTTATATTCTGATGAAGAGTTTGTGTTTTTCATGGATAATGAAACTTATGACCAAATTCAAATTGAGAAATCAAAAATTGCGTGGGAATTGAAGTTTTTAAAAGAACAAGATATTGTAACAATTTCAATGTTTGAATCAGAAATTTTAGGATTGATTTTACCAGATAAAGTTGCATTACAAATTGTGGAATGTGAACCTGCTGTTAAAGGTGATACTGCAACAAGTGCTAGTAAAAACGCTAAATTAGAAACTGGATTAGAAATTAAGGTACCATTATTCATTAATGAAGGTGAAATTGTTTTAGTTACTACAGCAGATGGTAAATATTCATCAAGAGCATAGTCGAAATGACTATGTTTTTTAATTTTAGTATATTCATTCCAATATCTTGTTAATTCTTCTGTGTTCATTTAGAAAACTCCTTTCTTCGTTATTTTCTCTTTAAAGTTTTATGACATTGACGGGTGCTTAGGATCAGCAACATTGGATTCTCACCACCGCCCCTTTTATGATGAGCCGGCTTTCACTAAAGAAGTATCATTATCATCACTCAGATCATCGCTTACAAAGTTTTCCCATTCTTTGCTTTAAGAAAATTTATTTGTCTCTCATTTCCTTCTATCCTCATCTTTGACAGTATTCATTTAAACCGAATTTCTTCAGCAGGAAAGTCATGGCGTAAATATCTTTTGCTCACTAAATAATTAAAAGTCCCGTCTTGGTTTATTAAATTGTCAAAGAACAGATAGCTTATGCTATGTAGGTTCTTTTGCTAAATAATGGAATAGATTTTTCCCCTGCCTCAAAAGCAAAAAGGATAAATTCCCCCTACACTTTAATAGTGAAAATCTATCCCTCTTGGTAACCAAATCTATATTTTTCTTGCAAAAAGAAAAATCAGACCATAAAAATCTGCTAATTTAAACTTGCTTAAATTTCCAAAATTCTTTTGCTAAATTACAATATCTTTTAACATCATCAGCATTCCTTATGGGCTTTCTTCCGTTTTGAACCATTTTATCTATAAACACTTTATCATTTAGTCTATACATCTTTTCTACAAAATCATATATGTTATCAAATTTTTTTAAAAAATTTATTAAATATTGTTCATTAGGCTTTCCTTTAGTATAGCTAAGTATCGTATCGCTTTTTTTATCAAAATAATCCGTTACTGTAGCCCCAAAAAGTATCTAATCTATCTAATTGTTTTCCAGATATTTTTTGAGAAGAATATCTTATATTTCCATTCTCATCAAAATATAAACCTCCCTTAACATTGTTTAATCCTCCAGTCGTAGGAAGTATAGCTAAATTTTGTTTTGAAGAGTGCAATTCCTTACATTCTTCTAAAAGAGATAATATATACTTTTTATCGTTGTTAGAAGATTCATCTACAATCTTCTTTAAGTTATAATATTGTGTTTTAAAATTAAATAATTTTTCACCACCAAATGAAAATAAAGCCCCCAGTTCACTTATTAGCTTGCTATTATCTTTAATCCATAATAAATATCGGGTATTATTATATTTTCCATCTTTCTCATATCGTGTTTTCACATTATCAAAATCAAATTCTCCCCAAAATTCCCAATCTAACGAAGTATATTGACTTTTGTAAAACTTCCAAGCTTCTTTTGAAGAATCATCATCATATTCTCTAATAATATCTTTTGCTGGTTTTCCTTGTTTGTATAATAGCACTATTTGGTGTTTAAAATCTGTTGTAAACGTTCTTCTTGGTCTTCTTGTCATGTTGTTTTTCCTCCTACTAATTCTTTTATCTTATTTTACCACACTCCTTAAATTTTCTGTCCATTTTAGTATACCCATTCCATTTACCAATCTATGCATTACACATTTTAACGCGAATATGTTAAAATAGAAACAGAAAAGAGGGAATTATGAAAAAATATAAAGTAGATAAAATATGTTTATGGTGCATAGCATTAGTGCTATTCGTAGTAGGAAGTTTTAATGATTTAAAAATATCACAAACACTATACGATTCAACATCAATATTTGGAAGAATATTTGAAAATCATTTACTAACACTAGTCTTTATTCCAGTTATTGCATCTGGATGGCTATTATTTAAAACAAGAAAGAATATTGTGTACTTATTAATATCAATTGGTGTAAGTATTAATGCCGGAATAGAAAACTTAACGAAATATTTTACAGGAGCGACAAAAATGATACTAGGAATATTATTAGGATTAATAATATTTGTATTAGTGAGTCAATTTTCTAAAAAAATACTTAAAAATCTAGACCAACAAAAAGCAATTAACACATTAAAAATATTTTTCTTAGTAGTAGGCGTGATTTACACAATAAAATACTTAATTGGAAGAGTGAGATATCGTGACTTACAAACACTAACACAATATAGTAACTGGTACGACTTAAATTTATTCCAAAAAGGAAATTCTTTTCCAAGTGGACATACAAGCACAATTTATTTACTCATACCATTTTTAAAAATATATGAAAAAGATTTTAAAATATTACGTCTTATAGCATATATCATAATCATCTTAATGGCGTTATCAAGAATTATAATTGGCGCACATTACTTAACAGATACGATGGCAGCATTACTAATCGCAATATCTATTGATATCTTATGGGAGAAAAAAAGTGAAAGCCAGAACACAAGTATATCAAATAATTGAAAAAGTTTGTCTTGAAAAAGCATATGCAAACTTATTGTTGAGAAATATCACTGAACACGTACCATACACTACTAAAATGGTGTATGGTACACTACAAAATCACTTATTATTGCGATATATCATAAGTAAATACACAAAAACGAAAGAAAAAATCATGTTGTTATTAATGTGTGCAACGTATGAATTATTGTTTATGGAAACAGAAAAATACGCTGTCATTAATGAATTTGTGCAGATAAGTAAAAAAATGCATCAAGGTCAATATACTAAACTAGTAAATGCCGTATTACGTAAAATAAATAAAGACGATTTAAACTTAGCACACTTACCAGACATTGAAAAATTAAGTATCACCACAAGTCATCCAATATGGTTAATTAAAATGTGGCAAAAACAATATGGAAATGAAGTTTGTGAAGCGATTTGTTACGCAAACTTACAAGACAAAATTCAATATATTAGAATTAATCCAATGAAAGAAGTTTTTTTAAATCATAATATTGCTAAAAATGAATTAGGCTATTATTATAAAAATGGAAATGCGGCTAATGATGAACTATACAAAGCAGGAAAAATCAGTATACAAGATTATGCATCGCAAGAAGTAACACGTTTTTTAAACCCAAAACCATACGAAGATATTATTGATATATGTGCTGCACCAGGTAGTAAAACACTGCATATTGCAGAATACACAAAAGGATTAAGTCATATCACTGCAATTGATTTATATGAATCACGTATTCAATTAATCGAACAAGCAAAAAAAAGACTTGGATATCATAATATTGTAACGAAAGTAGCAGATGCAACAACATATCAAGATAATAAGCGATACGATAAAGTATTAATTGATGCAGTATGTAGTGGCTATGGCGTATTAAAAGGAAAAAGCGATATCAAATATCACTTAAATAATACGGATATGGATAGC
The DNA here is from genome assembly GCA_945877255.1 of uncultured Erysipelotrichaceae bacterium. GTDB lineage: Bacteria > Bacillota_I > Bacilli_A > Erysipelotrichales > Erysipelotrichaceae > CAMCRE01. The sequence continues at coordinate 25,535 of CAMCRE010000001.1, forward strand.
ATTATAAACACGCAAAAAAAAATACTGGAAAATTGTGCAAAATTAGTAAAAATAGGCGGAGAAGTTGTTTATTCCACATGCACACTAAATAAAAAAGAAAACGAACATCAAATTAGTGCTTTTGTTAAAAAATATCCTAATTTTGAATTAGTGCAGGAAAAAACGATTTTTCCATTTGAATGTGATGGATTTTACATGGCAAAATTAAGGAGATTAAAATGAATTATTATGATGAAATAATAAAAAAAATAACCCAACATATTGAAAAAAATCCATTTCACGCAATGTCCTTAATTGAAGAAGAACTATCAATGCCATATATTGAAAAAGAATTTTATCAACAACTGCAAACGTTAAAATCACAAGCTCAATCACATTTGCCACCTATTCAAAAACAACAAGATGTCCATGATCTACTGTTTTGCGATGAAACGATAATGGCAGGGTTAGACTATTTAAGAAACGCCAATATTAGGCAATATATGGATATTGTAGAGAAATTTTTAACTAGTGATGTAGATGAATATTATAAAGGTATTTTAATAATGATTTTAATCGATCAAAATTATTATGAAGAAGTTAAAATGACAAAAGAAAATTTCGATATCCAATTTCATCCTAATCAAATTGACTTACCGTTTATGAATGATACAATAATCGCATTACATGAAAAAATAACACAAAAATTAATGCAGTATCCACAATACGCAAGTGCATGTATCGATTTAATGTATGAAACAGCAATTAGAAATTTACCATTTAGTTATGAAATGTCTGAAATTAATCAATTATATAGTGAAATAATTGAAAAAGTATTAACGATTTATGATGAAAAAACATTAATGAAAAGGCTGTTGCTTGAATAGTTTTAGGAAATAGAGTAAAATATTTATAAGAGACTTAGGAGGATTTATGAAATCAACATTAAATAAATTAGAAAATGCGAAAGTTGAATTAATCGCAGAAATTGAAAAATCTGTATGGAAAGATGCACAAAAAAAAGCGTTTGATAAATTAGTAAAAAAAGTAAACGTATCAGGATTTAGAAAAGGGAAAGTACCAGCATCAATCGCTAAAAAACATGTAAGCGAACAAAGTGTATTACTAGAAGCAGTTGAAACAGTAGCACAACCAGCATTAGTTGCTGCAGTTGATGAACACAAAATTGAATTAATTGCAAGACCAAACTTAGAAATTGAAAAATTATCTAATGAAGAATGTACTTTAAAATTTATTTGCAGTGTTAAACCAGAAGTAAAACTAGGTGAATACAAAAACTTAGAAATCAAGAAAACACGTGTAATGGTAAAAAATGAAGAAGTAGAAGAAAGACTTACAAAATTAGCTGAAGAACACGCATCATTAGAAGTAGTTGATCGTGCAGTTGAAAACGGTGATGTTGCAGTTATCGATTTTGAAGGATTCTTAAACGATGTAGCATTTGAAGGTGGAAAAGGAGAGAACTATCCACTAACAATTGGTTCAGGAAGCTTCATTCCAGGTTTTGAAGAGCAATTAATCGGTATGAAATCTGAAGAAACTAAAGATATTACAGTAACATTCCCAGAAAACTACCAAGCAGCGGAATTAGCAGGAAAAGAAGTTGTGTTTAAAATAACACTACATGAAGTAAAACAAAAAGTAACACCAGAAGTAAACGATGAATTAATTGAAGAATTAGCAATTGAAGGTGTAAAAACAGTAGAAGATTATAAAAAACATACAAAAGATTCTATCCGCGAACAAAAACAAGTTGAAGCAGACAACAAATACTTAGAAGAAGTATTAGAAAAAGTAAAAGAAAATGCAACATTTGACGTACCAGAAGTAATGGTAGAAGAAGAAACAAACAACATGTTTGAAGACTTTAAAAATAGAATTACACAACAAGGGTTTACAGTTGAATTGTACGAACAATTATCAGGTCAAAAAGTTGAAGATATTAAAGCAACAATGAAAACAGAAGCTGAAAAACGAGTTGGTACAAGATTAATTTTAGAGGCAGTAGTTGCCAAAGAAAACATTACAGCAACTGAAGAAGACTACAAAGCAGAAGTTAAAAAATTAGCTGAGTTGTACAAACAAACTGAAGAAGTTATTCAAAATGCTATTCCAAAAACAGCTATTGAAAGTGAAATTTCAGTAAGAAAAGCATTAGAATTATTAAGAGATACAAATCAAGCATAATAAATATTCCCCTATTATTGGTTTCAATCTTAGGGGGTTATTTGCTTAAGAAGGAGGAAAAATGGGAAACACATCATTTTATTTACCGCTCATATGTTCTAGAGGGGTGACAGTATTTCCAGGACATACAACAATTTTAGAAGTTGGAAGACCAGAAACAGTTAGGGCAATTCAAGAAGCAAAATTAGCACATGATAATTTAGCGATAATTGTAGGACAATTAGATATTACAATGGAAGAACCTAAATCATCTGACTTATATGCACACGGTGTCGTAGTTAAAATTTTAAGTTTTACAAAATTTGCGGGAATTTATCGCTTAAAAGTAGAAGCACAAGAAAGAGTACAATTCACAAAGCTGAGTACAGTAGAAGGTGTGAATTTTGCGCATGCAACGCTATTACCAACGATTTATGAAGGAGATGGAGAAGAAGTTGTTTTAGTAGGAAAAATTACAAGACTACTAGAAAAATATGACGTCTTATTGCAGTATTTCCCAGAAGAAGCATTAAACTTTATGGCTAAAGGCATAACTGCTGAAAATCTAGTATTTGCGATAGCACAACGCTTTCCTTTTCCATATGAGTTTAAACAAACATTATTATCAATAGCACAAGTCAATAAAATGCTTTTAACACTTTTACTCCAATTAGAAGTTGAAAAAGAATTAATTGAAATTGATAATGATATTACATCTGTTGTAAAAGAGCGATTAGAAACGAATCAAAAAGAATTTTACTTAAGAGAAAAATTACGTGCGATAAAAGAAGAATTAGGTGATGTTCCAGAAAAAGGAAACGACGCCGATGAAATTCGTAAAAAAGTATTAAATAATCCATATCCTACAAAAATTAAAGAAAAAATACTAGATGAATTACAACGCTATGAAATGTTGCCGCAAGCATCGGGAGAATCAGGTGTAATTAAAACATATATTGATTGGCTTGTAAAATTACCATGGTGGCAAGAAAGTAAAGATAGTCATGATTTAAAAAAAGCGAGTGCTATTTTAGATGCTGACCATTTTGGATTGGAAAAAATTAAAGAAAGAATACTAGAATATTTAGCTGTAAAAGCAATGACTAACTCATTAAAAGCACCAATTATTTGCTTAGTAGGACCTCCAGGAGTAGGGAAAACATCACTATCTAAATCTATCGCCCGAGCATTAAATCGCAAATTTGTGAAAATGAGTGTGGGTGGTGTAAAAGATGAATCTGAAATTAGAGGACATCGCCGTACTTATTTAGGAAGTTTACCAGGAAGAATTATTCAAGGAATGAAAAAAGCCGGAGTAGTTAATCCAGTATTTTTAATTGATGAAATTGATAAAATGGCATCTGATTTTAAAGGTGATCCGACAAGTGCAATGTTGGAAGTGTTAGATCCAGAACAAAACGCAATGTTTTCTGATCACTACTTAGAAGAAGAATATGATTTAAGTAAAGTTATGTTTATTGCAACTGCAAATTATATTGAAAATATTCCAGCAGCTTTACGCGATCGTTTAGAAATTATTAACTTATCATCATATACAGAATTAGAAAAAGTTAATATAGCAAAAAAACATCTCATCCCAAAACAATTAAAAGAAAATGGATTAAAGAAATCACAATTTAAAATCAATGATGCAATGTTGCTATATTTAATACGCTATTACACAAGAGAAGCAGGTGTTCGACAATTAGAACGTACGATAAGTAGCTTAGTACGTAAAACAGTGTTAGCTATTTTACGTGACGGGAAAAAATCACTAACAATTAATCAAGAAATGATTCAAAAATGGTTAGGAAAAGAAAAAGTAGATTATGGAAGAAAAGAATTGCAAGACCAAATAGGTGTTGTAACAGGATTAGCTTACACTTCTTTTGGTGGTGATATTCTTCAAATCGAAGCAACAAAATTTGAAGGTAAAGGGAAATTAATTATTACTGGACAATTAGGTGATGTCATGAAAGAATCTGCATCAATTGCATTAGACTATGTAAAATCTAATGCGAGTAAATATGCTATTGACACGAAAATATTTGAGACAACAGATATTCATATTCATGTTCCAGAAGGCGCAACACCAAAAGATGGTCCATCAGCTGGAATAACATTAACGAGTGCTTTAGTATCACTGTTTACGAATCGAGAAGTTAAAAAAGATGTGGCAATGACAGGAGAAATTACGTTACGTGGAAATGTTTTACCAATAGGTGGTCTAAAAGAAAAATCAATGGCGGCACATCGTTCTGGTATCAAAACAATTTTAATACCTAAACAAAATGAGAAAGATATTGACGATATACCAGAAACAGTGCGTAATGAACTACGTATTATATCAGTATCACATGTTGATGAAGTAATTGAAAATGCAATTAATTAAACATATTAAAAATGCAGAATTAGTTATTTCAGCTGCAAAAAAAATACAATGGCCTGAAACAACATTACCAGAAATTGTTTTAGCAGGAAGAAGTAACGTAGGTAAATCTAGTTTGATTAATACACTTGTTGGTAGAAAAAAATTAGCATACGTAGGAAATACACCAGGAAAAACAAAGTTATTAAATTTTTTCAACATTGATAATCTTTATATGTTTGTGGATGTACCAGGATATGGTTTTGCGAACACAAGTAAATCACAATTAATTAAATTTGGTGAAATGATGGAAGATTATTTTCATTATCGTACACAAGCACGTTGCTTAATATTAATTGTGGATGCTAGACATAAACCAACACAAGATGATATGACAATGCTTGAATTTGCGAGATACCATACATTACCAACGATTGTTGTTGCAACAAAAATTGATAAAGTTAAAAGCTCCCAACAAAAAAAAGCGTTAGATTTAATTAGCGAAACACTAATGTTAAAAGATGAAAAATTAGTCGTATTTTCTAGTGAAACAAAAAAAGGACGCGAAAAATTATGGGGTTATATTGATGAATATTGTGGCTATTAAGTAGTGCTATTTATCAGAAATTTGTGTATAATGATAGTGAGGTGAGAATATGGCAGAATATATAAGACTGACTAATGAATCAACAATTGGAGAAGTTGCAATAAGTATAGAAGTATTAAAACATATTGCACAAATTGAAATAGAAGAAGATAAAGATGTAAGACTTGCAAATGAAGGATTATTTAAAACACCAATTAGTTGTAATATTGAAGGCAATAAATTAAAATTGAATATCAATTTGGATGTACGATTTAAATGTAATGTAAAAGAAGTAACAAATCGTTTACAGCAAAGAATTGACGAGTCTATTTCACACATGACGACATATGATTTAGAAGAAATTAATTTAAACGTTGTAGGTTTTATAATAGAATAATAACGGTATAATTAAATTATGCCGTTTTTTTAATAAAGTCTTTTTTATTTATTAAAATTATGCTAAAATATAGTAGGGTGATTATATGAAAATAGTAGCAACGATTGAGTCATTGTTTCCATCGTTATCTAAAACAGAGAAAAAAATCGCTAAATATGTACTAGAACAATTTGAAAAAATAGGTTATCAAACATTGCAAGAAATATCACAACATTTAAAAGTTGGAGAAGCAAGCATATTACGTTTTTGTCGGAAAATAGGATTATCAGGATTTAATGAACTTAAACTGGTTGTATCCAAAGAAGATAATAAAGAAGAAGTATTTCAAAATTATACCGACCATATTAGGACATCGATTCATCAAACGATTGATTATACGTATGCAATGCAAAATATCGATTTACTAAATGAAGCAGTATATACGATTTATAAGTCAAAACGCTTATTTTTGTATGGTGTAGGATCAAGTGGAATAAGTGCCCAAGAAGCACAATCTAAATTTTTGCGATATGGAAAACTATGCTTTATGCTACAAGATTCCCATTTTCAAATGATGAGTGCGTCTATTACAAAAGAAGATGATGTTATTGTAATATTTTCATTGTCGGGATATACAAAAGAAATTGTAGAAGTAGCACAAATTGCAAAACAAAACAATACTAAAATAATCGCTATTACAAATCATATGCTATCACCACTTGCAAAATTGGCAGATATCGTATTGATAAGTATGGGAAAAGAATCGCCTATGACAGGTGGATCATTATCTGCTAAAATATCACAATTATATATTGTGGATATACTATCAACAGGATATCGATTGGTAGATAAAGAACAGGCTAATTTAATGAAAATTAAGACAGCAAAAGCAATATTATCAAAATCAATAGAGGAGTAAATATGATATACACGCGTATCAATGAATTAAATCAATATACTGGATTAAATGCTAATTTAGATAAAGCAATTAAATTATTAGAAACGATAGATCTAAAAGCATTACAATTAGGGAAAAATGTTATAGATGACGATATTGCAATCATGAAATTTGAATATTTTGCGGATGGCAAAGAAAATGATTTTTTTGAAGGGCATGAAAAGTATTTAGACATTCATATTGTATTAGAAGGAAAAGAAGCAATAACATGTTTAAATCGCAATAAAGCAAAACAAAGAGCACCATTTGATGAACTAAATGATGTCGGATTTTATGACGGAGAATACGATAGTAAGTTTATTTTAGATAAAGATGACTGTTTAATTGTGTTCCCAAGTGATTTACATCAACCAAAAATTAAAGTAAACGAAAATAAAATTATTAAGATCGTTTTTAAAGTAAAAATTAATAATTGATAAAATTTTTCAAAAAAACTATTTACAAAAATTAGAAAATGTGGTAATATATAGACAGGACTCCAAAACAATATAAAAAAATGGAGTAAACACCAAAAGGAGGAAATATGAAAAATAAAGTGGTGAAAGGTTTATTAGTTACAGCAATTGCTGCAACAGCATTTGCTGGATGTGGAGCTAAAAAAAGTTCTTCTGTAACAGAAATTACATATTGGAACTTCCCAAACTTTGCAGGGGATAAAGAGTTCAAGAAAAATGAAGACTATGACGCAGCATTAATTAAAGCGTTTGAAGCTAAAAACCCAGGTATTAAAGTTAAATATCAAAAAATTGAATTTAGCGATGGACCTGCTAAAATTGAAGCAGCAATTCAATCAAAAACAGCACCAGATGTTATTTATGATGCACCAGGACGTGTTATTACTTGGGCTTCAAAAGGACATTTAGTACCATTAGACCATGTTGATACTTCTAAATTATTAGAATCAGCAGTTAAAGCATCAAGTTACAATGGAAAATTATATATGTATCCACAAGGTGTTGCACCATTTACAATGGGTGTAAACAAAACATTAACTGATGAATTAGGCATTACTAATTTATTGCCATTAGCTAAAGAAGGGCGTAATTGGACTGTTGAAGAATATGAAAAATTCTTACGTGCAGCTAAAGAAAAATTAGCAGGAAAAGAAGATGTTTCACCAACATTGTTCTATACTAAATCTCAAGCAGGAGATCAAGGACCACGTGCCTTTATTTCTAACTTATTTAACTCTTGGATTACAGATAAAGATGTATCAAAATATACAATTAATGATGAAGGTGGCGTTAAAGCTTTAGAATGGACTAAAAAAGCATATGATGCAGGATTATTAGGTAAAGGGATCGCTTTAGAAGCTAAAGATGCTGTTGAAGGATTTAAATCAGGTAAATTAGTATCAACAATTTTATTCTCACCTGGACTAGCTAAACAAGTAGAAAAATTTGAATACAAATTCTTACCATTCCCTAACAGTTCAGGAAAAGCAACATACGAATACTTAGTTGCAGGACCAGCGATCTTCGACAACAAAGATGCTAAAAAAATTGAAGCCGCTAAAAAATTTATTGACTTTATGATTAATGATGCTGACTGGGGTAAAAGAACGTTATTAGCAAGTGGTAACTTCTCAGCAGTAAAAGGTGTAACAGGATTATATGAAGGTGAAGAATTGAAATTCGCAGAGACATTATCTTCTCAATTTGGTCCTTACTACAACACAATAGCTGGATTCTCACAAATGAGACCATTATGGTTTAACATGGTACAAGGTGTGTTAAACGGACAACAAACTGCTAAAGAAGGTTTAGATTCATTTGTAACTAACGCTAATAAAACTATCGCTGAAGCAAAATAACAATAATGAAAGAAGAGATAGGTTGCTTTATCTCTTCTTATTTTTATAAGGGGGATTTATGAAACATAAAACTAAAAAGAAAAAAATAGACTATAGTGGTTATATATTTATCTTACCAATACTTACGTTTTTTTCCGTGTTTGTATTGTTTCCGATGTTAAGAGGTATTCAGCTATCATTATATAGTTTCACAAAACGTGATCCAATTTTTGTTGGATTTAAACATTATGCTGATTTACTTCTAAAATCAAATGATGCTACAATTCATACACCATTCATGAAATCACTATTTAACACTATTACAATTACAGCAATAGCTGTACCAATAGTTGTTTTGATCTCAATATTTATTGCAGTAACGATTTATGACAAAAAACCAGCAGTACGATCATTTTTCAGAGGCGTATTTTATATTCCGGCAATTTCATCAGTTGTATCAATTACTGTTGTATGGGCGTGGATATATCATCCACAATTTGGTATTTTAAATTATGTATTTAAAAATATCGGATTAATTAAAGAAAGTGTCGATTGGTTAGGTGATCCACGTACAGCAATATATGCAATTATTGCAATATTAATTACAACATCTATTGGACAACCAATTATTTTATATGTAGCAGCATTAGGAAATGTTCCAAAAGATTTATTAGAAGCTGCTGAAATTGATGGTGCAACACCTTGGCAAGTATTTAGAAAAATAACATGGCCGTTAATTAGACCAACAACTTTATATATTGTTGTTGTAACAACAATTAATTCATTCCAAATTTTTGCATTAATTCAGTTATTAACGGCAGGTGGACCAAATTATGCAACAAGTACAATTATGTATTTAGTATATAAAGCAGCAATCATTGATGGCAGACACGGTTTAGCAAGTGCGATGGGAATGATTTTAGCGATTATCATCGCAATTATTTCGATTGTTCAATTTAAAGTATTGAATAAAGGGACAGAATAGGAGGCAATATGGGAAAAAATAAAATCAGTATCTTTAAGATATTCTCATGGACAATTTTAATAGGTTTAACAGTTTTCTTTATTTTTCCATTTTATTGGATTGCTTCAGGATCTTTTAAACTACAAGATGTAGCAATTACTATTCCTCCAGAATGGTTCCCAACAAAACCAACATTAGAAAACTTTTCACAACTTTTCACAAGTAGTACAATGCGTTGGTTTTTAAACTCAGTATTTATTTCTTTAGGAACAACAACATTAGTGTGTACGACAGCTTCATTAGCAGGATATGCACTTGCGAAGAAAAAGTTTCCAGGATCAAATGCGATTTTTGTAATGTTTGTGTGTGCGATGGCGTTACCAAAACAAGTTATTTTAGTTCCACTATTAAATTTAATTACAGAATTTGGATTAATGAATACATATGTGGCATTAATTTTTCCAGCAGTAGGATGGCCTTTTGGTGTATTCTTGATGAAGCAATTTTCACATTCTATTCCTAATGAATTATTAGAATCAGCAAGAATTGATGGTTGTAGTGAATTTAAAACATTCACAAATATAGCTTTACCGATTATTAAACCAGGTATTGGTGCATTAGCGATATTCACGTTTATTGCGAGTTGGAACGATTATTTTTCGCAATTAATATTTACGAATACGCCTGAAATGGCAACATTACCACTAGGATTAGCACAACTCGCACAAGGTCAGGAATTTGCTAATGATTATGGTTTATTAATGGCAGGAGCATTAGTTGCTTCATTACCAATGATTTTAGTATTCTTAATGTTCCAAAATTACTTTACACAAGGTGTAACATTAGGAGCGGTGAAAGGATAATTATGAAAAAAGAGCAGTTATTTGAATATTTAAAAGACGGATTAGTTGTATCTTGTCAAGCATTACCTGGTGAACCACTATATCGTGAAGAAGGTGGAATAATGGCATTAATGGCATTAGCAGCTAAAAATGCAGGGGCAAAAGCAATTAGAGCGCAAGGTGTAACCGATATTCAACAAATTAAAGCAATGGTTGATTTACCTGTTATAGGAATTATTAAAAAATCTTATCCAAATTTTGAACAATTCATTACAGTAACAATGGATGAAATTGATGCTTTAGTTGAAGTCGGTAGCGATATTATTGCGTTAGATGCAACATTACGACCAAGAGGAGATGGTTTGACTTTAGAACAATTTATCAAACAAATAAAAACGAAATATCCGGATATTATTTTAATGGCAGATATTGCCACTTTAGAGGAAGCAATATATGCTGAAAAAATTGGAATAGACTGTGTAGGAACAACACTAAATGGCTATACGTCTTACACAAAATCCGTAACAGAATTTGATGCTGATTTAATTAAAAAAATCGCTGATAACGTCCGTATACCAATAATAGCAGAAGGAAAAGTCCACACACCACAACAAGCGAAATTAGCTTTAAATAATGGTGCACATTGTGTTGTTGTTGGCGGGGCGATTACTAGACCACAAGAAATTGCAGCAAGATTTATGGAAGCGATGAAATAATGTATTTATTACATTTAATTGCGTTTTGGTATTTTACGAGTAAATACTATATTCTAGGATCTATTTTAGTCACGCTAATGTTTAATCAAACATTAAAAAAAATATGGTTAACACCACTAATTATTAATGCAATTTGCGTATTGTTGTTAGCTATCGGAATTTATACGAATTTAATTACTAAAAATGAAATATTTCCAAGTATAGTAGGTGTCTATATGCCAATCGTATTTACTAGTGGTTTAATGAATATAATAATATTTTGTGTTAAAAAAATTAGAAAGGAAAAATATGAGTAAATTTAGTGTTCAAGAAATTAAAGGTGTAATACCAGCAGTTATTACTCCATTTGATGAAAATGAAAATTTTGATGCTGAAAAAATGGTAAAAGTAATCAATACTTTAATTGATAAAGGTGTGCATGGATTTTATATTTGCGGTTCAACTGGTGAAGGATTTTTAATGAGCATCGACGAGCGTAAAGAAGTAGCACGTGTTGTGTGTGAAACCGTAAACGGACGAGTACCTGTTATTGTGCACGTGGGTGCGATCTCTACAAAATTATCTATTGAACTAGCAAAACATGCTGAAACTATCGGTGCAGATGCTATTAGTAGTGTTCCACCATTTTATTGGCGATTTAGTGAACAACGTATATTTGAATACTATGAAGATATCGCCAACAATTGTGAATTACCAATGATTGTGTATAATGTACCACTTGTAGGGTTATTTGGATTTGATTTTATTAAGCGTTTAGCAAGTATACCAAAAGTAGAAGGTGTGAAATATACAGCGTATACACATCAAGATATTTACAAATGTAAAGACAAAATTAGAAAAGATTTTATGGTATATTCAGGGGCAGATGAAATGGCAGTAAGTGGATTGATTAATGAAGCGGATGGTATTATTGGTTCGTTTTATTCAATGTTGCCAGATTTATATGTAAAATTATATACTCACATTAAAAATAATGAAATTGAGCAAGCTCAAAGATTACAAAAAATTGCGGTTGATATTATTGAAGCATCGTTAAAATATGATTACTACGCAGTCATCAAAACAGCAATGAAATGGATGGGATATGATGGTGGAAAAGTTAGAGCACCATTTAAACCATTAACGTTAGAACAAGAAAATGAATTAAAAAATACGTTCTTACAAATTAGAGAAACGTATAATGCATCTGATATTGATGTTTTAAGTGTATTATAATGAAACAATTTATTGCATTAGATATTGGTGGTACAGCACTTAAATATGGCATCGTTAATGAAGATGGTTCGATATTAGAAAGTCTAGAACATAGTGTTAATTTTGACAACTACGAAACACCAATTATTCAAACAATTATCAATGTATTAGATCGTTATCAAAGTGACTATACAAAATTTAGTGGCATTGCAGTTAGTGCAACAGGGCAAATAGATTCTAAATTAGGGAAAGTAATTGGTGTTGGTGGCAACATTAAAAATTATTTGAACACTAATATTAAAGAAACGCTCGAAAACCGCTATAAAATTAGATGTGAAGTATTAAATGACGCTAACGCTGTTGCTGCGGCAGAAAAATGGATTGGTGCTGCAAAAAATTGTCGTAATGTTATTGCGATTACAATCGGAACAGGTGTAGGTGGTGGAATATATGTGGATAATCAACTACTACTAGGACAACGTGGTATTGCAGGTGAAATTGGCCATTTTAGTATTCATTCACATGGAGTAAAATGTAGTTGTGGTAACGTAGGCTGTTTTGAAAAATATGCTTCTATGCGAGCGTTAGTTGAAAAAGTAAACACGGCATTAAATGTTGAATATAACGGAAAAATAATTTTTGAAAATATTCATGACGTTACAGTATCAAAAATTGTAGATGAATGGATTACAGATATTGCAAAGGGAATTGTAAGTTTAGTACATATTTTTAATCCAGAAATGATTGTAATAGGTGGTGGCGTGAGTAAGCAAGAGAAATTGTTTGTGGAACCACTACGAAAGAAAATTCAAAATATTGCGATGCCTCGTTTTAGTGAAAATTTAGAAATAGTAGGTGCAAAATTAGAAAATGGTGCCGGAATGGTAGGCGCTGTTTACTACTTTATAAGTCAAGCAACGTAAAGACGTTGCTTTTTTATTGTTCACTTTTTGAATTGTGATAACACAAATTATGTACTAAATGTGTAATACACGAAATTAAAAAAACTTTTTCCTGAAATAAAATTTTTAGATCCATTAACATATGTTGATTTAAGTGATGTGATTGAAAATGTGGATATTATATTTTCAAGTGTATCGGATATTATATTGGATACCACCAAAAAAGTATTTATCGTTAAGCCGTTGTTAAGTGCTCTTGAACAAAAACAATTAATTCAAGATGTCTATCAACATATTGGTAAATTTCAATATCAATATCCATCACAGCATGAAATACTATCAATCGTAGGAAAATATGTTGATGATAAAACGTATGATTTGATTGAAAAAGAAATTTCTAAACTTGTTGTTGAATCACCAAACCACCAACAATCACAAGAAATTAAATTGAGTGATATTATTGTTCCACAAGCAATTATGTTTAAAGATGTGAATAATATTGAAGAAGCGATTTCTGCGAGTTGTATCCCATTGATTAACGAATGTTATTGCACGCATGACTATTTACAAGCGATGTTGAAACAATGTCGTGAAAAACCTGAATATTATTTAATTCATCATTTAATTTATTTTCCACATAGTAAAATAGAAGATGGTACATTAAAATTAGGAATTGGCATTACTAAATTAAAAAATTCAATTAAAATTAATAATAATGAAGTTCAATATATTATTTGTTTGTCGGCGATCGATAACTATTCGCATTTAACTGCGTTAGCAGAACTGTTGAAGTTAGTTGAAACTAAAAAGTTATTTGATATTTTTGAACGAGAAGATGTAAATTATATTTTATCCGAAATACAAAATGCCGTTAATGAAGGTGTGTAGTAAAAAGTTGTCGTAGTATTAAAAATACACGGCAATTTTTTGTGTTTAAATAGTAGTAGTTGTGATATTTTTTCGTCTATTTTTATGAAAGTAATATTGGTTAAAGCATATCAACGCGACATAAATGCTAAATATTATTGAAAAGCATGCTGATATTAACGAAAGTAGTATATGAATAAAGTGGAATAATTTATCTTTATTCATTTTTAATATAGTATGATGTGTCAATCACAATGCAAAATGTCAAAAATATTCAAAAATGTTCAAAAATGTATTGAAAATTATGCAATAGAATGTTATAATGAGGGTGTCAAACATTAATTATATGAAGGGAGGAGTGTAGGATGTTAAAAATTAATGTTTCTAGGTGTAAAAACGGAGATTCCTATATAATAATTAAAACATAATAGAAAGGAGATATTTTATGAATAATAGAAGAATAATATTGCTGTGTACAACAATCATTTTTGGTGTGTTGTTAGATATACATGCAATACTTGAGGCTCGTGTATTTCCTGAACATTATTGGAAATATAATTTTTGGAAAATAGTATCTATCATTATTTTAATTGTTTGGTATATTTGTGAGTTATGGTTATTATTGAAAGAAAGGGATGAAAAGAAAGGAAATAATTAAAATTAGACATTTTTTACATGCATATGTAGAAAATATAACTGTAGTATATAATTGTGTAGCAACTTATAAATATAGGTTGCTTTTTTTGTGAGTATGATTGTACTATTGTTTATTGAATTACAAAGTTAAAGTATTGAAGAATGCTTAATTACTAAAAATATGGTAAAATATAATCAGAAATTTCTTAAAAAATAATGAATTATGATATAATAGAAAGGTAAAATATGAAACTAAAACAATTAACTATAGCAGCACTAATAAGTGCATTACTTGTAGTCATTATTTTAATTGATACACGTTTTTCTTATTTTTTATCATATAATATTGGATTTATTTTACCGTTACCACTCATTATTATAGGTGTAAAAGAAGGGATTAAAGTGAGTAGCTTAATTACGATTTCAACTACAATTTTACTAATCGTATTCGGGCAATTTTTAGCGATTATTAATGTATTACCGGCGTGCTTAATCGGTTTATTAGCGATCAATATTATTCATGAAAAAACTAAATTATTTTGGACAATGTTTTTTTCAAATAGTATTTTTGTGATGATACAATATTATTTCTTTGCATACATACTTAAAATAGAAATGGATATTTTTACTGAAATAACAGAAATGGCAAAATATTTTAATGTAACGATTCAGTATGCAACTATTTGGATACTCGCAATTATTGTGATATTATTACAATCATTACTACAAACAGTTGTTATTTTAAAAGGATATCAAATTATTAAAATACGTTTTTTAAAGGAGGTATAATATGAAAATCACATTAGAATTAAAAATTAAAATGGCAGTTATAGTAGTGTTACAATTAATATTTTTAATTTACTGTATTAATTATTTAGCATTATCTACTTTTTATATTGTACTAGCGTTTTTCTTGATTAATACCGCAACATTATTTTGGTTGTTGTTTGTGTTAAAAGTATTTAAACCAAAAACAGCTTTAACCGAATTTGAAGTAGAAGAATTAACTTCAATTTTAGACTTTGGTGCATTTTCGTTATTAGAATATGATGAAAATTATAACATTATTAATGTAACAGGATCGTTATTTGAAAAATATGATGATTTAAAATCAAAAAAACTATCTTATATTGATGAGCGTTTTACAGAACAGCAGTTTAATAAAAATACTATATTACAAGTGAGTGTTGGATTAGATCATTATGAAGTACGTCAATTAAATTCAAATGGTATTTTACTATTTAAAAATACTAATGAAATTCATCAGTTAAAACAATTTAAAGAAGACAATGAATTAGTTATTGGTTTACTTCAAATAGATAACTTTAATGATGCAATTGGATATAGCGATGAAATGGCATTTACCGAAGTATCTACGACGATTCGTAAAATAATTAATGATTGGGCGTATACAAAAGGTATTGTAATTCGTCGTTTTAGGAATGATCGTTATTTTTTAATCACAAAAAATAAAACCCTATCATTTATTACTAGAGATATTGAACAGTTTCTAAAACAATTTAAAGACAGTGCTGAATTGCTTGGCGTAAAATTAACACTTTCAATCGTGTTTGCACACGGAAGTGAAGAAAATAGTGTATTAGATGCTAAAATTAATGAATTGTTGGAGCTGGCACAAGCACGTGGCGGTGATCAGATGATTGTACACGATTTAAATGGGCAATTAATGTTTTACGGTGGAAATACTGAAACACAGGCAAGTAAGTCAAAAACACGTTCTAAAATTATTGCACAATCGATTATTGATTTAATGCAAGATAGCAATAAAATATTTGTGTTTGGACATAAAATGATGGATTTTGATAGTATGGGTAGTTGTATTGCAATGAGTGTACTAGGAAAAGCAATTAATAAAGAAGTGTTTATTGTTTCTGAAAGTGGCGGAATTGAAACAAAATTAGCAACATATCTTAAAGAAAATCCAGAACTATACAGTAAACATCAATTTATTAGTGATACACAAGCCGTATTACTATATGAAGAATCAGATTTAGTGATTGTTGTTGACCATCACAATCCACAACATTCTGCAGCACAAGAACTTGTGCACGAAGCTAAAAAAATAGTAGTAATTGATCACCATCGTCGAGGAAATATGTTTGTGGAAAACGCTGTTTTAACGCACTTAGATCCGGGTGCGTCTAGTGTGTGTGAAATGGTAATAGAAATGCTACAAGTTTCGCAAGATAAACTTACTTTATCACATGAAGAAGCGTTGATGTTGTATACTGGAATTGTGGTTGATACAAATCATTTTAATGCTAGAACATCAGCAAAAACATTTGAAGCATGTGCGTATTTAAAAGAAACAGGAATCGATGTATCAAGTGTACGAGATATTTTATCAGAAACAATTGATGATTTTAAATTAAAATCAAAAATATTTGATGTTGCATATCGTTATCATAATATGATGATTGCCACATTATACGACACTAAAATTGTTTCTAGAACGATATTATCACAAGTTGCAGATAAATTATTAGAAATAAAAGATGTCGATGCTTCATTTGTGATTGGATATGTTGATACTAATGTTGTGTCAATTAGTGCAAGATCAAACAAAAACGTTAATGTACAAGTGATTATGGAAAAATTACAAGGTGGTGGGCATTTTAATGCAGCCGCATCACAAATCAGTAATATGACTGTTGAAGAAGTAGAAAAAATGTTGATTAATATATTGGAGGGAAATTAATATGAAAGTTATTTTATTACAAGATGTAAAAAAAGTTGGGAAGAAAAATGAAATAGTAGAAGTGAGTGATGGCTATGCACGTAATTTTTTAATTGCGAAAAAATTAGCTGTTGCATTTACACAAGGTAGTAATTTAGTGTTATCCCAACAAAAACAGGAAATGCAAGAATTAGAAAAACAAAAAGAGTTAGAAGCTGAACAACTTAAACAAAGATTAACGACGATTTCTTTAAACTTTAAAGTTAAAGTCGGAAATGGTGGAAAAGTTTTTGGTAGTGTCTCCTCAAAACAAATTGTGGAAAAATTAAAAGAAGATTATGATATTGTAATAGACAAACGTAAAATTCAAAAAGATATTACTGCAACTGCATTAGGAACGACACGTTTTAAAGTTGATTTATATCAAAATAAAGTAATTGGGGAAATTAAGGTTGTATTAAGTGAATCCTAAAATTTTACCTGCTTCAATTGAAGCAGAAAAATCATTGCTTGGATCATTACTTGTTTATCCAGATGCCATTACGACCGTTTTTCAGTTAAATTTATCACCCCAAGAATTTTTTACTGAAAATCATAAAATCATTTATCAAAGAATTTTAGAATTAAATAAAAATCGTAAAGTATGTGATTTAACAACAGTTTCTACAATATTATCAAATTATGGTGAATTGGAAATTATAGGTGGATTAAATTATTTATATGAATTAACTTTAGGAACAATTTCGTTTTCAAATATTGCACATTATTGTGAAATTATTCAAGAAAAAGCACAATATCGTGCGTTAATTAAAACGCTTGATCGCTCACTAACAAACTCGTTTAGCGAACAAGGTGATTTACTCACGCTATTAAATTCAGTTGAAAAAGATATTTTAACAGTAACTAGAACACATCGTACATCAGATTTTAAAACAAGTGAAGAAGTCGTTGATGATGTCATCGCACAGTTAGAGTCTTTAAAAACGAACAATGGCATTTCTGGTATTAAAGTTAACTATCCTGTATTAGATGCAATCACAAATGGTTTTCAACGTGGCGATTTAATAATATTGGCTGCGCGTCCTGCGATGGGAAAAACGGCGTTTGCATTAAATTTAGGATTGCGTGCAAGTAAAAATGACAACAATGTTGTAGCGATGTTTTCTTTAGAAATGTCGGCAGATTCATTAATGAAAAGGTTAATTTCATCTGAAGGAAAAATTGATTCTTATAAAATGCGTACAGGACAATTTGAAAATGATAAAGAAATTAATCAACTTTATGAAGCGGCTAGTAGAATGAAAAATTACCAAATTTTTATTGATGAAACAGCAGGTATTACGATGAATGAAATTTTTGCGAAATGTCGGAAATTAAAAGCTGATAAAGGATTAGATATGATTATTATTGATTATCTACAATTAATTACTACTAAAAATTCAAAAAGTGAAAATAGAGTTTTAGAAGTTTCGCAAATATCGCGTGAATTGAAATTATTAGCGAGAGAAATGGATTGTCCAGTTATTGCGCTATCACAATTATCACGTGCAGTTGAAACGCGTAGTAATAAACGCCCAATGTTATCTGATTTACGTGAATCAGGATCAATCGAACAAGATGCGGATTTAGTTATATTTTTATATCGTGATGATTATTATCAAAGTGATGAATCTGCTGATGCAAATGCAGCAGTTCCGATAGAAGTTAATATTGCAAAACATCGTAATGGACGAACGGATACAGTCAAATTAGCTTTTGATAAGAAGTTTAGCCATTTTGGGAGTTATGCCGAGTAATGTTGCGATTTCATATTTTAGCGAGTGGTAGTAAGGGAAATTGTTCAGTTATTCAATCGAAATTTGCTACTATTTTAATTGACTGTGGTTATAAAATAAGATATTTACGCGATTGTTTTCAAAAGATAGGTGTCGAGCATTTTGATGTGATGCTTATTACGCATATGCATAGTGATCATATTTCACAATTAAAATCATTTCAACATTATCCCATTATTACAGCAAGTAATATTGTGGCATTAGATGTTACGAAAGCGACACCGAATGCAACGTATTATATCAAAGATATTAAAGTAACGATATTAAAGTTATCGCATGATGATGAAAACACGATTGGTTTTATATTTGAGTGTGAGCAAGAATCACTTGTGTATATTGCGGATACAGGATATGTTTCAACTAAAATACAAAATATGATTAAAAATAAAACTTATTATGTACTAGAAAGTAATCATGACACAAAAATGTTGATGCAATCTAATCGTAGTATGTTTTTAAAACAACGTATTGCGAGTGATATCGGGCATTTAAGTAATGATGATTGTGCAGATGTTTTAAAAAACGTTGTAGGAAATGAAACAAAACAAGTTTTTTTAGCACATTTATCACAAGATTGCAATAATGAAGAAATAGCACTTCAAACTTCTCGTAACGTTTTAGCGGATCACATTCAACTTTTTGTTGCGAAGCAAGATGAAATGGTAACGGGTGGCTGTTGTGATTAAAATAATTTGTATTGGAAAATTAAAAGATAAAATATTAAAAAATTTAGAAGATCATTATTTAAAACAATTAAAAACATATCATAAAATAGAAATGATCGAGGTTAAAGATTGTGCCTTAACGCATGCTGAATCTCACAAACAAATCACACAAATATTAGAAACAGAAGCAAAAAATGTATTAGATAAATTAAAAGATGAATATATGATTTTATTAGATTTGCATGGACAACAAATCACTAGTGAGCAATTCGCATCTAAAATTGATCAACTGTTTGTAACCGGACATTCCAATATTGTCTTTGTGATAGGGGGTTCTTTAGGTGTAGGCGAAACACTTGTAAAACGTGCGAATTTTAGATTGTGTTTATCAAAAATGACGTTTACACATTTATTTTGTCGTGTATTGTTGATTGAACAAATTTATCGTGCATTTAAAATTAACGCAAACGAAACATATCATAAATAAACATCACATTGCAATAATTTGCGGTGTGATGTTTTGTGAATATAACTTTCCTGTTAGTAGACGAATATTGATATTTGGTGTATAATAATAGTAGTTTAGAAAAGGAGTATTTATGGAAAAAATTCAAGTTTTTGGATTAGGTGGCTTTGATGAAAACGGAAAAAATATGTTGGTTATTGAAATCAATGACGACATTTTTATTGTGGAAGCCGGAATCAAATATCCAGAAAAAAACAATTTAGGTGTTAAGTTTTTAATACCAGATATGAAATATATAATTGAAAATAAAAAGCGTGTTAAAGCAGTATTTGTGACACATGCACATGATGATTTATGCTTAGCATTGCCATACTTGATGAAAGAAGTTAAAGCACCGATTTATACAGGTGCATTAAGTGCTGAAATTATTAAAAATTTATTACGAGACGAGCAAATTGATGCTAAAGTCATTGCACTAAAAAAATCTGAAACATTATACATTAATAAAAGAGAAGTTAAAACATTTGGTTTAACGCACAGTTTCCCCAACAATTATGGAATAGCAATTAAAACGACTAAAGGTTATATTGTATATTTAGGTGAGCATGTTATTGATTATGACATTAATTTTCCAGAATTTTCATGCGATATTAATGAATTAAGCAGCATTGGCAAACAAGGTGTATTAATGCTATTTACAGAAAGTGTTTATGCTGATAAAGCTGGGCATACAACACCAAAACATCGAATTGCGGATTTTTTAGAAACACGTTTATTAGAGGCTAAAAACAGAGTTGTGATAATAGCACATTCTCAAAGTTTATTCCGATTAATTGAAATATTAGAAACATGTCGTTTTTTTAATAAAAAAGTTTATTTCAAAAACAAGCAAACATTTGAACTGCTTAAAATGATGGAGAGACTAAATTATTACCGTTTCGATAAAAAATTAATCGTAACTGAAGCAGAATATGATAATACATTAGATAATATTGTTGTCTTAGTAACAGATGATGGTAAAGCATTATATAAAGCAGTACAAAAAATAGCCGTTAAAGAAGATAGTAAAATTCAATTTAGAGAAACTGATACAATTATTATGTGTGCACCAACAATCGCAAATGCAGAATCTGAAGTAAGTAGTATGATGAATGAAATTTATAAAGAAGGTAATATTGTGGAATCAATTAACTCCAAAGTTGTACTTTCAATGCATCCTTCACAAGAAGATTTAAAGATGATGATTTACTTATTCAAACCAAAATATTATATTCCGATGAAAGGCGAATATCGCCACTTAATACGCAATGCAGAGCTTGCATATTCAATGGGATTAGATGATGAAAACATTATTGTTTTAGATAATGGACAAATAGCTGAATTTAGTAATGGTGAACTAGTAGATAAATCGCAATTTATTGAATTAGAAGATGTAAAAATTGATGGACTAGACACATTAGAAGAAGGTGGTGTCGTATTAAGAGATCGTGAAATTTTATCACGAAAAGGTGTCATTATTTTAGGTGTTGCATTAGATAGTAAAACTAAAAAAGTGCTAAACGGACCAGATATTCAAACACGTGGATTAGTTTATTTAAAAGAATCAAAAGCTGTAATTGATCAAACAGGTGTGATTATGCTAGAAACAATTAAAGAATTAGTAGCAGGAGGGCAGTACGATAATTTTGAGGCGAGAGGAGAAATTAAAGATAAAATTGGTAAATTTCTTCAAAAAGAAATTGGTAAAAAACCAATGATTGTGCCGATAATTATTGAACTGAATACAAAAAACAATGGCTAAACAAAAAAATGATATTATTTTAAAAATCATTTCAATAGCACTGATTTTTTTAACACTTGTTGCTGTATTACAACTCGGTCTTGTAGGTCGTTTTGTTGATGATGTTTCACATTATATGTTTGGTTACTACAAATATGTCGTGTATACGCAATTAATTTTTAATTGTGGGTATTATGCGTGGAAAAATCATATATTTAAAATTAATAAAACAGTTTTCTCATTAAATTTAGTTATTTTTGCGATTTTTATGCTGATTACAGTATTTACTTCAAATAAAGTGGGAATGGCATCATTTAATTTAACTACACCTAATCATTCAGTTGGATTAGTGTTTACATTACTATATGCCATTATTTCTAGTTTGGTTGGACAGTTTGGCGTAGTATTATTCGCTGTGATATTATTATTGGTAGGAATAGTGCTTTATTTTGGGAAAGCATTTATTGAAAATAAATATTTTACAACTAAAGAAAGCATTAAAAATTATCAAGAAGTACAGAAAAGTAAAAAAGAAGAAAAAGAACGAAAAATGCCGTTTTATGATTTACGTAAAGCAAAAAAACAAGAAAGTGTATTTATTACATTAGAAGATGATAATAAAGTACATCATACTGTTTCAGATGTGAAGCAAGATAAGATGATTATACCGGTCATTGAACCTATGCAACCTCAAGAAGATGGTATACGTGAAGCGACACCTGTAAAACAACAAAAGAAAAATGATGATTATGATTTACCAAAATTAGATTTATTAAAAGAAGGTAAACAAAAAGCACATGAGGTTAATTATCGTAAAGCACAAGAAAATAGTGTGAAAATTATTGATATCTTGAAACAATTTCAAATTAATGCTAAGGTTGCTAACATTAGTATTGGACCAACAGTAACACGATTTGAAATTGTGCCAGAACAAGGTGTGCGTATTAATCGAATTGCAACATTGCAACATGATATTAAAATGGCACTTGCTGCTAAACATTTACGTATCGAAGCACCTATTCCAGGAAAAAGTGCGGTTGGAATTGAAGTTCCTAATATTGAAAAAGAGATGGTTTATATGAAACAAGTAATGGCGTCTGTCAGCAACAAAAATAGTAAGTTATTATTTGTTTTAGGGAAAGATTTAACTGGTAATGCAATATATGGGGAATTAAATAAAATGCCACATTTATTAGTTGCCGGTTCTACTGGAAGTGGTAAGTCTGTTTGTATTAATAGTATCATTACTTCTGTTTTATTAAGATCAACACCTGATGAAGTAAGAATTTTATTAATCGATCCTAAAAAAGTAGAATTTACACCATATAAGTCGATTCCACATTTAGTTGCACCAATTATTACAGATGCGAATAAAGCAGCGCGTGCTTTAGAAGTTGTAGTGGCAGAAATGGATCGTCGATATGATTTATTTGCCGAATACGGTGTTAAAAATATGAGTGGGTATTCTGAACTTCGTCAAAAAAATCCTGATATTGAACCAATGCCGTTTATAATGGTTGTAATTGATGAATTAGCTGATTTGATGCTTGTTGCAAGTAAGAAAGTTGAAGCAAGTATTCAAAGAATTACGCAACTTGCACGTGCGGCGGGAATACATTTAATTGTGGCGACACAAAGACCATCTGTTGATGTTATTACAGGAGTCATTAAATCTAATATTCCTTCTAGAATAGCGTTTGCTGTATCTAGTTCAATTGATTCACGTACGATTTTAGATGAATCAGGAGCTGAAAAATTGCTAGGAAATGGGGATATGTTATACATACCTATCGGAGAACAAAATCCTATTCGTGTTCAAGGTGTATATGTATCAGATGAAGAAGTGGAAAGTATCTGTGAACACACATTAAAATATGGAGATGTGGAATACATGGATGTGTTTATGCAGTTAGAACAATTAGATAGTATTGCAGATAATGGACCAACTTTAAGTGATGAGTTATATGTTGAAGTTCGCAACTACGTTATTAGTACGCAGCAAGCAAGTGCTAGTAATATTCAAGCACGTTTTGGGATTGGCTACCCACGTGCTAATAAATTAATGAACATGTTGGAGGTTAATGGTGTTATCGGACCAAAAAACGGGACGAAGCCACGCGAAATTTTAATTAATAATTAGAGAGAAGGTGAAATATGGAATTCTTAAAACAAATTTCAGTTTGGTCAACGCTAAAGTTTTTGTTTGATTTTAGTATTATATGGATGTTGATATATGGGATTATGCGTTTATTACGTAATAATGATCGTGCCGCACAAATTTTCAAAGGATTATTGATTTTAATTTTTGCACGATATGTAGTTAATTTAATTGGTTTAAAATTAACATCACGCATTTTAGCGGAATTTCTAAATTGGGGTGTGTTGTTAGTTGTAATTATATTTTCACCAGAAATTAGAAATGCGTTAGAAAACGTTGGGAAAAAATCTTTTTTCAATAAAAATATTAAATTATTAGAAAAAGATAAAAATGTATTAATTCATGAATTAGTAAGTGCAGTAACGGAATTATCAAATAGCAACACAGGAGCACTCATTACGATTGAAATGAAAGATTCTTTAAAAGAATACTATACGAATGGTATTTTAGTAGATGCAAAAGTTACTAAAGCATTATTAGGAAATATTTTTTATCCTAAAACACCGTTGCATGATGGGGCTGTAATTATTCAAGGTGATAAAATTATGGCTGCTTCGGTATTCTTTTTACCGACGACTAAGCATGTCCAATCAAAATACGGTGCAAGACATCGTGCAGCACTTGGTATTAGTGAAGTAAGTGATAGCTTAACGATAGTTGTAAGTGAAGAAACGGGTGATGTTTCAGTTGCAGTTTACGGTAAAATTCATAAAATGACAATAGCACAATTAGAAGATTATTTAATTAAAGCATTAGAAACCGAAACTAAAAAAGATAATGTGGGTGTTATTCGTCATTATTTAGAAAATCCAATTGAGGTTAATCATCACGATAAATTCACAAAAACGGAGATGGTTGATGGAGAATTAGTCAATATTTATTATCGACCATTTGGAGGTAAGAAATAATGGATAAACTACGATGGATTAGGTTGTTACTTGAAAAATTATCGTCATTTATCGATCGTGTTGCCACTGATGCGAAACATGCAAAAATAGTTTCTTTTGTGTTGGCGTTGCTTTTAGTAGGAATTATCGGGTTATCAGATGGCATAACGTCGTTGTTTGACATTAATTATCGCTCAGGAGTGGTGCTTTCAGATTTACCATTACAAACACAAAGTGATGAAACGCAATTTGAAGTTGTTGGATTACCAACATCTGTGGATGCTTCATTAGTAGGGGATTTAGCAGAGCTACAAGATATTGTTTCAAAAAGAAGTATTAAAGTTGGCGTCGACTTAACAAAACTGGGGGAAGGAACGCATGTTGTTAAATTAATTGCAACTGGTGCTACTGAAAACGTTAAAGTTAATTTAAATCCAAGTACTGTTAATGTTGTGATCCGAAAAAAGATTGCAAAATCATATAAATTTAAGTATGATATTATTAACGAAAATACTGACGAAGAATTATTTTATGGTGTACCTAGTTTTAGTTCAGATACAGTCGAAGTATTAGCGAGTGAATTTAATCATGAAAAAATTAAGTATATCACTGCGTTAGTAAACGTTGATAAAGCGATAAGCGACATTGACGCTAAAACAACATACGGTGCATATGATGAAAATGGTACGAAATTAAACGTGACAATTAGTGCGGTTGATCAAGTTGTGAAAGTTGCCATTCACAAGCCAAAAAAGGAAGTACCGATAAAGGCTAAATTGTTGGGGCAACTTAAAGATAGCAAAAAAGCAGTAGATTCGATTAGTCTTTCTGAAAGCTCAACTACATTATTTGGAAAAGCGGATGTTTTAAAAAATCTACAATTTGCGGAGGTAATTATACCACTAGAACAAGTAAGTGGTAATGACCGTCTGCAATTGCCAGTTACACTAATTAATGGAATAAGTAGTTCTACAGTTTCACGTGTAAATGTTTCAATTACATTAGCAGAAAGAAAAACAAAACAGTCTAGTATTCCGATTATAGTTAAAAATTTAGCGGATAATTATGTTGTTAAATTAGTTCAAAATGCACTTGATGCTGAAATTAGTGGAACACAATCACAATTATCAAAAATAAATAATGATAATTTAAAACTAGTTGTCGATCTTGCAAACGTGAAAGAAGGGGAATATACACTGCCTGTAACAGTTGAAAAACCGTCTTTAATTAACGTTAATTTGGCTACACAAACAGTTAAAGTAATAATTACTGCTAAATAATGTTTATTACTTTACACATTTATATATAAATGTTATAATCATAAAGAGTAAATACAAATTTACTCCTTGTTTCGTAAGAAACCAATTGACCATAAGGAGGTGTACAAAATGAAAAAATACGAAATTATGTACATTGTAAATTCTTCATTAGAAGCTAGTAAATCAGCTGAAGTAATTGAGAACTTACATGCGATTATTACATCAAACAACGGTGTAATTGATAATGTAGATGACTGGGGTGTAAGAGAGTTTGCGTATGAAATCAATAAACAAACAAAAGGACACTATGTAGTTTTAACAGTAACTGCACCAGTAGAAGCAATTTCTGAATTTGATCGTTTATCACGTATTAACAGTAATGTTGTTCGTACGATGATTATTCGTTTAGAAGATTAAGAGGTTAATATGATTAATCGTGTTATTTTAACTGGAAGATTAACAGATAACCCACAAATCAGAAATACTACAACAAAACTTGCGAGTTTCACAATAGCTGTAGGTCGTCGTTTTCACCAACAAAATCAACCACAAGCTGATTTTATTCGTTGTGTTGCTTTTGGTAAATTAGCTGAGTTAATTGAGCAATACGTTACTAAAGGTATGATGATTGGTGTAGAAGGTAGAATTCAAACTGGTAGTTATGATGATGCTACAACAGGAAAAAAAGTTTATACAACTGATGTAGTTTGTGATAATGTGCAGTTTTTAGAATCTAAAAAATCAGCAAATGATGCAAATTCACAGGCTTACAATTTTTCATCAGAACCAAGTGTACAATCAGAAAATTTTTCGATTAATGTAGAATCATCTGATTCACAAGAATATGAAAATTTAGGTCTTGCAAGTGATGATTTACCATTTTAATGAAAGGAGATACTATGTCATTTAAAAAACAAAGAGTAGGAAGAAAAAAAGTTTGTTATTTTACTAAAAACAAAATTGAAAAAATTGACTATAAAGACGTTGAATTATTAAAACGTTTTATTGCACCAAACGGTAAAATTGTTTCTCGTAGAGTAAGTGGAACAAAAGCTAAATACCAAAGATTATTAGCTACTGCAATTAAACGTGCACGTCAAATGGCGTTATTACCATATATTAGCGATTAAATATATTTAAAGAATGTGAAATTTGATTCACATTCTTTTTTCGTAGTATATAAAAAAGTTACTGATTAGCGTCAGTAACTTTTATTTTTTATACCATTTGCCATATATACCACAAGGTAATAAATTTTGATTGCTTGAGATAGGTAATGTATTTTCACCAGTTTCAATAACCCCTTCAGGATGTTTTTTTAATACGGTATTCGATAACAGATTATTTAAAACTAATGGAGAAAAACCTGTTGTATAACAATTAACTAAAAAGAATAATGGATCATTATCCAAAATATCAAGACATTTTGTGATTAATTCAAAAATTTGTTCTTCAATTTTCCAAACTTCTTTATTAGGTCCTCTACCATAACTTGGAGGATCCATTAAAATACCATGATAAGTATTACCGCGTCTTTTCTCTCTCGCCACAAATTTTATAACATCATCAACAATAAAACGAATTTCATTGTTTTGTAGGTTATTTAAATCACGATTTTCTTTAGCCCAATTCACCATACCTTTGCTGGCATCAACATGGACGACCTTAGCACCAGCACTACTACAAGCCATTGTTGCACAACCAGTATACGCAAATAAATTGAGAACACGAATTTCTCGGTTTTCGTTTTTGATTAAATTCATCATAAAATCCCAATTACTTGCTTGCTCTGGAAAAATTCCAGTGTGTTTAAATCCAGTAGGGGAAACTTTGAATTTTAGGTGCTTGTAATTAATTGTCCAAAATTCTTGTACGTGTTTTTTAAATTCCCAACTTCCACCACCATTGTTTGATCGATGATAATGGGCGTGAGGATTATTCCACAATTTAATATTTTTTTGAATTGGCCATAATGCTTGTGGGTCGGGTCTTCTTAAAATAATATCATTCCATCGTTCAAGTTTTTCTTTATTACCACAATCGATTAATTCGTAGTCAAACCATTCTTTAGCAATCTGATTCATTGTTAGTGTTTACCTCAATAGTAGGATAATACTGAATAGCGATTGAACCTAGTCCAGTGTGGACAGCTACTGGTGCTATCAAATTAGAGATCATAATTGATGTGTTGTGGAAAATTTCTTCTAATTCTAATTTTATTTGCTTAGCATATTCTAGTGCATCAACATGTATAACATGGATATGGTATTTTTCTTTAATGTTTTCTTTCATTAAATCAATTGTTTGTTTTAATAGTTTTGCTTGTGTGCGTGCTTTTCCGATAGCGTCAATTTTACCATTAGTTGACACATTTAAGTGTAACCAAGGTTTGATTTTTAATAGTCCAGCAATTGAAGCAGCAAAACCAGTCAAGCGACCACTTTTAATTAGTTGATCACAACTTGCAGGGATAATAAATGTATCACTGTTTTTTATGATGTATTCGCAATGTGAAACAATTTCTTCAATAGTGTAATTGTTGTCATACATTTTTTTTGCTTCTGTAATGCAATATTGTTGAATGTATGCTGTAGAATAACAATCAACGTAAATTATTTCTAAATTGTGCTGTTTTGCAAGTAGTGCAAATGTATCTGCTGTTGATGAAATACCACGTGTAATACAAACGCAAAATACACGTTGGTATCCTTCATGTACTAGTTTTTCAAATAATGAATCAATTAATCCAGCAGAAGGTAATGAAGTTTTAATAATTGTGTTTGATTTAAGTAACGTATTAATTTCATTATATGTAATTTCTTCTAAATCTAATTTTGAATGATTATCATAAATAATTTGTAGTGGAACGCTGAAGATTCCTTTTTCAAGTGATTCTTGTATAGACAATCCAGTACCAGAATCAGTAATAAATGCTGTTTTCAATGTCATCTCCTCCAATATCATTATACACTATTTATAGTTCTTTGATAAAGCGTATCGCTTGTTTTGAAAAAATTGTGATGGTATAATATAGTATATCGTAAAGGAGATTAACATGAAAAAATTACTTATTTTATTTTTTGTTTTTATAGTTGGGATAGTAGGATGTGCAAATAAAACTGCAACTAAAATTATTAAACAAGAATACATTACAATTGCACAATTAAAAGAAAAAATTGAGAAAAAAGACACTTTTATGTTTGTGGTATCATCTCGTCAATGCTCGCACTGCAATAAATTGACAGCATATTTAGATAAGTATGAAGCATCTGGTACAATTTATAAATTTGAAGCTTCTACTGCTACGCAAGCTGACATTAGAGAAATTACGACAATGTTTCCGGATTTAAATTCAACACCTACAACGATTGTATTTGAAAATGGTACAAAAAAAGAAACAATTGTTGGATTTGAAGAGGCTGTAATGAAAAATGCACTAACAAGTTTTTTCAATAAGTAATTTTAATTTGGTTTTTTTTTCAAAATATGTTACAATAAGTGTGTCGGAGGAATTATGAAACAAGTAGAAAATAATGCTTATTTTTGGCAAAAACTAGACACATTATTTGTTTCTGCAACGTTCTCAATTATACATAGCAAGCATTCAACGCACAGCGTGTATAAAAATTTAGTGTATCCAGTGAATTATGGTGTAATTAAAGATGCACACAGTTATGGAAATACTGAAATAGGCGTGTTTAAAGGTTCAAATGATATTCATCGTGTAGATGCTATTGCAGTGAGTATTGATACTTTAGAAAGAGATGCAGATATTAAATTACTAGTAGGTTGCAACGAAGAAGAAACATATAAAATTATGCAGTTTCTAAATGAGACAGAGTTTCAAAAATCGATATTAGTTCGTAGAAGTGATGAAATTTCTGAATGGGCTATTTTTGAATAAAGGAAGGTAACTTTCTTTATTTTTAATATAAGGAGATCATATGAAAACAATAATAAAAAAAATGGGTATTAATGGGGAAGGAATTGGTTATATTGATCGTACGCCAGTTTTTATTCCACAAACATTAATTGATGAAGAAGTTGAATTTAAAGTTGTAAAAAAAGAAGCAAATTATCGTGTTGGAAAAGTTGAGAAAATATTGAAAAAAAATCCAAATCGTATTAATCCAATTAATAAACAAGAATATTCGACGGGTGGATTTCCGTATATGATTTGTGAGTATGAAGAGCAAGTTAAATACAAAGAAGCTTATTTAAAAGAGAGTTTAATTAAATATGCCCAAATTAATCCTAAATTAATTTCACCATTAATTAAGGCTGATAAAACGACTAAATATCGTAATCAATTAAAGCTTCCGTTTGCGAATGTTGAAGGAAAATTAGTTACAGGGATGTATCAAGCGAATTCTAATTATTTTACAAAAATAGACATTAGTAGTATACATGAAGATGGTTTAGAGCGTATTCGAAAAAAAGTGGTATCAATTTTAAATGAAGAGAATTATTCTGCATATAATTTTAAAATTAAGAAAGGGATGCGTTCGTTAATTATTAGAGGTTTAGATAATCAGTATCAAATTTGTTTAGTTACGGGTGAAGATGAAATAAAGTTTTCAACAATTGAGAAAATCATGAATATCCCAAATGTTGTTTCACTTGCTCAAAGCATCAATACTGAAAAAAAATCTGTTGACTTATTCGGTAAGAAAGTACAAGTTTTAGCGGGTGATAAATATATGAAGTTTCTACTGAATGGTTATGAATTGAGTGTAAGTGTGCGCTCTTTTTTCCAGTTAAACACTTCTCAAGCTGAAAAATTATATCAAGTAGTAGAGCGATTCGTTCCTGCTAAAAATGATTTAATCGTTGAGTCGTATAGTGGAATTGGTGCGATCTCATTAATGGTAAGTCATAAGGCAAAAGAAGTAATTGGAATTGAAGAAATTAAAGATGCAGTAACAAACGCTAATTTGAATGCACATAACAATCATTTACATAATATTTCGTTTTTATGTGCAGATGCTGCTGATAAATTATTGTATTTATCAAAAACAAAAAATATTGATACGTTAATTGTGGATCCGCCACGCTCAGGTTTAGACGTTAATATGTTGGCGTGTATAATGAAAAGTAAAATTAAAAATATTGTATATGTTTCTTGTAATCCTGCAACATTGGCTAAAAATTTATCAATATTAAAAAATCGCTACGATGTTAAAGAGATTATACCGATTGATATGTTTCCACAAACACCACACGTGGAGTGTGTAGTACTGTTGGAAAGAAAATAGGTAGGATACAGTAAATATTCTGATAAATAAAGGATTTCTGAGTGATAATTTAATATACAACCAAAAGATCTTAGAGATGAGTGAAGCATTGAGAGTCCAAGAGAAGATTTAACAGATGAAGCTGAAGATGCAATCATTACGACTATCAATGGATATAGAGTTGTTATCAGTAAATTTCCATCTCCTGTGCCAAATGAAGAGGCGGAAATTAATGCTTCTAATAATTATATGTGGAGGGAAGCGGTAGAAGTTACCAAAAGCCATAAGGCACATATTGTCGTTGCCGTTTTAGGTGATGGAGAAGATATAAAAGAAAGAGGATTGATTTATACTGAGATTGTGTCAGCTTGCAGCATGCAGGAAAATGCCATAGGCGTATTTACAAGCGGGGTGGTCTTTGAACCAAATTATTATATCGACTCCGCTCAAATGATTAAAGAACAGGCATTGCCTATTTTTAACTGGATATGGTTCGGTCTTTATCAAACTGACAAGGGAATATCCGCATACACTTATGGAATGGACGTGTTTGGAAAGCATGAACTTGAGATAATAGATGCAGATGAAATTCCGGGGAAGCTAATGGAGTTTATATCTTCAATCGTATCATACATACTCCTTACGGATGCAGATTTGCAGGATGGTGAGACCATAGTGCTTTCAAAGAAAGACAAGCATAAAATTACATTAAGCACAGGTATTGCTCTTCCGGAGCAAGATACATTGAAAATTGCTCATGAAGCGGAAACAAAGAAATCTTGGTGGAGGAAATAGAGAAACAATATGGACGGAGTATTTGAATTTTTAAAAGCACATTATCAATATGTGTTGATAGCAGGCGGACTATTATTTTTAATAGGTGCGATAAGAGACTGGAAATGGGTATATCAAGCAACATCAGGAAATAAAGCAAGGCATGCCTTTATCTTTGAAGTGTGGGGCGAGAAAGGATATAGAGTTTTCATAGGAATATGCGGACTTATACTTGCGATTTGCGGTGTTGTGCTTTTAATATTAGGGTAAACTCAAAGGAGGAGCAACTGTGATATCATTTATTGAATTGATAAATGATAAGATTAAAGCGGTGTAGATAGTGTCTATAAATCTGGGGGTATACTAAAATGGACAGAAAATTTAAGGAGTGTGGTAAAATAAGATAAAGGAATTAGTAGGAGGATAAAAGATTACACAAGTTGGCTTACGATACTATTGGATATGAACAAGGTTTACATATACAATCGATATTATCGTAAAGATGTATATACTAACAAAGGAAGAAATTTGAAATGAAGTTAGTATTATCAAACAATTATGTAGAATTAGAATAAGAAGAAATGATACACATAGATGGCAGGTGGGATCGCGATTAACAGGTCAAAATTTAATTAAGCTTGGTACTTCTATTTGGGCTGGATATCTACTTGTGCAGGCTGGAAAAATTATGTTAGCAAATGCGAATATTGGGTTCTGGGGAGTTGTTGCTAAAGTTGGATATGCTGCAAAAACTGCGTTTATGTTATTTCCTTTATGGGCTAAGATAGCTGTTGGTGTAGGTGTTTCAGCAACTATATGGGCATTAGAAATTTGGGAGTTTTAAAGTGTTTAAAAAGAATATTGGTTTTTTGATATTTGGAATATTGTTAATGTCTGTATTTGTATACAGATTAGGGACAGTAGAGTTATCTAGAATAGAGTTGGTATTATATGTGGTAATTGCATTATTGATTATTTTTTGGAAAAAAACATAATTATTGTACTCTTCTATTAAAAGAAGTATATAAAATTTAATAATTATAATTACATATATTCTTATTTGTGGTATTATGTATAACAAAAAACTTATCTAGGCAGAAATGCTTGGATAGGTTTTTTTAATTTTTCAAAAATAAAAAAAACGTCCTATTTTATCCTGTCCCACGGTAACAAGTAGAGGGATAACAAAATCATCTAGAAAGGAGAACCTATGAAACACAATTTAAAAGTCAGTGTTTCAAAAAATCCTAACAAGGATAGTATTCTACAATGTCGCAAAGTAACTATGAGAGAAAAAATAATACAGTTTTTATGTTAATATTAAAATAAAAGTACTCAAAAAAAGGAAAATAAAAATACCCCTTGAGTATTTTTAAAAATATGATAGCATAAATCTTTCGTGAAATCTTTTTATACCAAAAAATGTCGCAGTATGATTTTTCAGACTGCGACATTTGATTTTGTAATTTACGCTATTTTAGAAATTCATCAATATTTCGTTTTGAATAGAGTAGTCTTCGTACTTCCATCGTGTCATCAAGCACAACATAAAATATGGAAAAATTTCTTACATTGATTCTATAGTATGGATGCTCACGCAATTTTGATGTTTGATAAAGTGCAAATGCCAATGGGGACGCTAATCTTTTTAGAATAGCAAGTTCAATATCATTAACAAGACGGTGTGCAGCACTTGGATTTTTTAGTGCGTTTGTAATGTAGTCTGTAATAAATGTTAAATTTTGCTCAAATAGTGGTAAAAAAGACAGCTTATAAATTTGATGATTCATCTATCCTAGTCCTTACTTTATTAAAGAGTTGATCTTTAGAAAGTCTGGTGTTAGATGATTTCGCCAAGTTATCTGCTTCATCAAGTTTTCTTTCAACATCATCAGTTAGAGCGGCGTAGTGTTCAATACTTAAAATAACCATCGTGCCATATCCATTTTTAGTTAGAAAGACTGGTGCGTTTGAATTAATAACTGTTTCTTCGATTTCAGGGAATTTATTTCTCAAATCAGAAACTGGTCGAATGTTTATCATGTGAATACCTCCTCTATTATCAACATTATATCATAATTTTATCTTAATTTCGATTTTGTATGAGATAGGGGAACGAAACGCAAAAAAAACAGGGATAAACGATGAAGCAATATAAAATTGAACGGATCGGTAACAGGGCAACAATAGCAATGCAAATATGTATTTTATAAAAAAGATGTAGTTTAAAATGTTGCCACCAAAATCAAAGTGACCGTATTCACGCTCAAATTGTTTCATCAGGTTACATTACCCGATGGTATACAAACAACGCAACAAAAAATTATGCCTTAAAAAAGTTGGTTGCTTCCAGAACATACCCTCTTAAACTGATGCATTTATGGCTAGTTTCTGGAGGTCTGTTTTTTATTTAGTTGTTAATAGAGAATTGAAAATGATAGAAATTGTAGATAACAGTACTACAAAAGTAATTTTCCATTTAATAATAAGCAATATCATTTTTCATTAATAAAAATTCACTACACTTAATTATAAAAATAGTAAAAAATGTATATTTATGGTATATTATTGGTAATGAAAAAATGTGAGTTAAGGAGTATGTGTATGGAAAAGAGAAGTAGAATTTCACGTTATAAAGAATTACGTGACACAATGTTGGAAACTAAAATTGATAGTGAAGACGTATTAGAAGTAAATATCGAAGATTTAGAAAATGAAAAAACATATCAACCATCAAGAGAAAAAGTGCAAATTGTGCCTGAATTTATTATTGATGATTTTCATAATGAATACTTAGATGAATTTATTAAAGAAGTAAAAGAATACAACATTCGTAAAGGAAATGCTTTTTCTGAAGATACACAGCTTAATGTACTTCAAGAACTAAAAAACAAAGATGATTTAAGAACACCATATATTGAAGAAATTGATGAGTTTGAAGAAATTAATTACTTTGATGATATTTCAAAACAAGTAGCAGCATTATTAAATGAAACACCAGTAGAAAAAACAGAAGAAGTACCGACGGAAACACCACAAGTCGTAGAAAATATTGTTGAAGAAGTTCCACATCAAGAAGAAGTTCCTGTTATTGAAGAAAAAGTGAATGCACCATCAGAAAATAGTGTTCAAAAAATAGAACAAGAAGATTTATTAGAAGAAACACGAAAAATTAATTTAAAAATTGAAGAGTACAAACAAAATGTAGAAACAATCACAACAAACGTGAGTAAAGCGAACACGATTTTAAATGTAGTAATCGTTATTTTAATTATTTTTATTTTAATTATTATTGGATTAGCGGTTTGGTTTGTGTTGATGGTGAATAAATAATGAAGTTTAATATTGCAATTGATGGAACGAGTGGTGTTGGTAAAAGCAGTGTTGCAAAGCAATTAGCACAACATTATACGATGAACCATTTAGATACAGGTGCAATGTATCGTGCCATTGCATACTTTTTAAAAGATGAATACGATTTAGAGCAACAACTTGAAAATTGCTGTATTGAATTAACACATGATAAAGTAATACTGAATGGTGAAGATATTTCGAACTTGATCCGAAATGATGAGATTTCGATGCGTGCCAGTGATATTTCAAAAAATCCAATTGTGCGTCGTTTTTTAGTTTCGCAGCAACAAAAAATCGCATTAAAAAAAGGATATATTTTAGACGGTCGTGATATTGGAAGTGTTGTTTTACCAGATGCAGAAATCAAATTTTTTATGGTAGCAGATGCAAGTGAAAGAGCAATGCGACGATTAAAAGAATATCAAAGTAAAGGCATTGCATGTGATTATAATGAAATTTATCAAAATATATTATTACGTGATATGCAAGACTCTTCACGAGAGCATTCACCACTTACACAAGTCGTTGATGCTTATTTATTAGATACAACTAATAAAACGATTGAAGAAGTTGTAGCAGAAGCTATTCAGTATGTAGAAAGTAAGGTGAGAAAATGATTGCCGGTATTGCAGCAATAGTAGGGAGACCAAATGTAGGGAAATCTACTATTTTTAATCGTATCTTACAAGAAAGAAAATCTATTGTTGAAGATACACCAGGTGTAACACGTGATCGCATTTATGGAAAAGCAGAATGGCTAACAAAAGAGTTTCGTATTATTGATACGGGCGGAATTCAATTAGCTGATCAACCATTTAAAAAAGAAATTGAAGTGCAAGTAGAAATTGCAATTGATGAAGCAGATACCATTTTATTTGTTGTGAGTGGAAAAGAAGGTTTAACTAATGATGACGAATATATTGCGAGAATGCTTCAAAAATCTAATAAACATGTTATTTTAGTTGTTAATAAAGTAGATGATGACCATTTAAAAAACAATATTTATGAGTTTTATGCCTTAGGATTAGGTGATCCGATACCAGTATCTGCCTCTCACGGTATTGGAATTGGTGACACATTAGATTTATTAATCGCTTCTTTTGATAAAAAAACTAGAAAAGAATACGATGCAACATTAGCGTTTAGTTTTATAGGGAGACCAAACGTTGGAAAATCATCGTTAGTTAATGCAATTTTAAATCAAGAGCGTGTCATTGTATCAAACATAGAAGGTACAACACGTGATGCGATAGATACACCTTTTAAAGTTGATGGTAAAGAATATGTTGTTGTTGATACAGCCGGAATTAGAAAAAAAGGTAAAATATTTGAAAATATTGAAAAATATTCTGTTTTACGTGCAATGACAGCTATTGAGCGAAGTGATGTTGTATTAATTGTGATTGATGGTGAAAAAGGAATTATCGATCAAGATAAACACGTAGCAGGTTATGCACATGAATCTGGAAAAGGTGTGATTATTGTATATAATAAATGGGATGTAATTGATAAAGATGAACATACTATGCAAAAAATCACACACCAAATTAGAAATGAATTTGTGTATTTATCGTATGCACCAATTGTGTTTGTTTCGGCATTAACGAAACAACGTATCCACACGTTATTACCGCTAATTGAAGAAGTAGCAGAAGCGAATACACAACGTATTCCGACGAATGTATTGAATGAAGTAATTTTAGATGCACAATTAGTTACACCGCCGCCAACACACAATGGAAAACGTTTAAAAATTTATTACGCATCACAAGTTGCAACAACACCGCCAACGATTGTGTTGTTTGTGAATGATCCAGAGTTAATGCATTTTAGTTATCGCAGATATTTAGAAAATAAATTACGTGAAGTATTTGATTTTAAAGGAACGCCAATTCATATTATGGCTAGGGAGCGTAAATAGTGAAAACAGTAGTTATTGGTAGCGGAAGTTGGGGGACAGCATTAGCACAAGTGTTAGATGATAACCAACAAGATGTTATAATTTATTCAATTAGTGCAGAACAAGTTAATGCTATTAATTTTGATCATATTAACCCGATTTTACCGGGTGTGATTTTAAATCAAGGGTTAAAAGCAACATTAGACATTAATGTTGTAAAGGACGCTGATATTATATTATTGGCAGTTCCATCTAGTGCAATTGTGGGAATTGTACAGCAAATTGTACCATTACTGCAAAAAAAAGTAATTGTTGTGAATACTGCAAAAGGATTTCATCCAGCCACAAAACAACGTTTATCAGTTGAGATAAGAAATCATTTTGATGCGAGTAAGTTAAGTAGTGTTGTATCTTTAATCGGACCTTCACATGCTGAAGAAGTTGCAAGAAAAATATTAACGTTAATTAATGCTGTTAGTAGTAATGAACAAGATGCTGCGATTATTCAAAAATTATTTTCTAATCATTACTTTCGCGTATATACATCAAACGATGAAATTGGTTGTGAATTAGGGGTTGCGTTAAAAAACATTATTGCACTATGTTCTGGTATGATACACGGTTTAGGGTATGGAGATAATACGCGTGCCGCTTTAATGACACGTGGGCTAAGTGAAATGAGCCGTTATATTTTAAAAGAAAATGGTAAATTAGAAACGTTGTTAGGTTTATGTGGTGTAGGTGATTTAATTGTTACTTGTACAAGTATACATTCTCGTAATTTTATGGCAGGAAAATGTATTGGTGAACGAAATGATGCAACGCAATATTTACTTGAAAACACTAAAACTGTGGAAGGAATTAATGCTTGTAAATATTTATACGCTCTCGCAAAAGAAAAAAACATTGAAATGCCAATTGTTGAAAAAATGTATGAAATTTTATTTGAAGGGTTAAAACCCAAAGATGCAGTAACGCAATTAATGTTGCGTGATTTAAAAATGGAGTTTGGATCGTATGATTAATCAATTATTGCATATATTGAATTTACCAAAAGAAGAATATAGTTGTATTCAAGGTATTACAAAAATCACAACTAATAAAACAGGGGATAGTCTTTTACTTGAAGTAAAGGGTGAAAACCTTTTTTCTTATTTATTGTATAAAAAATTATTAAATGCTTTAAAATCGTATTTTAATGTTCCAGTGCAATTAAACTTATTAATAAGTAACGACATTAATCGTATTGATATTTTAAGACCATATATTGCACATGTGTGTGATGAAGAATCATTATTAAGACCACTACAATCACATTTTCCAATATTAGAAAATAATGCGTTAATATACTTTGATAAAAATATTCAACCACAGGTATTAATGACACTTCAATCTAAATTAAATGAAATAGGTATTCATGTGACTGTAACGGTTCGTGAAACAGAAGAAGATGAAACTTTGTATGAATTGGATGAATCAATGTTTGTCAAACCAACTGAAGTAAAACAGCAATATCGACATGATTATGTGGACTATGATATCCAGGATATTTATGAAGCATGCCAAAAAGTTAGAATAAAAGGACAAGTTTTTAAAGTTGAATCACGAACATTTCCATCTGGTAAATCATTATTCATATTTTCACTTAAAGACAAAACAGATGCAATTATTGTGAAAGTGTTTGAGAATAAAAAAAATACGAAAGAAATACTAGATGACATTAAAGAAGGGATGCATTTAATTGTTGAGGGAGATATTGAAAATGATCAATATTTAAGAACGTTAGTTTTTGTGGGGAAAAACATAAAAAAATATCAACCGCATGAAAGAATGGATCATGCTATTAAAAAGCGTGTTGAATTACATATCCATACTAAAATGAGTGAAATGGATGGTGTCAGTGAATATGATGAATATATTTTTACTGCTGCTAAATGGGGACATCGTGCGATTGCGATAACCGATCATCATGTTGTGCAAAGTTTTCCAAAAGCGCAAATGGCTGCTAAAAAAGTAAGCACGAACGAAAATCCGTTTAAATTAATTTACGGAGTAGAATTAAGTATGATTGAACCACAACTTCCAATAGTCGTTAATCCAGATTCACGTGAATTAAAAGCATTAAATTATTGTGTATTAGATTTTGAAACAACAGGTTTATCAACGTATTATGATGAAATTATAGAGTTTGGTGGTCAACATTTAGATGGACTAACGATGAAGAAATCAACGCAATTTTTTGTGAAGACGAATAAAACTATAGGTGATCACATCTCGCAACTCACAAACATTTCAAATGATTTATTAAATAAAAAAGGAATTGCGATCGAGGAAGCATTAGATCGTATTGTAGCGTTTATTGGTGATCGTGTGATTGTTGCACATAATGCAGAATTTGATGTGAGTTTTTTAAATGACACATTAATTAAATATAATCGTCAACCATTAAATAATCCTGTAATTGACACATTAAATTTAGCACGTAGTTTACATCTAGATCGGAAGTCATATAAACTAGGTAATATTGCACGTCATTATGGTATTATTTATGATGAAGAAGGAGCACACCGTGCTGATTATGATACGGAGGTATTAGCTCAAGTATTCATTAAAATGATTGATGAATTAGAAAACATTACAACATTAGAACAATTGCAAAGTTTTCAACCAAAAAAAGCTGTTTTAAAGCAGTTTGATACACATGTTAATGTGCTAGTTAAAAATCAAGCAGGATTAAAATCATTGTTTGAAATCATAACATTATCACATACTGAATATTTATCGACGAATGCAACAGTTCCTTCACCACGTATACCTCGTGATATACTCCACAACAAACGTGAAAATTTATTAATCGGTTCTGCTTGCAGCAACAATGAAATTTTTGAATATGCGTTGAATCGTAGTGATGAAAAATTAAAAAATGCAATGGCGTTTTATGATTATATCGAAATTCAACCAAGAAATTGTTATCGTCATTTATTACGAAGAAACATTGTGAAATCGGAAGAACATTTAATTGAAGTTATACAAAGAATTATTAATGTTGCTAAATCGTTAGATAAAATTATTGTTGCAACATCAGATGCCCATTATGTTGATGAATCACAAAAAAATGTTAGAGATATTTATATTTCAGCACAAGGAATTGGTGGGGTAAGACACCCGTTGTTTATTTATAATAAAGATGAGCGTTTAACACATCAAACATATTCGCAACATTTATTAACGACTGATGAAATGTTGGCGGAATTTAATTACTTAGATGATGCATTAGCGTATGAAATTGTTGTTGAAAACAGTAATAAAATCGCTGATGAGATAGAATATGTATATCCTGTTAAAAAAGATTTATATCCGCCAGTAATCGAAAATTGTGATCAGAAATTAAAAGAAATTGCATATGATAATGCACATAAAAAATATGGCAATCCGTTACCAAAAATCGTTGCTGATCGTTTAGAAAAAGAATTAAACGCGATTATTGGTAGTGGCTATCATGTGGTGTATTACATTTCACATTTATTAGTAAAAAAATCATTAGATGATGGCTATTTAGTAGGATCACGTGGATCAGTAGGTTCTTCTTTAGTCGCAACAATGACTAATATTACAGAAGTTAATCCATTAGTGGCACATTATTATTGTCCGAATTGTTGCTACAGTGAGTTTTTTGAGGATGGTAGTTTAGGTAGTGGATATGACTTACCCGATAAACCTTGTCCAAAATGTCAACACAATTTAAAAGGTGAAGGTCAAGATATTCCGTTTGAAACGTTTTTAGGTTTTAAAGGTGATAAAGTACCGGATATTGATTTGAATTTCTCGGGTGTTTATCAACCAATAGCACATCAGTACACAAAAGAAGTATTTGGTGAATCTAATGTATTTAGAGCAGGAACGATTGCTACTGTTGCCAAAAAAACGGCATATGGTTATATTAAAGGTTATCAAGAAGAAATGGATATTCAAATTATTAAACCAGCACAAATTGAGCGTTTATCGGATGAATCAGAAGGTGTCAAACGAACAACTGGACAACATCCTGGGGGTATTATTGTTATTCCTAACTACATGGATGTACATGATTTTACACCTGTACAATATCCTGCTAATGATGCTAATTCTGAATGGAAAACAACACATTTTGAATTTCATGATATTCATGATAACGTTTTAAAATTAGATATTTTAGGACATGTCGATCCGACAGCAATGCGTTTCTTGCAAAACATTAGTGGAATTGATCCATTGAGTATTCCATTAAATGATGAGAAAGTTTTAAAAATATTTTCAAGTATCGAAACATTAGCGGTTGATACAACTAAATATAAAGAAAAAACTGGAGCAGCAGGTATACCAGAATTTGGGACTGCGTTTGTTAGGAAGATGTTAGAAACAACTAAACCAACATCATTTAGTGAACTTGTGCAAATTTCTGGATTGTCACATGGTACGGATGTGTGGTTAAACAACGCTAAAGATTTAATCGACAATAAAGTATGTACTTTAAAAGAAGTAATTGGTTGTCGTGACGATATTATGGTTTATCTTATTCAAAAAGGATTAAAAGATATTGATGCGTTTTCAATTATGGAAAGTGTGCGTAAAGGAAAAGGGCTAAAACCTGAATGGATTGATATTATGAAATCGCATGCTGTACCAGATTGGTATATTGATTCTTGTTTAAAAATTAAATATATGTTTCCTAAAGCGCATGCTGCAGCGTATGTTTTAATGGCGGTACGAATCGCTTGGTTTAAAATTTATTATCCACTATATTATTATTGTATGTTTTTCTCAATTCGTTGTGACAGCTATGATATACATACCATGATAAAAGGTGAAAATGCAATTTTACATAAACTACAAACGATTAATGAATTACGTGAAAGAAAAGAAGATAGTGTTAAAGATAATGCGGTGTATGCTTGTTTAGAATTAGCGTATGAAATGGTTATGCGTGGTTATCAATTTTCTAACATCGATATTAATTTATCGCATGCAACTGACTTTATGCCACATCCTACACAAGAAAATACGATTATTCCACCATTTGTGTCATTAGATGGTTTAGGTGATAGTGTTGCAATTTCGATAGTAAAAGCTCGTGAAGAAAAACCATTTATTTCAAAAGAAGATCTAAAAAAACGTACAGGTTTGTCTACAACGTTAATCAATAAACTTGATGAAATGAATGTTTTAAATAATCTAATTGAAAAAAATCAAATGAGTTTATTTTAAAATGCAAGCAGTTTAGTATATTTTTGTTGAAAAAAAAATGAATGTATGCTATTATATGAACATAGAAAGATACAAAGAGTGGTTACGCCACTCTTTGTTGTATGAAAGGAGAAAAATGGATAAATTAACGCTAATCAAAAGTAAAATAGCACATATTTTTAATGAAGATGTATATTTGTATAACATAGATTTTATTACGCGTGATAGTATGTATATTTTAGAAATTCAAATCGATCGCTACTCAAATCCTGTTGATTTAGATTTATGTAGTGAAATTTCAATGAAAATATCAGATATTTTAGATGAAATTGATGTTATTAGTGAAGATTACTATTTAGAAGTATGTTCTGCTGGGGCAGAAAAAGAAATTAGA
This sequence comes from uncultured Erysipelotrichaceae bacterium, assembly GCA_945877255.1. GTDB lineage: Bacteria > Bacillota_I > Bacilli_A > Erysipelotrichales > Erysipelotrichaceae > CAMCRE01. The sequence goes on from CAMCRE010000001.1 coordinate 68,529, forward strand.
AATGAAAAAGAATTGGAGCAAGCCAAAGGTAAGTATGTATATGTCAAGTTGCATCAGCCATCAAATGGAATAGATGAAATTCTAGGAACGTTAGAAGATATTACGGATGATGAGATTTTAATTATTCATTTTATTAAAGGTGTTAGAAAAAAAGCAAAAATATTAAAAGAAAATGTGAAATATATTTCGCATGCAGTAAAAGTATAAGGAGAAAATCATGAACTTTAAAAAAATTATGGCTGCTTTACAAGCAATTGAAAAAGATCGCATGATCACAAAAGAAATTGTAATGGAAGCATTAGAAGAGTCGCTCACAAAAGCTTTCCGCAAACAAATCGGTCGACCAGAAGCAACAGTAAGAGTGGATATTAATGAAAAAACAGGTGAGATTAAAATTATTCACTTAAGACCAGTTGTTGAAGAAGTGATTGATGCAGAATTAGAATTAGATTTAAATGATGTTGAAGAATTAGGATTAACAGCTAATGTAGGGGATGTACTAGAATTTGAAGCAGATATTGAAGAGTTTTCACGTGCTGCAGTTATTCTTGCTAAACATGTCATGAAGCAAAAAATTCGTGAAGCAGAAAAATTAGCGATTTATGAAGAATACGTAGATTATGTTGGTGATATGGTTAGTGGCGTAATTGAGTCAATTGAACCACGTTTTTTAATCGTTAATTTAGGTAAAACAATGGCATTGATGTCGATTTCAAATCAAAACCCATTAGAAAAATATTATGAAGGTCAAAGAATAAATGTGATTATTACTGAAGTATTACGTGAAACTAAAGGTGTACAAGTACTAGTTTCTCGAACGGATGCAACATTAGTAAAACGTCTATTTGAAAAAGAAGTTCCAGAAATTTATGAAGGAATTGTGGAAATTAAAGCAATCGCACGTGATGCTGGTGAGCGTACAAAAATGGCTGTTGTTTCACATAATCCAAATGTGGATGCGATTGGGGCTTGTATCGGTCCAAAACGAAAAAGAGTGCAAGCTGTAATTGATGAGTTATTAGGTGAAAAAATTGATATTTTTGAATGGAAAGATGACATTAAACAATTAATTGAAAATGCACTTTCGCCGGCACCAATTGTTGCTGTGGTAGAAAACGGGAAAGACATTATCGTAGTTGTTGAGGATGAACATTTATCACAAGCTATTGGTAAAAAAGGTAAAAATGCACGTTTAGCAGTTAAAATGGCTAATAGAAAAGTTGATATAAAATCAGTAAGTGATGCTGAAAAATTAGGAATCAACTATAAATCAGTGTTAGAAGAGGTTGAAACACCACAAATAATTGAAGAAATAATTGTTGAAGAACCTGTGGTTGAAACTATTGAAGTAGATTCAAATCAAGAAATTGTTGCTGAACCAATTGAAGAGATTGTGGAAGAAGTTGCATTTGAAGAAGAAAAAATAGCGATTAAATCTAAAGAAGAAATTAAAAAAGATGATGTTTCTGATTTATTACGTCAAGTGCAAAAAGCTAAAAAAGAAGCAGCTAAAAAATCAAAACCTAAAGTTGAAAAAGAAGAGCGTAAAATTAGAACACCACTTGTTGCTACATCAAAAAATACAACTGCAATTTATTCAGATGAAGAGTTAGAAGAAATTGAAAGATTACAAGAGATTGAAGAACAAAAATCTTGGATCTATGATGATACTGACTTTGATGAATATGATGAATACTATGATGACTATGAATAAAAAAATACCGATGCGTAAATGTGTGATCACACAAGAAAGATTACCAAAAAAAGAGCTTATTCGTGTGGTCAGAACACCAGAAAATGTAGTAGAAATTGATTTAAGTGGTAGAAAAAATGGAAGAGGTGCATATCTCTCTAAACAAAAAGAAGTGATATTACTTGCACAAAAGAAAAAGACGCTTTCAAAAGTGCTTGAAGTTGAAATACCAGATGAAATTTATGAGGAGTTATTAAATATTGCATAATTCAAAAATAATAGGAATGTTGGGACTTGCGACACGTGCTAGAAAAATTGTTACAGGGGAAACGATTTTTGTTGCATTAAAAAAGCAACAAGCAAAATTAGTGCTGATTAGTAATGAAGCAAGTGATAACACAAAGAAAAAACTAATGGATAAATGCCAGTACTACAATATCGCTTTTGAATTTTTTGATGAAAATAGTTTAAATTTAGCAATTGGTGAATTTAATAAAAAAGCAGTAGCAATTACTGATGAAGGAATGAGTAAAAAAATAAAACAATATATGAAGGGATAGGTGAATTGAATGGCAGTAAAAAATACTAGAAAAAAATCAAACTACAAACAAACTACCAATAAAAAAGTGGTGGAAAAAATTACGAATATTGTTTATCATGATGTATTAACAGTAAAAGAATTAGCTGAAAAAATTAATAAAAACGCTAGTGAAATTATTAAAATGTTATTTATGCTTGGAAATATGGTGACGATTAATTCAACATTAGATGATGACACAATTGAGTTAATTTGTTCGGAGTTTGGAATTGAAGTAAAAAAAGAAATTATTATAGCGGAACACGATTTAGAAAATATTCAAATAGATGATGATCCTAAATTACTTGTAACACGTCCGCCTGTAGTAACGATTATGGGACATGTTGACCATGGAAAAACATCGTTGTTAGATGCAATCAGAAAAACAAGAGTTACAGAAGGAGAATTTGGGGGAATTACGCAACATATTGGGGCGTATCAAGTAAGTGTTAAAGGACAAAAAGTAACGTTTTTAGATACACCAGGACATGAAGCTTTTACAGCGATGCGTTCTCGTGGAGCACAAGTAACGGATATTGTTATTATTGTTGTTGCAGGAGATGATGGTGTCAAACCACAAACTAAAGAAGCAGTTGACCATGCTAGAGCTGCAAATGTTCCAGTAATTGTGGCGATTAATAAAATTGATAAACCGGGATGCAATTTTGATAAAGTTCAAAGTGAATTAGCTAATCTTGGATTAATGCCAGAAGAATGGGGAGGAAGTACAATATTTTGTAAAGTATCTGCCAAAACTGGGGAAGGACTTTCTGATTTATTAGAAACGATTTTATTAGTGGCTGAAGTTGAAGAATTTAAAGCGAATCCTAAACGAAGCGCTAGTGGTAGTGTTATTGAAGCTAAGCTAGATAAATCGCGTGGACCAGTAGCAACATTATTAGTACAAAATGGAACATTAAAACATGGTGATTCAGTTGTAGTAGGTACAAGTTTTGGTAAAGTTAGAAGAATGGAAGATGATCGAGGTAGAGAATTGAAAGTAGCGTTACCTTCAACACCAGTTGAAATTATTGGATTAAATAATGTTCCTGTTGCTGGTGATATTTTCATGGCTTTTGAAGATGATCGAAAAGCACGTTTAATTGCTGAAAAACGTACGCAAGAGCGTATTGAGCAACAAAGAAATGCAAGTAGTGCATTAACGTTAGATGACTTATCGAAACAAATTGCACAAGGTGAGTTACGTGAAATTAACGTTATCGTTAAAGCGGATGTTCAAGGATCGGTTGAAGCAGTTAAAGCAAGTTTTGAAAAATTAAGTTTAGAAGATGTAAGAGTTAAAGTAGTGAGTGCATCAGTAGGTGCAATTAGTGAATCAGATGTTATGCTTGCTAGTGCATCAAATGCCATTATATATGGATTTAATGTTAGACCTAATGCACTCGTTCGTGATAAAGCAACAGAATTAAAAGTAACGATTCGTTTACACAATATTATTTATAAAGCATTAGAAGAGTTAGAAGCTACAATGAAAGGTCTTTTAGCACCGGTTTATGAAGAAGTTGTAATCGGACAAGCTGAAGTACGTCAAATTTATAAAGTATCTAAAGTAGGTACGATTGCTGGTTGTATGGTTACTGACGGAAAAATTAAAAAAGATTGTCGTGTACGTTTAATCCGTGATGGTGTTGTAATATATACTGGACAATTAAGTTCTTTAAAACGTTTCCAGAATGATGCTAAAGAAGTTGCGAGTGGGTATGATTGTGGATTAACTATTGCTAATTATAATGACATTAAAGAAAATGATGTGATTGAAGCATATGAAGATCAAGAGGTTGTTGAATGAGTGTGAAAAAAGAGCGAATGGAACACATTATTTTAAAAGAAATAAGTGAAATCATTCAATTTAAAGTTAAGGATCCTAAAATAGGATTTATTACTGTAAGTGATGTATCACTCACAAATGATTATGCTTTTGCGAAAGTTTATGTTTCATTTTTAGGTCAAGATGCAAGAAGTGAAGCTGGTTTAAAAGCATTAAATCGTTCTAAAGGTTTTATAAGAAGTGAATTATCTAAAAAACTGACGACTTATAAAGTGCCTAGTATTACGTTTGAGTTGGATGAAACATTAGCTGAAGGTAATAAAATTTCAAAAATTTTAGCGAGTTTAAAATAGGTGATCATATGAAAAACATTATACTAAGGTTTATTAAGGGGATGTTTATTGGTTCGGGTTTTATTTTGCCTGGTGTAAGTGGTGGAACGTTAGCTGCGATTTTTGGTGTTTATCAAAAAATAATTAGCTTCATGTCCAATCCACGTAAAAACACAAAAGAAAATTTAAAGTTTTTTACACCGATTATGATTGGTTACATCGTTAGTGTTGTGTTACTTTCTTATTTTGTGAGTTTTGTATTAGGGCAATATGAATCAATCGTTATTTGGTTTTTTATTGGTGCTATCGTTGGAACGTTTCCTTCTTTATTAAAAGAAGCAACTAAACAAAAACATTCAAAATCAGATATTATTTTTGCGATTATTGGATTTGTGGTTGTAGCAACTATACTATATTTTGGAAAGTCAACGTTATTTAATAACGTACCACGTAATTTCTTTACGTGGTTTATATCAGGTTTCTTAATTTCGCTTGGTATTTTAATTCCAGGATTGAGTTCTTCTAACTTCATTGTGTATATGGGAATGTATAAAGATATGAGTGATGGTTTTAAGTCTTTAAATTTAAACGTCATTATTCCTATTTTTTTAGGTATGATTATTACAGTTGTTGTTTTAAGCAAAACGATTAATTATATTTTAGAGCATTATTATTCGAAAATGTTTCATTTTATAATTGGGGTTGTTGTTGCATCTACTGTTATGATTATTCCAACTAATTATCAAAACCTTAATATAGCTATTGTGGGGGCGTGTATTGCTGTCTTTATGGCTGGTTTACTTTTAGGTCGTTGGATGTGCAAGCTAGAAGAAAAATATAAATAAGTGTTATTTTTAAGTGAAGTTTACTTAGTTTTTGACATGTATATAGATGTTTTTTGATATTGATATAGTTTCTAAGATGTTTTAAGGATAGAAGAAGTTTAAAAATGGTATAATATAAAAAAATGAAATTAATGAGGTATAAAATGAGTGTTTTATTCGATGAATTTAGGAACATTTGCGTATATTTGAATAGAATTGGAATCGTACCTACACTCATGGGTTCTTTAGGATTGGAATTTATATCAAATGTAGATTGGGAATCATCAGATATTGATATTCATGTTTCGGGAGACCCGAGAGGTTGGGATGCTCCGGATGAATTGAGAATTGATGATTGGGACAAAATAGTGATGATTATGAATGAATTGGGATATGACTTAGTAGACATTCATGAGCATGAATTTCGTAAAAATGGAATTAGTGTAGAATATGGTTCAATTGATTCTTTATATGATTTTGCAGGTGTCTCTGAATTAGATATAGAACTTATTCAACTAAATGAAATAAAGTTTCGTGTACCGAGTTTGAAGCAGTTTTTAAGTATTTATGAAGCATCATCAAAAGACTCATATAGAAATGATAATAATAACAATAAAGATTTTAAGAAGATTGAGTATTTAAATAGACAGGTATAAATCCAAATTTGCAAAATGAAAAATTAATCTCAAAAGGCGATAGAAATATCGTCTTTTTTATACAAAAAACAGGTCTTTTTTTAACTAAACACATTTATAATTTTGTTTCTGATTTTTGTAGCATTAACAATATATTTTTTTGTATTGAAAATAATAAAACTTACCATTCTAAGAAATTCATAATCATGTTAATCATAATTTCTTTTTCCTCTGGGTTAGACTCGGCTAATAGTAAAGTGATGGATACTAATGTACTGTCAGAAATTATTTTTTTATTACCTTTAAATAGTAAATTGTTTTTGCTTAAGAAATATAAGAATATACTTGCAGCGATTCTTTTGCACCCGTCAATAAAAGGGTGATCTTTTACAATGAAATAAAGCAGGTTTGCTGCTTTTTCCTGAACAGATTGATACAAATCTTTTCCAAGTGCAGTTTGATAAACGGAACCAATAATACCTTCTAATGCGCCTTTACTTTTTTCCTTGCCAAATATAGTGGATGTAGTACTAATTGCCATATTATCAATTAGATTACGGCATTCTGTATAGTTTAATTTATAAGTTTCCTTGTTGGATAGAATCGGTTTCTCAACAATTTGATGGTCATAATCATCTAATAATTCAAGAGCTTTGCTATATTTTTGTATAACATCAAGAACTGCTTTAGAATCCAGTTCAAGAACATCGGCAATGATGTTTGACTGAATTTCTATTACTTTGTTCAATACTTTTAATCGCTTGTGATTAACTGCGTAACCTTGCACAATATATTCTTTTAAGACAGATGTAGCCCATTTTCTAAATGCAATTCCTCTTTGTGATTTTACTCTATAACCAACAGATATTATCATATCTAGGTTATAGTAATCTACTTTATAGGTTTTACCGTCAGGTGCAGTTGTCGCAAAACTTGCGACAACTGAATAATCTAACTCTTCTTTAAGTGCGTTGTTTATATGCTTGCCTATAGTTTTTACATCGCGATCAAACAAAATTGCGATTTGTTTTCTATTCAGCCAAACAGTTTCTTTATCGGGTGTAACTTCTACAGGAAGTTCTAACGCACCATCTTTATAAATGATAACTTCATTACGCATAAAATTAATACCTCCTAATTTAGTAATTTGTAGCTCAAAGCGGTTTAGTTTTTTTATCGCATTTTGACTCAAATTCTTTATATCACCAACTAAGGTAGAATCTTTTTCTAATGCACTACGCCTTATTTTTCCGAAAATTCGGAAAAATACATTGCAAACACTAGATATAAAGGAATTGAAGCTTTCTTTTTCTTATATGTTTTTTTGCAGGAATATTCCTGATAAGTTGCATTTGATTCTTAAACTTTTTAAATAATATTGAATAATAAATTTTTTAGGACATTTCAATAAGTATAATCGATTGGGTGTTTGTCGCAAAAAGTTTAATGCTGTTATTATAAATATCAAAACAAGTTTCAGAAAGATTAATTTATTTAATTAACTATAACCACTAGTTATAAAACTAAGTTCTTTATTTTTATACATATCAGTGGTATCAAAACAGATATTTTAATTAAAGGTAATATTTATGTTGTCAAACTAATAAATATAATATATAATATATGATATATGGAGGATGTGTATGAAGCAGATTCAAAAACGAGATGGAAGATTAGTTGAATTTCAGTATAGTAAAATTTATACAGCGATTGAACGTGCTTGTAAAACTTCAAAAGAAGAAGTAAATATTGCAGATGTGTGTGATAAAGTAATTGCAGAATTAGATAGTGTATATTGGCTCCAAACTCCGACTGTAGAAGGGGTTCAAGATATTGTTGTACAAATTTTAAAAAGCGAAGGCTATAATAAAACAAGTGAACTATATGCGAGTTATCGCTCTAAAAGAACAAGAATCCGAACGTTAAAAATGGGATTAATGAAAGAAATAAGTGATATTACATTTTCAGACACAAACGATATTAAACGAGAAAATGCGAATATTGATGGAAATACTGCGATGGGTACAATGTTGCAGTATGGAAGTAGTGTTTCTAAATTTTTCTGTAAATCAGCAATATTATCAGAAGAATTTGCAGAAGCACATGATAATGGCTTAATTCATATTCATGATTTAGACTTTATGAATATGGGGACATTGACTTGTTGCCAAATTAATTTAGAAAAACTATTTAAGAATGGATTTTCAACTGGGCACGGCTATTTAAGAGAACCACAAAGTATAACATCTTATGCTGCATTAGCAGCGATTGCAATTCAAAGTAATCAAAATGATCAACACGGCGGTCAAAGTATTCCAGCGTTTGATTATTACTTAGCACCAGGTGTTGAAAAATCATTTAAAAAAATATTTAAATCAAACTTTGCGAAAGCTAAACAATTATTAGAACTTGAATTTGAAATTGAAGAGGATGAAATTTATTTAGATAACCAATTTGAGAATATTGATGCTAAGTATCGAAAATTAGTTGATTTCACATTAAAAACTACATTAGAAGAATTAGATAAAGAAACGTACCAAGCAATGGAGGCATTTGTGCATAATTTAAACACAATGCATTCACGAGCAGGGGCACAAGTTCCATTTTCAAGTATTAACTTTGGAACAGATACATCTACAGCAGGACGTTTAGTATCTAAAAACTTATTATTAGCACAAGAAGCTGGATTAGGTAATAAAGAAACACCAATTTTTCCAATATTGATTTTTAAAGTTAAAGAAGGTATTAATTATTTACCAACAGATAAAAATTATGACTTATTTGAACTAGCTTGTCGTGTAACTGGAAAAAGACTTTTCCCTAATTTTTCATTTATTGATGCACCATTTAACTTGCAATATTATAATGAAAAAGAAAAACACACAGAAATTGCGTACATGGGATGTAGAACAAGAGTTATTGGAAATATTGTAGGTGAAAACACTGTTGCAGGTAGAGGAAACACATCTTTCACAACAATTAACTTAGTTAGATTAGGGATTGAAAATGGTATAGTTTCTGGTAAATATAATAAAGTAGCATTTTTTGATAGTTTAAATAAAACAATTGATTTAGTAATCAAACAGTTATTAGAACGATTTGAATATCAAGGTAAGAAAAAAGTGAAAAACTTCCCATTTTTAATGGGACAAGGTGTATGGAATGGTAGTGAAAAATTATCACAAAATGATACGCTAGAAAATATTATTAAAGACGGAACGTTGTCGGTTGGATTTATTGGGTTAGCAGAATGTCTAAAAGCGTTAATTGGTAAGCATCATGGGGAAAGTGATGAAGCACAAAAATTAGGATTAGAAATTATTCAATTTATGAAAGATAAAATGGATGAAGCTAAACATCATTATAAATTAAATTTCTCGGTAATTGCGACACCAGCAGAAGGGCTATCAGGACGATTTACAAAAATGGATCGCAAAACATATGGACATTTCCCAGGTATTACTGATAAAGAATACTACACTAATTCGTTCCATATACCAGTGTATTTCAATATATCAATATCAGAAAAAATTTTAAAAGAAGCACCTTATCACGCTTTAACTGATGCTGGTCATATATCATATGTAGAAATTGATGGCGATGCAACAAAAAACGTTGAAGCAATTAAATCAATAGTTAAATGTATGAAAGAAGCAGGAATTGGATATGGCAGCATCAATCATCCAATAGATCGTGATCCAGTATGTGGTTATTCAGGTATTATAAATGGTGTATGCCCAAACTGTGAGCGTGAAGAAGGTTCGATACCGTTTGAGAGAATACGCCGAATTACGGGGTATTTAGTAGGAACATTAGATCGTTTCAATAACGGAAAAAAAGCTGAAGAACACGATCGTGTAAAACATGGGAACCATTAGATTAGCTAGTCCAATTACTAAAGATTCGATAGTAGATGGACCAGGACTGAGAACAGTGGTTTGGGTGCAAGGTTGTTATCACCACTGTTTTATGTGTCATAATCCACAAACACATTGTTTTTCTGGTGGTTTTGATAAAGATATTGATGAGCTCGTTTCAGAAATAGTAGCGACAAAATATCAAGATGGACTAACGATTAGTGGTGGAGAACCATTTGAAAAAATTGATGAACTATGCGAATTGTTGGATAAGTTAGCACCATATCAAATTAATGTATGGTGTTATAGTGGCTATACTTATGCGTATTTGAAAAATCATCCACATAAATCACGGCTACTTAATAAAATTGATGTGATAGTGGATGGAAAATTTGAATGGAAACTACGCAATTTCGATTTGAAATATCGTGGTTCAAGTAATCAAAAAATTATAGATTGTAGAACAGGGTGTGAGCTACTTTTAGATGAGTAGCTCATTGTCATATGGAGGAAAAAATGAAAGATATTATAGAAAGATTTATTAGATATGTGAAAATAAATACACGATCAGATGCCAATTCAAACACGATACCTTCTACTTATCGCCAAGTGTTGTTCCAACAAATGCTGAAAGATGAATTGGAACAATTAGGGTTTGATGAAGTGCGTTATTATGAAAAAAACAGTTTTTTAATCGCAAAAATTAAAGGGAATAGCACAAAACCAGCAATTGGATTTATTGCACACGTTGATACTGCTGATTATGAAAGTGAAAATGTTAAGCCACAAATTATTGAAAATTATGATGGAAACATAATAACGTTAAATGATGAATATAACTTAGATCCAAATAGTTTTCCAAATCTAAAAAATTATATTGGAAAAACATTAATTACAACATCAGGTGATACATTGTTGGGGGCAGATGACAAAGCAGGAATTGTGGAGATTATTGAAGCTTGTCGTTATTTTATAGGGAATACACAAGATAAGTACGGTGATATTTATGTCGCTTTTGGACCAGATGAAGAAATAGGGAAAGGTGCCGATTTATTTGATGTAAATGACTTCCCAGTTGAATTTGCCTATACATTAGATGGAAGTGTTTTAGGAGAATTACAATTTGAAAGCTTTAATGCTGCACAAGCTGAAATTACAATTAAAGGCGTCTCAGTTCATCCAGGTAGTGCAAAAAATAAAATGATTAATGCAAATGTAGTTGCAACACAATTTCATAATGAATTACCATTATTAGAATCTCCAGAAAACACAGATGAAAAAGATGGTTTTTATATGCTCTATGACATTGAAAGTAATGTAGAATTAGCTAAATTAACGTATATTATTCGTGATCACGATAAAACGATATTCAACCATCGCAAAAATATGATGTTTAAAATTGCGGATAAATTGAATAATTTATATCAAGCAAACATTGTTAGTGTTGAGATGATAGATCAATACTACAACATGAAAGAAATAATTGAAAAAGATATGCGTTGTGTGGAATTAGCAAAAAAAGCGATGCTCAAACTGGGGGTTCAACCACAAATTAATGCAATACGTGGTGGGACAGATGGATCTAAAATATCATTTATGGGTATTCCAACGCCAAATATTTTTACAGGTGGCGAGAATTTTCATGGTCGCTATGAATTTATTTGTGTGGAGCATATGGTGTTAGCAACAAACACAATCATCGAAATTATTAAGGAAAATCAATGAAATTAAAAATTAATAACGTTTTAACTGGATTAAGTATTGGAATAGTTGTCGCATTAATGCCAAGTGCAGTTTTTATGGAAGTTTTAAAGCTAGTACCAAATACATTTCAATTAAAAGATGAAATTCAATTAATTGTTGTTGTGGCACAACGTTTAATGAGTGTATGTGTAGGGATATGTATTGCCAAACAATGTCATTATTCAATGATTCAAGCTGCAAGTATGTCGATGGTAATATTTATTGGAAGTGGTGCTATTAAATTACAACAAAACACAGTTGTTTTAAATGGAACAGGTGATATTATTAATATGTTTATTATTGGAATATTATGTGTGATTGTAATTGATATGATAAAAGATTATTTTAAAGCATATACATTACTGTTGTTACCAACAATACTTTGTGTGTTATTTGGTTTGTTAGGTTTAATGATTTTGCCATTCACTAAAGAAGTTAGTCGTTTAATAGGTGAATATATTTTGTTTGCGACACAATTTCAACCATTACTAATGTCGATATTAATTTCGATTAGTTTTGCGTTTTTAATCGTATCACCAATTTCAAGTGTTGCAATCGCAATGGCGATATCAATTAATGGTTTAGCTGGTGGTAGTGCAAGTGTAGGGGCTGCTACGTGTGGTGTTGTATTAGCTGTATTTGCGATTAAAAGCAATGGTTTTTCGGTTGCATTAGCACATATTATTGCTTCTCCTAAATTACAACTAGCAAATTTTGTGAAGAAACCTAAAATATTTATTCCAGTATTTTGTGTTGCATTGATTAATGGTGTTTTTGCATATTTATTTAATATTAATGTTAATGCAATTTCAGCTGGTTTTGGCGTGAGTGGGCTAGTCGGTCCATTACATGTATTGTCGAATGCAAAATTTTCGCTAACGAGCATTTTTATAGTCATAACAACATATTTTATCGTTCCGATTAGTGGTGCATTGTTGTTATCGAAAATTTTAATAAATAAAAAAATAATTAATGATGAAGATTTTAAAATACAATATTAGGAGGGAAAATGATTAAGCAAGTAGTTGCAACAAATGATGTATCTAATAACAAATTATGGTTAATGGTATTAACGATTAGTGGTTTATTGCTAATTAGTTATTTAATCTTTATGTTTGTGAAAAGATCTAAAAAGAAAGATGATGAAAATTAAGGGCGAAAGCTCTTTTTATTTTAAGATTAAAGTGCGTAAGGGCTTCAAAAAGCAAAAAAATGTTGTATAATAAAGTAGAAGGAGTTATAAATATGCACGTAAATAAAAAATTAAGAGAAATAAAAGCACATGGAACCCGAATGTTGCCGCTCGAAGTATATAAAGATGATTGTCGCGTATACGGAGCTATTTATACACATTGGCATAAAGAATATGAAATGATATTAATTACATCAGGAACAGGTAAATTGTGGATTAATAAAAAATCATATTCTCTTAAAAAAGGAAATATAATATTAATAGGTAGTGAAGAATTGCATTATATAGAATCTAATAAAAAAGACATTTTAGCATTTGAAAGTATTGTATTTAATCAAAGTATAATTAATGAAAAAGATTCAGAAATATTTTATGCCGTTTTAAAAAACGTTATTACTGAGAAAGACGAATTTTATTCCGAAATAAAAAAATTAATTTCTGATATTGTGCAAGTGTATTTCAGTGCAGCACAACACTATGCTTTATTAATCAAATCATATATACTACAACTCATTTATTTATCTTTGAATGGAAAATATTTAAAAGAAATCGTTAAGAACGAAAAAACGAGTAATGTTGTGATGAAGGAAATATGTGATTATATACAACAAAATTATCAACTAGATTTGAAAAGTGAAAAATTAGCTGAAATGGCAGGATATAGTAAATTTCATTTCACAAAAATTTTTAAAGAATATACCGGAAAGTCTGTATTGGACTATATTCATCATTTGAGAATGGATCGTGCATTAAATTTACTAACAAACACTAATTTAACAGTAGAGGAAGTAGCATTTGATTTAGGATATGAAAGTGTAAGTTATTTTATTAAACGCTTTAAATCGTTGACAGGGAAATCACCAAGTAAGTATAAAAACGACAACAAAATAAAACAAAATTGCGACAATAAATAACAATTCTAACATTGAAACCTCTTACTTGTTTGCGTATAATATAAGTGTATAAGGAGGAGCGATGAAGAAGTTATTAACGCAATTAGCAAAAGAGCAATTTAATAAAGATCTGATTCAGTGTAATAATGCGGAGCTTTTTGTATTATGTTTAGCACTAACAAAAAGGGAAATTGAAAATAAAAAACGCATTACAGGAAATCGTAAACTATATTATTTTTCAGCAGAGTTTTTAATTGGTAAGTTATTATCTAATAATTTAATCAATTTAGGATTATATCACGACATTAAAAATGAATTGGCAAGTATTGGAAAAAATATCTCTGATATTGAAGAATTAGAAAACGAGCCATCACTAGGAAATGGTGGATTAGGGCGATTAGCAGCTTGTTTTTTAGATTCGATTGCTACATTAGGATTACCTGGTGATGGAATTGGGTTGAATTATCACTTTGGTTTATTTAAGCAACAATTTAATGATCTTAAACAAACAGAAGAAAAAAACGCATGGATCACGCCACAAAGCTGGTTAGAAAAAACAACATTTGAATGTGATGTTACTTTTAAAAATCATCAATTAAATGCTTGTTTGTATGACATTTCAGTTGTCGGATATCAAAATGGTGTGAATAAATTACATTTATTTGATGTTAAAACAATAGATGAATCAATTGCTAAAAGTGCAAGTTCATTTGATAAAACGGCTATTGAAAAAAATTTAACGTTATATTTATATCCTGATGATTCGGATCGTGAAGGACATTTATTACGCATTTATCAACAATATTTTATGGTGAGTGCAGGTGTGTCGTATATATTTGATGAAGAAATTAAAAAAGGACATTCATTAAGAAAATTACATGAACATGTAGTCATTCAAATTAATGATACCCATCCTACGATGGTTATTCCTGAATTAATTAGAAGATTGCAATTAGAAGGGATTAGCTTTGATGAGGCGATCGATATCGTTACTAAGACATGTGCATACACTAATCATACTATTTTAGCAGAAGCATTAGAGAAATGGCCACTAACTTATTTAGAAGAATGTGTGCCACAATTAGTACCTATTATCAATCAGTTAGATGAATTGATCAAACAAAAATTCAGTAATAAAAAAGTGCATATTATTGATGAATTTAAGCGTGTACACATGGCAAATATTGCAATTCATTTTTCGTTTAGTACGAATGGTGTTGCTAAATTACATACTGATATATTGATTAACGAAGAATTACATGATTTTTATGAAATATATCCAGAAAGATTTAACAATAAAACGAATGGTATTACATTTAGAAGATGGTTGCAGTTTACGAATCAACCATTAACAGCGTATTTAGAAAGCAAAATAGGAAATGATTTTTATAAAAATGCAACAGCATTAGAAAAACTATTAGATTATCAAGATGATTCTGAAACACAAGAAGTTATTTTAGAAATTAAACAACGATCTAAACAACATTTAGTTGATTATATTTTAGAAAAAGAAAATATTTTGCTGCATCGAGACGGTATATTTGATATTCAAATTAAAAGATTACACGAGTATAAACGCCAACAAATGAATGCGTTATATGTTATTTATAAATATTTAATGATAAAAAAAGGACATTATCCAAAACGTCCAATTAATATTATTTTTGGTGGAAAAGCAGCACCAGCGTATACTATAGCTAAAGATATTATTCATTTATTATTAACGTTAAGTCGATTGATTGAAAACGATCCTATCGTTAGTCAGCATCTAAAATTAGTAATGGTTGAAAATTATAATGTTACTTATGCAGAAAAACTTATTCCAGCTTGTGATGTCAGCGAACAAATTTCATTAGCAAGTAAAGAAGCAAGTGGAACAGGTAATATGAAATTTATGCTAAATGGGGCTGTTACATTAGGAACATTAGATGGTGCTAATGTGGAAATTAGTGAATTAGTATCATCAGAAAATATATTTATATTTGGTAAATCAAGTCAAGAGGTAATAGAACTTTATGATAAGCATTCGTATCGTTCACGAGAATATTACGAAAAACCTGAAATTAAAGAAATCGTTGATTTTATTGTAAGTGATGAATTATTGTCAATTGGAAGTCATGAAAATTTAAGTCGCTTACATCATGAATTAATCAACAAAGATTGGTTTATGACGTTATTAGATATAGAAGATTATATTAACACAAAAGAGAAAGTGTTTGAAATGTACGAAGATCGTAAGAAATGGTCAAAAATGATGATCGTAAATATTGCTAAAGCGGGTATGTTTTCATCTGATCGTACAATTAAACAATACAATGATGAAATATGGAAATTAAAATAGGAGGAAATTATGAAAAAAATAAAAAAGTTAGCAGTAGCAGGATTAGCTGCATCATTATTATTAACAGCTTGTGGTCAATCAACGGCTAAAAAAGACGTAACATTAAAAGTGTGGGCACCATCAGAAGATCAAACACCAACTGAAAGACATAAACAAGGTTATATTGGTGAAGTATTAGATGCGTTTAAAAAAGAACATCCAGAATGGAATTTAACATTTAAAGTAGAAGTAATGTCAGAATCAGATGCTAAAAAACAATTATTAAAAGATGTTGATACGGCTGCAGATGTATTTATGTTTGCGAATGATCAAATTCCTGAAATGGCAAAAGCAAAAGCGATATCTAAATTTGGTGGTAAATATTTAGAAGAAATGAAAGCAAATAACTCAGAATCAATGGTTGGTTCAGTTACTTATGAAAATGCAGTATATGGAATACCGTTTACACCAAATACATACTTTATGTTCTACGATAAATCTAAATTTACTGATGATGAAGTTAAAAATTTAAATAAAATGATGGATAAAAACTTAGGTGCAGGCGTAACTAACTTTGCATATGACATTTCAAATGGTTGGTATTTACCAGCATTCTACTTCTCACAAGGTGGAACATTATTCGGAACAAATGGTACGGATGAATCAGCAGGAACTAACTTTGGAAGCTTAGATAAAGTAACATTATATTTATCTAATTTAGTTAAAAATCCAAAATTCGCTAAAGAAGAAAAAGGTTCTTCAATTGCGAAGTTTAAAGAAGGAAAATTAGGTGCATATGTAACTGGTTCTTGGGACGCTGCAGCGATCAAAGAAGCATTAAAAGAAAACTTTGGTGCCACTAAATTGCCAACAGTAACAATTGACGGCAAAGAAGGTCAAATGAAATCATTTGCTGGAAGTAAAGCAATTGGGGTAAACGCAAAATCTAAAAATCAAGAACAAGCAGTAGCGTTAGCAGCATTTTTAGGTGGTGAAAAAGCACAAGCGTTACACTATGAAACACGTGGTATTACACCAACATGGAAAACACTAGCAAATTCTGAAGCGGTTAAAAAAGATGTTGTTGCATTAGCACAAATTTTAGAAATTGCGGAAGCGAGTGTTACACAACCAATGGTTGCTAAAATGGGTAACTTCTGGGATCCAATGGCTGCTTTAGGAACAAGTATCTTAAGTGGTGAAGTAACTGAAAGCAATGCTGCAGAAATTACTAAAAAAGCTGGAGACGCAATTAATAAATAATTAAATCGTTTAAAAGTGGAGTGTATTTCTCCACTTTTCTGGCATGAAAAAATGAAAAGGAGTGCTATATGTTTAAGAAGAAAAAAACTTCACAGTTTAATACACCATATACAATACAATCAGCTTTCAAAAAAGGTAATCGTTGGACTAAATTATCATTTTTGATTATGGGATTAGGTCATTTTTCTCATAAGCAAATTATTAAAGGATTAATTTTCTTTACGTCGCAGGTGTTGTTTTTAACATACATGTTGCGTTTTGGATTGTATTCACTATCAATGCTGCCAACGTTAGGAACAGAGTTAACTGGTGAAAAATATGATGCAGTAAAAGGTATTTATATCCAAACGTTTGGACATAATTCAATGTTGTTATTATTGTATGGTTTAGTAACGATCGGGATGATTATTTCGTTTTTCTTATTGTGGAAAGCGAATGTATGTTCGGCGTATCGTACGCAAGTGCTATATGAAACAACAGGTAAAGTTTCTACGTTTAAAGATGATTTACGCCGTTACTTTGATCAAGAATTACATAAAACATTATTGTTTTTACCTATTTTAAGTATTGTGGTATTTACTGTATTACCATTAATATTTATGATTTCAATGGCGTTTACTAATTTTGATCGCCATCATCAACCGCCTGGTAATTTATTTACTTGGACGGGTTTTGAAACTTTCAAAGAATTGGTTAGTTTTTCTGGTGAATTAGGAACAACATTCTGGAATATTGCGGGCTGGACAATTGTTTGGGCGATATTCGCAACATTTTTAAACTATATTTTTGGTATTTTACTAGCGTTATTAATTAATCGCAAAGCAACGAAGTTTAAATCATTTTGGCGTTTAGGTTTCGTATTATCTGTTGCTGTTCCACAATTTGTAACATTGTTAGTAATTAATGGTTTGTTGCAAGATCAAGGTGCATTGAATATTATTTTACAAAAACTAGGATTATTAAGTCATGGTACATATTTACCGTTTTTAAGTAATGGAGATTGGGCGAGAGTAACTGTAATTATTGTAAACTTATGGATTGGTATTCCACACACGCTATTAATTGTGACTGGGATATTGCAAAACATTCCAAAAGATTTATATGAAGCTGCTTCAATTGATGGTGCAGGACCATTTACTACTTTTATAAAAATTACGATGCCACAAGTTTTATTCATTACAGCACCTTATTTATTATTACAATTTATTGGTAATATTAATAACTTTAATGTTATTTTCTTGTTGACAGGTGGCGGTCCTGCGTCTTTAGAGTACTATAAGGCTACAGCAGGAAAAACTGATTTATTAGTAACGTGGTTATATAAATTAACGATTCAATATAACGACTATAATATTGGTGCAACAATCGGTATTTTAGTATTTGTGCTATCAACAATTATGGCATTAGTAATTTATCGTCGAACAGGTGCATATAAAAATGAGGAGGGATTCCAATAATGAAAAATTTTACGTCTGCTAAACTTAAAAAAATTATAAGTAACATATTTTCTCATTCATTTTTATTAATATTAGTATTAATATGGATTGCACCATTAGTATGGATCTTACTCACAAGTTTTAGAGGAGAACAAGGCTTATATTCAACTGAAATTATTCCTAAAACATTAACGTTAAGCAATTATACACGTTTATTTACAGAAACTGAAATTTTTAATTTTGGATTATGGTTCATGAACACATTAATTGTTTCTATTTGTAGTTGTATTATATCTGCGTTTTATACATTGGCAGTGGCATATGCGATGAGTCGAGCACGTTTTAAAATGCGAAAACCATTTATGAATATGGCACTAATTATGGGGTTATTTCCAGGATTTATGTCAATGATTGCTGTATATTACATTTTAAAAGGTGTTGGATTAACTGAAGGTTATTTTATTTTAGTTGCTTTAGTATTAGTATATTCTGGTTCGGCAGGTCTAGGATTTTATATTGCAAAAGGATATTTCGATACAATTCCACGTGCAATTGATGAAGCCGCAATTATTGATGGAGCTAGTAAGTGGGATGTATTTACTAAAATTACGATTCCGCTATCTAAACCGATTATTGTTCAGACGGTTATTGCATCTTTTTTAGCACCGTGGGCTGATTTTATATTCGCAAAAGTTATTGCAGGGTCTAATGCACGATATTACACTGTTTCGGTAGGATTGTTTGAGATGATATCGCGTGAAAATGTAAACCAATTTTTTACAAGATTTGCGGCTGGTGCCGTACTTGTTTCGATTCCGATGGTTATCTTATTTTTATCAATTCAACGTTATTACTCAGAAGGTAATTCAGGGGCGGTCAAAGGATGAGAACTTCAGGAATATTATTACCAATTTCTGCTTTGCCAGCACGTCATGGTGTAGGAGATTTTGGGGAACAAGCATATCATTTTATTGATACATTAGAAGAAATAGGAAAAACAATTTGGCAAATTTTACCTTTAAATAGATTAGGATATGGTGAATCACCATATCAAACTTATTCATCGTTTGCGGGAGATGAAATATATATCAATTTAGATTTATTAAAACAAGAAGGTTTGATTTCAGAGGATATTTCAAGTTTTAATGAAAATAGTGCGGTTGTTGATTATCAAGCAGTTAGAGATTTCAAAGAAAAATACTTTAAGATTGCGTTTGAAAATTTTAAACCAACACCATCATATCAGTTATTTATTGAACAAGAATGGGTTTATTTGTATGCTGTTTTTGTAACGTTTAAAAAATTGAATAATAACAAAATTTGGAATCAATGGTTACCAGAACACAGAAATTGGATAAAAGATAAAAAGTATGATGTAACGATTCATCAAAAAGAAATTGAATATGAAATGTTTTTACAATATATGTTTTATAAACAATGGGATAAATTACGTCAGTATGCAAATAATAAACAGATTATGATGATGGGTGATTTACCTATTTATACTGGGTTAGATTCATTAGATGTATGGTGTAATCAAGAAGTGTATTTACTAGATGAAAACGGTGATCCAACATTTGTTGCTGGCGTTGCACCTGATTATTTTAGTGAAACGGGTCAACGTTGGGGTAATCCTTTATATGATTGGGACTATTTAGCGAAGCATGATTTTGACTTTTGGATAAATAGATTAGCTTATACAGAAAAAATGTTTGACATTATTCGCATTGATCATTTTAGAGCGTTTGATACTTACTATAAAATTCCGGCAAGTTGTCCAACTGCTATTGAAGGTGAGTGGATTGAAGCACCAGGTTATGCGTTGTTTGATATGATACAGCAAAAATTACCTAATCTAAAAATTATTGCTGAAGATTTAGGTGATTTAAGACCAGAAGTATTAGCGTTAAGAGATCATTATAAGCTAAAAGGTATGAAAATTGTCCAACATATGCTAGATTTTGAAAAAGAAGCAATGTTAAACGAGAGTCGAAATATGGTTATTTATACCGGCACACACGATAATCAAACTATTCAAGGTTGGTTAAATATACTTGATGAAACATATCTTTCTCAAATCAAAAACTTTTTTAAAGAAAAAAATTACAACAACAATGAATTATGGCAAAATTTTGTTGAATATACGTATCACACATTACCAGATATTGCGATTATTCCAGTACAAGATTTACTAGGTTTAGATGATGAAACTCGTTTTAATATGCCAGGTGTGCTTAATGAAACAAATTGGCGATGGAAATTAGTTAATTTTGATGAATTAACGAAACATATTGCTAATATAAAAAAATGGTTAAAAGAAAGTAAAAGATTATAATTGTGGAGTTTATACTAAACAATAGCTTAAAATGCGAACAGTATTAAATCGTTCGCATTTTTATTTTTAAGTGCGTGTGTTATTATCTACAAATGCAGAATTATAGTATTTGCGTGCTAAAATAAAAATGCTGTAAATTCCGTATTTTAATGCTTTTATTTGCTATTTTATTGATATTATGTTAAAATAACTATGTTGTATGCATCTATAAGCTACAACCGCTCATAAAAAGGTTTAAGCGAGTCACCTTACATGGCGAGTCTATAGAGAAAAAGGAGGTGCAATATGTACGCAATTATTGAAACAGGTGGAAAACAAGTAAAAGTTGAAGTAGGAAGCAACATTCTTGTAGAAAAATTAAACGTGGTTGAAGGAGATGTTGTAACTTTTGATAAAGTTGTATTCGTTTCTGAAGGAACAAAAATTGGAACACCATACGTATCTGGAGCTACTGTAACTGCTAAAGTTTTAAAACAAGGTAAAGCTAAAAAAATTACAATCTTCAAATATAAAGCAAAAGACGGTTCTACTAAACGTAAACAAGGACACCGTCAACCATATACAAAATTAGTTGTAGAAAAAATTGTAGGTTAATATGATAAAAGTCGTGCTTTCTTATTCAAATCAATTAATTAAAGAAATTGTGATTTCTGGTCATGCTAATAGTGCTGTTAGAGGTCAAGATCTTGTTTGTGCTGGTGTGAGTAGTATTTCAATTGGTATGCTGAATGCAATTGAAAATATTGCCAACGATCAGTGTGAATTAAGTGTTTCGGATGGATTTGTTAAGATAAGTGTAAAAAAATATAGCGAACAATTATCAGTATTATTACATGCTTTAGTAATACAACTAGAAACTATACAAAAAAGTTATCAAAAATACATAAAAATAACAAAACAGGAGGTGTAATTATGAAATTTATTTTAGATATTCAGTTATTTGCTTCTAAAAAAGGGGTAGGTTCGACTAAAAACGGTCGTGACTCACATTCAAAACGATTAGGTGCAAAAAAAGCGGATGGACAATACACTAACGAAGGCTCAATTATTTATCGTCAAAGAGGAACTAAAATTCACCCAGGAACTAATGTAGGACGTGGGGGAGATGATACGTTATTTGCTTTAACGAGTGGTATTGTGAAATACGAACGTTTAGGTAAAAATAAAACAAAAGTTTCAGTATATCCACAATAATCCCTAATTGGGATTATTTTTTTTAATGAAAGGAGTGTAAAAATGTTTATTGATCGCGTAAAACTGTTTGTTCGTGCTGGAAAAGGAGGAGACGGTATTGTCTCTTTCAGAAGAGAAAAATATGTACCATTAGGAGGACCTGATGGCGGAGACGGTGGAAATGGTGGGGATATCGTTTTCCAAGTTGATGAGGGTAAAAGTACACTTCTAGATTTAAAATATAATAAAAAATTATTAGCAGAAAGTGGAAAAAACGGCAAACCTAAAAAAATGCATGGTGCAAACGGTGAAGATTTAATTGTTAAGGTGCCTTTAGGTACGATTGTACGTGATAGTAAAAGTGGTGCCATGATCGCCGACTTAACCAAACATCATCAAAAAGCAATTATCGCAAAAGGTGGTATTCGTGGAAAAGGAAATTATCATTTTAAATCAAGTAAAAATTCAGCTCCAGAGTATTCAGAATTAGGAGCACCAGGCGAAGAAAAAGAAATTATTGTCGAATTAAAATTATTAGCTGATGCTGGATTAGTGGGATTTCCAAGCGTAGGAAAATCGACTTTCTTATCTGTTGTTTCAGCTGCTAAACCAGAGATTGCTGATTACCCATTTACAACGATAGTACCAAATTTAGGTGTTGTTCAAGTTACAACTAATGAATCGTTTGTGTTAGCTGATCTACCAGGATTAATTGAAAATGCAAGTCAAGGAAAAGGATTAGGACTCCAATTTTTAAGACATATCGAAAGATGTCGTGTGATTATTCATGTTATTGATATGAGTGGTGAATTTAGAAATCCAATTGAAGACTACGAAATTATTAATAAAGAATTAGCTTCGTATGAATATCGATTATTAGAGCGACCACAAATTATTGTTGCTAATAAAATGGATATGGAAAATGCACAAGAAAATTTAATGAAATTTAAAGCAACGTATCCACATTTAAAAGTATTTGAAACGAGTGCGATAATTGCAGAAGGTGTTCAAAATGTACTGTATGAAGTAAATGCATTATTAAAAGTCACACCAGAATTTGCATTATCATCATTAGAAACACCATCAACTGCTACAGGTGTATTATATAAATTTGAAGAAGAAAAACCAGCGTTTACAATCAAAAATCTTGGAAATGGTAAATGGCGACTTGTTGGAGAAGAAATTGAGCGTGTCTTTAAAATGTCTAAACTGGAGACAGAAGAAGATGCACTACGTTTTGCAAGAAAAATGCGTGCTATGAAAGTTGATGAACAGTTGCGTGAAGCGGGTTGTCAAGACGGTGATATTGTAGCGATTTGTGATATTACATTTGTGTTTGTGGATTAACGTATGAATGGACTAACTAAAGAAGAAGTAAATCAAAGAAAAGAAGCTGGTTTAATTAATTATCAAACAGCAACAAAAACGAAATCTAAAAAAGCAATATTTTATCATAATATTGTTAATTACTTTAATATTTTAAATATTGTATTAGCGATGATTATTATTTTAAGTGGTCATTATAAAAATGTGCTATTTATGGGTGTAATTATTTTTAATACATTTATTGCAATATTTCAAGAATTAAAAAGTAAAAAAATGGTTGATTCACTTACATTATTAGTTGAATCAAAAATTAAAGTGATTCGTGATAATGAAACACTTGAAATTAATAATGATGAAATTGTGGTGGATGATTTAATCATAGTTGGAATAGGTAATCAAATACCGGTAGATTGTAAATTAGTAGATGGTTATATAGAAGTAGATGAATCTAATTTAACAGGTGAAAGCGACACAATTCATAAACATTTAGAAGATGCAGTATATTCTGGTAGTGTTGTTGTTAGTGGCAATGCAGTTTTAAAAGTACAATTTGTGGGTGAAAACTGTCGTATTAATAAAATAATTTCACAAACAAAAGCAAACAAAAAACATCCTTCAGCATTGCGTGATACATTAGATAATATTTTAAAAATCATTACAATAGCGATTATTCCGGTAGGAATATTAATGTATTTAAAAAATAAATATGTTTTTAAGTTAGTTATTGATGAAGTAATATTGAAATCAGTTGCACCATTAATCGGAATGATACCGGAAGGGTTAATTTTATTGACGAGTGTTGCATTAGCAGTTGGTGTTTATAAATTAGCGAAAAAAAACGTATTAGTTCAAGAGCTTTACTGTATTGAAACACTTGCAAGAGTAGATGTATTGTGCGTTGATAAAACAGGGACGATTACCGAAGGTCGTTTACAAGTTGTCGAAACTTTAGGAAATTTTGAACATGAAATTGCAAATTATATTAATGCATTTGAATACGGTAATGCTAGTGAACAAGCAATCGAACAACATTTTGGTAAATTAAATGACTTTGAAATAATTAATAAATTACCATTTAATAGTAAGCGTAAATTTAGTGCTGTAACATTTAAAAAAGAAGGAACATATTTATTAGGTGCATATGAATTTATGTTTAAAAAACAAAATCAAACAGAACTTTCTAAAATTCAAAACTACATTAATAATGGTTATCGTGTATTAGCTTTTGCGAAAAGTGAATACGGTGTAACTGAAAGTTATATACCAGATAATTTACAATTAGTCGGGTTTATTATTTTAAGTGATGTAATAAGAGAAAATACAGCACAAATTTTTGACTTCTTTAAAAAACAAAACGTAGCAGTCAAAGTTATTTCTGGTGATCATCCTTTAGCTGTATCAGCAATTGCAAAAAAAGCAGGATTACAAGATATTGATGCTATTGATGCAAGTACATTATCAGATGAACAACTTACCACAGCGATTTTACAATACAATGTTTTTGGTCGTGTTACACCTGAACAAAAACAAAAAATGGTTGATATTTTGCAACAAAATAAAAAAACAGTTGCGATGACTGGTGATGGTGTTAATGATGTATTAGCACTGAAAAAAGCAAACGTCAGTATTGCGATGGCACAAGGATGTGATGCCGCCAAACAAATTTCAAACATTGTATTATTAAAAAATGATTTCCAAAGTTTATATGATATTTTAATGGAAGGTCGTAGAGTTATTAATAATATTCAAAAAGTAGCAACTTTATTTTTAGTAAAAACGATTTTAACGATTATTTTAGCGTTAATATCATTATTGACGCCAATAAAGTTTCCGTTTATTCCAATACAATTAACATTAGTTTCGGCATTAACGATAGGTATTCCGGCATTTTTCTTAACGTTAGAAACAAACAAAAATCAAATTTCTGAGAATTTTATGAAAAATGTATTGTTGACTGCAGGAAGTTCGGCAATATTATTAAGTATTGTAATGCTGTTTTTTAGTCAAATGACTAACTATTATACTATTGCAACAGTTTTAGCGGTAATTAATGGATTAATGCTTGTGATGTATGTTGGGAAACCATTAAATAATCTTAAAAAAATATTAATCGGTTTATTATTGTTGGTGTTTGTGGTAGCATATACAGTATTTGGAAGCTTTTTCCAATTAATGCCATTGACAGGAAATGAAATATTGATGGTAGGTATAGGTAGTATTGCATTAATAGGACAACGATTACTATATAAATATTACGATTAAAAAAATGAGCATAATATAATAATTGAGGTGAGTTTATGAGATTATTATATTATGCTCTTCGTTATAATGGCGACTACAACAAAATTAATAACGCAATATTAAATAATGAACCGTATGAAAGAGTCGATTATAACGGTAAATATATTACAATTGAAGACAAAAATTATCCTGAAATACTGAAACAATTAGCTAATCCACCATACGTATTATTTTATCATGGAAATATTGATCTACTGAAAAGAAAAATAATTTGTGTGATTGGAAGTCGAAATGCTAGTTTAGAGGGTAAAAAACTAACACAACAAATTACAATGCATAATTGCTTATTTATTAGTGGTCTTGCAAAAGGTATTGATGGCTATGTGCATCAATATGCAAAACAATCGATAGGTGTAATAGGGTGTGGAATAAATCGTATATATCCAAAAGAAAATAAACTACTATATGGAAAAACTGATTTAATAATAAGTGAGTATCCTAATGATGTTAAACCATATCGTCATCATTTTCCAATGCGTAATAGAATTATGGTAGCTTTATGTGAAAAATTAATCGTTGTTGAAGGTAAAATTAATTCTGGAACAATGTTATCCGTTAATTTAGCTTTATCATTAGGAAAAGAAATATATGTTTTCCCTACAAGCTTTTTTTCAGAGTATAATCTAAACAATTTATTAATAAAAGAAGGTGCATTCGTAATTAATGATGCAGAAACGTTGAAAGAAATAGTTAGTGAGTTGTAAAATCAGCAAAAATAGTATATTATAGGTACTTGAGAGGGTGTGAGGATATGGCAAAGTTGATTATTGTAGAATCTCCTGCAAAAGCAAAGACGATAGAAAAATATTTAGGGAAAAATTATCGTGTTGTTTCTAGCAAAGGACATATTCGTGATTTATCAAAAACGGGTAAAGGAAGATTAGGGATTGATGTGGAAAATAATTTTGAACCACATTATGTTGTTAGTAAAGATAAAAAAGATGTTGTAAAACAACTCAAAACAAACGCTAAAAACGTTTCTGAAGTGTATATTGCAAGTGACCCTGATCGTGAAGGGGAAGCAATCGCATGGCATATTTTAGATGAATTAAATTTAGATATTAAACAACTAAATCGTGTCGTGTTTAATGAAATAACATCAAAAGCAGTAAAAAAAGCAATAGAAAATCCACGCCAAATTGATATGGATTTAGTTCGCTCGCAAGAAACAAGAAGAATGTTAGATCGTATTATCGGGTTTAAACTATCGAATTTATTGCGTCAAAAAATTAAATCACAATCTGCTGGTAGAGTACAATCCGTAGCATTATCATTAATTGTGAAACGTGAAGAAGAAATTCAGCAATTTATACCACAAGAATATTGGAATTTAGAAATTGATGTTAATGGGTTGTTTAAAGCAAAACTAACAAAATATAAAAATAAAAAAGTTAAAATTGAATCATTAACAGAAGCTGAATCGATTATTAATCATTTATCAGAAAACTATTACGTTACTACGATCGAACATAAAGTTAAAAATAAAGAATCAAAATTACCGTTTATAACATCTACATTACAACAAGAAGCCGCAACGAAATTAAATTTTTCAGCTAAAAAAACAATGCAAGTCGCACAAAAACTATATGAAGGTATTCAACTTAAAAATGGCATAGAAGGGTTAATTACATATATGCGTACTGATTCATATCGTTTATCTGATGATTTTGTGAAAGAAACGTTGTATTACATTGAAAATACGTATGGTGAACAATATGTGGGGAAATATCGACCAATTAAACAAGGAAATGCTCAAGATGCACATGAAGCAATTCGTGTTTCAAATATTCAATATACACCATCAAGTATTAAGTCGTATTTATCACATGATGAATATAAATTGTATCAATTAATTTATTTTAGAACGATTGCAAGTTTAATGGCTAGTGCAAAACTAAATGCAACAACAATATCTATTATTAATAATGAAGCAGAATTTACTGCAAATGGTCAAACTTTAGTGTTCGATGGTTATTTGAAAGTTTATTCTGATTATGAATCAACGAGTGAAACATTACTTCCAGAATTAGTTGAAAATCAATTGTTGGAGCATGTAGTTTGCGAAAAATCACAGCATTTTACAGAACCACCACTACGTTACTCTGAGGCACGTTTAATTAAAGAATTAGAGGAAAATGGTGTTGGAAGACCTTCAACTTATGCAACTATTTTATCCACATTGCAAGATAGAAAATATGTTTTATTAGAAAAAGCTACTGCTAGTAGTAAAACAAAAGTATTTTTTCCAACACGGCAAGGTATTCTCACGAACACCCAATTGTTACAATTTTTCAGTGAGATTATAAACGTTGAATATACAGCATTATTAGAAAAACAACTTGATATTATTGCAGAAGGTGATTTAAGTCATGTTGAAGCATTAAATAATTTTTATCAAAAATTTATACCATTAGTAGATATTGCATATGAAAAAATGGAGAAAAAGCAGTTAGAACGCGTTAATGCTTTATGTCCTAAATGTAGTAATGAATTAGTATATCGTGAAGGAAAATATGGAAAATTTATTTCGTGTTCAACATATCCGGAATGTGACTATACACAAAATGAACAAGATGATCGTGTGATTGATGAAAAATGTCCAGATTGTGGAGGTGCGTTAACGTATAAAAAAGGTCGTTTTGGTGAATTTGTAGGGTGTAGCAATTATCCAACTTGTAAGTATATTAAATCTAGTAAGGAAAAAAAAGAACCAGAAAAAACAGGTAAAATTTGCCCAGAATGTGAAAAAGAACTTGTTATACGTGTATCGCGTTATAATAAACCATTTTTAGCTTGTAGTGGTTTTCCAAAATGTAGATATATCGCTAAATTAGAGGAATGAGGTAATATGAAAAAAGTAACCGTTATTGGTGCAGGATTAGCAGGAAGTGAAGCTTGTTACCAATTAATTAAAAGAGGAATTAAAGTTGATTTATATGAAATGCGTGCTAAGAAAATGACACCAGCACATCATACTAATCATTTTGCAGAGTTAGTTTGTACGAATTCATTACGCAGTAATGAACTAACAAGTGGCGTAGGATTATTAAAACAAGAAATGCGAACGATAGGATCGCTTATTATGGAATATGCGGATAAACATCAAGTACCAGCCGGTAGTGCGTTGGCAGTTGATAGAGAAGGTTTCTCATTAGGAATTACAAATTTTTTAAAAAATCATCCATTAGTAACTGTTTTTGAAGAAGAAATCACAAAAATTCCAGAAGGACCGGTTATTATTGCGACTGGTCCACTAACAAGTGATGAATTGAGTAAAGAAATTGCAACGTTAGTAGATGAAAAATCATTATATTTTTATGATGCTGCAGCACCAATAATTGAAAAAGATAGCATTGACTTTACAAAAGCGTATTATAAATCACGCTATGATAAAGGGAATGGTCAAGATTACATTAATTGTGCGATGAGTAAAGAAGAATTTGATGTTTTTTATCATGAATTAATTAATGCTCAAGTCGTACCTTTAAAAGAATTTGAAAAAGAAATATATTTTGAAGGTTGTATGCCATTTGAAGAAATGGCAAGAAGAGGTTATCAAACGTTATTATTTGGACCAATGAAACCAGTTGGTTTAGAAAAAGATGAAAATCATCAGCCATATGCTGTTGTACAATTAAGACAAGATAATGCTGCTGCGAGTTTATATAATATCGTTGGTTTTCAAACACATTTAACTTGGAAAGAGCAAAAACGTGTTTTATCGTTAATACCAGGTTTAGAAAATTGTAACATCGTGCGATATGGTGTGATGCATCGTAATACTTATTTAAATGCACCAACTTGTTTAAAGGCAACGTATCAATTTAAAAATCGTGAAGATTTATTTTTTGCAGGTCAAATGACAGGTGTGGAAGGATATGTTGAATCAGCAGCTAGTGGAATGCTGGCAGGTATTAACATGGCTAAATATGTTTTAGGAGAAGAAATAAAAACATTGCCTAATACATTTATGCTAGGTGCATTGGCACATTACATTTCTAATACATCTGCGCATAATTTTCAACCTATGAACGCTAACTTTGGTTTAATGCAACTACTAACAAAAGTAAAGAAAAAAGAGCGTAAACTAGCGTATGGACAGCAAGGAATTGAACAGTTGTCGCAATGGCTAGCATATTTTAAGTAATGTTTTTGGATCAATTTATTACACAATTAGATGCTAGTGATAACACAAAGTTAGCTTATCAAAATGATATTCAACAGTTTATTAATTTCATTAATCGTGAAAATATTGCTGTTGATGCAGTAACGCATAAAATAGTCGGGAATTACATTTATTATTTACATCAAGAATTTAATTTAAAAAGCAGTAGTGTTTCTCGTAAGCTATCTGCACTAAGGTTGTATTATGATTTTTTAGTGCAAAGAAAAGGGATATTAAATTATCCGTTTCAAAATATAAAAAATCCGAAGCAAAATAAAGCGTTACCTGATTTCTTGTTTGTGGAAGAAATTGATGAATTTTTATCATCAATCAATTTACACGAACAATTTGGATTAAGAAATCGCGTGATGTTTGAGTTAATGTACGCTTGCGGTTTACGTGTAAGTGAAATTTGCAATTTAACGTTGTCGCAAATTGACTTTGAAAATAATATTGTTACAGTTGTGGGAAAAGGTAATAAAGAAAGAATCGTGCCATTTTATGATGCGATTAAATTATTAATGGTGCAGTATATTAATGAAAATTTTATTAGTGATCGTTTGTTTTTAAATAAAAATGGTCAACCATTAACAACACGTGGTATACAATATATTTTAGATCAGTGTAGTAAAAAAACGAATTTAAGATTAAAACTACACCCACATATGTTTAGACATTCGTTTGCGACGCATTTATTAGATAATGGTGCTGATTTAAGGTTGCTTCAGCAATTATTAGGGCATGAAAACATTAAAACGACACAAGTTTATTTACATGTGAGTAATGATTATTTGAAGCAAACGTATTATGCAGCACATCCACGTGCTAAAAAATAATAGAGCAAAAAGTCCAAATGGGCTTTTTATTATGTTTAAACTTGCAAAAAATCATTAATTTTGGTAAAATATTTTAGTAAAAGTGTATAAGAAGGGATGATTTTATGTTACAAGTACTATACGGCGTATTGTTGATTTGTGCAATATTGCTAATTGTATTAGCGTTATTACAAAGTGGTAAATCTGATGGTATTAGCAGTGCTTTTGGTGGTGGAGAAGGTTTAAACTTATTCGCAAACATTAAAGAAAGAGGATCAGATAAAGTAATGTCGCAAATTACAATGTTGATTGGAATGGTATTTATTCTAACTGCAATTGCAATTCAGTTTCTAAAATAAGACCTTTAGGTCTTTTTTTATTTTGGAGGTGAGAACATGCTACAAGATTTAATAAATAGTAGTAAATTTAGTCAATACGACATAACAGAAATTAAGGAAATTTATGGTGAACAAGTATTGTCTATATTGTTTGAAATGGCAAATAATGGCGAGATTGTTTTTGATAATCAACGTTTTTATAAAATTGATCAACAACGATACATTAAAGGAACGATTCGTGTCAATAAAAATGGTTATGGTTTTGTGGATACAGAAAATCAATCATTTTACATCGCTAAGGAAAATATGCATACTGCAATGCATAATGATTTAATTATCGGAAAATATATTAAATATAAAAACAGTGATGAAATAACAGTTTTTAAAATTATTAATCGAAGTATAACTAATTTTGTGGGTGTTGTGAATAATAATAAAGTTAAACCCGACAATCAGAAAATTCAAAATAAAATAAAAATTAAAAATATTGCACAGTTTAAATTAGTAAATGGGCATAAAGTATTATGTGAAATATTAAAGTATGGTGAAATATTAGAAGCAAACATTACAAAAATTATTGGCCATAAAGATGAAGTTGGTGTGGATATTGAAAGTGTACTTTATGAATATCAAATTCAACCATATTTTAGTGATGAAATTTTACAAGAAGTTCAGCATATTTCGGATAAAATAGATATTGAGAATCGAAGAGATTTAAGAGATTTATTAACGATTACAATTGATGGTGAAGATGCAAAAGATCTTGATGATGCGATATCACTTATTAAAGAAGAAAATAATACACGATTATTCGTGCATATTGCGGATGTCTCATATTTTGTTGGTGAAAATAGTTTAGTTGATTTAGAAGCAAGAGAGCGTGGAACAAGTGTATATGTCGTCGATAGAGTTGTTCCGATGTTACCACAATATTTAAGTAATGGAATATGTAGTTTGCATCCAAATGTTGATCGTGCAACATTAACTTGTGAAATATTATTTGATAAAAAAGGTGATATAATTGAATATGAAGTGTATCCATCAGTTATTAATAGTAATTATCGTACATCTTATACCGAAATTAATGATTTATTAAATGGTAAAATAGCGTTATATGAAAAATATTCTGAAATTTATGAAATGTGTTTATTATCGCAAATATTAAGTGATAAAATTTCAAATCGACGTAAACTTGCTGGTTCAATTGATTTTGATACAAAAGAAGCAAAAATTTTGTTAAATAAACAAGGAAAAGTTAAAGATATTCAATTGTATAAAACGAATAAAGTTCATAAAATAATTGAAAATTTCATGATAAGTGCTAATGAATGTGTAGCAGAAATTTTAGATTATCAAAGTTTGCCGGGTGTTTATCGTGTCCATTTATCGCCAGACAGTAAAAAAATGAAAGAATTTGTTCAGTTTTTAAAAGTTATTGGCGTTAAACACAAAATAAATACTTCAAATGTATTTCCGTTACAGTTACAGCAATTACTCACGCATGTAAAAAAAATGGCTAGTTATCCAATGATTTCTAAAACATTATTAAGAAGTATGCAAAAAGCGTATTATGATGCGAACTGTTTAGGTCATTTTGGATTAGCATTAAAACATTATTCGCATTTTACATCACCTATTCGACGTTATCCTGATTTAATTGTGCATCGTAGTTTAAGAAAGTTTTTATTTGAATTACGATATCAAGAAATTCAATCGTTTTCTAGTAAATTGAAAGATATTTGTGATCATGCGAGTCGTCAAGAGCGTAATGCGATTGATGCAGAGCGAGCAGTCGAAGATTTAAAAAAATGTGAATATATGAAATCAAAAGTAGGAATGCAATTTAACGGTATTATTTCTGGTGTTCAAAATTTTGGTTTTTTTGTGGAATTAGATAATACAGTAGAAGGATTAGTGCATATTAAACAATTACACCAACCTGCTTTTTATAACGATAAAACTAAAACGATTGTGGCGGGAAAAAAGATATACCAATTAGGTGATAAAATTTCAATAATCGTGGATAAAGTAGATATTTTGAACAAAACAATAGATTTTAAAATAAAGGAGAAAAAAATGCATGAAAAAAATTATCGCACAAAATCGAAAAGCTAAACATGATTATTTTTTAGAAGAATTTTATGAAGTTGGCATTGTATTAGTTGGAACTGAAATAAAATCAATACGTAAAGGTAGTGTCCAATTAAAAGATAGTTATATTTCATTTGTGGGTAATGAAGCGTTTATTAAAGAAATGTTTATCGGCAAATATGATTTTGGTAATCGTTTCAATCATGATGAAACACGAATTAGAAAGCTATTATTACATAAACGAGAAATTAAGAAATTACATGACAAAGTAAAAATAAAGGGATATACAATTGTGCCGGTATCACTTTATTTAATTAATGGTATTGCTAAATTAGAAATCGCACTCGCAAAAGGAAAAAGTTTATATGACAAACGTAATAGTGAAAAAGAAAAAACAGCACAAAGAGAAATAGAGAAAGTATTAAAGCAGAGATGGTAAATATGAAAATAATTAAAGATGATAGATTTTATACGGCAGAAGTAGAAGTGTATTTTTTATCTGAATTAGATAATACGTTAACGTATCGTAATTTAGTAAAAGATTTATTAGTTAATGCATCAAAAAAATATCCAACTAAACAAGCTATTCGTGAAAAATTAGATGATTTATACGGTTCAACATTAAGTGTGAGTTCAACAACTTATGGAAAATATCATGCCATTGTTTTTAAGGGAAATGTGTTGTGTGATAAATATACACTGGATCAAGAAAACAATGTACAACAATATTTAGACTTTATTCAAGAGCTAATTTATAATCCATTAGATTTTAATCAGAATTTAGAAGAAATCAAACAAAAATATATTGCAAGCATATTAAGAAGTCAAGAAGATGTGGCAAGTTATAGTATGAAAATAGCTTTGCAAAGTGCAACGAATCATCCATATTTAACAACAGATGTACATGGTGATATTGACTTAATTAAATGTGCAGATATAAATATTTTAAATAAAACATATCAAAATATGATTGAAAACGATATTGTGCGTATTTATGTAGCGGGTGAAGTAACTAATTTAACTTTTAATGTTAAAAACAAAAGTGTTGAAAATGCTTGTTATGTTAATGAATGTAATGAATATCATATCACAAGAGAAAAAAGAGTTGTTGATCAAAGTTATATTAATATGATTGTTAATGTTAATAATGCATTAAATGTGAAAACTTATTTTC
Source organism: uncultured Erysipelotrichaceae bacterium (assembly GCA_945877255.1). Lineage (GTDB taxonomy): Bacteria > Bacillota_I > Bacilli_A > Erysipelotrichales > Erysipelotrichaceae > CAMCRE01. The sequence continues at coordinate 102,801 of CAMCRE010000001.1, forward strand.
CGTTGTTAGTGTTGAATGAGTTATTAGGTGGAAATGATTCATTATTGTTTAATGAGATACGTGAAAAAATGGGATTGTGTTACAGTATATTTTCCCATTGTTATTATTATGATAATGTAATGTTAATTCATGCAGGTGTTGATTGTTCAAATATTGATTTATGTCGTGATGCGATTATTCATGAACTAACAAAAATTAAAAATGGGCAATTTACTGATGAAATGTTATTAAAGGTAAAAAATAGTTTAGTGTCGTTGTTTTTAGGAATGAATGATAGTTTAACATCACAAATTAGTATGGATTTACATAATGAATTGCGTAAAATTGATTTATCATTACAAGAAAAAATAAAAAAAATTCATGCAATTACAAAAGAAGATGTTATTACTGTTGCAAAACAGTTAAATTTAATTTACGAATATATTATTGAAGGAGAACCAGATGGAAAAAATAACGACATATCAATATGAAAATGGCTTAACGCTAATTCATGTGTATAAGCCTAATTTCACAAAAAAATTTGCTTCTGTTTGTTTTCAATATGGTTCGAAACATAATTTGAATGATGATGTACCACTTGGTATTGCTCATTTTTTAGAACATAAAATGTTTGAAAAATATGATGGTGATTATTTACATGAATTTGCAAAATTAGGGAGTCATGTTAATGCATTTACGTCATTTAATGAAACAGTGTATTATTTTACAACAACGCTCAATTTTGAAGAATCATTTTTATTGTTGTTAGATCTAGTAACAAAATTAGAAATTAGTGATGATAGCGTCAAGAAAGAACAAGATATTATTTTACAAGAACTTAGCATGTATGATAGTGATCCAGAAACAGTAATGTTCCATAAATTATTTCAAAACATGTATGAAAATACGCCAATTAAAAATAATATATTAGGTACCGAAAAATCAATTAGTGATATTTCAGCTAATCATTTATATGATATTTACAACAAATACTATACACCACAAAATACTGTTATTACAGTGGTGGGTGATATAGATTTTGAGCATATTAAACTAACGATTAATAATCATGCATTGATGAATAAAGAAAACAGTATTATTCATAATAAAATGATTAGTGAGAAAAGTGAGGTTGTCATAGAAAAAGACGAAATTAATTTAGATGTTGCAAGTGATAAAGTATTATTAGGATATAAGTTAAATATTTTACCTAAAGATAAAAAAATAATGTATGATGTTGCACTAAAATTACTACTCACAAAAGTACTTACACCATTAAACTCAGATTATCAAAAATGGTTGGATGATAAAAAAATTAATGATTATTTTGGTTACTTTGTGGATATACATGATCTACATAGTATGCTGGTGTTATATGCAGAAAGTTCAGATAGTGAATTTTTATCGTCATTAATGCAATATATTATTGATTTTAAAATGACAGAACAAGATTTAAATCAAATAAAAAAAAGAATGTGTAGTTTTGAAATGCGTTTAAAAGAACGTTTTGATAAATTATCGTTTCAATTAATGCGATATCAATTTGAAAAATTACCGTTTAATTATTTTTCAGAATTATTGAAATCTATTACGTTAAAACATATATGTGAAGCACAGCAATATTTAAAACAACATTCCATATCAAAATTATATGTAAAAAAAAGATGATGTAAGATAATCTTATATCATCTTTTTTGATAAAATAGTTGTAAGAAATTTTTGGATTGTTTCAATTTGACAATGTATTACAAATGTATTACAAAGTATGTGAGAAAAGAGGAAGGAATAAATGGCAATAATTAGTTTAAGAATAGATGATAGCGAATTAGAAATATTTAAAAACTATGCAAAACACCACAATATGCGTTTATCTGAAATTATCCGATTAACTATGATTCATAAAATTGAAGATGAATATGATTTAAATGTGTTTCGTGAATACGAAAATGAAAAAAATAATGGCACATTAAATGTTAAACCAATTGGAGAGTTGTGGGATGAGCTCGAATTATGATATATCAGATTGTTACGACAGATAAGTTTGATAAATCATTTAAAAAATTAGATAGACATGTTCAAAAAATTATTAAAGCATGGATTGATAAAAATTTAATGTGATGTAGCGATCCTAGAGCACTTGGGAAAGGGATTCTTGGAAATCAAAGTGGGCAATGGCGATATCGAATAGGTGATTATCGACTTTTATCGGATATTCAAGATGACAAAGTGGTATTAGTCCTTGTGGATGTTGGATATAGAAGAGAAGTTTATAAATAAAATGAATGTAACGAATAAGAAATAGAGGAACCGAAAATAAAAATTATACCTTAAATGGTTGTCAGTATTTTTTGGTGCTATTTTTATAAATTACAAAGAGGATAATATTGATTTTTGATAAGTTCACTTAAAATTTCATCAGCATGTTCTTGATTCATTGTTTCGATATGAAAAGATACGAATGCTTTATGTGTTAGTAAGTTTTGGTCATAACGCGTATGATGAATATCTAAAACATTACCATTATGATTTTTAATGATGTCTAATATTTTGATTAAAGCACCACTTTTATCATCGATTTCTATTGAAAAACGTAGTTTTCTACCAGTTTTAGATAACCCTAAATCAATAATTTTACTTAATAAATTGACATCAATATTACCACCAGATATAATACACACACATTTTTCATGAGGTAATGGTTGATAATGATAGAGGTAGCCAGCTAATGCAACTGCTCCTGCACCTTCAGAAGTTAATTTCATTGTTTCTAGTAGTGTTAAAATACTAGCTGCGATTTCATCTTCGCTGACTTTAATAAAAGCATCAACATATTGTTTAACTAATGAAAAAGTAATTTCACCAGGTTGGGTAACATTAATACCATCTGCGATTGTATATTGTTTTTTTACGATGCAAGGTGTATTTTCTTGCACGGATATAATCATCGATGGTGTTTGAGTTGTTTGTACACCAATAATTTTAATTGATGGTTTTAAGTTTTTTAAAACAAAAGCGATACCGCTAATTAGTCCACCACCACCAATCGGCACAAAAACCGTATCAATATCGTGTAATTGTTCTAATAATTCTAGTGCAATTGTACCTTGACCAATAATCACGTCTTCATCATCAAATGGTTCGATAAAAACGTAATCATTTTTTTGTTGGAGCTTTTTAGCATAGTCGTATGCTTCATTAAAATTCTCACCGTATAAAATCACATTACCATTAAATTGCTTTGTTGCTTCAATTTTGGAGATAGGCGTTGAAATAGGCATCACAATATTTGCGACGACGTTTAATTTATTGGCGGCAAAAGCCACACCTTGTGCATGATTTCCAGCACTAGCACAAATGATACCTTTTTTAAGTTGAGAATTTGTAAGTTGTTGAATACGGTAGTATGCACCACGTAATTTGAACGATCCACTAAATTGCATATTTTCACATTTTAAAAATAAATTTTCTTTAATTTTTTTGGCGTGAATACACGGCGTGACATATGCAACATTATTTAAAATAGATTTAGCATCATATACTTTAGAAATTTTCATAATTTCACCTCCTAAATATTATAGCATAAAAATAAATTGTAATATATTTAAACTGTTTTAACGTTTAATTTTGATTCCGTAGTAAATAATACAAAAGAAGGTTGCTGATAAAGTTATCAACAACCTATTTTTTAATAAATGATAATTTTTCTGCGATAAATTCATAATTATAAAACGTATTTCCGTGTTCAGATTCGTAACAACGTGATTGTACACGAGCTTTAACGGCAACATAATCATGAACTTTTGAAGACACAATTGCTTCTTCAGCAATTCCTCTCCATAGTGTAAAGTGAATTAAATCTTTTTCAAAAACACCATCAGCGTTTCTAAAATTGCGTTCTACTTCAATGACCATTGATGTAAATTTAACACCACTGTTTGTTTCTTTGAGCTGTGGTAACTCAACAATTTTCCCCACAAAAAATGAATAATTCATAGTTATTCTCCTTTCTCTGTAATTATAATAGTATTAAATAATAAAAAATCCTAAAAAAAAAATTAAAACTGAAATTTATCAATTTTAATCGAAAATATTATTGTAGTAAAAAATAATTAAACCAACGATTACAAGACTAGCTGAAATTAAAAATACAATATTACTGCCTAATTGTTGGTAAATCATTCCAAAAAACATATTATAACCAGCACGAATTAAACCCGCACATGCACTAAATAATGTAAACACCATTGCAAGCTCTTCTTTTTTAAATGTTTTTCTTAAAAAAGTAATATTACCAACAGTAGCAGCCACAAGACTAGTAAAGTGAAAAATAGGCATTAAAATAACAATGACAGGAGAATTTGTGATACCAGTAACGAATAAACGAATAAATACAAGTATAGCTGATAAAATATAGTATTTTCGTTGCCCAAAATAATTGATCAATCTTAATGCAAATGGTAATACGAGTATTTCGGGTAATACCATAAATAAAGTATATAAACTAATATAGTAACTTTCAGCTTTTAATGTGATTATTAAATGATTTCCAATATATGAAGATGTTGCATCAATTAAAGTTGTTGTTGTCACAACATATAACAATAATACATAAAATTTTTTATTTTTAATAATCGAACTAAAATTTAATTTAAAAGCAGGTTGTTTTTTTGATTGATTAGGAATAAAAATAAGGGAAGTAATTGCAATAATTAACGCAATTGAAAATGATGTAAAAATCATACCATCATAACCAATTGATTCTAAAAAAATACCAGTAATAATACTCCCAAGCATATATCCAAGTGATCCAAACGTACGAATGGTGCCAAAAGGAACATGATTTTTTTCGGCAAACTCACTTGAAATTAAATCACTAATTGGTAATAAACTTGTTCTAAATAGTTCAAATAAAACTGCAATTAATAAAATAATCGCGAATGAGGTCGCATTTCTATAAAATTGTAGTAGTAATAACAACATTGAAAGAATTAAAAGTAATATATGTTTATGACGATTTGTTTTGTCACAAATAATACCAAAAATAGGTGTAAATGTAATACCAAACAATACTGAAATAGCATTAATTTGACCAATTTGATAACCATTAAAAAAATGTACTTTTTCTAAATAAACATTAATGTAGGGAAGAAAAACACCTAATCCATAAAAAATTGAAAAATATAATATAAAATATTTAAATGTATGATTTTTTGACTGCATAATTTACCTCACAACAATTATTATAAAATAATCAGTAATTTTTTAAAAGTATAACGAAAATATGGTATACTAAAGATAGGAGGGATAATCATGTTTAGTAAACTTTTAAAATCATTAAAAAATAATCAACAACAAGAGAATGATTTAGAAAAATGGCAAAAAGAATTAGTTGAAAAGGGAGAATATGATGTTTGTAATTTTGAAGAAGAAGAGTTAGAAGATGACGATTATCATTTTGAAGATGAGCAATAAGTTTTCAATTTTATTACTTTAAAAAAGCAAGTAAAATAGCGTATTATCACAATAATATGGCAAAAACAACAATATTTTTTTCATAAATTGAAAAAAATATAAAAAAATGCGTAAAAACTAATATTTTTTATTGACTGTTTATTTTAAAATCGGTATAATTATTATGTAAAATAGCTAATTTGTTTCAAAACAATAGTTTATGCGAACGTAATATTTGACAATATAATGGCATATGCATTTGCATATGCTATTGTTGACTAAAGAATAGGAGGGATAGAGTGTATTATACGTTGTACTACTTGTTGAAAAATAACGGGACACTTGCAGGAGCTAAACAATTGTCGTCTAGAAAAATGTGTTATGCTGATTTGTTTTTTGTGGATGAAAAAATATTTTCATTAGGTGAGCGAGAAAAAACGTACTTTATTACATTGCGGTCGATTGCTGAGAATAATATAAATATTGGACTTGATATATTAGATAGTGTTTATTTTCTGGCGGCACATAATATTCCGGTAAGTGTAATTGATAACATTTATAAGCATAACATTAAAACACTAACAGAATTTAAAAATGAAGCATTTAAATATCGTTCGCAAATAGGAATCTCTAATAAAGTTTTTGAAACGATTTTATCAGCATGTGATAAAATAAAAATTAGTGAATATGAAAAATTTATGGCGTTGACTTTCTATTGGATTTTCAATAATAATGATGAAGCAATAGATAGTTATTATCGTTTTTTATTCCGATATTTGAATACTGAAAAAGTATACTATTTTTTAGGAGAAGAATTAGGAAATGGCCATTTGACATTAGAAGACAATACAGTAAAGTTTGCTAAAAAATCAATTAAAAATTTTATTAATTATAATAATGAAGAAATTAATATATTAAAAGAGCGATTAAATGGCGACACACTCCAACAAATAGGTGATCGAAGAAACTTAACTAGAGAAAGAATTAGACAAAAAATAACCAAGATTTTTCAATTAATTGGAGATTTAAAAGAAGATCAATATCAAACAGTGTTTGAAAAATATGACATGTCACTTGATGATTTTAAAACGTTGTATCATGAAGATGAGAGTACGTATTATTATTTAAACAATAAATATACAAGAGGTAATTTACCAGTATTTAAAATATTTGATGAATATCAATTTAAAGACACAAGTAAAAATGCATTATTGACTGCTAAAAATTTAATGGTCAATTCTCATAATGAAACGACAACATTGAATTTAATTAATTTATTCAGTGAATGTATGTATAAAAATAAAAATAAAAATTTTGATGAAAAATCTATCGAAAAAAAATTTTATGAATTACTTTATACATACAACCCAGAATATAGAGGACGTACAGTAGCATTACGTGGAATAATAGAAAGATGTACATGTATTATATTTTCTAACTCTAATCAATTTAGATATTTTGAATGTCAAATTACAGATAAAATCATTAACAAAATTAATCAAATTACAGATTTGCGACCAGGAATATACGGTGCATCTAAAATATATAACGATAATAAAAAATTAATGAAGCAATTAGATTTACGTAACAGTTATGAGTTTTGTGATTTTTGTACGAAGTTTGTGGGTGTTACGAACTTAAAATTCATTAAAAAAATACATCGTAGAACAGAAATTCAAATTAGAGAAATTTCAAAAATCGACTTTATACAAACGATATTATATATGAATATTGATTGTAAAGTGCGTGATGTAGTAAATGATCTTGAAAAAAAATATGGTTTAAATCAATCGTCTATTTTAACGTACATTCGTTTGAAATTTCCAGAAGCGATCACAAACCAACACATTAAGTTAGTAAGAAATATCGACTTAGCTGAACGAATAACAGAATATATTAATGAAAATTTTGATAAAGATTTGTATGGATTAGATGCATTCAACCAACAAATAAGAAACCATTTCAATAATGATAGTATACATGTCCATAATCAGTTACTTGAAGAAACTAATTATCGTATTGGAAATGAATTTGTGTATAGCAACAAATATAGTTCGCATCAAGAAGCATTGCAGCAATATTTAATTAGTCTTCATAAATTTAATTTCAAAACATTAGAATTACCTAAAACGTCTACTTTATATAATGCAGTTAGAAAGTTAGAACTTGAATTTAAAATATTTAAACTAGATGATCAAGTTTTTGTGAGTGAAGAATGGTTATCACAATATGGAATACGAATTCAAGAGATAAAAGATTATGTTGCAAACGTAGAAGACTTTACTAAAAACATGGATATTTTTACCCTTGATTCAATCATTAATCAAGGGTTTCACGACAATTTATTAAAATATCAACTAAATACTGTTTTTTATGAGCGTTTAATTACAACGATTAAAAATATTTCTTGGATAAGAAGTAAACCAATCATTTTTAGCTATAGTAAAAATCATGTTTCGATTGATGATGTTGTAAAATATTACATTGATGAAGAAATAACAGATATTGAAACATTATATGATATACTGAATAATCAAATGAATTTAAATGTAGCTAAATCAACGATATCAAGTATATTGATTAAAAAATAATTTTAAAAACGATATAAATTTGTTTATTTTTTTCTTAAAAAGGTGTATTATTATTTTAAGAAAGATTGGAGATTAAAATTGTGAGAAGAGAGTATCGAAGTAAAAGATATCGTGTTAATTATAAGAATATTGTTATTGCGATAATAAGTGTGTTAGCTATCGTTTTTGCAGGAATTAAAGTTACTGGCTGGATATTTAAAAAAGATTCAACTGTTTACCTAGAAAAAAAATATGGCAATCAAAAAATAGAAAAAATCAATAAAGGAAAAATCGTTTATTTAACAACACCAAACAAAAAATTAAATGAAATATTATTAGAAAACGCTAATAAAGTAAAAGATAAAATTAAAGAAAACAGGTTATATGACTGTAGTTCAGCTTTATATTTTAATACAATCGCACAAGTAAATTGTAGTTTAAAAGAAGGCAATAATGTTTTAGAATATTCTAAATTAGCGTTCAATATCACATCTAATGAAACACTAACGTTTGATAAAATATTTAGAGATAATACAAGACGTGTGACGGATGTTGTTAAAAATTTATCTGAAGTTGATAAAAATGTTATTAATATTGATGATACGCATATTACATTAGGGAATGATGACAAAAACGTTAAAATTGTGATTAAAGATAATGTGCATTTATTTAAAACAGGAAATGGTTTACCAACGCTTTTCCAAAACAAACAAATTACACCACGTCAATTCACATATGAAAAAGGTAAAAAAATAGTTGCACTAACGTTTGATGATGGTCCATTAAATGCTGTTCATGGTAAAATTCGTGATCTTCTTAACCAACATAATATACCAGGTACTTTTTATGTAATTGGTAACTTAGTTGAAAGAAATCCAGATGAAGTATTGAAAACTTATCAAAGTGGACACACTATTGCAAATCATAGTTATACGCATCCAGGGTTATTCAACAAAAATTTAACGAATATTGGTGATGCAAACGTTAAAATTGAATATGATAAAACAGACGATGCAATATTTAAAGTAATTGGAAAAGACGCAACGACTACACGCCCGCCAGGAGGTTTCGTTAATAAAAAAGTCGCTGCATTAACGAATCAAAAACAAGTGATGTGGTCTGTTGATTCTTTAGATTGGAAAAATCGTAACGCTGATGCAGTGTATAATGCAGTTAAGCAAAACATCCACAATTATTCGGTAGTACTTTTCCATGATTTATATGAATCTACTTATGAAGCATTAAAACGTTTAATTCCTGAACTTAAACAAGAAGGATATACGTTTGTGGGGATTGATACGTTCCTAGAATTATGTAAAGAAGTTAAAAATGGATATTGCAATATTGCAGATCGCTACTAATAAAAAAAGCTAAAATACAAATGTGTTTTAGCTTTTTTCAATAAGTGATGTAATTAAATTTGTATCAATGTCAATGTAAATTGTTTTGTAACTACCTAAAAAAACCATACCTAAATGGTTACCACGTGTTGCTTTTAATTGTTTAAGTAAGCAATAATTGACAGGAATACTACTACTGTATCTCGCTTTAGAGTAATATGCCGCCAACATTGCACAAATTCGTAAAATTTTTTCATTTACTTCACTTTGATTAACAACAACATGTGCACCATGATAATCTTTAACGTGGAACCATAAATAATGTTTTTTTGATAGTTTATTAGTGATATAATCGTTTTGGATATTATTTTTACCAACGTATATTTCAACGTTATCAATGTTTATCTTTAAAAAATTAGGATGTTTTTGTTTGGTGGTTTTGATGTTTTTCTTAGTATTTATTTTTAATTCTTCACCGATTTCATAAGCATCATTAATATTAGAAATTGCAAGCTGGGCTTGTATTGTTTCATAATATTGTATACTTTGTAATGTGTTTTGAATTTGTTGCTGAATAATTTCAACTGCTACTTTATTTTTAGTGTATTTTTTAAAATAACGACGCGCATTTTCTTTAATATCATATTTAATGTCTAATGGTATTGTTACTTGATTACCTTCAAAATCCAACAATGAAATTTGATTGTTATGGGTATTAATATGACAATTAGCATATAAAATCTCACCAAATTGTCGATTAATATCATAGTTTTTTGCACTTGCTAAAGTAGCATTAAGTTTAATGAGTTTTTTATTAGCTTTATCAAGTTCTTTTTTAACGTATTTATAGATATTACCACTGATTTCATTTATTTGGCGTTTGCTTTCTTGTGAAGCATATATAATATCTAATGCGTGATGTAATGGATAAGTTTCATATTCCATATTAAAATGTGTTAATGGTATTAAATGGAAAACAGCTTTTTCTGGATAGTAGTATATCGTATCACTATTAATGATTGCATCAGAAAATTTTTTGATAGTTAGATGACGATAAAGTATTTCATCTTTAATTACTTTAGATAAGCCGTTATAATGAGATAGTTCAAGATGATTGTTTTCAAAGATAGAAAATTTATTTTTATTATATGTGGCTTCAAAAATAGCATTAGGAAATAGTACGCGTGAAGTAGAAATACTGTTTCTTTTCAAACAATCAATAATTTTATTTGTATCATTCACAAGTATCATATTAGTATATTTTCCAAATAATTCAATATGTAAGTAATATTTTACTTTATCTTTTAAATTGTTGAGTGTTTCAATTTCTAATACCACAACACGATCTCCAGCAGGTTGTGATATATTCGTAATTACCGATTGTGTCAAGTATTTTCTTAGCAACATTAAAAAACTAGTAGGTTCAAAGCTTGTTGTATACTTTTTATTTGTATAATGTATTCTATAAGAATCGTTATCTAAACTAATTAAAAGTTGATGATTAGTTTGTTGGGAGCGAACTTGAAATAAAAAAGCTTGCTCATTAATTTGATGTAATTTATTTATTTTAATTGGTAATTGTTTTTGTAATTCTAGAACATATCGATATAATAATATTCCATCTAAATGCATAATCTCACCTCAAAAATATTATAACACATATATGAATTATTAGAAATTTATATTAATTTATGATAAGATATTAAAAATTATTAGAAGGGGAAAGTATGAAAAAAGGACTATTAATTATTATGAGTGGACCATCAGGGGTTGGAAAAGGAACGATTCGTGATTTATTTATTGATGATGAAAGTTTAAAATTAGCTTTTTCAATATCAATGACAACAAGAAAGCCTCGCAATGGAGAAATAGATGGCGTACATTATTATTTTGCTACTAAAGAACAATTTGAAAAAAATATCGCAGAAAATAAATTTTTAGAACATGCTGAATTTGTGGGGAATTATTACGGTACGTTATATGATGAAGTTGAAAGATTAAGAAATAGTGGAAAAAACGTATTGTTGGAAATTGAAATTGAAGGTGCAAAACAAGTGATGGAAAAATGTCCTGATGCTTTATCAATTTTTATTTTACCACCTTCATTAGAAGAATTAGAAAGAAGAATTCGTTCGCGTCAATCAGAAGATGAAGAAACAATTAATTTAAGATTGTTGAAAGCACAAAAAGAAATGAATTTAGTATTACATTATAAATATGCTGTATGTAACAATCATCCTAAGTTAGCAGCTGATATTGTGGCATTAATTATTAAACGCCATATGGAAGAATAAAAGATCTAATTAAATAAAGTCTTCTTTTTTAAGAAGGCTTTTATTGTTGCTATTAAATAGTATTTTTTTATTAGATGTTGTATAATTTCATAAGAAATTTAACGAGGTATTTATGAAGCAACAAAAAATTTCAAGAGAAAGAAAAAAATATTTACTTACAAGACTGAAACAACAATTAGGAAAAAACAAAAAATACGTATATTTAATTAGTTTTTTTTCATGGTTTCAATTTTTAATGCGTGTCATATCGTTTGGTTACATTGCAAAAATAATCGTTTCATTAGTTAAAAACGAAACAATTAATTATAGTTTATTTATTATGATAATCTTAAGTTTAAATATATTCGGGTTTATCGTTGCGATGTTATCTAAAAAAATTCAAGGTATACCATCACAATATGCGAGAAATAAATTAAAAGCACAGTTTTTAGAAGCTTTTGAAGCTAAACAAGACGATTTTAAAAATCAATCTGTCAATGATATATTGACAATAGCATCACAAGGTATCGACATGTTAGATACATATTATAGTCATTATTTAAATTTGTCGTATCGAACGTATTTTAATTGTTTAACAGTATTATTAATAGTTAGTTATTTATTTCCATTAGGTGCAATTATTTTTATTATCAGTTTACCACTTATACCAGTATTTATTATTTTAATTCAAAAAAGATCAAAAAAAATAATGGAACATTATTGGGGAACGTATATGGATGTTGGTAATCAATTTATCGATCATTTAGATGGTTTAAATACATTGTTTTCATATCAAACGATTGATTACTTTAAAGATGACTTCATTAAGAAGGCGGAACAATTTAGACTATCAACAATGGAGTTATTGAAATTTCAATTACAATCAGTAGGCTATATGGATTTCGTAATGTATGGCGGAATAGCGGTTTCTGGATATTTTGCTGTACAAGCGTTTTATCATAATCAATTATCGTTATTTTCAATAGTGTTTTTTGTGTTAATTGCAGCTGAATTTTTTGCTCCGATTAGAGAAATGGGATATGGTATGCACTTAGTGATGATGAACACAAAAATGGCTGATCGCATTTTTACGTTTTTAGATAACGTTCGTATCGAAAAAGACGTTTCAAAAAATAGCATCAATACGATAAAAAATGTTACTTTTAAAGATGTTTCGTTTGCGTATAGTGAAATAAATGTGCTTAATCATTTAAATATGGAAATCAATAAAGGTGAAATTTTTGGTATTTGTGGTGTTTCTGGTGTTGGTAAAACAACAATCGCTAAGTTGTTGCAGAAAAAAGAAACTAATTATAGCGGTGATATTTTAATCGATGGTTCATCACTACAAAATATTTCTAAAAACAATTTGTTTAATCATATTGCGTATATTAATAGCGATGCTTATTTATTCAATACGTCAATTATTGATAATTTAAAAATTGGTTGCCAACTTTCTGAAACTGAAATTATCAGTTATTTAAAGCAAAAATCGTTACTAAGTTTTGCGTTTGAATTAGAAGATGGGTTAAATACTATTGTAGGTGAAAATGGTAACCGTTTATCGTTTGGTCAAAAACAACAAATCGCGTGTGTAAGAGCGTTATTAAGTAATAAAAAAATGTATATTTTTGATGAAGTAACATCAAGTGTCGACATTGAAAATGAAAAAATTATTTTTGATTTAATTAAAATCGCAAAAGAAAATGCAGTTGTGATATTTATTTCACATAAAATGAAACAAATATTACATTGTGATCGTGTACTATTTATGGAAAAACAAAACTATGCGATTAATTCACCAAAACAATTATTAAATTTAACACAATTTGCGAATCTTGTTGCTACGCAAAACGAATTGGAGGAAATTTACGATGCAAAATAATGCGATAAAAACGATGATACGTTTAGCACATCATATGAAACATTTGACTTTCCAAATCGTGATAGCGGTCATATTTGCAGTAGGAGGATTTATATGTTCAGTTGCGATTCCGGCGTATTTAGTTTATTTACTATTTATTGAAAAACCGACTATTTTACATTTAATTATATTGTTGGTTATGGCAATATTACGCGGTTTAATGCGTTATGGAGAGCATTATTTTGGTCATTATGTTGCTTTTCGGGTATTAGCTGATTTTAGAAAAATCATTTATGAAAAATTAGCACAATTATCACCAAGTAAACTCGACACACATCAAAAAGGATCGCTATTAAAGATGATTGGTGAAGATATTGAAGCATTAGAAATATTTTTTGCCCATACATTAGCACCACTTACTACAGCAACAATTGTTTGTGGGATATTGTTGGTGTATTTTGGAACGTTGCATATTTATTTAGCTTTAATTGCATTAACATGCTATATTTTATTAGCGATTGTGTTACCAATTCGTTTTGCAAGTGCATTAAAGCCATTATTATCGCATCAAAATCATGTGCGAAAATCATATTATGCAAGTTTTATGGAATGTTTGCATGGAATTGTTGAATTAATACAATATCAAAAAATTAAAGATTTTTTTAATGAATTAAATAAAAAAAGTCAAGATGTGAATTTAGCAGAAAGAAAAATTAGTCATACGCAATTATTACAAACTGCAAGCAGTTTTCTTGTAATAGGGATAAGTATTTTATTATTTTCATTAATTGCTTTTCAATTAAACAATCCATTTAAATCAATTTCAGCTATTGTTGTTTTTAGTGGTAGTTTTGCACCATTTTTAGAATTGTCGAGATTACCGTTAGGATTGAGAAAATCTATTAATGCTGCTAATGATATTTTTGTGTTATTAGATGAGCAACCATTAATCGTTGCTGGAAATGAAACGTTACAACATTTTTCTGAAATTAAAGCAAACAATGTTTATTTTAAATATCCTAATAGAAGCGATAATGTTATAAACGATTTAGCTGTATCATTTTCTAATAATAAAATTATTGGAATAATTGGTAAAAGTGGATCTGGAAAATCAACACTTATGAAATTATTGATGAAATGGTATGCTTTTGAAGGGGGAATGACATTAGGAAATCAATGTTTAAAACATATTACAGTTCAAGATATTCAAAATCATTTTGCGTATATTCCGCAATATCCAAAAATTTTCAATGTATCATTACGAGAAAATTTAACGTTAGGGAAAGAAATATCTGATGCAAAAATTTTTGAAGTTTGCCAGCAATGTAATATTTTGGAACGTATTAATACATTACCAGAAGGTCTAAATACGTTGATGAACACTGAATCAAAAATATTTTCGTCGGGTGAATTACAACGAATTGAACTTGTGCGTGCGATTTTAAAAGATGCACAATGGTATATATTTGATGAACCAACAAGCAATTTAGATTCTATTAATGAAGCGATTATTTTAAACATTATTAAATATCAATTAAATAAACCGTGTTTTTTAATTACACATCGCGAAAGTAGTTTAGCGATTGTAGATGAAATATACGCATTTGATAATGGGAAAATTTATAAAAAACAAGACATAGTTTAGTGCTATGTCTTAAAATGTTTTTAGTGTCATTTTTTTTATTGTTGTGGTAAAATAAATAAGAATTTAAAGGAGTTTTTATATGAAGTTGACTATAAAAGATATCATCACAATTGGTATATATTCATTATTGTATTTTATATTTGTGGCAATTGGAACTTTTTTAGGTGTAATAATTATTCGTAGTGCTAATATGTTACTTGCACCTATTTTTGCAGCACTATTATGTGGTGTGGTATATATGTTGTTAATTGAAAAAACGCAAAAATTTACAGCAATCACAATCGTGGGAACGGTAATGGGATTATTTTTCTTTGCGACAGGGCATTATTTTTTATCGTTTCTTCCAAGTTTTATATTTGCGATAATAGCTGATTTAATTGCAAAAATAGGTAATTATAAAAGTAAAATTACTAATTTAATTTCATATATTGTATTCTCTTTTGGTAATTTAGGACCAATTATTTTAATGTGGGTTGCAAAAGAAGCATACATTCAACGATTAATTGAAAAAAATAAAGATGCACAATATATTAAAAATGTGATGGTTGATTTTACTTTTATTAATGTTGGTGGAATAGCGATAGCTTTAATAATTGCTGGTTTGATAGGTGGGTTATTTGGTCAATACCTTGTTAAAAAGCACTTTTCTAAAGCTGGCTTATCTCTATGATTTTAGATATTAGAACTAAAGTTATATTACTGTTGTTTGCTAATTATTTGCTGTTTAAACGTGTTTTCAACATTTATGAATGGATAACAATTATTTTTATTAGTGTTTTATTTGTGTTAGCGAAGCGATTAAAAAAAGCATGTGTCTATTTTATGATTTTTGTTGTTTTGTTTTTAATCGAACATCATTTAATAAAAATACACTACGCAAATTTTAGTGCGTTTTTCTCAATGTTATCAATAGGAGGTCGATTATTATTCACTTGTTTTTACAGTGGAAGCTATTTATTTACAACGACAAAAACGGGTGAAATGTTAAGCGGGCTACGCAAGTGGAAAATACCAATATCATTATTATTAGTGATTGTTGTTATGCAACGTTTTATTCCTTTAGTTAAACAAAATTATGTTCAAATTAAAAATAGTTTATTATTAAAAGGCGAGTTTTTAAAGTTTTACAATATTATATTGCATCCAATAACATATTATGAAAAAATAACAATTCCATTATTATTGTCATTAGCAAGAGCAGGTAACGAACTAGTAATTGCAACGACAACTAAAGGTATCACATTAGGAAAACAAACAACGAATTATTTAGATGTTAAAATGAAGTTGCTTGACTATGCAACATTAATTTTTTTAGCTGTTTTAGTTGTAATGATTGAAAGTGGGTTTAAATTATGATATACATTAATGATTTAAAATTTAGTTACGACAATAGTGAAGTAATTAATTTAAACATCAAAAAATGTTGTATTGAAAAAGGTGAATGTATTGTTGTGTGTGGTGCATCTGGAAGTGGTAAAACAACTTTTATGCGTGTATTAAATGGTTTAATTCCAAGTTTTTTCAAAGGTCAAATTTCTGGAAACATTAATATCAATAATCTTACGATTCAACAATTTTCATGTGAGCAACTTTCTGAAATTGTAGGGAGTGTTTTTCAAAATCCAGCGACACAATTTTTTCATCGTCGTGTGCTAGATGAATTAGTGTTTGGATGTGAGATGAACGGAATATGTAAAAATGATATTCAGAAACGTTTAGATGAAATAGTAGCACTATTTTCATTACAATCATTATTACAAAAAGATATTTATACTTTAAGTGGTGGTAAGCAACAAAAAGTTGCAATTGCTAGTGTTGCAATGCGTTTGCCTGAAGTCATTTTATTAGATGAACCTACAGCAAATTTAGATGCGATTGGAATAAATCAATTAATTCAACAATTGCAATTGTTGCGCTCAATTGGTATGACGATTATTATTTGTGAGCATCGTCTAGCACCATTTAGTGCAATTGCTGATAAATATTTTTATTTTAATAATGGAGAATTAAAAAAAGTTTATAGTTGCCAAGAGTTTAATCTCTTAACAAAAGATGAATTAAAAAATTTATCTTTACGTCAAAATAAAAATCAAATTATTAAATTTGATTGTTATGTATACACAAACGGTTTATTAATAAAAAATTTAAATTTAAAATATAATTATATTTTTAAATCAATTAAACAATTACACTTCAATTACAACAATGTTTATGGTATTGTGGGTGAAAATGGTACGGGGAAATCAACGTTGTTAAAAACGATTGCAGGACTTTTAAATTGTCCAGGTGCATTCTATCTCAATGGTCAAACTATAAAAGCTGAACAGCGTTTAAATTTATCAACGATTGTTTTTCAAGATGTACGATTACAGTTGTTTAATAATCGTGTTAAATTAGAAGTTGATAATAAAATGTATTTAGAATTATTATCATTATCGCATTTAACTGATCGTCATCCGATGACATTATCAGGTGGTGAGATGCAAAGGGTAGTTATCGCAAATGCATTAAGTCAAAAAAAATCAATATTTTTATTTGATGAACCGACAAGTGGTTTAGATTATAAAAATATGCTAGAAGTTGCCACAATGATTAAAAAGTTAAGATCTGAGCAACATATTGTAATAGTAGCATCACATGATATTGAATTTTTAAACTTATGTTGTGATTATGTAATTGAAATTTAAGACGAATGGGTGAGTATATGTACGAAAAATTATCAAGCGTTTATCAAGAACTAGTAGGAACAATACAAGGGAGTCAATATTTTTATCAGTTAGCTAAAAAATATCTTAATGGTAAATTATTAGATTGTGCGTGTGGAACAGGTGAATTAGTGTCATTGTTTTATGAAAACAAATATGAAATTTATGGTTTTGATTTAAGTGCAGAAATGCTTTCAAAATGTTGTTATCCACATTTAGTTAAACAAGCGAATATGATTGATTTCCACTATGACACAAAGTTTGATGGCGTGATGTGTTTCTGCGATAGTATTAATTATTTATTAAGTATTGAAGATATCACAAAATTTTTCACGAATGTGTACCAACATTTAAATAATAACGGTATTTTTATATTTGATATGCATCGTTATGAGACATTACTACAATTTACAGATGAATATTACCAAAGTGGCATAATTAACGATATTAGTTACGAATGGCAAATTGAAGTACAAAATGACTTGTTGCTGCATACATTTGTTATTGATAATGTTGCTGAGCAACACGTTCAACGTATTTATTCATTATCAGTAATTATAAAATTACTACAAAATATTGGTTTTACTGTTGAAACATTAAATGAAGAAATTTTAGGTGATTACGCACTTGAAAAAGAAGTACTGATAGCATATAAAAAGGAGAATTAATATGATTGGAATTATTGGAGCGATGCCACAAGAAGTAGATGCAATTTTAACATACGTTACAAACCCTATAAAAAAAACATTACATCAGCATACGGTATATGAAGGTATGATTCATGATCAACGTGTTGTCATATGTTTAAGCGGTGTAGGAAAAGTTGCAGCTAGTATGATGACGACAGTATTACTTACGAATTATGCTATTGAATACGTCATCAATATTGGGACGGCAGGTGGATTAAATGTTATTCAAAATACAATGGATATCGTATTATCCACAAAAGTTACACAACACGATTTTGATACATCAAGTATTGATGGTGAAGATGGTGTAGGATTAACTTATTACGCTAATCATGTGCTTGTTGCAAAAGTTCGGGATGCTTTTAATAAAATTGATTTAGATTGCAAAATTTATGAAGGTGAAATTGTTAGTGGGGATATGTTTGTTAGTGAAGCACCACAAATCGAAAAAATATTAAAAAAATTCCCAGAAGCGATTGCATGCGAAATGGAAGCTGGTGCGATTAGTCAAGTGTGTGAAAAGTTCGATGTTCCGTTTATAGTAGTCAGATCATTATCTGATATTGTATATCATGATAATAGTGGTATTGATTTTATCAAAAACGTCGCTAAAACAAGTGCAAGAAGTGCTAAAATGGTAGAGGTATTATTAAATGGATAATCAATATTCATATCTACAAAACGAAAGAATAAAAAAGGCAAAAAAACAGTCTAAAATATTATCGTGCTGTTTATTGATTATATTGATAATGTTATTGTTATATGCACATTATATTTTTTATGGTGCGCCAGCAATAGAAATAAGAGGTTAAAATATGAAAATGTATCATTATTTTTATTACATATTAGAAAATATGAAGAAATTAAATTTAACAAGTGAGCAATTAAACTTATTGTTTTTTTTACGATATTATTTTGAAACAGGACAAGAGGTAGATTTAGAAGTGATTGCATATAACATGAATTTAGATTTAATGTATGTTGCTTCATTAATTGAACAATTACTTGAAAAAGATTATATTAAATTAAGTCGAAATGGATTTATCCAATATGACACAAATTGTATTTATGAGTTAGAAATGCAACAACAAAAGCAAGAACAATCGCAAATTATTAATAAATTTGAAGTAGCATTTAATCGTCCAATCACGCAAAAAGAAGTAACAAAAATTGCAGAATTAATTAATGATTATCCACATAAATTAGTAGAGTATGCATTAAGAGAAGCGTTGTTGTATAACGCAAAAAATATTGCATATGTTGAAAAAATATTAATTAACTGGAAAAAAAGTAATTTTACAGTGGAAGATTATGAGCAACAAAACTAATGAAATATTAGATTACTTTGAATCGCTTTTCCCAGATGCAAAATGCGAGTTAATCCATAATACACCATTTCAGTTGTTAGTTGCAGTAGTGTTAAGTGCACAAACAACTGATGTTGCAGTAAATAAAGTGACACCTGCTTTATTTAAAAAATATCCAGATGCTTATCATTTATCAAAAGCACAATTAGATGATGTGAAATCTTATATAAAAACAATTGGTTTATTTCAAAATAAAGCAAAAATGATTGTTGAATTATCAAAAATATTAGTAGATAAATATGACGGAAACGTTCCAAAAACAATGGCACAACTTACTGCATTACCAGGTGTTGGTAGAAAAACAGCTAATGTTGTGCAAAGTGTTGCGTTTAATATTCCGGCTTTTGCAGTAGACACACATGTGTATCGTATTAGTAAACGTTTGAAGTTTTCTAAATATGAAGACGATGTTTATCAAACTGAATTAAAATTAAGAAAAAAAATTAATCGTGAGCGTTGGAATAAAGCACATCATTTAATGATATTTTTTGGTCGATATTTTTGTAAAGCTAAAAATCCTAATTGTCGTGCTTGTCAGTTGAAAAAATATTGTGTGAGAGAAAAATATGAATAAAATTAAAATATCTGATAAAAAGTTAAAAATTTTACATGCATTAGGAATTAATACGGAAGAAGATTTGTTGGCGTATTATCCTTTTCGTTATGAACACCATGTTTATGTTC
The DNA here is from genome assembly GCA_945877255.1 of uncultured Erysipelotrichaceae bacterium. Taxonomy (GTDB): domain Bacteria; phylum Bacillota_I; class Bacilli_A; order Erysipelotrichales; family Erysipelotrichaceae; genus CAMCRE01. The sequence goes on from CAMCRE010000001.1 coordinate 123,368, forward strand.
CAGTGTCAGATTGGAACATTAAGCAAAAAGTATGTTTTGAAGGCGTAATTAAAGAAAAAATTACGACTAAAATGTTTGGAAAAAACCGTTGTATGCAAACAACAAAAGTTCAAGTAGGACATGATACGATAGCAATCACAATTTTTAATCAACGATGGTTTCAACAATATAAAATAGGCACAACATTAACGTTTTTTGGTGTTGTACAAGATGAAAAAAATGTAGTAATTTCATCATATAACCAAATACCATTACAAATGCAATTAGGTATCACACCAAAATACAATAAAAAAGCAGGAATTAGTGAAAAAGACATTATTAAATATATTAAAGAAGCATTTAAGGTTGTTGATATTGTTGATTGGATACCACAACACTACAAACAAAAATACAATTTAATTGATAAAAAAACGGCTTTATTAAATATTCATTTTCCAAGTGATAGCTTAATGTTGAAACAAAGCATTCGATATTTAAAATATGAAGAGTTTTTAAAATTTCAACTCGCCATTCAGCAAATTAATGTTTTAAAAGATGAAAAATTTAAAGAAGCAAAAATATTAAATAATATTGAAAAAGTTTTACATCAAATCCCATTTCAATTAAGTGTGGATCAAAAAACAGCTGTTAAAGATATTAGAAATGATTTATCATCTAATAAAAGTATGTATCGATTATTACAAGGTGATGTGGGAAGTGGAAAAACAATTGTTGCTTTTTTAGCGATGTTAAGTGTTAAAACACAAACTGCATTGTTGGCGCCGACAGAAATATTGGCACGCCAACATTATGAAAACTTCAAGCAATATTGCGATAATGTTGTATTATTAGTTGGCAGCATTTCTCAAAAAGAAAAAAATTCGTTATATCAAAAAATAAAACAAAACGAAGTCCAACATATTATCGGAACACATGCTATCTTTCAAGAAAATGTGCTATTTCATGACTTGGGGTTAGTCATCATTGATGAGCAACAACGCTTTGGTGTGAATCAAAGAAAAACATTATTATCAAAAGGCGATAATTTAGATGTATTAATTATGAGTGCAACACCAATACCACGTACACTTGCAATGACAGTTTATAACGATTCTGATATTTCAATTATAAAAACATTACCAAAAACTAAAAAAACGATACATTCTTATGTTATACCAGTCAATTCTGTTAAACCAATATTATCGCATATCGAACAAAAAATCATTGATAAAGAACAAGTGTATGTTGTTTGTCCATCAATTGAGAAAAACGATAATGAAATTAGAAATATTGAAGAAGTTTACAATAGTTTTGAAGTAGTGAGTAAAGGGAAATATCGTGTTGGGATGTTACACGGTAAAATGAGTGCTGAAGAAAAAAATATAATCATGAATAAATTTATTAATAACGACATTCAATTACTTGTATCGACAACTGTGATTGAGGTAGGTGTAAATGTTAAAAATGCAAATACAATGGTTATTTATAATGCTGATCGTTTTGGATTAAGTCAACTACACCAATTAAGAGGACGATGTGCAAGAGGGGATAAAGAAGGTTATTGTTATTTTTTAACTGATTCTAAAGAAGAACTCGCACTCGAAAAATTAAAAGTATTGTCAGAAACGCAAGATGGTTTTTTAATAGCGGAACATGATTTAAAATTAAGAGGACCTGGTGATGTTCTCGGGATAAAACAAAGCGGTGTCCCGAATTTTATTTTAGGAGATGTAATTGATGATAAAAATATTATGTCAATTGCAAAACAAGATGCCATAGCACTATTATCAACAATAGACGATTATCCATATATTAAAAACAATATTTTAACACATGTTGATGATTATTTGGACTAGGAGGTAAAAATGAATATTAAAATTTTGTTAGATAAGCTTAATATCCAATCACGAGATTTATCGATAGTAAAAAATGCTTTTATGCATGCATCATATGCAAATGAGCACAGTGAGTTTGAAAATAATGAGCGATTAGAATTTTTAGGCGATGCTGTATTACAACTTTGGATTAGTCAATATTTATACAGTATGCCTGAACATTTAAGTGAAGGTAATATGACAACATTACGTGCTCAATTAGTTTGCGAAAGTTCACTTGCTCAATATGCAACAGATTTATCTTTAGGCGATTACTTACTTTTAGGAGTAGGTGAAGAAAAAAACGCGGGAAGAACACGCACTTCGATTTTAGCTGATTGCTTTGAAGCGTTTTTAGGTGCAGTATATTTAACAACTGATTTTGTAACGATATCGGAATTATTAGAAAAAGTAATTGTTCCATATGTGAAGAAGCCAAAAACAGAAGAATTAGTTGATTATAAAACAATGTTGCAAGAATATGTACAAGCAGATACACGCCGAAATGTAAAATATGAGCTTCTAAAAACAGAAGGACCAAGCAATGCACCAATGTTTTATGTGGTCGTAAAATTAGATGAAATCGTGCTTGGATATGGAAATGGTACCACTAAAAAAAAGGCAGAACAACGTGCTGCTCAAGCAGCGTTTGAAAAATTAGCGATTTAAATCAAAAATAGTAGATTTCTTTTTTAAATTATGATATAATATAATTGTCATATTCAAAAAGGAGGTTACGACATGAATAAGAGATTATTAGCTGAAGAAGTAAGCAAATTATTAGAAACAGATAAAAAAACAGGGTTGTTAGCTGTTGATGCGGTATTTTCAACTATCTTAGCACAATTATCAGAAGGAAACACTGTTGATATCAGTGGATTTGGTAAATTTGAAGTAAGAGAAAGAGCAGCAAGACCAGGATTTAATCCAAGAACAAAAGAAGCAATTGAAATTGCTGCTTCAAAATCAGTTGGATTTAAAGCATCTAAAGCATTAAAAGAAGCTGTTAAATAGTTAAGCAAATACACCCTTGGGTGTATTTTTTTGTGAGGAGGGAAAATATGATTCATTTACACACACGTAGTAATTATTCTTTATTATCGAGTGCATTAAAAATCGAAGATATTATCGAATTAACGAAAAAAAATAATATGTCGGCGATTGCATTAGTCGATCAAGATGTACTATTTGCAACTGTACCGTTTTTTGATTTGTGTAAAGAAAATAATATTAAACCAATTATTGGAATAGAAAAAACAATTGAATCCAATCATTTTATTTTCTTAGCAAAAAATGATATTGGGTATCGTGAATTAATGGCTATTTCTAAAAATGAAGTGACTTATAACAGCATAAATAAGCAGCATCTTATAACTATTTTGTTGGCGCATGAAGGTGAAATTAAACAATCAATAATTCACCAAAAAAATAATGAAATTTTAAGTATTTTAAATAAATATATCGTAGATGATTTTTATGTTGCGATTACAAATACAGAGCATTCTATCGATCAAAAATATAATTTATATTTATCTAACATACTTAATCAGCATCATATAAAAGAAGTAGCACTATCTTATGTATTATATAAAGCAAAAGAAGATGTAGAAATATTAGATGCATTAACAGCAATTCGAGATAATTTAACACTTTCTGATTATCGACTACAAACAGCCCAAAATCGTCATTTTCGAACAGTACGTGAAATGCAACAATTATATACTAAAAATCAATTAGCTAACACGATTGAAATTGCGGATAAATGTAATGTTGAATTAACGTTTGAGAAAAATAGTGTGCCACAATTTAATAATAATTCAGATTTTTTAAGGCAACTTTGTCAAAAAGGATTAAATAAAAGATGTAATGGTAATGTTCCTAAAAGTTATCAAGCGCGATTAGATTATGAGCTTGATATTATCATAAAAATGAATTTTACGGACTATTTTATTTTAACATGGGACTTAGTGCTATATGCCACAAAACAAAAAATATACGTTGGTCCAGGACGTGGTAGTAGTGCCGGATCATTAGTTGCGTATTGTTTAGGTATTACAAAAATTGATCCTGTAAAAAACAATATTACATTTGAGCGTTTTTTAAATCCTGAACGTATTACAATGCCTGATATTGATTTAGATTTTCCAGATGATAAGCGACAAGAAATGATTGAATACGTTATTAATAAATATGGGAAAGATAAAGTTGCACATATTATCGCATTCAATACATTAAAGGCAAAAGCAGCGTTACGTGATGTTGCAAAAATTATTAATATCTCAAATTATGAATTGGAAATTGTTTTAAAATTAATTCCAAATAAATTAGATATAACATTATTAGAAGTTACAAAAATTCCTACTGTACATGCCATTATCACTAAAAACAAAAAAATTGCAAAATTGTTTGCACTAGCGTTAAAAATAGAGCATTATCCACGTCATTTAACGGTGCATGCTTCTGGAATTGTGATTGCTGAAAAACCAATTGTTGCATATGCACCACTTGTACGTGTTGATGAAATGTATGCCACACAATATTCTATGAATTATTTAGAAAGATTTGGATTAATTAAAATTGATTTTTTAGGGTTAAGAAACTTATCAATTATTAATCAATGTGTGACTAAAATTTCTGATAAACTAGGACAACCATTCGATATTAGTAAAATAACGTATGACGATAATAAAACTTACGAACTATTATCACAAGGTGATACACTCGGGATATTCCAATTAGAAAGTGAAGGTATGCGTCAATTATTAATGAAATTAAAACCAACTTCACTGCAAGATATTGCCTTAGCACTCGCACTGTATCGACCAGGTCCAATGCAACACATTGATGATTTTATTAAAAAAAGACAGCATTCAGAATTAATTAATTATTATGATGAATCATTAAAACCAATATTGCAAGAAACACTCGGAACAATGGTGTATCAAGACCAAATTATGCAAGTAGCACAACAAGTTGCAAATTTCAGTTTAGGAAAAGCCGATTTATTAAGAAGAGCAATGGGGAAAAAAGATTCGCAGGCATTTACGACACTAGAAAGCGTATTTAAAAAAGAAGCATTAAAAAATCATTATCCACAACAATTAGTTGATCAAATATTCAATGATATGATTGCGTTTGTTAATTATGGATTTAATAAAGCACATGCTTATTCATATGCAACACTTTCATATCAAATGGCGTTCTTAAAAGCTAATGCACCACTATATTTTTATACAAGTTTATTAAATAGTGTGATCGGCAGCACTAAAATGTTTTCGTATCTACAAGAAGCGAAAAAAAATGGGATATATATTCAAGCACCAGATATTCGTTATAGTAGCTTAGAATATATTATTTATGACGATAAAATTTATTTACCGTTAAATGCGATTAAAGGAATTGGTATAACGATTGTAGAAAAAATCATTAATAATCGTCATGAGTTTAACGCATTAGAAGAAATTGTTGTGTTTTGTATAAATAATAAAATAAATAGACCAGTATTAGAAAATTTAATATATGCCGGAGCGTTAGACTTTTTAAATATTTCTAGAACACAACTAATTGCGAATTTAGATGCAACATACCGCTATTGTGAATTGATATTAGTAAAAAATGATGCTGGTGAATATTATCCAAATTATGATTTATTAACGAAGCCAAAATGGATTGATGTATCAAGTGATAAAATGCAAGAAATTCAAAATGAAAAAAATGTACTTGGATTTTATTTTTCAACACATCCAATAACTGCATTACGTCATAAAAATTATAATGCAATTCCAATAAATGCGTTGATAATGAATACATATCAAAACATTTTAGTATTAATTGATAAAATAAAATTTCATAAAACTAAAAAAGGTGATCAAATGTGTTTTATTGTTGGAAGTGATGATGTTTCATCGATTGATTTATTATTAATGCCGCAACAATTCCAACAATATAAAGAAATCTTAAAAGTTGGAATGTGTTACTTTATGCGAATCAAAAAAGATAAAGAAACTTCTGCAATCATTCAATCAATGACGCTTATTGACAATTAAAATGTAGTTCAAAAGATGAAATATTGATTATTTTATGATATAATTACTACATAAAAATACTGATAATTTCATAAATATTACAAATATCAGCAGTTCACAATTATGTTTAATTATGTTATAATATTTTAAAAGAGGTGTAAATATGGAACAAATCTTCACAAATATCAAAAATATCGTCCCAATTCAGGCAGTATATGCAATTATTGCATTAATAGTTGGTTTACTATTTATTTTATTACTATTACGTAACATGCGATTACGATTCGCTAAAAAAGAATTAGAGCGATTAGAAAGTAAATTTGATTCAATCAAAGGGATTCCTTTATCATTTAAAATTAATAAAGCTGTAGCATTAGGAAGAGTAAATAAATCGTTGAATGATCGTGTTTTTGAAGCACAGCAAATATATGATAAAGTTAATGAAGAAATGCGAAAAAGTACAACACTATTAGCAGAAATGGATGATTTATTATATAGTAAAAAACATCGTCAAGTTGTTGATAAAGCAACCGACTTAGAAAAACAACTCGACAAATTGAAAATCGATGTAGAAAACGTCGATGTTGTATTAGATGATATTTTAAGTCAAGAAAGTGAAAAAAGAGATCAAATCAATCGTTTAAAAGAACAATTTAGATTGTTGAAACAAAAAATTGGTATTGATAAAACTAAGTTTTATCAAGGTAAAGAATATATTGATTTTGAAATTACGTCAATAGAAAAAATGTTTTCATTATTTGAAGAATGGATGTTTGCTTCTGAGTTTGAAAAAGCAAATGAACAGTATAATGAAATTAATGAACACTTGACGCACTTAGAATCATATGTAAATGCAACACCAGCTATTTTTGATATTATTCATAATAAACTTCAAAAACAAATTGATTCAATTTCATATGCGTATCAAAGTTATCGTAATGAACATATTTATATTGAACACTTAGGGGTGAAAAATAATTTAGAGTTAGTATCAAACGTTATTAAAGAAAGTATTGCAAAATTATTTAAAGGGAAGTTTGAAAACACAAAAGAAGAATTAGAACAATGTGATTTAAGATTAATTCAATTGAGTGATCAATTAGTAAAAGAATTTGAAGCATTCAATGAAATACCAATTTTATATCCAGCAATTGTAAATCATGTTGAACAATTAAATAAAAACACAAACAATATTCAAGCGTTGTATGAAAAATACTATGTTCGCTTCTCGTTAGAAGACTTCAGTACACAAATTGAAGAATTTAAAGTTAGAATGACTACGATCAATGAAACACTTGAAAAATTAAATGTAGAAGAAAATGCAAATGTGCCAGCTACAACTTATATTGTTGAACTTAAAAAAATGCAAGAAGATTGCAATAAATATGAAGCAAGCATTGCAAAATTAAAATCATTACTGCATAATGTTGTGAGTGATGAAAAACGTGCTCGCCAACAATTACTAAAATTAAGTTTAATCGTGCATGAAATAGGTATTAAAATGTCAAAATCAAAAGTGTCCTATATTGAAAAAGAATATGAAGATGATCTTGCTAAAGCACGTAGTATGGTATTTGAAATTCAAAATTTAATTGATGCTTCAGTCGTTAATGTAGAATACTTAAACACAAAAATTAAAGAAAGTATTGATTTTATTTATACACTATATCATAATGTGAATAATTTCGTTGGGAAAGCCGTTATGGTTGAAAACTTAATTGTGTTTGGAAACAGATACCGCAGTACTTATCCTGAATTAAATTCGCAATTAATTAGAAGTGAGTTATATTACCGTAATGGAGAATATTCTAAGTCACTACAAATTGCAGTAAGTGCGATTGAAAAAATTGTTCCAGGAATATATGAAAAATTAATTTCTGGTGTTAAGAAAGAAGAAGTAGCAGATATACAATAAGCAATCGTTTAAGCGATTGCTTTAATTTTAGGAGGTAAAATGGAAGTATATTTTGATCATAGTTCAGCAACATTCGTAGAACCGGAAGTAATTGAAACTTTTGTGAAAGTAGAACAACAATTATTTGCTAATCCAGATGCATTACATCAGAAAGGGTTAGATGTATTAAAACTACAAACACAAGCAAGAGAAAAAATAGCGTCGTTATTAAATGTGAAAAGTGAAGAAATTATTTTTACATCAGGAGGATGTGAAGCGAATACATTAGCATTAAAAGGTTACATTGAAAAACATAAGCATCTTAAAAATCATGTTTTAGTTGCGTGTGGAGAGCATTCTAGTGTTATTAATTGTTTGAAAGCAATTGATAATATTATTGTTGAAGAAATACCATTAAATCATGAAGGTAATATTGATGTTTTGATGTTAAAAAATAAAATTAACGATAATACATTACTTGTATCCATTTCTGCTATCCAAAACGAATTTGGAGCAATTAGAGATGTCACTAGTCTAGCAAATTTTTTAAAACAAAATAACATTGTATTTCATGTTGATGCTGTTCAAGCATTAGGAAAACAAGATATTGATTATCAAAATGTTGATTTGATTAGTTTCTCAGGACATAAAATTCATGGATTAAAAGGAATAGGAATCTTAGTAAAAAAACAACCTATTCAATTAAATCCGATTATATTTGGTGGTCAACAAGAATTTGGGTTAAGGGGAGGAACAAGTAGTGTTGCATTACAAGTTGCATTCACAAAAGCACTAAGAATTGCACTCGAAAATATGCGTAAATACCGTGAGCATATTTTAAATTTAAATGATTATTTAAGAATGCAACTCAGTAAAATGCCTGAAGTTGAAATCAATTCTACAAATAATGCAACACCCTATATTTTAAATTTTTCGGTAACTGTTTTACCATCACAAGTAATATTAAATGCATTAAATCAAAAAGGAATTTATGTTTCTGCGGTTTCAACCTGTGTAACAAAAAGAAAAGCAGTATCGACGATTAGTTGTTATAAAAATGATAAAGAAGTGATAGAAGGTGTAATAAGAGTATCATTTTCATATCGTAACACAAAAAATGAAATTGATTATTTTATTAAGGAATTAAAAAACATTATTATTTCTTATCAAAGATAGAATTAATGTCGTCATAATGTCAATAACATAAACTATTATGCCAATATAGATGAAATAAAAAATATAAAAAACAATTACGACATCAGTGACAGATACATTAACTAAATTGATAGAATCACTTAATATTATTGATACAGTTAATTCTGGATTTTTTTATGGTATAAGTGGTATAGCGTATGTTGTTCATGAATATGTAACATATATTGATAATAGTTACGAAGAACGTCTTCGTTTATTGTTAGAAATGCTATGTACACACGCATTTAAATATGATGAGAATTTATATTTTTTATCGGATAAATTAATTCGTATTTCACTTGATATTGGTTCAGGTATGTTAGGAATTAGTATGATACTGAATAAAATTTTACACAACAAGGAATTTAATTTTTTATGTATTGGGGAGGATGGTCTATAATATGGGTAATTTATTAAAAATTAAGCTGCATTACAAAATATTGTTAGTTTTTTTGCTATTGATAATAAGTTTTGAAGGCATATTATTTACATTTATTATTAATTTTGGATATTCGATTAGTACGCATCCAAATATAAAAGATATCGGATTGTTTACTGTAGCACTACTTTCCATTAGTGGAGTGATTTATGGAAGTATTTACTTTTTTGAAAAAATAAAGTATTTAATAATCAAACAATCAATGATACATATAAAGAAAAAATATGTAGCTAATGTTCTATATCGTAATGAAAAACCAGAAACAGTAATTTCGTTTATAAATAACGACTTAAAATTATTTGAGACAAATTATATTAATAGCTATTTTTCGATTGTTCAAAATCTAGCATTAGCAATTGTTACGACAGTAATAATGTTTACGGTCCAACCATTAATTGCATTAGTTTTTTTAATTTCATCATTATTAAATAGTGTGCCTTTAAAAATTTATAAGCATACCTTACATAAAAAAGCAGATCAGTATAAACAAAGTGTAATTGAGTTGAATAAGCAGATGCAAAATACTGTAAGTGGCGTGAATGTTATCAGACAATATTCTGTGTTTCAATATCACAAAAACCGGGTATTTAATTTTATAAATAAAACTGACGCCGCGTATTATTTTATGAATTTACAAACTAGATTTGTAACGTTAATAATTAATTTATCATCAATGTTTTCTTTTATTTTTCCTTTTGCAATAGGGCTTTTGTATTCAGCGTATATTCAATATATTCCGTTTGTTGTATTAATTAATTTTTTTTTTTTAAATGATAGAGTGGTTTCTCCTATTAAAGTTTGCTTTTCAGAATATGTGAAGATAAAACAAGTTGAATCTATCGTTAGTGAAATTAAAAATGAAATGGAATATGTTATACCTGATGTAGTAGATGATATAGCATTAAGTAGACCAAATGTTAGATTAGAGAATATTAGTTATTGTATTGAAGACAAATTACTTCTAGATAACACATCATTAGCTATACCATATGGAAAGAAAATTTTGATAACAGGTGATTCAGGTAGTGGGAAATCCACATTATTAAAGATTATTGCCAATCAAATTAAACCAACGATTGGAAGTGTCATAATACATGATAATAATATTGAATTTGAAAATAATATAGCATTTTATTCTTTAATAGAACAAAGTCCACATTTATTTTACGATACTATATTGAACAACATTTGTTTTGGTCGTGAAATGAACATCCATGACGATATTCATTTATTGAAAATTAATAAAGAAATCGATGATATGTATGATGACAATTTTTCTGGTGGTGAAAAACAAAAAATCACTGTATTAAGATCAATGTACAGCGATAGAAAAATATGTCTTGCAGATGAAATGTCTTCAGCGTTGGACAAAGAATCATCTAAAATAATTCGTCGTCAGTTGTTTTCTGATGATATCACTCTAATTGAAGTAGCACATCATTATGATGATGAATTTATATATGATGAAATATATAAGTTGGAAAACGGCAAATTAATTCGGATATGAGATGCATTTCATGCAGAATAGTTAAAATTTGATGGCGATTTCAGAATCGAATGTTGTAGCAGGAACGAATTGTGTTGCGACATTTGATTTTGTAATTTACGTTTCTTATCAAAGATAGGACATTTTAGTTGTAAAAAAATGAAAAATATAGTATATATTAAGTATCAGTGATGATAAGGACAACAAATAATGTCAATTATATTTAGAGAAAAAGTGGTTGGTGAAAACTTTTTATAACACATTATTTTACTACCTTTGAACTATGTTATGAAAATAACATCGTGTTTCTAGCGTTAATAGAGTAGAGGTGTATTTAATACATAAAAAAAGGTGGTACCACGAAACTTTCGTCCTTTGGTGAAAGTTTTTTTATTTTATAGGAGGAAATATGATTAACTTAGATATTAGAGAAGATGCGTATTTGTCAAAACTAAATCACTCAGCAGCCCATGTTATGGCACAAGCAATCTCACGCTTATATCCAAACGCTAAATTTTGGGTAGGACCAGTAATACGAGAAGGTTTTTATTATGATGTGGATTTAGGTGATATTTCATTAAAAGAAGAAGATTTAGTAAAAATAGAGAAAGAAATGAAAAAAATCTCTAAAGATGGTAAAAAAATTATACGCGAAGAAATTTCAAAAAAAGATGCACTAGAAGCGTTTAAAAATGATCACTATAAATTAGAATTGATTGAAAATTTAAACGATGGCGAAATTACGATTTATCGTCAAGGTGATTGGTTTGACTTATGTCGTGGACCGCATGTTGAAACATGTAAAGAAGTCAAACATTTTAAATTGTTGAAGGTAAGTGGTGCGTATTGGAAAAATGATGCAAAAAATAAAATGTTGCAGAGAATTTATGGCGTTTGTTTTGAAAGTGAAGAAGCATTAAATAACCATTTATTTTTATTAGAAGAAGCTAAAAAACGTGATCATAAAAAAATAGGAAAAGAAATGGGATTATTTATGGTTAGTGAATATTCACCAGGAAATCCATTTTTCTTACCAAAAGGAATGATTTTAAGAAACATACTTGAAAACTACTGGTACAGTGAGCATGAAAAAGAAAACTACTTATTTATCAAAACACCAATTATGTTAAACCAACAATTATGGGAAATAAGTGGGCACTGGAACAATTATCGTGAAAACATGTATGTTTCAGAAGTAGATGACAAATTGTTTGCGATTAAACCAATGAATTGTCCAGGATGTATTTTAGTGTATAAAAATGGCTTACATTCATATAAAGATTTACCAATACGAATGGGTGAATTAGGACTAGTACATCGTCATGAAGCTAGTGGTGCATTAAACGGTTTATTTAGAGTACGTAGCTTTACACAAGATGATGCACATATTTTTATGTGTGAAGATCAAATTGAAAGTGAAGTGCTATCATTAATGCACTTTATTGAAAGAACATATAAAGTGTTTGGTTTAGATTATGACATTGAGTTGTCTACAAGACCATTAGAAAAATATATCGGAGATATCGAAACTTGGAATAAAAGTGAAGAAGCATTAGCAAATGCGTGTAAAAAGTTTGGTAAACCATACAAAATTAATCCAGGTGATGGTGCATTTTATGGTCCAAAATTAGATTTCAAAATTCGTGATTCATTAGGGAGAGTATGGCAATGTGGAACAATTCAATTAGATATGAATTTACCAGAACGTTTTGATATGAATTATATCGATAGTGATGGAAATAAAAAAAGACCAATCATGCTACATCGTGTAGTATACGGTTCAATGGAACGTTTTATTGGGGTATTAATCGAACATTTTGCAGGAAACTTCCCGCTATGGTTTGCACCAGAACAAATTCGTGTATTACCGGTGCATCATGAATATCATGGTGAATATGCAAGACAGCTAAACGAACAATTCAAACAATTAGGATTTAGAAGTACTGTTGATGATCGAAATGAGAAATTAGGTTATCGTTTACGTGAAGCACAAATGAATAAAGTACCATTACAAGTTGTAATTGGAGATGGTGAAATAGAAAAAGGGGAAGTAAACTTACGTAAATATGGTCATAAAGATAGTGAAAATATGACATTAGAACAGTTTATTGAATACGTAAAAAACAAAATCGCTTCAAAAGAATTAAATGATTAATTAAAAATCGATATTTTATTTGACTTTTATATAAAAAATCATTATAATAAATAGTGGCACTTTTAAACTTTGTAGCCCCGGAAACTACATAAATTGAAAGGAAAAGAAATTATGCGCCAAACAACATTTATTAAACCAGCTGAAGTACAACGCACATGGTATGTCGTAGATGGAGCTGGAAAAAACCTAGGAAGAATTGCAAGTGAAGTTGCTGCAGTTTTAAGAGGAAAACACAAACCAAGTTTTACTCCAAATGTAGACTGTGGAGATTATGTAATTATTGTGAATGCTGACTTAATTGAAGTTACAGGAAACAAAATGGAAAACAAAAAATACTACTCTCACTCACAATATCCAGGTGGATTACGTACAAGAACTACTCGTGTTATGAAAGAAAAATATACAGTAGAATGGGTTGAAAAAGCTGTTCACGGAATGTTACCACACACGAAATTAGGAAATGTACAACGTAAACATTTATTCGTTTACAAAGGGGCAACTCACCCACATGCTGCTCAACAACCAGTTGAGTTAAAAATTAAAGGTTAAGGAGGATAAAACATGGCAAATATTACTTATTTAGGAACAGGACGTCGTAAAACTTCTGTTGCACGTGTTTTTATGACTCCAGGAACTGGAAAAATTAGTGTAAACGGAAGAACTTTAGAAGATTACTTACCATTAGAAACTTTAAGAATGGTAGTGAAATCTCCATTAGAATTAACGGAAACATTATCACAATTTGATGTGAATGTAAATGTAAATGGTGGAGGATACACAGGGCAAGCAGGTGCAATTAGACACGGAATTGCTAGAGCTTTATTAGAAGCAAGTGAAGATTACAGACCTTCTTTAAAAGCTGCAGGATTCTTAACTCGTGATTCACGTGCTAAAGAACGTAAAAAATACGGACTTAAAGCTGCTCGTCGTGCACCTCAGTGGTCAAAACGTTAATTTTCAAGGCTGCTTTATGCAGTCTTTTTTTATATATAAAATGCAAATAAAAAAAATATATGGTATAATACCAAAAAATGGAGGAATTTATGGAGCAACTATTACAACAAGCAAAATATTTAGATAATAATATTGATTCAGTTGAAAAATTACAACAATTTGAATCAATTATGGAAGAATTACAAAAAAATAACGCTGATTCTAAAACAGTTATTAAATTAACAGAGAAAATAGCTTATCACAGACAATGCCTTGAAAACAAAGAAGCAAAATCTCACATTTTAAATGCACTACAACAACTAGTAAATGATAATGCAGAAGATTTAGTTTCACATTCTAAAACGTTACAATCACAGTTTAACCAAATAGGTTATGCAGGTAAAAATACTGATGAATTATTAAGTCGTGAATTTAAGCAACTATTAGAAACAATTAGTGAGCAAAAACATGCTGAAAGATTAAAAAAACAAACTGTTTTAAAAGAAAAAGTAGAACATAAAAAAGCATTAATTGAACAAGCTAAAAAAATATCGCAATTAGAAAACTTTAATCAAGCCCAAAAACAATTAAATGCATTGTTTGATGAATGGAAAGCAATTGGTTTTTCTGGTAAAGAAGATGATGGATTATGGGAAGCATTCAATAAAGAAAGACAAACTTTCTTTGTTAGAAGAGCAAAATATTTTGAAGAATTAAAATTATCGCAAGAAAAAAATGCTGAATTAAAAAAAGCATTAATCGCTAAAACAATAGAAATTGTGGATAAAGAAGATTATTCTAATGAAGTAGCAACTCAAATGAAACAAATTGATGTTGAATGGAAAGAAATTAAAAATGCTGGAAAAGAAGAAGAAAAATTGTGGTCTGAATTTTCTTCAATAAAAGAAAAATTCTGGTCAAAACGAAATGAAATAGCATCTAGTAAATTTGCTGAATTTAAAACAATGATTGAAGAAATCATTGCAAGAAAAAATACACAACTACAAAATGTTAGTAACCAAATATTAGACTTAAGAACTAAAATTGGTAGTATTAAAAATGATGAATATGTTGCTAGAATGCAAACATGGATAAGTGAAAAAGAAGAAATTGTTGCTAAGTTACAAAAAGAAATTAATAGTTTAACTAAAAAAATTACAAAAAATTAAATATGAGTGTTATGTTTTATGTTTCTAATAAGAAAAAATTATTTTTTTATGAAAAACCACTAACAATTAAACAAATTTTAGAATTAGATAAAGATTTACAACAATTCACTTATTTTGATAATTACGATGAAAACACATCAATTGAAAAAGTAGATATATTATCTTTGGGAAATGATTTGTGTGGTAGAGGATTTGAAATAGCATTTGATAAAAAAAATCAAAAATATATGATACGCATTACAACACCTGCTACAACATATGATTGGAAGTTGATGTTAGTATTTATTGAAAAACTTGCAATTACAATGCATTCAAATATCCAACATGAAAACGGAACAGTATATAAACCAAATACAATTCATGACTTTAATTATATGTTTGATATAGAGTATGGTATTAATCATTTGAATTCAATTGAAATGCCAGAAATTATTTTTGATGGGTTAAAAAGACCAGTTTTCTTAAAAAAAGATACGATCCAACAAATCGTTAATAGTCAAAATATGATTAAAGAATTCGAAAAAATAATGAATAAAACGCAAAATCTTCAAAGTTTCAGTGCGAATTGTGCTTATTTTAAAAATAATCAAGACGAAATATTTGGAATATATACGATCACAATGCATACAGCAATTAGTTTGCCATATAAGCCATTTGTTGAGATTAAAAACATGGATATTACGCAAAATAGTCAAGTATCATACTACAATATTGCATTAGTAGTATTTGAAGATGAAAATGATTATGACACATATCAAGTTTATAAAACACTAAAATATGAAAAATTTATTGAACAACTACAAGAACATCAATATAGTTGGATTGATGATGGCTATATTGAACTAAAACCATTATCAAAATTAGAATTTGATAAATTTGTAGCGTAATTTTATATTAAATGAGTGAGTAGGACTAGTAAATTTATTAGCTTTTTACAGAAAGAAAAACGTGATGAGAGTTTTTTATAAGCGGTAAATTGAATTCACCTATGACAGAGGCTAATCACCTACCTAAGCACAGGTTACGTGCAAGAGTGCATCATTTGATGAAGCAAGATGGTACCACGCAACTGCGTTCTTGCATTTCGTGGTACTTTTTTTATTTGAAGGAGTTAATATGTTACAGAAAATACAATTAGAAGCATTAGAAAAAATTATGCAATGCCAAAATAATACGCAATTAAATGAAATAAAAGTATTATATTTAGGTAAAAAAGGTCCATTACAAGAAGTTATGCAACAACTAAAAACATTAAGTGTTGAGGAAAAAAAAGAAGTAGGTAAAAAAGTAAATGAATTAAAATCATTGTTGGAAAGTACGATTGAAACTAAAAGAATCCAATTAAATGAAATAGCATTACAGCAACAATTAGAAAATGAAAAAATTGATTTAACATTAGAAGCAGACTATTACGAACAAGGAAATTTACATCCATTAATCAAAATTCAAACAGAATTGGAAGATATTTTTATTGCAATGGGATATGATGTTGCAAAAATAGGTGAAGTTGAATTGGATTTATATAATTTTGAAAGAGCGAATATACCACACGATCACCCAGCACGTGATATGCAAGATACATTTTACATTGATGATGAAAAATTATTACGTACACATACAACTGCTGTTCAAATGCGATATTTAGAAGAACACGCAAATAATTTACCAATTCAAGTTGTTTGTCCTGGTAAAGTATATCGTCGAGATGATGATGATGCAACACATTCACATCAATTTATGCAAATTGAAGGATTAGTTGTCAAAGAAAACGTAAAGATGTCGGATTTAAAAGGTACATTACTTTTAATGGCACAAAAAATGTTTGGTGAGAATCAAAAAATTCGCTTTAGACCATCGTATTTTCAATTTACAGAACCTAGTGTTGAAGTAGATGTCAGTTGTCCATTTTGTGGTGGGAAAGGTTGTAACGTCTGCAAACAAACTGGTTGGATAGAAATATTAGGAGCTGGAATGGTACATCCAAAAGTACTAGAAATGGCAGGTATTGATTCTACAAAATATTCAGGATTTGCGTTCGGTGCAGGAATTGATCGTATTGCAATGTTACGATATGGCGTAGAAGATATTCGTCATTTCTTCACGAATGATATTCGTTTCTTAAAATCGTTTAACCGTTTTGATTAGGAGAGTAAAATGTTAGTAAGTAGAAAGTATATTGAACAATATTTTAATTTAGAAAATTACACTAATGATGCAATTGCAGAAGCATTAACCACATCTGGGTTTGAAGTAGAAGGCGTAATTGCTTATGATTTCAAAAACAAATTAGTTGTTGGGGAAGTATTAACATGTGAAAAACATCCAGATAGTGATCATTTGCATATTTGTACTGTTGATGTAGCAATCGAACAACTACAAATTGTTTGTGGTGCAAAAAATGTAGCTGTTGGACAAAAAGTAATTGTTGCATTGGTAGGGTGTGAATTACCGCAGTTGAAAATCACAAAAAGTAAAGTTAGAGGGATTGAAAGTAGTGGCATGTTATGTTCATTAGTAGAATTAGGTGTACCTGAAAGTACACTAACTGATGAACAAAAAAATGGTATTGAAATTTTAAAGTCTGATGCAATTATAGGAGATATTGCGAATAAATATATTGGATTAGATGATGTTATTTTTGAATTAGGTGTGACACCTAATAGAAGTGATGTTGTAGCTTTAAATAACTTGTTGAAAGAATTAGCAGCGATTTTCAACCAACAAATTAATATTGAAATCCCAACTGTTACCACAAATTTAATTGATACACCATTAAAAGTAGCATGTTCAGAGAATCGTTATATTTCGGCACAAAAAATTGAAAATATTACAATCAAAGATAGTAGTGAACATATCCAATCATTACTAAAAACTTATAATATTAAATCAATTAACAACATTGTGGATATTTCAAACTATGTTGCACTATTAACAGGACAACCAAACCATATATATGATGCTGAATTTGTGAAAGGTTCTTTAAGAATAGTTGATGACTATGAAGGCGAATTTGTGGCATTAGATGGTAATACATACAATATTGTTAAAGGTGATCTGATGATATTTGATGATGAAAAACCGTTAGGAATTGCTGGTATTATGGGTGGAGAGTATAGTAAAGTAACAGAAAACACTAAAAATGTGATTATCGAAGTAGCTAATTTTGAAAGAATGAAAATTAGAAACACATCACGTCGACTAAATATTACAAGTGAATCAAGTATTAAATATCAAAAAAATATTGATCCACAAGCTAGTGACTACGCTAGTCGTTATATTGTTGATTTACTAATTAAAGAAGCAGATGCAAAAAATGTTTATAATAAAATTGAATCATCACAAAAACAAATTAATTTAACAACATTAAAATTAGACTATCAACGTTTAAATAACCATTTAGGAAGTCATTTCTCAAAAGAAGAAGTGTTTTCTGTTATGAAAAGATTAGATTTTGAAATTAAAAATGATGAAATAACGATTCCTTCATATCGTAGTGATATTACAGTTGCAGAAGACTTATATGAAGAAGTAATTCGTTTGTTAGGATATGATCATTTACCGACAACATTACCGACTGTTTCAGCAAGTAATAAATCATTGCCATTAATTCAGAAAATGCAACGCAATATCTCACAATTTTTAAATAAAAATGGTATACAACAAGCTATGACATATACATTAATTAGCGATGAATTGAATAGTTTTGCGTTAAATGTAAAAGAAGATGCAATTTCACTTGCATCACCATTAAGTGATGATCGTAAAATAATTAGAAGAAGTATTTTACCATCACTATTAGAAGTATTAGCGTACAATGAATCACGCAGTGTTGAAAATTGTTCATTGTATGAAATTAGTGATGTTACGGATAAAGAAAGTTCAGAAAATCGTTTATCAATTGTATTATCTGGCAATAAATACGCAAATAAATGGAACAATCATGTTGTAACGAATGATTTTTATGTCATGAAATCGTTAATTACGCAAATGTTGGTGCAGTTAGGTTATGATAAACAACGAATAGTGTATCAAGCAAACACAAATCAATCATTAATGCACCCTTATCAATGTGTTGATGTATATATCGGACGTGATTTCATCGGAACGTTTGGAACGATACATCCTACTATCTCTAAAAAGTTCATTGTTTCTAAATGTGTATTAGCAGAATTAAACTTAACTAAATTAGAATCATTAAAAGTAGGAAAAATAAAATATACACCAGTATCCCGTTACCAAAGTGTAAAACGAGATATTGCGATTTTAGTAGATAAAAGTGTAACATATGGTGCAATTAAATCTGTGATTGAAAAAACAGGAAAATCATTAATAAAATCGCTTGAAGTATTCGATATTTATGAAGGTGAAAATATTGGTAGCGATAAAAAGTCAATGGCGATTCGTATTACATTACAATCACAAACAGAAACGTTAGATAATCACACGATCCAATCATTAATGGAAAATATTACAACAACATTAACAACACAATTAAACGCACAAATAAGATAGGAGATAAATATGGGAAGAGCATTTGAAGTTAGAAAAGCCTCAATGGCAAAAACAGCAGCAGCTAAGGCAAAAGTTTATTCTAGATTTGGAAAAGAAATTTATGTTGCTGCTAAATCAGGAACACCTGATCCTGAAATGAATGTGGCATTAAAAAGAATTATTGATAAAGCAAGAGCAAATCAAGTACCAGCAGATGTCATTAAAAGAGCAATTGAAAAAGCTAAGGGCTCAGCTGATGAATCATACACAAGTATTATGTATGAAGGTTTTGGAAATAGCGATGCAACAATTTTAGTTGAATGTTTAACTGATAACACTAATCGCTCATTAGCAGATGTAAGAGCGTGTTTTAATAAAGCACACGCTAAATTAGGCGTTGCTGGTGCGGTATCACATTCTTATACAGCAATCGGTATGTTGGTATTCCAATACGAACAAGATGAAGATAGTATGCTAGAAATATTATTAGAAAACGATGTTGATGTTTATGAAATTGAAAAAGAAGAACATTTAATTTCAATTAACGTTGCACCAACTGATTTACATAAAGCAAAACATGTGATTGAAGACGCATTAGGCGAAATAACGTTTGAAGTGTTAGAAAATGATTTAATTCCAAATGAATATGTCACACTAACGGGTGATGATTTAATGTTATTTGAGCGATTATTAAATTTACTTGATGATGTAGATGATGTACAAAAAGTATATCATAACGTGAAACTATAATGAATATTATTGAAAATATTGCGATTCAATTAAATATCAAAGCATCACAAATTACAAACACCTTAAATTTACTTTCAGAAGGTAATACAGTACCATTTATTGCACGATATCGAAAAGAAGTAACAGGTGGTTTAGATGAAGAAATTATACGTATTATTGATGAAACATATCAATATCAAACAAACTTAACAAAAAGAAAAGAAGATGTTAAACGTTTGATAGCAGTTCAAGATAAATTAACAGATGAATTAAGTGAAGCAATTGATCGCTGTGAAAAATTAATTGAAGTAGAAGACTTATATCGCCCCTACCAACAAAAACGTAAAACTAGAGCGAGTAAAGCAATTAATGCTGGATTAAAACCTTTAGCAGAAACAATTTTAAATACTGAAATCGTTAATGATAATGAAATTGAATTATATATTTGTGATGAATATAATACACTAGAAAGTGTCATACAAGGTGTGAAAGATATTATTGCAGAGATTGTATCTGATGATGCAAATATTAGAACGCGAGTTAGAAAAGAAATGTTGGAGTTTGGTAGTATTGAAACTAAAATTAAAAAAGATGCGGATGATCCACAAAAAATATATGAACTATATTATGATAAACAAGAAAAAGTGAAATCAATCGTACCACATCGTATTATGGCGATTAATCGTGGTGAAAATGAAAAAATATTAAACGTGAAAATATTGTTTAATAATGAAATTATTGAAAATATTGCGTTTAATAAAGTAATAAAATATCGTCATTCTAATAAAATACATGATATTAAAGAAGCGATTTTAGATGGCTTAACACGTTTAGTTTATCCAAGTGTAGAGCGTGAAGTAAGAAATGAATTAACGGAAGTTGCACATGAAAAATCAATTGATATTTTTTCACTAAATTTAGAAAAACTATTATTGCAACCACCTTTAAACAATAAAGTGATATTAGGGGTTGATCCAGCGTATCGAACTGGATGTAAATTAGCTGTCATTGATGAAGTTAGTAAATTAATTGATATTGCAGTTATTTATCCACATCCACCAATTAATAAAGTAAATGATGCTAAAAAAATAATCGTTGAAATATTGAAAAAATATCCAATCGAAATTATCGCGATTGGAAATGGTACTGCATCACGAGAAACTGAAAAATTTATTGCTGATGTCATTAATGAAAATAACTTAACAGTTAAATATACAATCGTTTCTGAAGCAGGAGCTTCGGTTTACTCTGCTAGTACGCTAGCAAAAGAAGAATTTCCTGATTTATCAGTAGAACAAAGATCGGCTATTAGTATAGCAAGAAGAGTAATTGATCCATTATCAGAGTTAATTAAAATTGATCCAAAATCTATTGGTGTTGGTCAATATCAGCATGATTTACCAGAAAAACGTTTAACACAGAGATTAGATTTTACTGTTGAAAAAGCAGTAAATAAAGTAGGTGTGAATATTAATCATGCATCAGCTAAACTACTACAAAAAGTTTCAGGACTTTCTGTAGCAGCAGCTAACAGTATTGTGAAATATCGTGAAGAAAATGGAAAAATTCAAAATAGAAATGAAATTAAAAAAATACCAAAAATAGGTGATAAAACGTATACACAAGCAATTGGTTTTTTAAGAGTACTTGATTCAAGTAATTGTTTAGACGCAACAAGTATCCACCCAGAAAGTTATGTACTCGCAAATCAAATATTATCACATTTTAATATTAAAGATATTTTTAATAAAGATGAAACAGAAATTTTAAAAAACGCAAATATTAATGAATTAGCTGAAAAATTTAATAGTGATATGTACACAATTCAAGATATCATTAACGCAATTAGAAATGGATTAAGAGATTATCGTGAGCAATTTGATGCACCAATATTAAAGTCATCTATTTTAACGATACATGATTTAAAATTGAATGATATTTTACAAGGTGTAGTAAGAAACGTTGTTGATTTTGGTAGCTTTGTGGATATTGGTTTAAAAAATGATGCATTAATTCATATTTCTAAGTTTAATAAACGTATCAAACACCCAAGTGAAATTGTTGCTGTGGGGGATATTATAGAAGTTAAAATTATTGATATTGATTTAGAAAAAAATAAAGTATCACTTAAATTTATTAAAAAAACTAAAAATTAAAAAAAATAAAGCTGAATAGGGCTTTATTTTTTTATCATTGTTTAAAATGTGTTGTTATTTTGTTTAAAACAGGTTTGAGGTTAAAGTATATAATTGGTGTAACCACGAAAGTAAAAATTCCGGTAATAATTGAATTAGGCATTTTTGTAATTGTTAATGGTAACGCAGTTGCAACGCCACTGATTATCATGTTTGTAATTAATCTTCTAGTAAAAATCACAATTATTTTTACAATTGCAGCTGTAAAAGAAATCGTTATAATCGATACGAGATGATCTTTTTCATTGAAAAGTTTGTATAAAAAATGAATAACAATTAAAACGATTAATGATTCTAAAATCGTAAAATGTAGTGAAGTAAAATAGCCATTTAAAATATCAAATAAACTAAAACCGACAACTGTAGCAAGTAAAGAATATTTAAATCGTAACGTTAAAAATGTTACTACAACTAATGCATTCCCTAAATGTACCATTGTTTTGGGTGCGATTTCAAATTTTAAAAACGTTGTTGCTAAGTAAATGAGTGTTGCAAAAAGTGCAGTATAAATTAATTTAATTGTGTTTGTTTTCATGTTGCTCCTTTATAAAATTGTAAAGTTGTTGTAATTGATGACTAACAACAATACCTTCTTTTTTATTGTGTTGATATTTAACTGTGTCTTGAATGCAATTTACAATGAATTGCATTGCAAATACAATCATTTTTTCAACTGAGATATCGTTATGAATAGCTACTGTAATTAATGTAGAAAAAATATCACCAGTACCAAAAAAGTTATCACTTATACGTTCAATACTAAATTTTTGTGTTAAATTTCCGTTATAATAATAAACATAAATTGTATTTTGAATAATTACACCAGTTATAATAAAATGGTTGTATGTTGTTTGTAATTTTAAAATCACTTTTTCCACAAAGTCATTTGTAACAATAGTAGGATAATCAATATTACACAGTAAACAAGCTTCTGTTAAATTAGGAATAATTAAATCAGCATGTTGACATAATTTTTGTAATGCAATAATGTAATTGTTATCCATACCACTATAAAGCTTACTGTTATCACCCATGATAGGATCGACAATTAATGTTTTTTTGGTATCTAATAAATCAATAAACTTAATAATTTGTTGGTGGTTATAAAAATAACCTGTTAAAACGGTTTGATGTGTATTATTGAGTATTTTAAAATGATTTAAAATATTCATCATTTCATTTGTTAAATCAACTTTGTGATAATGTGGATATGCTGTATGTGATGAAAGTAATACAGTAGGTAAAATATCGAATGGATTACCAGTTGTCGCAACTAGTGGTATGGATACATTTAATGCAACTTTTCCAAGGCATGTAATATCATTAACTAATAAAATTTTATTCATAGTTGCTCCTTTCATACAAGCATAATTATAACATATTACATACTACAGACAAATTATAATACATATATTTTATTGCAAGGAATTACTAAATTATAGTTATTTATATGCTGATAATTGCATTAATTATTGTTTTTAGCATAAAAGACTAAAATACTTATTGTTCCACATTTACAAAAATTAAAAAAAATGGTATAATATTTTAAGTATAGTGGAGGTTTTATGAAGAAATTAACAGGGAATCAAGTAAGAAAATTATTTTTAGATTATTTTGCACAACAACAACATATGATTGAACCAAGTGCATCATTAGTTCCGTATAACGATAACACATTACTTTGGATTAATTCTGGTGTTGCAGCATTAAAAAAATATTTTGACGGTACAATTAAACCTAAAAATAATCGTATTTCTAATGCACAAAAATCAATTCGAACGAACGATATTGAAAATGTAGGATATACAGCAAGACATCACACTTTTTTCGAAATGTTGGGGAATTTTAGTATTGGTGATTATTTCAAAAAAGAAGCCATTCATTACGCATGGGAATTTTTAACATCATCAAACTATATCGGTTTTGATAAAGAAAAGTTGTATGTAACGGTGCATATTGATGATGAAGTTGCATATGATATTTGGGTAAATGATATTGGTGTTAACCCTAATAAAATTTTAAAAACTGAACATAATTTTTGGCAAATAGGAGAAGGACCTTCTGGTCCTAATAGTGAAATTTTTTACGATCGTGGTGAAAAATATGATCCTGAAAAATTAGGTGAAAAATTATTTTTCGATGAACTAGATAATGATCGTTATATTGAAGTATGGAATATCGTTTTCTCGATGTATGATGCAAAAGAAGGTGTTGCAAGAAAAGACTTTAAAGAACTTCCACAAAAAAATATTGATACAGGAATGGGATTAGAACGTTTAACATGTATTGTGCAAGAAGTGGACACAAACTTTGATACGGATTTATTTATGCCAATTATTAGAAAATGTGAAACATTTACAACTAAAAAATACGAAAATGAAAATTTAATGGCATATCGTGTTATTGCTGATCATATAAGAACATTGACGTTTGCATTAGCAGATGGAGCAATGTTTTCTAATGAAGGAAGAGGTTATGTATTAAGACGTATTCTAAGAAGAGCAGTAAGATTTGCGAAAAAACTAGGAATTGAAAAAGCATTTTTATTTGAATTAGTTTCACAAGTCAATGAAATAATGGGAGAATTTTATCCATATATTTTAGAAAAAACACCACACATTCAAAAACTAATTAAGCAAGAAGAAGAAAAATTTCATTTAACATTACATGACGGTGAAAAATTATTAAATGAAATGATCGCGAATGCAAAAGCAATATCTGGAAAAGATGCGTTCAAATTATATGACACGTATGGTTTCCCATTTGAATTAACTTTGGAAATTGCAAATGAGCATCAAATTACTGTCGATAAAGCAGAATTTGATGAAGAAATGGAGCGTCAAAAACAACGTGCTAGAAATTCTCGACAAGAAAATGCTTCTTTTGGTTCTCAGTCTAAAGATTTAATGGCATTTACAAAAGAGTCAAATTTTGTGGGATATGAAACATTACAAAGTCATGCTGAAGTTATCGCGATTGTATTGAATGGTGATTTAGTAGAAAGTGCTTCTGATATAGTTGGATTAATATTTAATGAAACACCATTTTATGCAACTAGTGGTGGACAAGAATTTGATAAAGGTTCATTATTAATTGATGGTATAAGTTACCCTATTCAAGAAGTAGTGAAAGCACCTAACAAGCAACATATTCATTATGTTGAATTACCAAAAGTTCAAATTGGTGATAAAGTGTTATTACAAGTTGATAAATCTAAACGAGATGCTACATCAAGACATCATTCAGCTACACATCTTTTACAATTAGCACTTAAAACGTTTATTTCAAAAAATATTGCACAAGCAGGATCGTTTTATAATGAAGAATATTTAAGATTTGACTTCACACATTTTGAAAAAATAAATGATGAAAACTTGCTAGCGATCGAAAACTTTATAAATGATGCGATTAAACAAGATTATACTACTGAAATTGAATATATGGCACTAGAAGATGCTAAAAAAACAGGTGCAAATGCGTTGTTTGATGAAAAATATGGTGATATCGTACGTGTTGTAACGATTGGTGATTCAAAAGAATTATGTGGTGGAACACATGTGAAATCTTCCGGTGCTATCCAACAGTTCAAATTACTTTCAGAAGAAAGCGTTGGATCTGGAGTAAGAAGAATTACTGCGATAACAGGTGATAAAGTTGTCCAATTATATAAAGAAAACACAAATAAATTATCTGAAATTCAAGCAATGGTACAGGCCCAAAATATTGATCAAATTACGATTAAAATAAAAAACTTACAAGATGAATTGCAACAACTAAAAAAATTAAACGAACAATTAAATAGCAAGCTCGCTAATAATTTAGTAAATGATTTAATTACTAATGCAACTAGAAAAAATGATGTTGTTTATATCGTTGAGGCACTTGAAGATGTTAATGTCGACCAAATGAAAAATATGGTTGATGCAATTAAATCAAAAGTCGAACATTATTTCGTATTCTTTGTTTCTAGATTAGCGGATAAATTAATGTTTGTGGCGGCATGTAGTGATCATGTTGCTAAAGTGCATTCTGCTGGAAACATTGTAAAAGAAGTTGCACAGTTATGCGGTGGAAATGGCGGAGGGAAACCAACACTTGCTACTGCTGGTGGTAAAGATATATCAAAAGTAAATGAAGTAATTACAATCGTTAAAAATAAAATAGGAGAATAATATGAAAGTGAATGAAAGTACAATAGCGTTTAATACAGAAGAAGTAAAACAAGAAAACATCGCTAGAATTATGCGTTTATGTGAAAATGCACTTAATGAAAGAGGATATAACGTTATTAATCAAATTGCTGGTTATTTAATTTCAAACGATCCTGCATATATTTCTAGTTACCAAAATGCACGCTCAATTATGCAAAGTGTAGAGCGTTATGAAATTATTGAAGAATTAGTTCGTTTCTATTTAGCGAACAATCAAAAATGATGAAAATTATTGGATTAGATTTAGGTAGTGCAACACTAGGTGTAAGTATATCGGATGCATTAGGCTTAATCGCAACAAATTTAACTACGATTAGATTTAAACCTAATGATTACGATGACGCATTGCAACAACTTTTACAGTTAAATAGCACGTATAATGTTAAAAAAATGGTGCTTGGCTTGCCTAAACACATGAATGGCGATATAGGTATTCGTGGTGAAATTTCACTAAATTTTAAAAAGAAACTAGAACAACATCACATTGAAGTCATACTTTGGGATGAACGCTTATCAACAGTAAGTGCCCATAAATTATTGTCGAGTTTAGATGTAAAAGCTAAAAAACGTAAAAATATTATTGATCAATTTGCAGCAAGTAATATTTTACAAGGATACTTAGATAGTATTAGATAGGAGGAAATATGGAAGATAACACAATTATACTCGTTGATGAAAATGGAAAAGAAGAAGTATTTAAAATTGTTTTGACGTTTTCACACCCAGAAACAAATGCACAATATGTCGTATTTGAAAAAGAAAATAATGATGACGCTGTTTACGCATATCGCTATGATGACGAAAACAACTTGTACCCAATAGAAGATGAAAAAGAATGGCAATTCGTAGAAGAAGTCCTAGAAAGTTTTAATTCAGATGAACAAGAAGATTAAAATTATTATCGCGTTACTAGTTGTAATTGTAATATCAACAGTAAGTGGTGTTGTATTTGTTAAGAAAATGATCGCACCATTAAATACTGGAGTAGTTATTCGTTATGAAGTAAAAAGTGGAGCAAATTTAAAAACTGTTTTAAAAGACTTACAAACACAAAAAGTAATTAAAAATGCCGATATTGCACATTTATATTCTCGTATATTTAAAAAAACTAAATTAGTTTCTGGTAAATTTAATATTTCTTCAAATCAATCACTCGAACAAATATTAGAAACGATTTCTAATCCGACTAAACTTGTTCACGATCATTTAGTTGTACCATTAATTGAAGGAAAATGGGCAATTCATTACGCTGAAAAATTAAGTGAAATATTAAAAATACCTGCTAAAAATTTTATTGATAAATGGAATGATAAAAATTATGTTCGTTCATTAAAAAACAAGTATTTCTTTATTACAGACGATACTTTGAATCGTGATACAAAAGTGTTGCTTGAAGGTTATTTAGCACCAGACACATACTATTTTACTAAAAATGAAACAGTAGAAACTGTAACAGAAAAAATCTTAAACAACACATTGAAAAGATTAACTGAATTTAAAAATCAACTTCAAAATAAAAATATACATGAAATTTTAACACAAGCATCATTAGTACAATATGAAGCAAAGACATTAGAAGATATGCAAAAAATAGCATATGTCACAACGCAAAGAATTGCTAAGAAAATGAAAATTGAATATAGTGTAACGGTTTGTTATGCTTTATACGAAAAATTAAACGATTGGAAACAATGTGAACAGCAAACGAATGTGGATTCTAAATACAACACATATCGTAATTACGGATTACCACCAGGACCAATTTCAAATCCTTCAAGAAATGCAATTTATGCTGTTTTAAATCCAATTAAACATGATTACTTATTCTTTGTGGCAGATGTTTGTCGTGATAGTAAAATATATTACTCAAAAACATATGCTGAACATGAAGCAAAAGTTAAGCAATATTTGAGGGACACAAAATGTCTACCATAAAAGAAGTTAAAATTATTGGAATTACAGGTGGGAGTGCTTCTGGTAAAACGAGTATTGCAACTAAAATAGATGAAGTTTTTAGTGAAACAAAGTCTGTAATTATTATTAAATTAGATGATTACTACCAAAATCTAGATCATTTAACGATGGAAGAAAGGCAAAAAGTAAACTTTGATCATCCAGATGCTTTTGATTTAGAATTGTTGTATCAACACTTAGCACAACTGAAAAAAGGATTACCAATTGAAAAACCCACATATGATTTTGTACAACATACAAGAAGTGATGTTGTTGAAAAAATTAATCCTGTTGATGTTATTATATTAGAAGGACTTTTCGTATTGCAGAACCAACAATTGCGTGATATTTGTGATATCAAAATATTCGTTGATACCGATAGTGATATTCGTTTCATTCGACGTTTAACAAGAGATGTTAAAAAACGTGGAAGAAGTGTTGATAGTGTGATTACACAATATTTAACTACCGTTAAATCAATGCATGATGCGTTTGTCGAACCAAGTAAACGATTTGCGGATATTATTATTCCTGAAGGTGGTAAAAATATGATAGCGATTAATTTAATCATTAATCAAATAACAAGTTTAATTAAAGGAGAACAAAATGTCTAAAAAAGATGACTTATCTAATAAAATTATATTAACTGAAGAAGGTTTAAAACAAGTTCAACTTGAAAGAGAACAATTATTAATAGAAATTGAAAACAACAAAGTTGAATTACAAGAAGCACGTGCACAAGGAGATTTATCTGAAAATGCTGAATACGATGCTGCACGTGATAATCAAGCACGTTTAGATGCTAAATTAAAAGAAATAGAAGCAATTTTATCAAATTACCAAATTATTGAATCAACTCGCAATGATATTGTTTCTTTAGGAAATACTGTAACGATTTTAGATCACGACACAAATGAAGAAAGCACATATAAAATCGTAGGTTCAGTTGAAGCTGATCCGTTAAATGGTAAGCTTTCTAATGTGACGCCACTTGCAATGGCAATCATGGATCACAAAGTGAATGATGTTGTATTAGTCGAAAAAGTTGAAGAACCTTACAAAGTAACGATTGTAAAAATTAATTAAAATTTTATGTTTTTTCATAAAACACTTCTATAATAAGAGGGGGCTTATGAAAAAACTTTTTTTATTATTGATGTTAGTAGGATGTAAAGAACAGCCTAATATTAAAAAATTTGCAACAAATACAATAACAGTAACAATTAGTGGGCAAGTTAAAAAACCGGGAACGTATATTTTACCGGTATTTTCACAATTAAATAATTTAATAGTTGAAGCAGGAGGATTGTTGTTAGATGCTGATATAAACACAATTGATCATCATCGTATACTGCGACAAGATGAACATATTGAAATTTATAAAAAAAACGATAATAAAATAAACATTAATACAGCAAATATCATACAATTAAAATCACTGCCTGGAATAGGCGAAACAACTGCGAAAAAAATAATTGAATTTAGAAAAAAAGAAGCCATAACAAACGAAACAATATTGCTAAAAATAAAAGGATTAACAAATAAAAAAATTGAAAAATTTATATCGTATATTAGATTTAAGTGAAAAACAATTATTTTTAAGCAGTATCGTTTGTATTTTATATTTTTATTTTAATAATGTGTTAGTTACTAGTTTATTGATATTGTTATTATGTATATACTATAAAAAACCACATTTTTTAATTTTATTGTTGTTGTTGGTTAAAGTTAATAATCATCAAATTAAAATAATTGAAATAAAAAATAACTACAGTATAGGTGTTTATGATAATCAAAAATATATGATTAAAAAACGTTATAATTTTGAAGATAAAATAACAGGTACGTTTAAATTTTATCGCATACAAGAAAACGATTATTTCAAAATAAATAATATAGTTGAAGAAATAAAAATAAAAAACGAAAAAATAACACCAGCTATTCATATTAAACCACTATTATATTCGTACATTGATAAATCATTTAATGATAACCACAAACAATTTTTATTCAGCATTTTCTTCAATATGCACCCTAAAAATAGCATTGCATTTCAACTGCAATTTCATTTTTTATTTATTATGAAATATTTAAAAAAGAAAAATAAAAAAATAAGCAACATTTTTGGTTTATTATCGTTATTATATCAATTTAATAGTTTTGTTTTGTTTGAATTATTGGAAAATTTAAAAGATGACACATCACTTAAAAATTTTTCTAGTACGATAATTGTTTCGATATTGTTTTTTAAACATCAATTAGGCATTAATTTTTTATTGTTTGTGGTATTAAAAATCGCAACAATTTTTTATCAAAAATATAAATTAACGAAACCTATTATACTTTTATTTTCGATGATATTTTTTAATAGTATATCAATTATAAACTTTTTGTTTTATAAATTTTTTAAATGGATAGCAATTATTAATGCTATAATCTGTACATTATTACTAATGCTACCAAAAATATTAAGTATCTATTTAGATATTGCAATCACAATATTTGAAAAAATACCACAATATGCTTACTACCAAAAACTAGAAATACTCACAATATTAATATGTGTAATTTGTATGTTTAAAAATAAAATACTGTTTTATATTATATTATTATTACCTAATCATTTTAGGTTTCATCAAGAAGTAATTGTGGATGCTGATACGATTATTGTAAAAGAAAATTTTTTAAAAAAACCGATAATTTATTGTGATAAAGTTAATGAAATAACATTAAAAAAGTATGGAATAAATTATTACGACAAACATTCGATGCCAAATTATCTGTTTTATTTAAATGATTATTATTTTAAAGGAATAAATTTAGATAATTATCGTAATTTACCACTTACATTTTATATTGGTAATGAAATTGATGTTAATGTTTTAAAATTTAATAAACCGGAATATATTGTTATACAATCCGACAACCACGAAAATATATTAATAGCATTAAATAGACAATATTATAAATCAAAGAAATTTAGAGTAATTTACATATTAGGTTATCGACATATTATATTCGACTAAAATATATTGCATATTAATTTACAATTGATCACATTTCATCTATAATATGAATACATATACATATGAATACATGTTCATATATTGGAGGAGAATATGAAAAATAGAGGTTTACTAATTTATTTTATTGGAATAATTTTATATTTAATAGGGTGGCATAGTCAGATAATGATATTTTTTTTATTAAGTGCGATTTTATGTGGGTTAGAGGTATCAATAGAAGGAATACAAGAAACGATTGAAAATACACAATCAACTAAAAAGTTTGCACCAAATGCACATATATTAATGTTGTTAGCTTCTATTGGAGCAATTTTAATTAATCGCAGTCAAGAAAGTGCGTTATTAATGATTATTTTTGGTGCTTCACATTACTTAGAAGAATACGCCAGCAATAAAACAACTAAATCACTGACTGCACTACTTAATCTTAGACCGACTTTTGCAAGAGTTGTTGGACATTCTGAATTACTAAAAGTTGAAGATGTTACAATCGGATCATTAATTGAAGTACATATTGGTGAGCAAATTCCATTAGATGGCATACTTGTTTCTAGTCAAGCAACAATTGATGAATCAATTTTAACTGGTGAAAATATCCCAAATCAAAAAACAAAAAATGATCAAGTATTTGGTGGAACGATTAATGTTGAAGAAAAAATAGTGGTAAAAGTGACAACATCGTTTTCTGATAGTGCTGTTGCTAAAATCGTGAAATTAGTAGAACATGCACAAAAACATCGATCAAAAATTCAAACATGGATAGAAAAATTAGAAATCAAATACGTTTGTTTCGTGTTAATAACGTTGCCTATAGCATATAGTATATTTTATATTTTAAACCCAATTACTGCGTTTTATCAATTGATTATACACTTAATAATCGCCTCTCCATGTGCATTGGCAGTAAGTGTGACACCTGCAATATTATCGAGTTTATCAGCGTTATCTAAAAAAAATATATTGTGTAAAGAAGGTAGTAAGCTATTGCTATTCAAAGATATTAAAGTAATAGCATTTGATAAAACAGGAACATTAACTACAGGTGCATTAAAAATTTCTCATATCGCGTTAGAAGAAAAATATTTTTCAATCGTAAAATCAATGGAAAAACAATCAAATCATCCTATTGCAAAAGCTATTGTGAATCATTTTAATGCTATTCCAACTATCGATACATTAGAAATTAAAAATAAAATAGGATATGGTATTTCGACTATTATTGATAATACATCGTATGTCATTAGAAAAAAAATGAATGATGATAATATCACTGTCCAAAACGATAAGCATACAATTGTGGTAGTAGAAAAAAATAATGTTGTAATCGGGCATATCGAGTTAGTAGATGAATTAAATAAAAATGCTCAACAACTGATTCATTACCTCCAACAAAAAAATATACACTGTGTTATCGTGAGCGGGGATAGTGCTAATAGTGTTAAAAAAATTGCAGATGAATTAGGCATACCCGAATACTATTCAAATGTGACACCGGAAGATAAAAACAACATCATACTACAATTAAAACAAAAATACGGTTTAATTGCAATGGTTGGAGATGGCATAAATGATAGTGTTGCACTAAGTAATTGTGATATCTCGTTTGCGATGGGACAAGGAAGTGATGTAGCGATTGAAAGTAGTGATATAGTGTTATTAAATGACGACATTAATTTAATCTCAAATATTTATAAAAAATCTATTAAACTAAACAACGTTATTAAAATCAATTTATTTTTTGGTTTTACAATGATAGTATTACTATCAATTATGAATTTCTTTAATATTACTAATGTATTAATATCTGTAGTTGGACACGAATTAAGTACGATTATCATTATTTTACATTCATTAAAACTAATATTGTGATGATTTGTTGTTTGCGACATTTAATGCTGTTATGGTATAATATATAAAAACAGGAGGTTATATATGAAAAAAACGAGTATCATTATAAGTGTGATTGTAGGGGTAATATTGTTGGTGTTTTTAATGTTTTCTGGAACATACAATAGTTTAAACGCTAGTCGTCATGACGTTGAAAATGCATATGCAAAAATCGAAACACAATTACAACGTCGATATGATTTAATTCCTAATTTAGTGAACGTGACAAAAGGTTATATGGAACACGAAAGTGAAATTTTCACAAAAATTGCTGAATCACGTAATTTAGTTAGTGCTGCAAAAACTCAAAACGAAAAAATAGCAGCTAATATGCAATTAGATAGTGCGATTTCACGATTATTAGTTATTCATGAAAATTATCCTACTTTAAAATCTGATGTTCAAGCACAACAATTAATGGCTGAACTAGCAGGAACTGAAAATAGAATTCAAGTTGCAAGAACAGACTACAATGATGTCGCAAATGTATACAATAAAAAAATATCAGCATTCCCGAATGTTATGTTTGCGGGTGCATTTGGATTTTCAAAAGCAGAATTATATCAAGCAGTATCCGAAGCAAAAACTGTTCCTAACGTTAACTTAAAACCATAATGATTAAAAAAAGTATCGTTGCAATAATTATAGGACTATTCGTCAGTTTATTTAATTTAGGAACAGTGACTGCGAAAGTTCCAGATACTGCACCAATTAATGGTATTTATGATGAAGCGAGAATATTAGATTCTCGTTTCATTAATTATATTGAAAAATTAAACACACAATTACAAAATACTGATAGAAAAATTCAAGTCGGAATAGTAACGGTTGAAAGTTTAAATAATGAATCCATCGAAAGATTTGCCTTAAACATTGCTCGAAAATGGAAAATAGGTTATTCTCAAAGTAATCATGGGTTATTATTTGTTGTTGCGATAAAAGATCGAAAAATGCGACTAGAAATTTCTGATCAACTATCCACAATATTCACAGATGGAGAAGCTAATTTATATTTAGAAATTGTTAAGCCGTATTATCGTATACAAGATTATAGTAATGGTACATTAAAACTAATCGAAACGATTGCAAATGAAAAATTAATACCACATTCAAAAAATGAAACGATCATTTATCATAAAAAACAAACATCCACTTTAGGTAATTTCATTAAATTTTCAATTTCGGTAATATTTATAAGTATTATTATTGCTATTTTTTTCAAAAGAAGAGGTGGAAGAGGTGGCAGGGGAGGAGATTACCTTTTCACAACAATGGCTATTTTAGATGCTTTAAGTTCTTCAAAATCAAATAATAGTCATAATAGTGGTAGATGGAGCGGGGGAGGATTCTCTGGTGGTGGCTCTTCTGGAAGCTGGTAGAAAGGATATTTATGAATAATCATGTTTTTAATGAAATGTTGTCGTTTTTTGAGTTATTAAGTAATTCAACACGTTTAAAAATTGTGATGGCATTATTAAAACAACCATTAAACGTTAAACAACTACAAATGGCAACCGAAATGTCACAAACTGCTGTATCGCATCAACTAAAAAAATTAAAACACGCTAATTTAGTTGTTGATACACAAGTTGGAAAAGAAAGAATTTACGCATTAAAAGATGAACACGTTAATATTGTTTTAATGAGCACAAAAGGTCATATAGAACATACTTTAAAAGAAAAAAATTGTGAAACGTGTTATCTTAGAAAGGAATGTAAGCATGAATAAATTTACAGATTATCAATTTAAACCGAATACTAAAAAATTTATTGAACTCAATCAATTTACAACACCAACACCAATCCAACAAAAAGTAATACCATTAATTTTGAAAAACAAAAATGTTATTGGTATAGCGGAAACTGGAACAGGAAAAACACATGCTTTTTTAATTCCAATTATGGAAAAAATTGATTCTAGTAAAAACGAAGTGCAAGTAGTTATCAGTGCACCAACACGTGAATTAGCACTCCAAATATATACACGTGCAAAAGAAATGCAAGAAATTGATAAAGATTTAGATATTCGTTTAATAACTGGTGGTATTGAAAAGACGAAAATGACTGCTTCATTAAAAAAACAACCACATATTGTAGTTGCAACACCTGGAAGATTAAAAGACTTGTTTATTAATGAAAAAGTGTTAAGATTAGATACCGTGAAATTATTTGTTGTGGATGAAGCAGATATGACATTAGAATTTGGATTTTTAGAAGATGTAGATGTTGTAGCGGGTAAAATGCGTAAAGACCTTCAAATGCTTTCATTTTCAGCAACTATACCACAGCAATTGCAATTGTTTTTAAAAAAATACATGACAAATGCTACAACGATTCATATTAACCAAAAACAACTCACAAACGCTAAGATTGAGCATATTTTAGTTCCGTGCAAACATTTAACTTATCAAGAAAAATTATTGGAAATTATTGGTAATATTACACCTTATGTTTGTTTAATATTTGCGAATACACGTAAAATCGCTTCAGAAGTTGCACAATCACTTCGCGATAAGCAAATTAAAGTAATTGAATTACACGGTGATTTACAAGCAAGAGAGCGTAAAATTGCGATGAAAAATATTATGAGTGATGAAAATAATTTTATCGTTGCAACAGATATTGCTGCACGTGGTTTTGATATTGACGGTGTGAGTCATGTTATTTCACTAGGGTTTCCAAATGATGCAAAATTTTATGTTCATCGTAGTGGTCGAACTGCACGAAGTCACCGTGATGGTGTTTGTATTGCTTTATACAATGAAAAAGATAATGCGATGATTAAAGAACTACAAATAAAAGGAATCGGATTTAAACATCAAGACCTAAAAAATGGACAATGGGTCGAATTAAATAAATACGGCTACAAACGTGTTAAAAAAGATGATCCATTAGAAAAAGAAATCGCAAAAATTGTACAACGCAAAACAACAAAAGTTAAACCTGGTTATAAAGTAAAAAGAAATGCAGAAATTACGAAATTAAAAAGAAAAGCAAAACGTGCTATGATACAAGCAAGCATTAAAGAACAACAAAAAGCGAAAGCTAAAGCACGTCAACTAGAAAGAGGTAAAAATTGAAATTAGGAAGTCATGTATCAATGAGTGCTCCAGATTATTTGTTGGGTGCAGTTAAAGAAGCTGTTTCATACGGTGCAAATGCAATGATGATTTATTCCGGAGCACCACAAACTACAAAACGTGTTTCAACGAGTTTGTTTAAAATTCCAGAAGCACATCAATATATGGATAGTATCGGTTTTGATAAGGAAAACATTATTTTACACGCACCATACATTATTAATCTAGGTAACACAGTTAAACCTGAAACATATGCGTTAGCTGTTGATTTTTTAAAACAAGAAATTAATCGTGCAAAACAACTACAAGTTAAAATAATTGTATTACACCCTGGAAGTCATGTACAAGCCGGTTCTGAAGCAGGATTAAATAAAATTATTGAAGGATTAAATACTGTATTAAATGATGAGAAAGACATTATTATCGCACTAGAAACAATGGCTGGAAAAGGTAGTGAATGTGGTAGAAGTTTTGAAGAAATTAAATATATTATTGACGGCGTCCAAAATAAACAATGTATCGGCGTATGTTTAGACACATGCCATATTTGGGATGCTGGGTATGATTTAACACAATTTGAAAATGTTTTAGATCAATTTGACACCATTATTGGACTACATTATTTAAAAGTGTTACACATTAATGATTCAAAAAACAGTTTAGGTGCAAGTAAAGATCGTCACGAAAACATTGGATTTGGTCATATTGGTTTTGAAAATTTAATTGAAATTTTATATCATCCTAAATTAATGCACTTAGTTAAAATACTAGAAACGCCATATATTAATGATATTCCACCATACAAAGAAGAAATCGCGATGATTAAAACTAAAAAATTTAATGCGAATTTAAGAGAAGATGTGTTGTCAAAAAATGAGAATTGATTATACTGAAATATTAATATCCACGATCAAAAAAAGATTTAACACACGAGATATTGAGATATCTTGTATTAATAATATTCCGTTTTTACCAATAATTAAATCTAAAAATATAATATTTGGTGAAACTGTAGAAGATCGATTATTATTAAAAAATTGGATTATCGGAAATGGTATTGATTATTATGACGAAACAACAATTAATGTATTTGATGATAATCCTATCATGAAGCAGTATACATTAGAAATGGCAGAAGAATTCGTATTTGAAAAATTTAAAAAATTAGTGTTAGAAAATATGTGAAAACAATAAACTTTCATTTTATGACAGTTTATTGTTTTTTATTAGCTTATCCAAATGCTATTTCATTATGAATGTGGTATAATAATATAGATAGTGAGGTTTAATATGAAATATAAAATTCCTACACATTTAGCCATCATTATGGATGGAAATGGAAGATATGCAAAAGAAAAAGGATTACCTAGAAGTGTTGGTCATAAAAAAGGTAGTGATGCAATTAAATCACTCTCATTATATGCTAATAAAATAGGAATCCAATATTTAACTGTATATGCTTTTTCAAGTGAAAACTGGAAAAGACCTGAAGATGAAAAAAACTATTTATTTAAATTACCAAAAATATTTTTTGATTTATATTTACAAGATTTCATTAATAACAACATTAAAATAGAAACTATTGGCGATTTAACGCAATTTCCTATTGATATGCAAAAAATATTACAATCTGCTAAAGATAAAACATCACACAATACCGGTTTAAAATTGTGTTTTGCGTTAAATTATGGTGGACAACAAGAAATTATGTCAGCAATGCAACAATATGCAACACAATGTCTACAAGAAAACAAATTAATTGATTTATCACTAGAAAATGCACCGAATTATTTTTTAAAACCAGAATATCCAATGGTAGATTTAGTTATAAGAACAAGTGGTGAAATGCGTATTTCTAATTTTTTATTATGGCAAATTGCATATGCTGAAATGATATTTGTGCAGCAACATTGGCCAGATTTCGATAATATATTACTAGATGAATGCCTAGCAATTTATACTAAACGAGATCGCCGTTTTGGAGGGTTAAATGATGAAAACTAGAGTTTTAACTGCACTGATTTTAATACCAATTGCTGCATTAGCGTTTATTTCTGGTGGGTTATTATTAGATTCACTTGTATTACTATGTGTGCTATTAATTAGTGATGAATTGCATCGCAACATTATCAAGAAAGATTATTTTATTTTAGCTTTATTACCAGTACTATATGCTATTTCTTTCATTTTTTTTAGAAATATCATACTACTTATATTATTTATCTTAATTATTTTACTATATTATGTATTGAATACACGATTTAATTTCTATCATATTACTACTAGTATATTTATTTTAGTGTTTATTGCATGTGTTTTATTTGCTTTTTATTACACTTATGAAGTGGGCTATAAATATTTAATATATGTGTGTATTGCAACATTTGGATGTGATACTGGTGCATATTTTTTCGGTATATTATTTGGTAAAAGAAAACTTGCACCAATTTTATCACCTAAAAAAACAATTGAAGGTGCAATTGGCGGTTGGTTAACAGGTGCAATTTGTTCGTTTGTGTTTATTATTATTTTTGCTGGTTATAATTGGAAATTTTTATTAATTAGTATCATTCTACCAATTATTTCACAATTCGGTGATCTCGCATTCTCTAAAATTAAACGAGAACTAAATATTAAAGATTTCTCTAATTTATTACCAGGTCATGGCGGTGTGTTAGATCGAATCGATTCATTCACATTCACATTAATAACGTTTGTGTTATTAATGCAAATTTAGGAGGTTTTATGCAATTTATTATCAATATCGTTATTTTTGCTTTTGTTATGGGGGTTATTGTATTCGTTCATGAATTAGGGCATTTCTTAGCAGCTAAAAAATTTGGTGTGTATTGCAATGAATTTGCAATCGGAATGGGGCCTAAACTATTTTCGTTTAAAAAAAATGAAACAACATATACAATAAGAGCATTACCATTAGGTGGATTTGTTGCGATGGCAGGAGAAGCTGATAATCCAAATGTACCAGAAAATATACCATTTGAGCGTACAATAAATGGTATATCAAAAATAAAAAAAATCATTGTATTAATTGCTGGAATAGTCATGAATTTTTTATTAGCGTTTATTATTTATATCGGAATATATTTAGCACAAGGTAGTGCAAGAGTAGATGGTCCAATTAAAGTGGAGGCAGTAGTTGAAAATTCTAATGCAGCGAACTTAGGTTTAAAAACAGGCGATGAAATTACTGCCTATATTATCAACAACAACACAACAACAATTAAAGATATGAATGCAGCAATAACATCATTAGTCATAGAAGATGTTTCACATATCATTGTTAGAAGGGGGAATGAAACAATACAACTGCAATATCCTAGCACAAAATTAGAATCATTTACTGGTAGTCAATTAGCGCCAAACGTTAAAAAAATTACAAAATTACAATCAATTTCATTCGCTTTTAAAAAATTAACAACTGAAAGTACAACTGTTTTTAAAACTTTAAGTAAATTAATAAGAGGAAAAGGATTACAACATGTCAGTGGTCCTGTTGGTATATTTAATGTAGTAGGTAATGCAGCAGAAAGAGGAATAATGCAAATTATGGCATTAATCGCTGTTTTATCAATTAATATCGGATTATTTAATGCACTGCCAATACCAGCATTAGATGGTGGTCGTATTTTATTAACGATTTTTGAAAAAATATTAGGCAATAAATACAACAAAAAAATTGAGAATGTCTTAATAATCGGTAGTTTTTTACTATTGTTATTACTTATTGTTTTTGTAACATTTAATGATATTACACGATTAATTAAATAGGAGGGTATATGTTCTTAAAAAGAATTGAACTTCAAGGATTTAAATCATTCGCTGATAAAACGGTTGTGCATTTTAATCATAATATGATTGGCATAGTAGGACCGAATGGATGTGGTAAAAGTAATATTAATGATGCCATTCGTTGGGTGTTAGGGGAACAATCTACAAAGTCTTTACGTGCATCAAACATGAGTGATGTTATTTTCAGTGGTTCTACCACTAAAAAAAGTGTTAATATTGCAAAAGTTAGTTTAATTTTTGATAATTCAAAACGTTATTTTGATTTAGATTTTGATGAAGTCGAAATAACACGTGTATTACACCGAATTGATAATGAAAATGAATATTTTATTAATAAAACACCATGTAGATTAAAAGACATCACTAACCTTGTGTTAGATTCCGGTTTAGGAAAAGATTCATTAAGTATTATTTCACAAGGTAATATATCTAGTTTTGCTGAAGCGAAACCATATGAAAGAAGAGCTATTTTTGAAGAAGCTGCGAGTGTCGCAAAATATAAAAAAAGAAAAACAGAATCAATTAATAAATTAGAACGCACTAATGAAAACATTGTTCGATTAGAAGATATTTTAAATGAGTTGGAAAAACAAGTCACACCATTAAAAGCACAAGCAGAAAAAGCAAAAATCTACATTGAAAAAGAAAAACGATTAAAAGAAATTGAAATAACTGTTATCGTTGATAATATTAAAAAACATATTCATGACAAATCACAACAAACTACTAAATTAAGTGATATAACTATTGATATTAATCAAAAAAATCAATTTATTGAAGAAAATGATATTAAAAACGAAAATACGCGCAAGCAAATGTATCGTTTAGATTTTGATATTAACCAATTACAAGAAAAATTTTTAGAACACGTTAATGAAATAAAATCATTGGAAGCACGTAAAATTGAAATTGAAGAAAAAAGAAAATACGTTAAAGATAACAGTGATAATATATTGAAAAAACAATTATTGTTTGATGAATTATCTGAAATTAACTTTGAATATGAAAATCGTCAATCAAGATATAAACAATTGAATAATGAATTAAATTTCGCTAAAAACGAATTACAAACGATTCAATCACAAATAGCATTACATACACAAGAAGAAAATAAAACTATCCAACACTTAACACAGATCAAAAATGATATTAATGTTATAAGTCGCTTAATTACACAGCCATTTCTATCCCAACAAGGTGTAAAAAACATACTTGAAGCAAAACATATTAACGGTATATATAATACTGTAAGTCACTGCTTTAAACCAATAAATAACTATGAAATTGCAATTAGTTCAGCATTTAATTCAATTATGTATCATGTGTTAGTAGAAAATAGTGAAGTAGGGAAAACAGCAGTAAAATACTTAAAACAAAACAATGCTGGTCGTGCAACTTTTTTACCTATTAACTTAATGCAACCAAGAATAATAAAAAAAGAACATCTTATCGTTTGTGAAAGTGTAGTAGGTTATTTAGGAATTGCGAGTGATTTTGTAGTATGTGATGCTAAATTCTCAAATGCAAAACTAGCATTATTAGGTAATATTTTTATATGTGATACAATTGATTCTGCTAATCAATTAGCACATTTATTAAACCACCAATATAAAATTATTACATTAGATGGTGATGTTATTCATCGTGGAGGAAGTATAACAGGAGGAAGTATAAAACAAGCAAGCTCTGTTTATACATTAGAAAATGATAAAGAAAAACTAATTATACAAGAAAGTGAATATAACAATATTCTTAACGCATTGCGTGAAACTATCACACAACTCACAAATCAAAAAAACAATATCGAAAATGATATTTTAAAATTACAATTAAATATCGCCAAATTATCGACAGTCATTGATAATATTTCTAATAAAAAAGAAAAAATAACTGCTGAATATGAAATGCTACAAGTTGATGGTGAATTTGAATTTGATGATCGTTTTATTAAAGCATTATCAGATGCATATGAATTACAAGATAAAATAAATTCCGATTTACAGTCAAAAAGAGAACAACGATTTAATTTATCCAATACATTAGAATTAAGTGAAAATCAATTGCGAGAAACAAGACGTGAATTAAATATATTATTGCACGACCAAAAAACAATTGAACTTTCACTCGTTAAAACAACAACAATGTTGGAAAATGAAATGGATATATTGCGTTCTCAATACCAAATGACATATGATTATGCGTTAACACAAGTAATTGATGTCGATGTTGTATTAGCACGTCAAGAAGTATTGCAATTAAAAAATGCAATATCTAAACTAGGAAACGTTAATTTAGATGCACCAGCACAATACGAAGAAGTTTCACAACGATACCAAAATTTAAAAGATGAAACACAACAATTATTAGCTGCAAAAAATGATATTTTACATGCGATAGATGAAATGGATACGATGATGAAAACCCAATTTAAAGAATCGTTTGATAAAATTAATAATCAATTAAATATTGTGTTTAAATCATTGTTTCCAACAGGACAAGCTACTTTAGTATTAACGGATCCGTTAGATTTATTAGAAACTGGTATTGATGTTAATGTAAGTTTCCCAGGTAAAACATTAAAAAATATTAAATTATTTTCTGGTGGAGAAAAAGCATTAGTTGCGATATGTGTATTATTCGCAATTATTAAAGCACGTACAATGCCACTATGTATTTTTGATGAAGTAGAAGCAGCATTAGATCAAGTGAATGTTGATAAATTCGCCAATTACATTGCATCATTAAAAGATGAAACACAATTTATTGTTGTAACACATC
Source organism: uncultured Erysipelotrichaceae bacterium (assembly GCA_945877255.1). Taxonomy (GTDB): domain Bacteria; phylum Bacillota_I; class Bacilli_A; order Erysipelotrichales; family Erysipelotrichaceae; genus CAMCRE01. The sequence continues at coordinate 166,676 of CAMCRE010000001.1, forward strand.
GTCCTGGAACGATGGTAAAATGTGATGCGTTATTCGGTGTCACAATGCAACAAGCTGGCGTATCAAATATATTATCTGTTCAATTAAGTGATGCAATGTCAATGATAAAATAGGAGGTTTCATGGGATTTTTTAGTGGATTAAAAAATTTGTTCTCAAAAAATAAAGATGCAGATAGCTATTTATCTGGATTAAAGAAAACTAGAAGCAGTTTTCTAGAAAAACTAAAAAAATTTAGTTTAGGATTTTCTGGTGTAGATGAAGCATTTCTAGAAGAATTACTTATTATATTATTAGAAAGTGATGTTGGTATTACTACTGCAACTAAAATTATTAATGAATTAGAAAGTCGTTGCCATAAACTAAACATTAAAAATTACGCTGACACAATTGACTGTTTAATTGCAATTATTCGTGAAATTTATGGTGAAAACGTTAATTTAAATGACCAAGATGACTTTACGATTATATTAATGATTGGTGTAAATGGTGCAGGGAAAACAACAACAACCGCAAAATTAGCGTATAAATATAAAAATGAAGGACGCAAAGTTTTACTTGCTGCAGCAGACACATTTCGTGCGGGTGCTGTTAAACAACTTGCAATTTGGGCTGAAAAAATAGGTGTGGACTGTATTGAAGGAAACGACAACGAAGATCCAAGTAGCGTGATTGTTAAGGCGATTCGAGAAGCGAAAGCACACGGTCATAATATGCTCATTATTGATAGTGCGGGAAGACTTCAAAACAAAGTTAATTTAATGAATGAACTTTCCAAAATGAATAAAGTAATATATAAAGAAGCAAATAAAGAAGCTGATGAAGTTTTACTACTTATTGATGCCACAACAGGTCAAAACGGTATTTCACAAGCCCAATTGTTTAATGAATCATGTAAAATAAGTGGTATTGTATTATCTAAATTAGATGGTAGTTCAAAAGGTGGAATAATTATTGCAATTAAAGACATTTTACAAGTTCCAGTTAAATTAATCGGATTAGGAGAAAAAAAAGAAGACTTAAAACAATTTGATATTGATGCTTATTTATATAGCATATTTGATGGTATTATTAATGAATGAATTTGAGAAAATGAATAATTTGTTGGATTTTTATGAAACATTACTTACCACAAAACAATTAGAAATTATGAACTATTATTATCGTGAAAATTATTCATTAAATGAAATTGCGGAGATTCTTGCAGTATCAAAAGCAGCAGTAGCAGATAGTTTAAAAAGAAGCCAAAAAATTATTATTGAACTTGAAAAAAAATTACAACTATATCATAAATTTAAAAAAAGACAAGAAATTTATGAAACACTTAAACAATTTAGTGAACATCAAGAATTAATTTATAAATTAGAAGAAATTGATTGACTATAAATTTAATAAAAAATATGGTACAATAATAAAGAAATCTAGGAGGAATTATGAGTAAAATTATATCAGTAAATGCAGGAAGTTCATCATTGAAATTTCAATTATTTCAAATGCCAGAAGAAATCGTATTAACATCTGGAATTGTTGATCGAATTGGTTTTAAAGATGCAACTTTCACAATTAGCGTGAATGGCGAAAAACAAAAGAAAACTTTACCAATTTTTGATCATGTAACAGCAGTAAATTTATTGTTGACTGCTTTAATCGAACATAAAATTGTACAAGATTTAAATGAAATCACTGCAGCAGGACATCGTGTTGTGCAAGGTGGTGATGTATATGGGGAAAGTGTTGCAGTAACTGATGAAGTTGTGAAACAAGTAGATGCTTTCTCAGAATTAGCACCATTACACAATCCAGCTAATTTAATTGGATACCATGCTTTCAAAGAAAACTTACCAAATTGTAAGCACGCATTTGTATTTGATACAGCATTCCATCAAACAATGACAAGAGAATCATTCTTATTCCCAATTCCATATGAATATTACACAGAACATAAAGTTAGAAGATATGGGGCACACGGAACTTCACATCAATACGTTGCACAACGTTGTGCTGAATTACTTGGAAAAGATATTAAAGACACAAAAATTATTACTTGTCATTTAGGTAACGGAGCAAGTATTACTGCTATTGATGGCGGAAAATCAATTAATACTTCAATGGGATTCACACCATTAGGTGGATTAATGATGGGGACAAGATGTGGTGATTTAGATCCATCGGTAGTAACGTATTTAACGAATAAATTAAATATCACATCAAAAGAAATGAATGAAATTTTAAACAAAAAATCAGGTATGCTAGGTGTAAGTGGTATTTCAAGTGATGCACGTGATATTGAAAACGGTATTGCTGAAGGTAATGATAGAGCTGTTTTAACTGCTGAAATTTACTTAAACCGCTTAATTAATATCGTTGGGGGATACTACCTACAATTAGATGGTTTAGACGCAATTGTGTTTACAGGTGGTATTGGTGAAAACGATGCTATTTTACGTGAATCATTTGCAAAAGCAACAACTAACACATTAAACTTAGATTTAGATTATGAACTAAACGCTAAATCAAGAGGAAAAGAACTATTATTGTCTAAAGAAAATGCAACAGTTAAATGTTTCTTAATTCCAACAAATGAAGAATTAGTGATTGCAAGAGATACAGCACGTATATTTAAACTATAAAAGTGGGGAAACCCACTTTTTGTAAAAGAGGTAACATGAAAAGTAAAGTATTATTTGATTTTATTAAAAATAACGATATTATAACGATTTTTCATCACGAAAGAGCAGATTATGATGCATTAGGTGCATGTTTTGCTTTAAAATTATATTTAGAAAAATATTACCAAAAAACAGTGTATGTATTAGGGGATGATTATGGTTCAATCGCAAATGAATTTCCAAAAATAGTTAATGTTTCTGATGAAATCATAAAAAATAGTGTTGCAATTATTTTAGATACCGCAAATATTAATCGCATTGATGATAATCGTATTTTATTAGCTCAAAAACGACTAAAAATTGATCATCACATTAATATCGATCAATATGCCGATATTGAAATCGTCGATGAAAATGCTGCAGCAACATGCGAAATTTTAGGTGAAATATTCAAAGAAAATAATTATCCATTAAATAATGAAATCGCTAAATATTTATATTTAGGAATAATCAGCGACACAATTAGTTTTTCAACAACTAATACAACTACTAAAACATTAAAAATTGCTGCATATATCAGTCAATTTATTGATAAAATTAACGAGGTGACTTATCTAGTATATAAAAAGTCAATCGATGAATTTAAATACGAAAACTACTTGAAACAACAAATACAATATAAAAACGATATTGCTTATGTTGTAATAGAAGATGAATACAACCAGTTTAATGTTTCAAAAGAAAAAGCAAAAGATATGGTGTATATTATGGCTAATGTTGAAGGTATTGAAAAATGGGCATTAATTATTAAAATGAAAGATGGATATGGTGTGAGTTTACGCAGTAAACGTATACCAGTTAATGAATTAGCCAATAAATATAACGGTGGTGGTCACCGCAATGCTGCGGGATTAAAAAACTTACCAAAAGAAAAAATTCCACAATTAATAAATGAACTAGCTAATTTAAAGTAAAAAAAAGCTAATTATTTGTGTTTTAATTTAATAATTTGTATAATAATCATGTATAAATAAAGGAGAACAACATGTCAAAACAACATACACAATTAAACAAACTTGTAGCCAATCTTACTGTGTTATATACTAAATTACACAGTTTTCACTGGTATGTGAAAGGAACATCTTTTTATACATTACATGAAGTATTTGAAAAATACTACGACTATGTAACTGAATCATTAGATGAAGTAGCAGAAAGATTTTTAGCTATTGGTGGGCGTCCAGTATCAACATTAAAAGGTGCATTAGAAATAGCAACTATTTCTGAAGCAACAGAAAATGAAACTACAAAAGAAATGGTAGCATCTGTATTATCAGATTTTGAATTACTTATTAATGATTTAAGTGAAATTATGGAACTATCAGAAGAAGCTAATGATCAAGGTACTTCAGATCTAGCATTAGGATTAAAAACTGAGTTAGAAAAAAACACTTGGATGTTAAAAGCATATCTAGCTTAAAATATAAAAAGCTAATCAAATTCAATGATTAGCTTTAATTTTAAATTACAATTAACTTCGCATAATGTATATTATGTTAATTGTTAGATAAGAATGATTCGACCTTATTAGATGCTATTTTTATACATGTTGTTAATGATTGCTTGTTTATTAATTCATTTATTATTGTAGCTGTAAATATATCGCCTGTACGAATTTTTGATTGTAAGTTATTTTTAGTAGCTTTATATTGTTTTATTTCATCATTTTCTAAATAAATGCAACCATCTTTATCTAATGTAATAATTGCCCAATTTACACCTTTTTCTTTTAATATTTCTAATACTATATTTGGATCATTATTAATTTTTTTAGCTTCTTCACGGTTCATAATCACACCTTCAATTTTATTGTATTCGACATTTAAAGGTAAATATGAGTTAATAATCCATTTAGTCGTCGTATTATTAATTAATTGATTAATAAACATTGCATTTTCAGAGTTTGTTATGCCATAAGTATATTGATTGCATATATTATAGTCAATCACTGTATCATGATTAATTTCAAATAAATTCGTTAACGAAGTATAACGTTCTTTTTGATTGATGATTGTGAAGATAGGCATTGGATAATCAACATTAATCGGATATTGCTTAATTAACTTACTATTAAGAAAGTCTGATACGATATTTGAAAAAGCATCGTTTCCCTTTTTATAAATTAATGCGGAATTATCGCAATTAGACACAATATTTAAAATAGAACCACCAATTTCATAGTTTATTTTGGAAAAATTACTGTGATTTTTTTCAGAATAATCACTTGTAATAACGATATCCATAAACGCAATTCCAATACCTATAACACTTTTTTTCATCTTAGTCCCCCATCAAATACAACTATTTTAAGAATTTTAAATAAGAAGTACCATTCTCTGGCATTTTAACATCAAAATTATCGGCAACTGTCGCACCTACATTCGCAAAAGTATCACCTTCTGGTAATGCTCCTCCTACTTTAAATCGTTTTGAAAACGCAATAAATGGAACATATTCTCTTGTATGATCTGTTCCTGGTGCAGTAGGATCATTACCATGGTCAGCTGTAACAATAATTAAATCGTCTTCATTCACAACTTCGATTAACTCAGCTAATGCATTATCAAATTTCATTAATTCATTAGCATAGCCAATTGGATCACGACGATGTCCCCAAAAAGCATCAAAATCAACTAAATTAGTGAAAACATGGCCTGTAAAATCTTTTTTTGCAAGTTCGATTGTTTGTTGCATACCATGTACACTTGATTGTGATTTATGTGTTTCATTAATACCTTCACCATCAAAAATATCATAAATTTTACCAACACCAATACTTTTAATATTTGCGTCATCTAATGCATTTAATACAGTTGGCGCAAAAGGTTTTAAAGCATAATCATGTCTATTTGCAGTACGTGTAAATTCTCCCTTTTTACTTCCTACATATGTTCTTGCAATAACACGTCCAACTTTCCATTCTGGTTTCATTGTAATATCACGTGCAATTTCACAGCAACGATACAATTCTTCAACACCTAATGTTTCTTCATGACCACTAATTTGTAATACTGAATCAGCAGAAGTATACACAATTAAATCACCTGTTTTCATTTGATGTTCACCATATTCATCCAAAATTTCTGTACCAGATGAAGATTTATTTCCCACTACTTTACGACCTGTTCGTTTTTCAAGTTCATCAATTAATTGCTTTGGAAAACCAGTTTCTGTAAATGTTTGAAATGGTGTTGTTACTTTCAATCCCATAATTTCCCAATGACCAGTCATCGTATCTTTTCCATTACTCGCTTCTTTTAAACGTGTATAGTAAGCAGTTGGATTATTCACTGGATGAATATTTTTGAAGTGACGAATATTACCTAATCCCATTTTTTCTAACGTTGGTAATTTAATTGTGTCTACTACTTCACAAATATGACCTAAAGTATCTACATCTTTATCATTAAATAAATGTGCATCTTCCATTTCTCCTATTCCAAGTGAATCAATAACAATCGTAAATATTCTATTAAATTTTTTCATTTTATTTTCCTTTCTTTGCACGTGGGTGCAATAATTCATACTGTTGTTTTAATCTTTTACTTTCTACGTGTGTATATATTTGTGTAGTCGAAATATCACTATGTCCTAATAATTTTTGAACTGCAATAATATTCGCTCCATTATCAATTAAATGTGTTGCAAACGAATGTCTAAAACTATGTGCAGATAACTTTTCATCTAAACCTAGTTGTCGTAAACGATTTTTTAACGCAATATGCACGCTTTGACGTGAAATTTTTTTATTTTTATGATTTGTGAAGACAAATTCAGTTTGTGGTTTTGATTGCAAGTATAATTTTAATGATTCAATAGCACGATCATTAATTAAAACAATACGCTGTTTATCACCTTTTCCAGTTATTAAAGCTGTTTTTTGGGTTAAATGCAGTTGATTGGATTTCAAATTAACTGCTTCGCTAATTCTTAAACCAGAACTATATAATAATTCAAATAGTGCTTTATACATTAAATTATCTTCAGAATCAATTAGTTTATTAATATTAAATTCATTAAAATAACGTGGTAGTTTTTTTTCTTTTTTTAATGCTTTTAAATGTAATGTTGGATTGTATTGGTTATTACTAATTAAATGATAGTACTTATGAAAACCTTTGATACACGAAATAACACGATTAATTGAACTTTTTTTAAGATGTTGTTTTAAGTGTTGAATATACGCATCCACAATATCAAAATCAATATCTTCAATTTCATTAATGCCTTTATCTACTAAATATTGTGTATACTGTTTTAAATCATTTTGATAGGATTCTACCGTTTTATTACTACGTTGTAATTGAATTTTTAAATGTAGTAAATAATCTTCTAAAACACTATTTATTTTCATATTTCAACTCTTTCAAATAAATTAATTTATTACCTTTTAATTGATTATTTAAAATCGTTTTAATATCATAATCAACATTTGCATCAAAAACAGTTAATTGATCAATTTTTTGGTCTTTACTAATTAAACTACCTAAACCAACACCAGCTAACTTAACGCTTTTATTGTTATAATGACGATCAAATAAAGTTAATACTTGTTCTAAGATTTCGTTATAATCTTGTGTGTACTGTTTTGTTGTTGTAGAGCGAATAATTGATTTACCATTTTCATATCGCAATATTAATGAAATGTGTTTTCCAAAAATATTTTTTTCTATTGCCCGATCACATATTTTTTTAATCATAATTTTTAGTTCGGATATCACACTTTCACTATCTTGTAATGCATTAATATATGTCTTTGATTGCGAAATAGATTGTACACTTTGATTATAAACTAATGGTGTTTTATCATTTCCTAAAGCTTTTTCAATCACACTATCACATTGATTACCTAATAATGTTTTTAAAATTGAATAATTTTTTTCTAATACTAAATCACCTATTTTTGTAATATGATGTTCGATAAGTTTAGCAGCTAGTTTTGTTCCGATGCCATACATTTCATTAATTGGTAAAGTCCATAATTTATCATGCAATTCATTTTTTCTAAGAATTGTAATTCCTAATGGTTTTTTCATATCCGAAGCCATCTTTGCTAAAAATTTATTACTGGCAATACCGATACTACATGGAATACTCATTTCCTCAAGTAAGCGTGTTTGGATTAAAACCGCTAAATCTAATGGTCTTTTAAATTTTTTAATCACCTCACTCATATCAACGTAACATTCGTCTATACTTGCAGGTTCAATGTATGGTGAATATTCTTTAATCACATTAAATATTTTTTTAGTGTATTGTTTGTACAATTCAAAATCAGATTCTACAATAATTAACTTAGGACATAATTTATAGGCAATACTATTTGCCATAGCAGCACGTACCCCAAAACTTCTTGCAATATAATTGGCACTTAAAATCATACCAGTATTGTTTAATGAATTACTAACTGCAACTGGTACATTATCTAAATCACTGCGAGAAGCTATTGCAACAGAAGCAAAATAAGCATTCATATCAATATGAAAAATAACTTTAGACATTATTTAATTCCTTTTCAGCAATTTCAAGCAATGATTTTGCATTTAATAACGTTGTTTCACTAATATGACTTGAGGACAACAATGCGATGTTTTCTAAAAGCTCTTGATCTTTTAATTTTTTAACACTAGATGAAGTAATATCATCTGTTGTAGTTTTAAATACACCATAAACATTTGTGGCACAAGCAGCAACTGCTGCTAAATGTGTAATACATAATACTTGTTTATTTTTACTAATTTGATGCATTTTTTTACCAATGGATAACGCTATTTTACCACTAACGCCACTATCAATTTCATCAAACACAAGTGTATCAACTGCTTGATATTGCGAAAAAATAGATTTCAACGCTAATAAGATTCGTGATAACTCTCCCCCACTTGCAACTTTTTCAATGTTTTGAAGTGGTTCGCCTTTATTTAATGATACTAAAAAAGTAATGTCATCAATACCTTTATGATTCATTGCTGTTTTTGTAAAATGGATATCGACTAATACAAAATTAAAGTTTAATGTTGTAAGTTGTTGTGTTAATAATGTCGTTAATTTTTCAGCTTGTTGTTTGCGATGCAGTGATATTTTTTCTGCCTCCTCCAAACAAATTGCATACTGATTCGCAATTTCTTTTTCAAGTTTTGATAATAAGTACACTTTATCATCAAGTTTTTTTATTTTCGCATCAATTGTTGTTTTTAATTGAATTATTTCGTCTATTGTACCGTATTTTCTTTTTAATGCCTGAATTTTAAATAAGCGATCTTGAATATAATCAATATCTATTTGATCAGTATGATTCAATAAATTGATTTTCTTATCAATTTCTTCTTCTATTTGGTAATATAAATCTAATAATTTTTCATCTTCAAAAATATTACCTAATGATTTAATGCCAGCTAAGTTGATATTATCAAGTGCATTTTGGATAGCGTGTTGCTGTTTTTCTTTTTGTAGGTATTGCTTTTGAATATTTAACAATTCATCATCTTCACCTAATTTTGGTTCAACCGCAATTATTTCATTTAATTGATATTTTAAATAATCAATATCATAATCTTGATTATTTTCTAATTCATTTTTTTCATTTAGTAGTTGCATATATTTTGAATATGCCAATTGATATTGTGATAAATCACTATTCGCAAAATGATCGAGTAATGATAGATGTGTTTTAGGATTTAAAAATTCATGTAAGGCGTGTTGCTCATGAATATCAACTAAACACGGCATAATTTGTTTTAAAAGAGCATTTGTGATTGGTCGATAATTTAATTTAGTAGTCGTTTTATCTTTTGTAATTTCTTTTGTGATCACTATTTCATTATCTAATTCAAATTCATGTAATTGAGATAACACTTGTTCATTTAATTCAAATACCGCCTCAATTATTGCTTTATCTTTATTTTTCTTTATAATATTAGATGTAACTCTTTGCCCCGATATTACTTGCAAAGCATCAACGATTAACGATTTACCAGCCCCCGTTTCTCCAATAAACACATTAAAACCAGATTCAAAATTAATCGTGATTTCATCAATTAAAATAAAATTTTTAATATAAAGACTTTTCAGCATTTTTAATCACCTACTTTCAAATGTACTAAATATTCTTGATTTCCTGTTTTTCCTATTAAATCACATTTTTTAATGTTTTTTAGTTTTAAATTTTTTAATTTGAATAATTGTTTTTTTTCTTCCAACATTTTTAAAACAACTTTTTCATTTTTAACGATACCATGTTTATTTAAGTGTTGTGCTCCGACTTCAAATTGTGGTTTAAGTAAAATAACAACATCCGTTTGATGATTCGCAATTTCAATGATTTTATCAATTATTAAATTGATTGAAATAAAACTTACATCAACGCAAATAAAAGAAATTTCTAATTTAAAATCACTTTTATCAGCATATCTAAAATTGTAGTGTTCATATTGAATAACTTTTGCGTTATTTTTTATTTTAGGATGCAATTGATTCGTTCCAACGTCAACTGCATATACATTTAACGCCCCTTCTTGTAGTAATACATCGCTAAATCCACCTGTGCTTGCACCAATGTCTAAACATACTTTATTACAAACATTGATATTAAAATTTTTAATTGCATCTAACAATTTATACGCACCACGCGAAACATATTGATTTGTATCGTTAATGAGTATTGTTTCGTTTGTTATTTCATAACTATTTTTAGTTATAATTTTTTCATTCACACAAACACAGTTGTTTTTTATTAAATTTTGAGCGTATGTTTTACTGCATTTTAATAATTCAACTACTTTAGCATCTAATCGCATATTATTTATTTCTTTCAATTAATGATTGCATGTAGTTGATAAGATTTGGAAATTCACCAATTTCATTAATAATCTTGAAACATTCATCAATTAATTCATAATACAATTTCAAACTGTTTTCATATCCTAAAATTTTTAAATATGTACTTTTATTTAAATCTTTATCACTACTATCTTTTCCAATTAAATTTTTATCTTCTTGATCTAATAAATCATCTTTTACTTGAAATGATAAGCCATATAATTGCATAGCTTTTGAAAATTGATTAATATGTTCTATTTTATCAGCTAAAATTAATGCAATTTTAATTGGTAATACGATCATTGCTCCTGTTTTATTGTAATGAATTTTTTGTAATTCTTCCTGAGAAATAATATTGTTTTCATTAATGATATCTAATTCTTGACCATAAATCATACCGTTACAACCACTCGCATTAACGAATTCTTGGATAATTGAAATTTTTTTAGTTGCTTCAATATTAGATTTTGTGAGTTGATAAAAAGATTCCGTTAATAAGCCATCACCTGCTAAAATTGCGATAGCTTCATTAAATTGAATATGTGAGCATGGTAAATTTCTTCGCATTGTTGCATTATCCATCGCTGGTAAATCATCATGAATAAGTGAATACGTATGTATCATTTCAATAGCTGCACCTATTTCATAATAATTATCATTCATTTCTAAATCTTTCAATAATTGAAAAAACAATTGACTTCTGACACGTTTTCCTGGATTAAGTAATGAGTAATACATTGCTTCAACTGTTTTACCTTGTGGTAAATAATCAAAAATATGATTTAAGTAATTCTCAAAATTATTCATTTACAGCTTCCTTATGCGACACCAACATTTCATTTATTTTTTGGTCAAATTGCGTTAATTTTAAATTACATGCTTTAACTAATTGTAATCCTTCTTCAAATAGTTCTAATGATTGTTCTAGTGGGGTTGTTTCGTTATCTAACATCCTCACAATTTCTTCTAATCTTTCTAAGTTTTCTTGAAAATTATTATTTGTCATGTTTTACCTCTTTCACTATTGTTGTTATTTCACCATCTGATAATTTTAAATTTAGGATATCATTTTTATTAATGGCTTTACTTGATTTAACTATTTCGTTATCTTTTAATGCAATACTATAACCTTTTGACATTGTTTTTAACGGTGATAATGCATTAAGCATCGTCGTATGTGCTAAAAATTTTTGATGATGGAATTGATATTTTGTTTTCATTAAATTAATGATGTTTTGTTCTGATTCAGATAATTGACTTTGATGATACAACAGTATTTTATTAAAATAGTTGTTCAATAAATGATAATTATTTTGCACATTTTTTTTATATTCATTTAATGTTTGATTATAATGAATAATTTTTTGTTGGTGTTGAACTAATTTTTGTCTTTTATCCACAATATATAATTGTGGATTCATCAAAAAACGATGATTACGATATTTGTTTAGTTCATGTTTTTTAATGTTTATGATGTTTTGTATTTGTTTTAGTAGTCGATATTGATTATCAACTACGCTTTTTTTTGTGTCTTGATAATCAAAAGTAGCATATGTTGCTGCGGCTGTTGGCGTTGAACATTTATAATCAGCAACTAAATCTGATAATGATTCATCTTCTTCATGACCAATACCTGTTATAATTGGTGTATTTAATGAAAAAATCGTTTTAACGATATTTTCATCATTAAAACACCATAAATCTTCATAACTCCCGCCTCCTCTAGCAAGAATTAAACAATCATGTTTATTGTCTGCATTTTTTAATTGTGCAATAATCGCATTAGGTGCAAATGGTCCTTGAACTATGCATGGATAAATCGTAATTTTCACTATTGGACAACGCTTGCTTATTGTTTTTTTAATATCTTCAATTGCACGCCCTATTTCAGATGTAATAATTCCTAAATCAAAAACATATTTTGGTATTGGTTTTTTATATTTTGTATCAAAGTATCCTTCTTGTGCTAGTTTATGACGTAATTCTGCAAATTTCTGCTTTAATTTACCTTCGTTATCAATAATTTTATATTTATTGATATTTAAAGTCAATTTTCCTCTTTGTTTGTATATTTCTACTGTTCCTTGTAATCCTATAGTCGTCCCAACATTTAATTCATATTGCGGTTGAATAGCTTGTTTAGATATGAAACATTCTATCATACTTTCTTCATCTTTTAATGTTAGATACTGATTTCCTCTAGCATCTTTATTAATTTGAAATATTTCACCTGTTACGTATATGTTTAAAAATTTTGGTTTAATATTTGCATTAATTTCATCAATTAATTCGCTAATTTTATATATTATATACATTATCCTAAAATTCCGTTTATTAATTTGTATGTGTTTGCGTCACAATATTTTTTACTCAATTCAACTGCTTCAAAAACAACTTCTTCTTTTTTTGCTAAATCAAATGATAATTCACTATGACACACTAATAAAATAGCTTGTTCAATATAACCAAATCTATCGAACGTCCAGTTATTATTGATGTTATGACTAATTTCTTCAATAAATTCATCTTTGTATTGCATCATATCAATCGTTAAAGTATATAAATATGGATCAATGTTATTTCCTATTTGTTCAAATAAATGTTTTTTAATATCTTTTTTTAATAATAAGCATTGATAAACATAAATTACTGCATCTTCACGCTGTTTTTTTCTTTCTTTTTTATCATTCATATAGTACACCTCTTTATATATTTTACCATAAATACACCTATTTAGTAAAATGAAGTAAAATAAAAAGTACTCCTGCGGAATACTTTTAATATGCTTCAAATTTGATGTTAAAACGACATCTTTCATTTGAGAATGCAACACCCATTAAATGTCTAATTGCTGTTGCAGTGCTTCCTTTTTTACCGATTAATACTGAAATATCTTTTTCACTTGCATAAACATAAAGTAATACTTCTTTTTCATTTAGTGATTCCATTTCTTTAACCGATAATTTATCTTTTTCGCTTACTAATCCTTCAACTAAAGCTAACAATACACTTTCGTGTTGATTCATATTTATTTACTATTTTTAGCGTCGTGGAATGCTTTTAAGATACCTTCTTTAGAAAATAAATCTTTAACAGTATCTGATGGTTGTGCACCATTGTTTAACCATTTTAACGCTAATTCTTTTTCAATACTAACAATAGCTGGTTGTTTAGTTGGGTTGTAGTAACCGATAGTTTCGATAAATTTACCATCTCTTGGGCTTCTTGAATCTGCCGCTACGATACGATAAAACGGTGATTGTTTAGAACCCATTCTTTTTAATCTTAATTTTACTGCCATAATATCCTCCTACACATCTATTTTATCATTAATTTTAATGGGTGTAAAGTAAAATACCTTTACGGGTTAAATATAATTTACGGTGATTAAATAATGATGTCATTTTAACTTTTCTTTAGTAAAAATTGAATGGTTATTTTTTTACTTAATATATCTGAAATCCATTCGAAAATAATTGCAATAATCGTAAGCAAAATAATAAAAACCAACTTCTTACTGAATCCAATATATACATTCTCATTAAACAATTTAATAATTACTCCATGAATTAAAAAGATCGACAACGATAGATTCTGGCATTTTTTAAAAATATTACTGTTAAATATCTTATTAATAAATAAGTCTCTCTCTTGAGCCAATATAATGATAATTCCCATAAATATTAAATACACATTATATTTCGTTCCAATTTTAAGTAATATTACAAACGAAATTAAAATATAAATATCCTGAAATTTAAGTTTTTGTAGCCAGTTTTTTCGATAGATTTCATAATAGAAAATACCTAGCAACATTGCACTTCCACGCCTAATAAATGGCATATGAAAAGGTCCCGGACTTCCCCACATATCATATTTAGCACTCTTTAAAAAAACATAACCCAACATCAGTAATAACGGGAATATAAATGTTCTTGAAACCGTTTCATTCATTTTTAGCATAGCATAAATAAAATATCCTACAATCACTAAAATACATAACTACCATAACGGATAATTTATTCCACCATTAAAAAAACCAATATTTTGAATTAAAAAAATCTCTGGAATACTTTTTATCAGATATAATAAAATTGATTTTACTTTTTCTCCGTGTTTAAGCATGTAAAATGAGCTAACTAGAAAAAATAAGATAAATGCTAGAATATATTTGAAGTATATTTTCTTTACTAGCTCTATTACATAATCCAACGCTGAATAATTTACATTCATATTTCGTTCAAACTTTTTAATTAAATAAAATCCAGAAACAGCGAAGAAAAATTCTACACCAATTGAAGAAATAGGATAATTATACCCAAAGTGGGCTAAAGCAATTAAAATCGCAAAAAATAATTTTATAAAATCTAAAAAATATAATCTCGTTTTTAACATGTCCTCTTTTCCTCCCCCACCTCTCATTTATTATACAATTCTTCTACTATTTTGTAAATTGGAAAGGCACCAAAATGCTTACAATGTAATTCACATGTGATAATATCGTAATAAAATCACACGCAAAAAAGTCGGAAAAGATACATACGCTAAACAAGGAGAAATCCGTTGTCCTAAAGGCTATTTTTTAGAGATTTTCACCACCCCTACCCCCTTCAAAATTGACAATCTAAAGAAATAATTGTATAATATCTTTAGATTGAAGGAGGTGCTATTATGCCAAACATTAAATCAAGTACAGATTTACGCAATAATTACAATGAAATCTCTTCATTTTGCCACGAAACAGGCGAACCTATCTTCATTACCAAAAATGGTCGTGGAGACCTTGCTGTTATGAGCATTGATTTATTCAATAAATTGATGGGAAGATATGAACTCTATCAACTTCTAGAACAAAGTGAATCTGATTTCACAAACGGTCGTACCCTAACTTTTGATGACTCTATGAAAAGTTTAAGGGAGGGGCTAAAAAATGGAACACTATAAGATACTTGTTTCTGAGACGTATCATAGAGACCTAGAATCTATCATTCGCTACATTTCTCACAATTTAAATGCACCGTTTACTGCATCTCACTTACTTGACGAGATAGAATCTACTGTTGTTAGCCTATCTGCCATACCACATCGCTATGGAGTAGCAGATGATCCCTATCTGCGCCATAAAGCGTTCAGAAAATGTCATGTTAAAAATTACATCATTTTCTATAAAGTACATGAAGAAAGTAAGACTGTAATGATTCATCGAATTGTTCATGCAAAACAAAATTGGATTGATATCCTATAAAATAGCCTTTCCACTCGAAGTGGCTATTTTTTTATGCCTATCATTATTATCCCCCCCGAAAAAGTCAAGTAAAATTATCTTCTGCATTTTAATATTTGTAATTTACGACGTTAAAATGCTCAAAAAAATAAAATAAAAATAACCTAGATAATTGCTCCTATAAAAATTGCAATATCTAGGTTATCATTTTATTGATTATCTTACTGTAAACTTTATTGGTGGTGTACCATTCATTTGAATAGTAACAACATCACCTTTTTTCAGTGCATCAACTGTTATAATGTTTTGTCCTTTTTTTAATGTTATTTTTTGTGTATAAGATTGTGTAGTTGCTTTTAATATTGTAATTGTACCTTTAATATTATTATCACTTGCCGTTAAAACTAATTTTTTTTGATTTCTAATCGGTCTTTGAATATCAACTTTTCCTCTTGTTTCAGATTGTGGTTGATAAACAACCATATTACCTAATAAATCAAGTAATTGAAGTCCTTGTTGTTCTAATAAAGTGTCAGAAACTACATAATAACGATATTTTTGATCTTGTACTTTTTTTGTGATGGATTGAATTTTATCATTTTGTTTGATGATGATTTCTTCATTAGTTATAAAATCATAATATAACTTATTTTTAAACAATATTAAATGTCCCGTATTAATAGTCGGTAATTCTGGCGCTTGTAAATCTAGTGTTACCGGCACAATCGTTTCCGATTTATTTGGTTCTTTTACTTTTATAAAATACGATTCACCATGTCTTAATATTGTTTTATCGATATCAAATATATATTTATTTTCATGTTTCGTTGCTGCATATGGCAGATTTTGCTTCATTAACTGTATTTTTTGATTTTGGTCGTTTTGTTTCATCAAAACAAGTTGTGTTTGCGCATCTAATTGACTTCTAAACGTTACTTCAATTTGTTGTCCATTAGTTTCAGAGTACACTTGATTAATTGTTTCTGGTGTTTGACTTGGATCTTGTGTAATTTCAAGTGTTAAATTAATAATTTTCTTTAAACCTGAAGCATTTGTTGCTTCAACAGGTATCAGATGTGTTCCGACAGGATAACTTACTTGTATTGGATTAACTAAACGATAACGTGGTGTTTCATTTGGTAATAAACGATAATTATTTGTGTTAGCCGTTAATGCAAACTCTAACATTTCGTTGTCGATATTAATTGGTTGTCCTAATTTTCTAACGATTTTATTTCTTGTAGGACGTACACTCATTACCACAAACTTAATGTTATTCGTGAATATTGTGTGTGGATAATCTTCTATTTTTAATACACGATTATACTCGCCTTCATTAACGTTTGCTTTTCCTGTCAAAACAAGTTTTGAAGTTGTATTATTAGTTTCAAATCTTAATTCACCGATATTTGATGCAGTTGCTTGATTGCGATTACCATACATGTTGATTGTTTCTATTGTAATTGGATTTTCTTCATTTGTGATTGGTATCTCATACCTTGGTTGCACATCACCTTCTTCATATTTCCATAAAAATATTTTTTGTCCTTCTGAAATATTAATGTTTGGTGCAGCATTATCAAAAATTCTTAAATTCGCTAAAACTGGATCTTTATATCCTGTTTGGTGAATACTCCCTCTTCTTCCAACAGTAAAACCTCGTAATTGATGCGTACGATGAATGTTATTCATTCTTTCTTCAAAATACGATCTTGAACCATGTCCTGCTGCTGAATTACCAATAGATTTTGACCCATAAAAATTACCTATTTGGGCAATTAAACCATCATTTTCAGTTTTATAGTGAACCGAAATTCCGCGATCTGTTAGTTCATCACCTAATCTAGCACGATCATTCACCCAATTCACAAAAATATTACCACTTATTTTTGGTGCATTAAACGTATAATTTTGTCTGAAAAAATCTAATCCTTCACGTTTACTTGTAATTGCACCCCATTCTGATAAATAGCCACCTAATGAGTGTCCTGTAATATATAAATTATTAACGTAGTTTTGACCAGCTTGATTTCTATCACGATAATTTCTTAACGTAGATTCTAAACTATCGACTTGTTTTGGAACAGTTCTAAACATAATAGCAGTATCATCATCTAAATCACCCGCTCCTTTTGTTCCACGTATTCCAAGCACTTGTACTTGATTGCTAATGATAAACGGTAATTCAGATACGTTTTCAAATAATACAGCATCAAAACCATTTGAATGATGATACGTATCTTTTACTTTCCAATAAGGTGCTAATTCATTGTGCATTAATGTATATTCTAATCTACCTTCATGATTGTTAATTGTTTCAACTTTGTCATTTAATACTTGTCTAATATATTCATCATCACGATAAACTAATTCCATGAATAATGCCATATCTCTTGGTGAAATATCCCACTTTAATGGATTTGTTCCTGCTGTTTTTTTAACTTCATCACTGTCTTTATACCCATCACCATCTGTATCGTATAGTTTTGGATGTGAATTATAACCATAAAATGTTTTACCATTTTTTGTATATGTAAACAATTCTTGTTTATTTAAAAGTCCGTCTTGATCGCTATCTTCATTTGGAATTAATACACTATTACCATGTAATAAACTATCTAATTTCCCACTTTCTAATTTAATTTTACCTTCAGCAATTGCTTGTGCAGCTTCTAATGTTAATGGTACTTTAGTAATCGTTTGCGCATGTAGAACATTAGTTTTTAAAATTGATACTGCTATAAATAGTATCGTACTATATACTATAGATTTTTTTGCTTTCACATTTGTTACCTCATAACTTTAATTTATATAAAAATTATAGCATATTTAATAGTAAAAGTATATGTTTATGATAATATCACAATAAAATCCAACATTTACTTTAAAATATGTAAATACATAATATATTATTCTAAGAATAAAATTCAGGTTGTTGATAAAGTTATCAACAACAATAACACTAGTGGTATACTAGTGTTATCTTTTCCCAATTCACGATAAGCGACTTTATTTCCGTCTACGATAATGTATTTTTTTGTCGTGATATAAGACATATTAGTAAATTTCTACTTAAAAGTAATAACCGTTTTACCACGTGAGCGTCCATTCGCCACTTTATCCAGTGCAGTATTGACTTCATCAAATTTATAAACTGTATCTATAGATGGTTTAATTTTCAACTCACTGAAAATGTCCGCTACTTCTTGAAGCTGTTGCCCATTTCCTTCAACAAAAATAAAATTATAACGTACACCATATTTTTCTGCCATTTTATCAAACTTGCGTCCTACCAAACTAAATAATACTTTTTTCCAGCAAGGTAATTTCATACGCTTAGCAAAATCACCGTTTGGCATCGCACGTAGCGAAACTAACTGCCCACCTTTTTTCATAATTGTCATCTGTTTTTCGGTTTCATGACCACCTAATGTGTCTAATACATAATCAACATTTGATAAAATATTAGTATAATCTTCTTTTTTGTAATCAATGAATTTATCAGCACCTAGTTTTAAAACTCTTTCAGCGTTTGAACCATCACCATTTGTGATTACTGTTAATCCTTTTGCTTTTGCAATCGGAATAGCCATACCACCTACTCCGCCAGTTCCTCCTGAAATAAAGATTGTTTTCCCACTTTCAGCATGCATTAAATCTAATGATTGCACAATCGTTAAGGCAGTAAGTGGAATAGCAGCCGCTTCTTCATCTGTTAAATATTCTGGAACTTTTGCTAAGACATGATCTTCAACAGCAATATATTCTGCAAACGTACCAATTTTGTTAAGTTTCATTCTTCCAAATACTCTATCGCCTACTTTAAATTTTGAAACACTATTTCCTATTTTTTCCACTATTCCTACAAATTCATTTCCTGCTATTTGTGGTAATTTATATGGCACTATTAACTTTACTTCTCCTCGTGAAATCATGTTATCTAACGGATTAACACCTACGGCAGTGACGCTAATTAATAATTCATTACTTTTTATCGTTGGCTTTGGTAATTCTATAATATCTAATTTAATGTTGTTTTTATTGTATTGTGTATGTATTGCAGCTTTCATTTATTTTCCTCCTAGTTTATATAATTTTGTTATTAAGTGATTTAATTTAATATTGTGCAATTTTTCTAAAAAAGATTGTTTTGCTTCTGTATATACCGGTATTAAAAGTTGTTCAATATTTGATCCTATTGGACATTCTTGATTTGGTTGTTCATGTATTTTAATCAAATTTTTTTCTGGATAAACACTTAAGTATATTTCTTTTAATGTTATATCTTCCTTATTTTTTGCTAATTGAAAACCTGCTTTTCCTTGACTACTAATAATTAATTCAGCTTTTTTTAATTTTGCGAGTATTTTTCTAATATGACTACTGTTTGTGTTCACACTTTTTGCTAGTAGTTCAGAAGATGGAATATTCGTTGATTCAGAAATATAAATCATAATATGTATTGCAATCGAAAATTTTGTATCCATGTATCCCCCTAACTTGTATCTGACACAAATACAAGTTTACTGTTTTTTTTAAATGATTGTCAATTACATTGACCATAATATATAAATAAGAATTTGAAAAATTCAAATTCTTATTTAGTGTGTTTTTTTAAGTAGTATAAACCGAACAATGATAATAACATCCATGTTACAAAACTAAATGTTGAATCATTCGTATTTACTACCGGTTTTACAATTTTTTTATTTGTGATATAACCTAATACAACTACTTCACCATCTTCTTGAATTGTAACTTTAAATTCTTCTGTGGTTGCAACATATCCAGATAACGGTTTTGATTCTGTAATACGATATGTACCATATTCTAATCCATCAAATCTTACAATTCCTTCATTATCACTTGTGGCATCAATCGTTATTCCGGCATCATTAGTGATAGTAAATTGCACGCCTGCTAGTGGTTGTTTTGATGTGAAATCAATTTTTCTTAATACGACACTACCACGTATTTTTTGGTTATATACGACACCTAAATCAATTGTTGCACCATCTTCAGCAATAATTACACCAAATGCTTCATCAGATAATTTATACCCCGTCACGGCGTTTGTTTCTTTTATCGTGTAGAAACCATATTCTACGTTTAAGAAATTAACGTTTCCTTCTTCATCACTTATTGCTTTTGCAACTTCATCAGCATTTTGGTTATATAATGTAAACTCTACTCCAGATAATGGTGTATTTGTTGTGGCATCAAATTTTCGTAAGAAAACATTCCCTACGATACGTTTATTTTCAACTGTTCCAATATCGAAGACTTGTCCATCTTCCGCAACAACAATTCCATATTGACGCTCACTTGATACATATCCTGCTAATGGTTTTGTTTCTGTAACGACGTATCCCCCATACGCTAAGTTTGAGAATGTTACGATCCCTTCACTGTCACTAACCGCAACTACTTTTGAACCATCAGCTTTTTCAAGTGTAAACTCTACTCCAGCAAGTGGTTGTTTTGTTTGTGCATCTAATTTTAATAATTTGGCAGAACCATATATTTTTTTGTTTTTGTATGTTCCTAGATCGACTGTTACACCATTTTCAACTACAACAACGCCAACTTGTTCTTGGTTGATTGTATAATTTTTTGGTCCGGATAGTTCTTTTAAAATATAGCCACCATAAACAACATCTTCAAATAATACTTCACCGTTATTTTTAGAAGTTGCTTGATATTTAATTTCACCATTTTGTAGTAATCCAAACGTCACACCTGGTATAGTTGTTTGTGGATTTTCACTATCGATTTTAATTACCTTCACATTTCCTTTAATAATTTGATTTGTGAATTGCCCTAATGAAATTTTTTCTCCTTGTGTTCTAATTTGAACGTTTCTTGTTTCATTCGATAAGTTGTAGTTTGCAAGCGTCGATTTTTCAGATAAGATGTAATCACCATATACAACATCTATCACGACACCATTCTTAATACAACAAACTTTTTAGAGTGAATACAA
>CAMCRE010000002.1 GCA_945877255.1 uncultured Erysipelotrichaceae bacterium
TACTATTAAAGCTATACTAAATAATATTTTTCTCATTTTTCTACCCTCAATTAGCTCAATTATAGCATAGTTATTATTTGATTAATATTTGTTTGCTTGTTTAAATGTAATTTGCGATTTTTGTGTAAAGTAACAGTTTTTTATGACAATATATGATATAATCTAAATAATTGAAATGAGGGATTTTATGTACGATATAATCGTTATTGGTGGTGGTCATGCTGGGATAGAAGCAGCTCTTGCATGTGCCAGAAGAGGAAAAAAAACTGCACTTTATACAATGTCAATAAATACAATAGGTCAAATGCCTTGTAATCCAAGTGTTGGCGGTCCTGCTAAAGGTATTGTAGTTAGAGAAATTGATGCATTAGGAGGAGAAATGGGAAAAGCCGCCGATGAAACAGCACTTCAATTTAAAATGTTGAATTCGAATAAAGGTCCTGGTGTACAAAGTTTACGCGTGCAATCTGATAAAATTGCCTACGCTAAATATATGCAAAATATATGTTTGAATACTGAAAATTTAACTATTGTAGAACAACTTGTTGAAGAAGTACTTGTTGAAAACAACAAAATATACGGTATCTTAACTAAAAATAAAGAAATTGTTAAATGTGAAATTGTAATTATGACTTCCGGAACATTCATGGATTC
This sequence comes from uncultured Erysipelotrichaceae bacterium, assembly GCA_945877255.1. Classification (GTDB taxonomy): domain Bacteria; phylum Bacillota_I; class Bacilli_A; order Erysipelotrichales; family Erysipelotrichaceae; genus CAMCRE01. Next base: position 655 of record CAMCRE010000002.1, read on the forward strand.
AAAAATTTTAATTGGACATACTTCAGAAAGTTTTGGACCAGATAATCAACCAACTACTGCTACATTATCCAACTCATTACGAAATGTTGGATTAAAAACGTTTAGATTAAAAACTGGGACACCACCTAGAATAGACATGAACACAATTGATTATTCAAAAGCAGAAATTGCACCAGGTAATGATGATTGTGGTGGTTTTTCATTTGAAACTAATACTATTTTACCATTAGAAAAACAAAAAGTATGTTATCTTATCCATACCAATGAAAAAACACATTGTGTAATTAATAATAATTTAACAGAATCAGCAATGTATTCTGGAAAAATAGAAGGCGTTGGACCACGTTACTGCCCTTCTATTGAAGATAAATTAGTTAGATTTTCCGACAAAGAAAGACATCAAATTTTTTTAGAACCGGAATCTTTAGAATTAGATACTATTTATGTACAAGGATTCTCAACTTCGATGCCTAAACACATTCAAGAAGAAATGATTAAATCATTACCTGGATTAGAAAATGCGAAAATATTAAAATACGCTTATGCAATTGAGTACGATGCAATCGATCCGCTACAAATGAAAAAAAGTTTAGAATCTAAAATTGTGGAAAATTTATTTACTGCCGGACAAATTAATGGTACGAGCGGTTATGAAGAAGCGGCAGGTCAAGGATTAATTGCTGGAATAAACGCTTCATTAAAATTAGAAAATAAACCACCTTTAATACTAGGAAGAGAAGAAGCTTATATCGGTGTAATGATTGATGACTTAGTAACTAAAGGAACAAAAGAACCATATCGTTTACTCACTTCGCGTGCTGAATATCGTTTATTATTGCGACACGATAATGCCGATCAACGATTAACTGAATACGGCTATCAATTAGGATTAATTTCTGAAAAACGTTATCAAACATTTATAAAAAAATTAGAAGCAATTAATACGCTAAAACAAAAATTAATAGAAGTACGCTATTCACCAAAATCAAGTATTAATGCTTACCTACATTCACTTGGATATGAAACGCTAAAAGAAGGTATTTCAGCTATTGATTTAATTAAGCGACCACACACTTCATTAATTCATTTTCCTTTTGATTTTGAAATTGATCCATTAATTGCAAAACAAGTTGAAATTGAAATTAAATATGAAGGTTATATTGAAAAGGCATTAAGAAATGTTAAGCAACATAAAAAATTAGAAAGTTATCAATTAAGTGAAGATTTAGATTATAACACTATTGATAATTTAGCTCTCGAAGCGCGTCAAAAATTAAATCTAATCAAACCAACTACGATTGGTCAAGCAAGTAGAATTTCTGGAATTAATCCAAGTGATATTAATGTCTTACTAATTCACTTAAAAACTAAAAAATAAAGGAGAAAAATATGAAATCTGAATATGTTTTGTTATGTAGTCCGTATCGATATAACAATGTTTTATCTAATGAAGTAAACAAACAATTTATTGAAAAAGAATTAATAAATATCATGATGCCTGGTGTTAATATTGTTACTAGAAATATGATAAAAACAATGTTGGAAGAAAATTATGGTATAGTTGATTATTCAAGTTTAAAAAACGAAATTGATAATTTAGAAAAAGGAAATTATTATGCTATAAAACTAGAAAAACTTTCTGCATTTATTGATGCAATATCTACTCCTAGTGTAAAAGATTTTTATACTGCATTAAATGAATTAACTAATTCTTCAACTATTAAAGGTTTTGATGATTGTCGTATTATAGATGTATTAACTAAATCTTATGCAGCACGTTTAATTACTAAACCACAGTTTGATGAAATCTTTACAAAACAAACAGAGCGTATAAAAAATAACTATCAAACTTGGGAACAATATTTAGCTTCATGTGTACTTGGAAAATTATTGCAATTCGTTGATGCATCCAACACTATTACTAGCGATTATGAATATGTAACAGATATTTATTCTTTCTGTATTGCACCTACTAATGTGTTTTCATATGGAACTTTTTGGTTAAATCATGATTTAACTAATTTAACAGTTTTATTAGAAAAAATATTACCTGCAGAAACAAAAAACATAAAGTCATTGCAAAATCTTGTAAATTACAATGATAAAATTCCTAGTCTTAATGCACCTTCGAATGAATTAATCGCTTATTTTGATGAAACATATACTGACACAAATTTAATTGACTATGATCGCTTTAATTATTTAAATAAATTAGCAGAATATGTTTTATGGGAACCACTTGTAGCTAATAATCTTGAATGGATGATAACAGAAAAAAATTTAAAAGAACAAGATGCACTTCTTTTACCTTCAGAATTTGCAAGTTATTATTCAGCTTCAGAGTTTTGGTCTAACTACAACAAATATACTGAATTACACGAAGAACATATTTTTGCGATGTTTAAAGGCGTTTTCAATATTAATGTTATTTTTACTGAAAAAGCTGTTTATACATTTAAGAAAAAATTATTTGGAAAACCAGAACTTATTAAAATTAATTGGGATCAAGTTAATTTTAATACAGCTCTTGATTTAGAATTAGGTACCTGTGAAATTCGTTTTGATAAACAATTAATTTTTGATGTATATCCTGCTATAAATGATATTAATCTTAATGATAATGTACTTAATTCACTAAATTCTCAAGAAAGAAAAGCTATTGAAATCGAATGGCAACAAAAAATGAATGATTTTTTAAAAAATATTTCTAAACGAATTTCAGAATTCAAACAAAACAATATTTAATCTAAAAATAGCGATATAAAAATATCGTTATTTTTTATAAATTAATGTTATAAATTTATTTTATTAATATTTTAATTTATGGTATTATATTAATGAGGTAGAGTTATGAGTGAATTTGATTTAAAAAAAAGAAGAAAAGAATTATATCTTACTTTAGAACAAGTAGGAGATTATATTGGAGTAGGTAAATCAACCGTTAGAAAATGGGAAACTGGAATGATTGAAAATATGAAAACAGATAAAATTTTACTTTTATCTGAAATTTTAAAAGTACACCCACTAACAATATTAGGAATTGATGAAAATATTTATTCTAATTATTTTAAATTATATTATAATGATACTCATTTTTATGTTCCTAAAAAATTTGAACCAATTAAAAATTTCTTATTTATTGAAAAATGTTGCGAAACAAGTTTTAATATTCCAAAAAATTCCTATTTAGTTATTGAAAAGAAAAGCGAAATAACCGAAAATGCACTCATTGCTTTAAAATATGAAAAATCTGAGGAAATAGTTGTTAGAAAATTCAACAAAATGAATGAAAATTTAATAATTATTTCTAGTGATGATAAAGATGAAATTATTGATTTATTTATGGGTGAATCTATTACAATTTTAGGGGAAATAATTTATTACATTATTGACGAAAATACATTAAAATAAAAAGAACATATCAAAAAATGATGTGTTCTAAATAAAATTTCTATTATTTATAAATTAAATTTCAATTCATTACATAATTGTACTAAATCTAATTGTAATTCTTGGCGTGCATTAAATAATTTATAACCATCTTTATAACGTGGTAAAATGTGAAAATGCGTGTAAAATACACTTTGATCTGCTGCTTCATTAATATTAGTAATAATATTGCAACCGTCTGCATTTAATTTTTCACATAATATTTTCGCAATTTTTTTTATTTTAGGAAAGATAATACTTATATCACTATCTTCCATTTCTAAAAAATTTTTTGATTGTTGTTTTGGTAATACTAAACTATGCCCTTTCGTTAGTGGAAAAGCATCTAATATTACCATAATATCTTCATCTTCATATAAAATGTTACTTTTAATTTCTTTATTAATTATTTTATTAAAAATCGTCATATTTTTTCTCCTTTATCATTTTATTTGATTTTTATCTGTTTTTTGTGTATTATATACTTGTTGATGGGGTTTTAGCTCAGCTGGGAGAGCGCCTGCCTTGCACGCAGGAGGTCAGCGGTTCGATCCCGCTAAGCTCCACCATTTGTAGGAATCGAACAGCAACTTTACATTTAAAAGTGTAAGGTTGCTTTTTTTGCATTATCAAAGGAAAATCTTTGATAAATAGATAGCATAAATTGATTCTTTATAAAAAGTACTGTAATACAGTAATATTATACATTAATTTAATGAAATCTCATAGCATAGTTTATTATGTACCACTAAAAACGTTATATAACTATTAATATTCTGTGTTAAATGCAGATAAAAAAGCATTAAAAAGGACATTGTGACAATGCTTTACGTTGTTGCGGTCATTTTAGGTTTTTTAGTTTTACTATTTAAAGCCTAAAGATTTTATATCAACCTCCTAATGAAAAATAACGCAAAAAAGAGTGGACGGCAATCCACTCTTTTTCTTTTTATTTCAACCTCAATTATATTGTATGGTATTATTGCAGAAAAATCAAGTAAGATGTTCTGCTGTTATTTGATATAATTTACGAATACTCATTTATAATTTAACTGTCCAGTTTAATGGTACCTGTTCTACCAGTTAGTATGTTTTTATAGGAACGATTAATTGAATTAAATTTTCGTTTTTACCTAATATTAAAAATGCTCCCATATCATTAGTAAATTTAAATGTAACTTCTTCTTCCGCTTGTAATGCTTTTAACGCATCTTCAACATATTTACCATTAAAAGTAATAATTAAATCATCACCTTTAAATACAGCATCTAATTTTTCTTCTGTTGAACCTATTTCTAATGATTTAGATGATAATTCAATAATGTTTTCATTTAAATCTAATTTAATAATTGAAATACCATCTGTTTTTAATAAACTAGCTCTACCAATAGCATTTTTTATTTCATTAGTATTAATTGTTAGTTCATGATTAAATTGTGTTGGAATTAAACGATGAAAATTAGGATATACACCATCAATTAATCTTGATTGAATTAAAAAATCATCAAATTTGAATTGAATTTTTTTATCAGAAACGAATACTTCAACTTTTTCATTTTCTTCAAGAATAGCACTAACTTCTTTTAATGTTTTAGTCGGAATAGTTAAAGAAAAGTTAAATGCATTAACGTTTAATACTTTTTTAGATAAACGATAACTATCTGTTGCAACACATGATAATTCATTATTATTACATGATAAATGTACACCTGTTAATACTGGTCTTGCTTCATTATCACTTGTAGCATAAACAGTTTGTGCAGTAATATCTTTAATATCATTAGCTGATAATGTAAATTTATTTTCTGGTGTAGTGAAATCAATTGTAGGATATTCAAATTCTCTTATACCGTTAAGTCTAAAATTTGATTTAGGGGAAATAATGTTACATACTGTATCATTATTTAATATTAATTGAATTTCTTTTCCTTCAGTTTTTCTAATAAATTCTAATATATATTTAGCTTCTAATACAATACATCCTGTTTTTTCAATTTCTAATTGATTTTTTTCATCTTTATTAATGACTGTTTTAATAGAAATATCACTATCACTAGCTGTTAATGTAATTTTATCAACATCTACATCTATTTTAATACCAGAAAAAGCAGGTAATGGTGAAAAATGAGAAATAGCTTTACCTGTAATTGTTAGGTATCGTAAGAAAATATTTTTATTTATTTTAAAATTCATATTTTTTTCCTTTCTATAAAATATATAAGTAATAATAAGTATTGTGGAAAAGTGGAAAAATAGTTTAAAGTTATGTTTTTTAGCTGTTTTACATTAATTAATTTCCACATTATTGAACATTATTTAATTCAGTTTTAAACTGTTCGATAAGATTTTTAAATTTAATATCTTTAATAATATCTTGTTCAATTCTTTTAATAGAATTAACGATTGTTGTGTGATCTTTTTTATTGTATATATCGGCAATGTTTTCATAGCTTAAATTTAAAAGTACGCGTGTTAAATAAATAGCAATATGTCTTGGATATAAAATATTTTTTGTTCTTGTTTTTGATTCAAGTTGTTTAATAGTAATGTGGTATTTACTCGCAATAAATTTTTTAATTGCTTCTGGTGATAATGTTTCAATCGTAATAGTTTCTTCCTCTTGATTTAATGCGGATAATACAATATCTAATGAGATACTATTCGTTTTTTCAGGGTTATAAATAGCATAAAGTAATATTGTGTTAATTGCTCCTTCTAAACCACGAATATCATTATTAAAATTGTTGGCAATGTAGTCAATAGCTTCTTCATTAAATATCGGATTATTTTTATTATTAGATATTTTTTTAATTACAATTTTTTTAGCAGTTTCTACTTCTGGTGATTTGACGATTAATGTGATACCTGATTTAAATCTTGAAGTTAAACGTCCATGTAAAATATTTTTTAATTTATCTTGTGTTGTATCACTAGTAATAATAATTTGTTTGCGATTTGCTATTAATTCATTAAAAATTTCAAAGAAAATATTTTGTGCTAATTCATGAGTTGATTTAAATGTTTGTATATCATCTATTAATAATAAATCTAAGTCAAAGAAAAATTGTTTTAATTCAGCAATTGTTTTATTGTTGTTTGCGTCTGAAACACGATTTGAAAAACTAGTTGCACTTAAATAAAGTACTTTGCTGTTTGGATGATTTCTTAATAATTCATTACCAACAGAGCTTAATAAATGTGTTTTACCTACACCAGGATCACCATATAAAAATATTGGTGTATGTTCTCCTAAATTATTTGACGCGTGTAAAAGAATATTATACGGCATTTCGTTATTTTTTCCAATTACGAATTGATCAAATGTTAAGTTTTTATTTAATTCACTTTTGATTGTGGGGATATAGGCATTTTCTATTTTAATATTTTTAATACTTTCCATTATAACTGTAATATTTTCTTGTAAAATTTCATAAAAAGCATTTTCTAAATGTACTTTAATATTAGGATCATTGTTATAAATTGCAAGACATAATGAATTGTATGATGTTATATATGCAATATTGTCTTCTAATTTTGTTAAAGTAGTAAATTTATTAAAATTTTTGAATATACCAGAACTGTTTGTTGCAATAATTGTTTGTTCTAATACTTTAGTCCATAATTCATTTAATTTCTTATCTAACATAAACATCTCCTTATGTTATATTATACACTATTTTATAGTAACTTAATAGTAATATAGCAATAATAAAATAAACTTTTTCAACATGTAATAAATGTGGAAAACACATAAAACAATTATCCACATTGTATAAAATATGTGGATAATTTTTGTGTAAAATATGAGTTATCCTAAAAAAAATATATTAAAAAATTAAATAAAAAACATATTTAAAACATGTTTTCCACATATAAAAAAAACATCGAAAAAAATTGTGTTTTTTATGTGGAAAATTAGAAAAAAAATGTGAAATATGGTATAATAATAAATATAATGAGGATTAAAAAATGAAAATAAAAATAGAAAGTGAATTTATTACTTTAGGTCAATTATTGAAAATTTTAGATTATGTAAGTAGTGGTGGAGAAGCAAAATATGTGATACAAACATTACATATAATTGTAAATGATCAATTAGAAAACAGAAGAGGTAGAAAATTATATATTGGTGATAAGATTACAATTGAAAATAAAAAATATGAAATAGTATGATTGTAAAAAGTATAGAATTAAAAAATTATCGAAATTATAAAAATAAAAAAATAAATTTTGAAAATGAATTAAATCTTATTATTGGTAGTAATGGTGTTGGTAAAACAAATTTAGTTGAAGCACTTTATTATTGTTCTACTTGTAAATCACATCGTGTTAGTACAGATAAAACGTTAATTTATAATAATGAAAATTATTGCGATATTCGTTTAAATGTAGAAAAAAAAGGAAATAATCATCAATTACGCATTTTTTTAAATGAAAATGGTAAAACATTATTTATAAATAATCAAACTATTTCAAAAGTAAGTGAATATATAGGTTTTTTAAATGCTATTTTATTTTCTCCGGATGATTTAAATTTATTTATTCAAACACCAAAAGTTAGAAGAAAATTCGTGGATATTGAAATAGGAAAATTATCTAGCCATTACACTTTTTTACTTAATTCTTATTATAAATTATTAAAAGATCGAAATTTATATTTAAAATCAGATAACGTTGATAAAACATATTTAAAAGTAATGACTATGAAAATGATTGATTATCAATTATTGATAGTTGATCAAAGAAAAAAATTTATTAATGATTTATTAAAATATGCAAACACATATTTTAATTTAATGACAAATGATTTTAATGAGATTCAATGTGAATATTTATCAAATTTTAATAATAGTTCCAAAGAAACGATTTTAAATTATTACGATAAATATTTTGAAAAAGATATTCGTTTTAAACAAACTATTTTAGGAATTCATAAAGATGATTTCCTATTTAAAGTAGATGGTAAAAATATTACTGAACATTTAAGTCAAAGTCAAAAAAAAATAGTATTGCTATGTTTAAAATTAGGATTAATTAATTTAATTTATCAAATAAACAAAGATTATCCAATTATTATTTTAGATGATTTATTTAGTGATTTTGATGAAATTAATCAAGAAAAAATTTTACAGTACATTCCAAAAGGTGTACAAATTTTTATTACAACTTGTGTACAAAATTTCAAAAAGAATAATGATAGAAGTTTTAATGTAATTGAAATTTCTAAATAGGAGGCATTATGGAACAAAATAAAAATTATACTGCAGAGGATATTCAGGTTTTAGAAGGATTAGAAGCTGTAAGAAAAAGACCAGGAATGTATATTGGTTCTACTTCGGAAAGAGGTTTACACCATTTAGTATGGGAGATAGTTGATAATTCTATTGATGAAGCATTAGCGGGATTTGCGAAAAAAATTGTAGTTAAAATTTTAAAAGATAACGTTATTTCAGTAGAAGATGATGGACGTGGTTTACCTGTAGATATTCATGAAAAAACTGGAATTTCAGCCGCAGAAACGATTTTTACTGTATTACATGCCGGAGGAAAATTTGGTGGTGGTGCTTATAAAGTATCAGGAGGTTTACATGGTGTTGGTGCGAGTGTTGTTAATGCATTGAGTGAATGGTTAGAAGTTGATGTTCATAAAAATAATGAACAATATTTTATTCGTTTTTCTGATGGTGGTAATATTGAACAATCATTAACAAAAGTAGGAACAACAAATAAAACAGGAACAATTGTTAGGTTTAAAGCTGATGCAAGCATTTTTAAAGAAACAACAGTTTATAATTTTGAAACACTTAATACGCGTATTCGACAGTTAGCTTTTTTAAATAAAGGAATTGAGATTGAGTTAATCGATGAAAGAAATGATGAAATTTTAGTAAGAAATTATAAATATGACGGTGGTATTAAAGAGTATGTAGCTTATTTAAATCAAGCTAAAAACCCTGTACATGATGAGATTATTTATGTTGAAGGTGAAGAAGAAAATATTCAAGTAGAAATAGCATTACAATATAATGAATCATTTAATGCTAATGTACATTCATTTTGTAACAACATTAACACACATGAAGGTGGAACACATGAGGAAGGTTTTCGATTAGCTTTATCACGTATTGTTAATCAATATGCTCGTGATAAAAAATATTTAAAATCTGATGAAAGTTTTGCACAAGATGATGTGAAAGAAGGATTAGTAGCAATTATTTCTATTAAACATCCAAATCCACAATATGAAGGTCAAACAAAAACAAAATTAGGAAATTCAGAAGTAAGAAAAATCGTTAATAATGTTTTAAAAGATCAATTAGAGCGTTTCTTTTTAGAAAATCCTGCTGTTTCTAAAATTATTGTTGATAAGGCATTAATGGCTTCAAAAGCGCGTTTAGCTGCTAAAAAAGCACGTGAATTAACGCGTCGAAAAGGTGCATTAGAAATTTCAAGTTTACCAGGAAAATTAGCGGATTGTTCGAGTAAAGATGCTTCTTTATCTGAGTTATTTATAGTTGAGGGTGATTCAGCGGGAGGAAGTGCTAAATCAGGAAGAAATAGTACGTATCAAGCAATTTTACCTTTAAGAGGAAAAGTATTAAACGTTGAAAAAGCTCGTTTAGAAAAAATATTTGAAAATAATGAAATAAGATCGTTAATTACGGCACTTGGTTGTGGTATTAGAGATGAGATTGATCTTGAAAAAATAAGATATCATAAAATTGTTATTATGACCGATGCAGATGTTGATGGTGCACACATAAGAACATTATTATTGACGTTCTTCTTTAGATTTATGAAACCAATTATTGATGGTGGTTATTTATATATTGCACAACCGCCTTTATATAAAGTATCAAAAGGTAATCAGTTTGTGTATGCATATAATAATGATGAAGTAGAACAAGCAAAATTAAAGTTCGGTGATAAATTTAATATTCAAAGATATAAAGGTCTTGGTGAAATGAATGCGGAGCAATTGTGGGAAACAACGATGGATCCACAAAATAGAGTATTAATTCAAGTTGAAATTGAAGATGCACTTGAAGCGGATGAAGTATTCACAATGTTGATGGGTGATGATGTAGCTCCAAGACGTGAATTTATTAGTGAAAATGCAGTTTATGTTAAAAACTTAGATATATAGAAGGTGGTATCTATGGATAATCAAAAAATAATTAAATTAAATATTTCAAAAGAGATGAAAACATCTTTTTTGGATTATTCGATGTCGGTAATTGTTTCTAGGGCGTTGCCAGACGTTCGAGATGGATTAAAACCTGTGCATCGTCGTATTTTACATGCGATGAATGATTTAGGAATGCATGCAGATAAACCATTTAAAAAATCAGCTAGAATTGTTGGGGAAGTAATTGGTAAATATCATCCACACGGGGATATAGCTGTATATGATGCGATGGTTAGAATGGCACAATATTTTTCATATCGTTACGAATTAGTAGATGGTCAAGGTAATTTTGGATCAATTGATGGTGATGGTGCAGCTGCAATGCGTTATACTGAAGCAAAAATAAGTAAAATAGGGATGGAATTGCTTCGTGATATTAATAAAAACACAGTTGATTTTAAAGAAAATTTTGATGGTGAGGAAAAAGAACCTGTTGTATTACCAGCGCGTTTTCCTAATTTGTTAGCTAATGGAACAAGTGGAATAGCTGTTGGAATGGCAACTAATATTCCTCCACATAATTTAAGAGAATTAATAAATGCTGTTTTATTGTTAATTGAAAACAAAGATATTTCTGTTTCTGAATTAATGGAAAATACAATATTTGGACCTGATTTTCCTACGGGTGGTATCATTTTAGGTAGATCTGGAATAAAAAAAGCGTTTGAAACAGGTAAAGGTTCAATATTATTGCGTTCACGTGTTGAAACGGCTGTTTTACCTAATGGTAAAAAACAGATTGTAGTAACAGAAATACCTTATCAAGTTAATAAATCGTTATTAGTTGAAAAAATTGCGTCTTTAGTACGTGATAAATTGATAGATGGTATTACAGATTTACGTGATGAATCAAATAAAAAAGGTATTAGAATAGTAATTGAATTAAGGCGTGATGCTCAAGAAGAAGTTGTTTTAAACCAATTGTATCGAATGAGTAATTTACAAGTTTCATTTAGTGTAAATATGTTATCTTTAGTAAACGGAGAGCCAAAATTATTGGGGTTAATTCCAATTCTTAACCATTATATCGATCATCAAGTTGATGTTACTGTTCGAAAAACTAAATTTGAATTATCAAAAGCACGTGATCGTGAACATATTGTAAAAGGTTTATTAATTGCGTTAGATTTTATCGATGAAGTTATTGCAATTATTAGAGCGAATAAAGACGAAACTAATGCAAAAAATAGTTTAATTGAACGTTTTTCTTTAAGTGAAATTCAAGCACAAGCTATTTTGAATATGCAATTTAAACGTTTAACAGGTTTAGAAAGAGGTAAATTAGAATCTGAACATAATGAATTATTATTATTGATTTCTGATTTAGAAGATATACTTATGAACCATTCTCGTGTGTTACAAATTGTGAAAGATGATTTAACAGTTGTTCGCGATAAGTATGGTGATGATCGTTTAACTGAAATCACCGATCATGATGGTGATTTAGAAGATGAAGATTTAATACCTGTAGATGATATTGTTGTTTTAAAAACAGTTAATGGTTATATAAAACGCATTAATGTTGATGTTTATCGTACACAACATAGAGGTGGTAAAGGTGTTAAAGGAATGACGACGAATGAGGATGATGTTATCGACGAAATCGTTAATATGTCGACGCATGATGATTTATTATTGTTTTCTAATTTTGGTAAAGTTTATCGTTTACGTGGTTATCAAGTTCCTTCAGCGTCACGCATTGCTAAAGGGATGCCATTGATTAATGTTGTATCGTTAGATAAAAATGAAAAAATTGATACATTAATTTCACTAACAAAAAACGTCGACTTAACGAGTAATTATTTATCTATTTTTACTAAACACGGTAAAGCTAAACGTGTGGCGTTGAGTGAATTTGAAAGAATCAATAAAGACGGGAAGCGTGCAATAACATTAGTTGATAATGATGAGGTTGTTGCTGTTCGTATGACTTCTGGAAATTCAGAAATAATTGTCGCCGCAAGCAATGGTAAAGCTACAAGAGTTTCCGAAAACAAAATTAGAGTAATGGGAAGAACCGCTATCGGTGTGAAAATCATGAATTTAGATGGTGGATATTTAATTGGTGTTGCGTCAACTGATAATGGCGAGCAATTAGCTGTAATCAGTGAAAATGGTTATGGCAAGTTATCGTTGATTAGTGATTATAGATTAAGTAATCGTGGTGCAAAAGGTGTTAAAACATTCACGTTCTCTGAAAAAACAGGTTTTTTAAAAACAATAAAAGCTGTGAATGGTGATGAAGATATGTTGATTGTTACTAATTTAGGTACGATAATTAGAATTTCACTTGAGAATTTAGTAACGTATTCCAGAAGTGCAAAAGGTGTGCGTTTAATTAATTTAAAAGATAGTGAAACGGTTTCAAAAATTGTCGTTGTGAATAAGGAGGAAAAAGACCAAAATGATTGATATTAATCTAATTAGAAATGATTTAGAATTGGTTAAAGAAAATATACGAAAAAAATTTCAAGACCACAAGTTAGAGTTAGCCGATAAAGTTTATAGTCTAGATATTGAAAATCGTCAATTGAAACAACGTGTAGAAGAAATTAGAGCTAAAAGAAATGTGCTATCTAAATTGATAGGACAAAAAATGCAACAAAAACTTGTCGAGGAAGCTAATTTATTGAAAAACGAAGTTAAAAATTTAGGTGATGAACTAGTTTCCCTTGAGCAAAAACAAATTGATGTCGATAGCGAAATAAAATCTATTATGATGGTTATACCAAACATTATAGCTGACGATGTTCCTATTGGGAAAGATGATTCAGAAAACGTTGTGGTTAAGGTGTATTCGGAACCAAAAGACAAAAGTTTTGATGTGCCTTACCACACTGAAATTTTAGAAAAATTGGCGGGAATAGATTTAGAGGCATCAAGAAAAGTAAGTGGCAACGGTTTTTATTATTTAGTTGGCGATGTTGCAAGGTTACATTCTGCGTTAACGTCATATGCAAGAGATTTCATGATTGAAAAAGGGTACACTTATGTTATTCCACCTTTTATGATTAGAGGAGAAGTGGTAACTGGTGTGATGAGTTTTGAAGAAATGGATGCAATGATGTATAAAATCGAAGGAGAAGATTTATATTTAATCGGAACGAGTGAACATTCAATGATCGCTAAGTTTAGAGATTCGATTTTAGATGCAAAAAACATGCCGTACGAGTATACTAGTTATTCACCTTGTTTTAGAAAAGAAGTAGGTGCACATGGTATCGAAGAGCGTGGTATTTATCGTGTCCATCAATTCGAAAAACAGGAAATGATAGTTGTTTGTAGTGTCGAAGACAGCAACAAACATTTTGAAAACATGTATAATTACACTGCGGAATTTTTCACATCATTAGATATTCCTGTTCGTGCGTTGGAGTGTTGCTCAGGAGACTTAGCGGATTTAAAAGTTAAGAGCATTGATATTGAGGCATATAGTCCGCGTCAAAAAAAATACTTTGAAGTAGGAAGTTGCTCAAATTTAGGTGACGCACAAGCACGACGTCTTGCTATTCGATATGATGCAGAAGATGGAACGAGAAAATTCGCTCACACATTGAACAACACCGTTGTTGCGCCGCCAAGAATGCTGATTGCTTTTTTAGAAAACAATTTATGCGAAGATGGTTCTGTTAATATTCCAAAAGCACTACAACCTTACATGGGAGAAAAAACTAAAATTTCTTCAAAATGATGTTTCACGTGAAACATTTGATTTTAAACGAAATTTATAGTATAATAATATTGCTACTACAATAGCATCCAATGAACCAGGTCAGATCAGGAATGAAGCAGCCTTAAGTTGGCTCTGCTATGTGTGGTAGTTTTTTGTTTAAGGGACAGAAAATATGGAAACACATGTTAAGTTTATGAAAGAAGCATATAAAGAAGCTGTAAAAGCATATAAAGAGAATGAAGTTCCGGTTGGTTGTGTTTTAGTGCAGGGCGGCAAAATTATTGCAAGAGCACACAACAAAAAAGAACAGTTGAACAGCGTGATTGAGCATGCTGAAATTCAAGTTATACAAAAAGCATCAAAAAAAACAAAAAGTTGGCGATTGGAAGAATGTGATTTATATGTAACGCTCCAGCCGTGTATGATGTGTTCGGGTGCAATATATCAATCAAGAATCAAAAACGTATACTTTGGTGCGACGCAAAAAACAGATTATTTCAAATTTTCTGATTTAAATTGGTATCCGAATGTAGTTGGCGGTATTTTGGCGGACGAATGCCAAAATCTGTTGTTGAAGTTTTTTAAAGAAAAAAGAGGTGAATGAAGTGGCGTATAATGTGTTGTATCGAAAATATCGTCCTGAAACAATGGAACAGTTGGTGGGTCGTGACAACATTGTGAGGGCGTTGAAAAATGCTATTTCTAACAACAAGTTATCACACGCATATTTGTTTTGTGGACCAAGAGGGACGGGGAAAACGTCGCTAGCACGAGCGTTTGCGAGAGAAATTAATAAAAACGATTTTAATTTAGAAGATATAATTGAAATTGATGCTGCTAGTAATAACGGGGTTGAAGAGGTAAGGAATTTAATAGATAAAGTTAAATTTGCTCCGATACATTCAAAATATAAAATTTATATTATTGATGAAGTACATATGATGACTTCGGGTGCGTTCAACGCGTTTTTAAAAACGATTGAGGAGCCACCAGAACATGGAATTTTTATTTTAGCGACAACAGAGCCACACAAAGTGATTGAAACAATTTTATCACGTTGTCAACGATTTGATTTTAGACCTCTAACAGATGATGAAATAATAGGGCGTTTAAAAGACGTTTGTTTGTGGGAAAACATTAATTATGAAGAAGGTGTATTAAGTTTAATTGCTAAATTATCAAACGGTGGATTAAGAGATGCGTTATCGATTTTGGACCAACTATCTAATTATGACAATGGTGATATTAAAGAAAAAAGTGTTTCAGAGTTATATGGTGTATTACCTGATTTTACTAAAAAGCAATTAATCGATTTAATCGTATCAAACACGCACGAGGAAATAAAAGTTTTTCTTAACGATAATGTTTTTAACGCTAACGTAGATTTTAAAATTTTATTTAGAGATTTAGTTTCTTTGTATAAAGACTATATTTTAAATTCATCGTTTGATAAGGAAAAAAGTTTTAAAGCAATCGACATATTGTTAGAGGCGTTAGTGAAAATAAAAGATGTGTACAATCATAAGGAGTACTTTGAAATTATTGTTTACAAATTGAAAACAATATTTAATTCTGAAAAAAGCGAAAATGTTTCACGTGAAACATTAAGCAAGAAACAAGATAGTGTACAATATAAATCAAAAGTAAATGATAAAAAAATGGATATCGATTTTATATTAGGTTTATTAGTGAATGCGGAAAAAACTATCAAAATAAAAGATATTGAAAAAATAAATGAAAACAAAGGGAAGTTATTAACAGAAACAGAATATTTAAAATATATTAATGTGGTTGGACAGTTAGATGTAGTGGCAGCTGGTGAAAGTTTTATTCTTTTCAAAACAAATGATGATAACTTTAAAAAAGATGTGTTAAGTTTTAAAGAAAACAAAAATTTTAACGCCTTTATCACAAAATTATTAGGTGTAGAAAAAGAAGTGTACATTGAACTCGAAACACAAATTAATGTAGCGATTGAAAAATATGTTAAGCTAATGAAAGAAGGGAAATTGCCAACTCCAACAACAAAAAAGGAATTAAAGGTTGAACAACAAGAGAAAAGCAGCTTAGAAAAAATGAAAGAAATATTTGGTGAAAAATTAGAAATTAAGGAGTGATATTATGAATATACAAATGTTGATGAAACAAGCTAATGAAATGCAAAGAAAAATGGCAAAAATAGAAAAAGAATTGAATGAAAAAGAATATTCAAAAAGTTTGGGGGGCGGAGCAATAAATATAAAAATGATGGGTAATTTTTCAATATCAAATATTGAAATTGATGAAGAATTGCTTGAATCTTCAAATAAAGAAATGTTAGAGGAAATGTTAAAAGAAGGTTTAAATGAACTAATAGCTACTGCCAAAAATGAAAAAGATCAGTTGATGAACGGATTGACTGGTGGTGTGAAGTTTCCAGGGGCGTTTTAATGCTTCCAAAAGTAATTGACGATTTAACAGTTCTGTTATCTAAATTTCAAGGTGTAGGAGAGAAAACGGCATTAAGATATGTGTTTGACATGTTAAATTGGAATAGTGAGGAAATCGAAAATCTTTCGCAAACGATTTTAAGATTAACAACAGAAGTAAAAAAGTGTGTGCATTGCAACAATTTATCAGATAATGATCAATGTATAATTTGTGGTGATGCAGAAAGAGAATGTCAAAAAATTTGTGTTGTTGAGAATGTGCGGGATTTAATTGCAATCGAAAATACGAAAAGTTATAACGGTAAATATTATGTTTTAGAAAAGCTAATATCAATTGTGAATGGTGTATATCCAGAAGATTTAAAAATAGACCAATTTGTTGAGAAGTGTAAAAATGAGAATGTAGAAGAAGTAATACTTGCTTTAAGTCTTAGTGTCGCTGGTGAAACAACCGCACTATATTTAATGCAAAAACTTGTAGAAAAAGAAATAAAAGTAACACGATTAGCGAGTGGAATATCAACGGGATTGTCAATTGAATACGCTGATCAAATTACATTAATGAAGGCGTTTGAAGGAAGAAAATAAACAGTTAGCTATAGCTAATCGTTATAGTTGACTTATTTTCATAAACGATATACAATATCTGTAGAGTTAGCTTAAGCTAACCACAGGAGGGTTTATGAAAAAAATAATAGTAGCAGTTTTATCATTGTTTTTAGTTGCTTGCCAACAAAATCAAACAGTAAAAAACGAAAAAATAAAAGTTGTTTCAACTACATCAATTATTGGAGATATTGTTAAGTCTATTGCACAAGACAAAGTGGAACAACATATTTTAATAGATGTTGGATTAGATCCACATGGATATGAAGCAAAAACAAAGGATATTGAAAAAATAAATGCAGCAGATGTTGTATTGTATACAGGATTAAACTTAGAGGCTAAGATGAGTAATGTTTTTGAAAAAATATCTACCAAAAATAAAAAAGTAATTGCTGTAACTGAAAGCATTAAAGATTCACCACAATTAATTAAAGTACAAGAAGATGGTCAAGAAGTAGTGGATCCACATTACTGGTTTGATATTGATTTATTTCAAAAATCAGTTGATTCAGTTTATAAAGTATTAGTAGAAAATGATTCTAAAAATAAAGAATTTTACAGCACTAATTATAAAAAATATACGCAAGAGCTTGCGGAATTAAAAAAAGAATCTCAAGAGAAAATGAAATTAATACCGTCAACAAGTAGATATTTAATTACACCACATGACGCTTTTCAGTATTTTGCAAGAGCGAATGGTATTGAGGTTAAAGCATTACAAGGTGTTAGTACAGAATCAGAAATTTCAACAAAAGAAGTATTATCTTTAATTGATTTTATTTACAACAATAAAGTTAAAGCTATATTTGTGGAATCTACTACACCACACAAAAATATAGAAACAGTGAGAGAATCATTAAAAGTAAAAGGATTTGAAGTTAAAATTGGAGAAGAATTATATTCTGATTCATTATCAGATGAGAAAGGAAATGCGGACACTTACATTAAAATGTATAAACACAATGTCAATGCAATAGTGGAAGCATTGAAATAACAATGGAGAATATTATAGAAGTAGAAGATTTAACGATTGCATATCAAAACAAACCAATTATTTGGGATATAGATCTAAAAATAAAAAATAATGTCATATTAGCGATAGTAGGACCTAATGGTGCAGGAAAGTCTACATTGATAAAAGGAATATTATCATTAATTCCGTCATTATCAGGAAAAATTGAGATTTTCGGAAAAAATATAAATAAAAATAAAGGTAAAATCGCATATGTTCCACAAGTAGGTAATGTGAATTGGGATTTCCCTACAACAGTTTTAGATGTTGTATTAATGGGGAGATATGTACATCTTGGTTGGGTAAAAAAACCAACAAAAAAAGATAAAGAAAAAGCGATGGAAGCTTTAAAAATGATAGAAATGGAGAATTTTGCCGATAGGCAAATTTCTCAGCTATCAGGTGGGCAAAAACAGCGTGTTTTTTTAGCACGTGCATTAGTTCAAGAAGCGGAATTATATTTTTTAGATGAACCAATGCAAGGAATAGATATCAAAAGTGAAGCAATTATATTTGATATCTTGAAAAAGATGAAAAGTGAAGGAAAAACAATAATTGTGGTTCATCATGATTTAAAAACAGTAAAAAAATATTTTGATAGCGTGATTTTTATAAACAAAAACATTATTGCATATGGAGATGTAGAAACAACATTCACAAAAGAAAATATTGACAAAACATATATAGGTATTCAAGATGTTGGAATTATTTAAACAGTATAATTTTCTATTAGTATTAGTTGGTGTAACGGTATTTAGTGCATCGGCTGGTGCAATTGGTGTGATAAGCGTATTGCGTCGCCAGAGTTTAATTGGTGACGCTATTTCGCACGCAACACTACCTGGGATAGTTATTGTGTTTATGTTGCTTCAAACTAAAAATAGTTTTTTATTTTTAGTTGGTGCAATTATTGCAGGAATTTTTGCATATTTATTGATATTATTAATTAATAATAATACTAAAATAGATTTAGATACAACATTAGCGATTACACTAACGTTTTTTTTCGGATTAGGAATGATGTTGCTATCTATTTCATCTAAAAGTAAAAACGCAGCACAAGCAGGTATACAAGAATATATATTTGGAAGTGCAGCAACGATTAATCAAATGGATGTAATTATGATTGTAATTACGTCAATAATAGTTTTATGTGTATATTTATTTTTATATAAAGAAATAAAAATCTTTATTTTTGATGAATTACAAGCTATATTAAGTGGTTTTGAACCAAAAATAATGCATATTATTATTTTAATTAGCTCATTAATCGTAATAAGTGTTGGAATACAATCTGTAGGGGTAATTTTAGTTAGTGCGATGTTGATAGGACCGGGAGTAAGTGCATTACAATGGAGTAAAAAATTCCATGTTGTTGTGATCTTATCTGCAATTTTTGGGGCAATAAGTGGTTTTACAGGTGTGTTATTGTCATCTTACGTTGATAAACTACCTACAGGTTCAACAGTTGTATTCATCATGTCAATTATTACAGTTGTTTCAATTTTGATATCAAGATTGAAATTTAAAAAGGAGAAATAATATGCAACAAGAAATAATTTTAATTTTAATTTTAACTACGATTTCTTGTGCATTAACAGGAAGTTTTCTTGTATTAAGAAAAATGTCGATGATTACCGATGCAATATCACACACCGTATTACTAGGAATTATTATCGCTTATTTTGTTACAAGGGATTTAAATTCACCATTACTTTTTATATTAGCAACGCTATTTGGACTTATTACAGTTTGGCTAGTGGAACTAATCGTCAAAACGAAACGAGTAAAAGAAGATGCATCGATAGGAATAATATTTCCTTTGTTTTTTTCGTTATCGATAATCTTAATTACTAAGTATGCACATCATGTTCATATCGATAAAGATGTCGTGCTTTTAGGACAATTAGTGCTAACGCCACTTTCAAGAGTCACATTATTTGGATATAGTTTTCCAGTGGCATTAGTAAGTTCTACCTTAATCACTATTATTAATGTAATTTTTATTATCATATTTTATAAAGAATTAAAAATAACATCATTTGATAAGGAATATTCTAAGTTAATAGGTATTAGTAATACGCTTATTAGTTTCTTATTAATGTCGCTTGTTTCAAGTACTGCAGTAATGTCTTTTGATATTGTGGGAGCAATTTTAGTAATATCCTTAATGATTGTTCCAGCTTCTAGTGCCTATCTAATCACAAAAAAATTAGTGATGATGATTGTATTAACGTTATTGTTTGCTGTATCAGGTTCATTAATAGGATATGCCATAGCGTATTATTTCGATATATCAGTTACGGGCGTAATATCTGTTGTAAATGGAATAATATTTATCGTTGTAATGTTATTGAATGCTGAATCAAGTGTCATATATAAATACGGGCTAAAGAAATTTAAGAAAAAAAAGTTTGAACAACAACTTATATTAATTCACATATATAATCATGAAAAAGATTTTGAAGAATTGGGTGTAGAAACGATTAATTTGCATTTGAATTGGCCAAGAAAAAAACTTGAAAAACATATACTAGACTTAACAAAAAATGAAATGCTGTATAAAAACAATACGATGTATCATTTAACAACTAAAGGAAAAAAATATATCACTAAAGTTTTAAATAAATAAAATTTGACATAGCTATGATACATTGATAAAATTAATCTGAGGGTTGTATATGAAAAAAGAAATTGAGAATTATAAAACAAGATTACCAATGATTATAGGGATGATACTGATAGGTGTACTATTATATTTTAATATATCGACTATTAATAAATATATCACAATATTGAAACCTTTTTGGGTAGGTATAATTTTAGCGTACATTTTAAATATACCTATTACATTTATCGAAATGAAATTTAAAAAATTATTGCCGAATAAGTTTAATAAATATTCAAGACTATTGTCAATCGGGATGACGATAATTTTTTCGATTTTAGCGTTATATTTAATTGTGATGTTAGTTGTACCACAACTTGTAACAACGATATCACAAGTAATTGAAAACTCAAATAGTTACGTAGATGCAATAGAAAATTTAATTAATGGGATATTGCAAAAATTCAATTTCGGGACAGCATTTGATTTAAAAAAAGAAATGGCAATAATTATTGAAAGTATTGCAAAGGAAATAGAATCTGTTCTGAAAGCTAATATTCCGAGTATTATTAATAACACAATTGGAATTACAACAAGTTTGCTTGTAAATTTAGGTACGTTTTTTATTGGCTTTATTATTAGTATTTATTTATTAAGCAGTAAAGAAATACTATTAAATCAAATAAAAAGAACGATGCAAGCGTTATTACCGCGTCGCATTAGTAACACTATTATTGAAATTAGTAAAGATGCAAATAAGATTTTCAAACAATTTATATCAGGACAAGTAAGTGATTGTATTGCACTAGGGGTAATGTGTTATGTTGGGATGTTATTATTTAGGTTTCCTTTCGCGTTATTAATAAGTGTACTTGTTACAGTATTAGCTATTATTCCATATTTTGGAGGATTTTTTGCGATGATGATAGGAGCGATATTAATGCTCCCTAATTCACCAGCACAATCAGTATATTTTATCATTTATTTTATGTTGTTACAACAAGTGGAAGGCAATTTTGTTTATCCTAGAATAGTAGGTGACAAAGTTGGTTTACCAAGTGTATGGGTATTAGTATCTGTAATATTATTTAGTGGTATATTTGGGTTTATGGGGTTGTTTTTTGCAGTTCCATTAACTGCTGTAATTTATCATTTATTTAAAAAATTTATCGACAATAAATTAAAAACACCATCGAATTAATTTGATGGTGTTTTTAATAATTGTAAGTCAAGAGGCAAATTAGATTTAACATTTATTTTTTCATTTGTTAGTGGATGTATAAATTCAATTTCGTGACAATGTAATGCACAGCGGTCAAAAGTGTTACTTCCATTATATAAAGTATCTCCTAACAAAGGTGCCCCTTCACTAGCAAAGTGCAGTCTAATTTGATGTGTTTTTCCTGTATGTAATATTGCTTGATATTCGAAAATATTGTTGTGGTTCTTTATAAATTTATATTCTGTGATTGCTAGTTCACCGTCTTCAGAAATTATTCTTTTCATTTCATTTGGTAATTTTTTAATGTTTTTAATTATTACTCCATAATCGTTAATTTTATTTTTGACAAACAATGTGTATTTTTTCAAAATTGGTTCTGAATGCAATAAAGATCGAAAATAACGATGTTTAGCAATTAAAACAATACCGGAAGTTTCTTTGTCTAGTCGTGTCAATATATGTATGTTAGCGTTGATATTTTTTTCTTTGTAATAATGTGCGATGATATTTGCGAGTGAATAGTGTGGGTGTCGCATTGACGGGATCGAAGGTAAATCTGTAGGTTTATCAACGATTAGAAAAAAATCATCTTCAAACAAAATATTTAAACTAGCATCATAGGGCATTAAAGAGCATTTCTCTTCTAAAATAGTAACATGAATAATATCACCATTAATTAGTACTGTGTTAATATTTCCGGGGAAATAATTAATTGTAATGTTTTCAACTAATTTTAATAATCTACGTGAAAATTGTTTTTGTTTGAGAAATGATTTAATTGTAATGCTTTCGGATTCCGAATATTTAAATTCGAACGTCATTTTAATATTGTCATGATTGCTCTACTAGCAGCAATCATACCTGATGTTGCTGGTGAAAACACGACTGATGCAGGTGGCAAACATTCTTTCCTAATTTTTGAATCTGACATTATTTTTGATTGTGTAATTGGGTGTTCTAATGAATAAATTACAGGAATGCGTCGTTTAATGCGATGTTTTTTCACTAGTTTTCGTAAATTTTTTGCCATTGGACAATATGTTGTTTCATGTAAAAAACCAACTCTTACTAAGCTGGCGTCTAATCTGTTAGCCATTCCTAAACTAGAGATAAACGGAATTTTTTTCCATAAGCAAGTTTGGATTAATTCAAATTTTGGTACTAATGTATCAATTGCGTCAATTACGAAATCTATTTTATATGAAAAAATTAAATCATTAATTTTTTTGTTGTAAAATTGAGGTATTTCAATCACATTACAGCTTTTATTAAATGATAAAATACGTTGTTTCATCACAGTTGTTTTTGGTTGACCTAAAGTTTCGTATGTTGCGTGAATTTGTCGGTTTAAATTAGAAGCGACAACAATATCTTTATCAACTAAAATAAGTGCGCCAACTCCACTTCGTGCAAGTGCTTCGGCGGCATAACTGCCAACTCCTCCGACCCCAACAATTAATACTGTTGCGTTGTTTAGTTTGTTTAAATTTTCTTTTTCTATTAAAAGTTCTACACGTTCTAAAGTATTCATACTGCTCTCCATTTCAATGATATTATATATTAATAATATGTATTAGTAAATAAATATACTTTATTGGAAAAATAACGTAAACTATGGTATATTAAATAGGCTATAAGAGGAGAAGTAATATGCACTTAACACCAAATGAAACGTTAGACTATATTAGTGAATCATCAGAAATAAAAAATAAAAAATCAATTAAAAAAATGCTTGTTTTAGCTATTTTAGCGGGAATGGCAATTGGATTTGGAGCAATTGGAAGTACATTAGCAGCCGGTGATTTTTATAAAACACATTATGGATTAGCTAAGTTTATTGCTGGAGTTGTGTTTCCAGTAGGATTAATTTTTGTAATGTTATGTCGACTAGAATTATTCACTAGCAATTGCTTGATTGTAGTTGGAGCTATTAAGAAAAAAATCACGATAGCTAATATGTTTAGAATATTAGCGATTGTATGGATTGGTAATTTAATAGGTGCATTGATTGTAAGTTTTATTACTTATAAAACAGGAACATTATCACCTGCTGCAAAATATTTCTTGTTTTCAGCAAACTATGCACGTGTTTCTGCTTCAGCAATTGATATTTTCCTAAAATCAATTATGGCAAACGTCATTGTTGCTGCATGTGCAGTTAGTGCATACGCTGCTAAAGACTGGAGCGGAAAAATGTTGGCGTGTTGGTTTTTCATTATGTTATTTACGATATTAGGATACGATCACAGTATTGCTAATATGACCTATATTCCTACATCAATGATGATGGGGGCAAATATTTCTATCGCACAAGCGTTTTATAATATTGGTATAGCGACAGTCGGTAATTTTGTAGGAGGAATCATAATAGGAATTAGTTTTTATTATGTGAATAAAAAATAACATGCAGATTGTTGAGAGAATAAAAAAATTAGGAATTGAATATTCAACAAATGAGGTAATGAAAAATCATACCACATTTAAAATCGGTGGACCTGTGAAATGTATGGTTTTTCCAAAAACGGTACATGAAATCCAAATGATCTTGGAATTTGTTAAGAAAAATAAAATTAATTTCATGACAATAGGTAAAGGAAGTAACTTGTTATTTGATGATGCAGGTTATGATGGCGTGATTATTAAAATTGCCGATAATTATGCAAAATATCACATTGAAGATAACGTTATTGTGGTAGAAGCTGGTATTTCTATGAATAATCTTGCGAATATATTGGCAGATAAAGGACTTACGGGGTTTGAGCCATTATCAGGTATTCCAGGAACTATTGGTGGTGCGATTATGATGAATGCTGGCGCGTATGAAGCAGAAATAAGCGAGTTTGTAGAAGAAGTAACATTGTTAGATGAAAATAATAATGTAGTAGTTTACGCTTGCAAGGATATGCAATTTTCATATCGAAGAAGTGTTTTAACGAATACAAAAATGATCGTTCTTCAAGTAAAATTACGTTTTTCAAAAGATTTGCCATCAAATATAAAAAAAAGAATTGATGAATATTCTGAAAGAAGAGCAGCTCGTCAACCGTTAGAATTTGGTAGTGCGGGTAGTATGTTTAAAAGACCAACTGGCTATTTTGCAGGGAAGTTAATTGATGATGCAGGATTAAGGGGCTTCGCTATTAATGATGCACAAGTTTCTGAAAAACATGCGGGTTTTATAATTAATAAAGGAAATGCTACTTTTGATGACGTGATGCAATTAGTGAAGTATGTTCAAAAAATAGTTTTTGATAAATTTAATGTTATGCTTGAACAAGAAGTTAAAGTCATAAAAAAAGATAACTAATTTCACTATATAACAAAAAAGATGAAGACTTTGAGCTTCATCTTTTTTTATAACCATTAGGGAAGGTTATAGAATTGAGTATCGTTGCGCAAAAAAGAATATGATTTGGGTAGATAATTGAGATAGCAACAATACTCAATACCCAAATATTATATCACACATATTTTGAATTGTAAACACTTTTTTATGAAAAATTGAAAAAATTTTTTTAGCGTAAATTACAAAATCAAATGTCGCAGACCGGAAGAACCATACTGCGCCATTTTTTAGTATAAAAAAGAGTTAATGTTACAATAAATTTACTTAAATTAATTTTTAGCGAATCAAATAGATATTGTAAGTTGATAAGTATTGTAGTTGTTACAATTTCAACAACATATCAAAAAAAGAAATAAATTAATCAAAAATATAAATTATGTGTAATTCAAATGTGGTTTTAATGCTCTGAAAAAGTTTTTTAGTTGACTTTAGAGTTGGTTTAATATATATATATATATATATACAGATAAATATATGATACATTATACAATTTTTAAAAAGTTTCTAATAGATGACAACATACCAGAAATTTTTTCGAATTATTTAAACAAAAAATATTCCATAAATTAATTTTTAATTGGGTAGAAAAAATTAACACGGTATATTTTTGAGACATATTACATTAACCAACAATTTAAAAATAGTATTATTTATCAAATGAAAATTATTTGTAGTCGAAAGGGGAAAATATGAAAGAAAAAGCAAACAGACTGTTACGTTTAAAAGCGAAAAAAATAGCCAAAAATACAGCGTGTATGACAATAGTAGCAGGTATTGTTTTATCAAATGGGATAGTACCTCGTGCTGGAGTTGATGTTTGGACGAAAACAGGAGAGAAAATTACTGATGTCCAAAGTCTTACACAGGAAAACATTGGTACTATCCAATATTCTAGAGGTGCAACACCGCAAAGATATGCTGGTTTTGATACATTCAAAACAACATGGACGATTGATGAAGTGATAGAGAATGGTGTAAAAGTACATTATGTAAATGTAAAACATGTTTTCAATGAAAGAAGAGATAGATTCACTCGTCACTTCGTAGTATTCAATATTCCAAAATCACTATATGAACCGGAATATATTGTTCGTAAAGTTTATGAGCATCCAACAAATACCACACCAACAAACACTTGGAATTTTTCAACATGGACTTCTGAACCAAGACCTATTACTTATGAAGGAAAAGAATACTCAACATCTAGATGGGCAGAAAGTAAACGTTATGTTCGTCCGAACCCACAATTTGGTGAGGTGTTAGAGTCAGACGGACAAGTTGCTGTAAAACAAATTGCACCAAATACAATTACGGATAGAATTTCAGTAGAATCTGGACGTTGGGAACACGACTGGTCTCGTATTGACTGGCGATATCAAACAGACGGAAATGGCGTAATCAATACAAAAACAATATTTGACAGTGCTATAAAAGATCAATCTCGTTCTATTTATATTGATGATCGTTCTGCTGCTTCACATACAGTTACGTATGAGTTTAGAGCAAGAGTTAAAGATTATAATGCGCCAATGAATTTCTTACTTGGTTATAATCAAGCTGCTGGTGGATGGAATAGTTATGCTGCAGTATTTGGTGAAACACCAGATAATCGTCCGTACAATGTTAGATTTCCATTAACACTTCCACAAAAAACAATTGTGAATAGTTTAGAAGTGATAGATGAAAATGCAAAAAACACTATCAAACAAAGAATACAAGCAGCAAATGCTGATTTATTTAATGAAAACAACAGCACAAAAAAAGCAGTAACATCGATTGAAAAAATTACAGTTCCGAGTTCTGCAAATAATGGTGAAAAAGTAATAGTTGAATATACTGATGGTACGCGTAATGAAATAAATATGAGTGCTGTTGTTGTGAAAAAGGTTGTGGCAACACCTCCAACTACAACAATGACGCCACCAGCTGTCGTTACAGCACTTCAATACAATGAAGCTGATAGAACAGCAGAAACACCAATGGGTAATAAAGACTCAAAAGGAACACAGACAGGATTTCCGACTTATCTACATACTTATACAGAAAAACAATCAATGACACGTATTCAATTACCAGAGAAGAAGACTGTTACCGATGTGGGAGCGTTGAAAAATCCAAGTACAACTGGATTGGATCCAAATAATTCATCTAAAACTGCTCAAGACTTATGGAATGAAAAATTACGTGAAATAAAACAGATAAACAATATTGCTGGAACAGGAAGATATCCTACAGGAACAGCGATAAATGGTATTGGAACGCGTTCATCAAGTGACGGTGTAACTGAAGATTCGAGTAGAGCACATTTATCTTCCGCTGAATTAAAAATCACAAATGGGGTTATTGAAGGTATTTTAATTAGAGGGCCTCGATATGGGGATGAACAAGTTGTAGATGCAGGGATTATTACATCAGACATGTTATTTAAAAAACAAGAAGCAGTTGACCCTCTTCCACCATTAAAAGAACAAGCAAAACAAACAATAGAAGGGCTACAATTATCAAATACTGATAAAGATAATTTTAAAAATCAAATAACAGCTGCAACTTCACAAGAAGAAATTGAAAGAATTGTTGGAGAAGCTAAGAAAAAAGAAGCAGAAATTCAAAAAGCAAAAGAAGAAGCTAAAGCAGAAATAGATAAACTGACATATTTGACAGAGCAAGAAAAAACAACTGCAAAACAAAATATAGATAGTAAATTTACAAAAGAAGAAGTTGCTCCTATCGTTGATGAGGCAGTTAGAAGTAATTTAGAGAAAGCTAAGCAAAAAGCGAATGAAGCAATAGCAGCATTAGAAAAATTACCACAAGATCAAAAAGCTATATTTACAGAAAAAGTAAATCAAGCACCAACTGTTGAACAAGTGAAAAAAGCATTAGAAGAAGCAATACAAGCGGACGCGGCTATTACACTTCAAGAAGAAGCGGATAAGTTAAAACAAAATGCAAAAGATGCAATTGATAGTATAGTTGGTTTAACTAACGAACAAAAAGAAGAGTTTAAAAGAAGAGTAGATAATGCAACAACTTCTCGTGAAATAAATGATATTTTAGAAGAAGCAAAAGGATTACCACAAGTAAACTCTGCAAAAGAAAAAATTGATGCACTAGATAATCTAAATAATGCACAAAAACAAGCATTAAAAGATGCTATTGAAAATGATAAAACAGATTACAACATCAATGCAGTCTTGACAGAAGCAAAAGAACTTGATAATGCAATGAAATATTTAAAAGAGCTTCAAGCACAAGCTGATGAACTTAAAAATACAGATAAATATCAAAATGCAAGTAATGAATCAAAAACTAACTTAGATTCTGCACTTAATGCTGCAAAAAATGTGACGCCTACAGCAACAGGAACAAATCAAGATAAGCAAAGTGTTGATACATTAATTGATAACTTGAAAAAAGCTATTACTGCATTAGCAGAAACGCCAAGAGAACAAATTGCAGATAAGACAGGATTACAAGCTGAATATGATAAATCACCAAGTGTTAAAGAATCTACAAAATTTACTACAGCAGATCCAGATTTAAAAGCAGCATATGAAGAAGAACTTACAAAAGCAAAAGCGGTATTAGATAAACCAAATGCAACGCAAAACGAAATCGATGATGCACTTAACAGATTACAAACAGCAAGATATGCATTAAATGGACAAGAACCTGTAAATAAAAATCCACAAATAGTGACGCAACCACATTCAATTGTTGTGTTTAAAGATACAGCTATCACAAACCCAATTATAACAGGGGAATTTAGTGATGATGGTGCTGTCGCAAATATTAAAATGATGAACAATGATGGTAATACAGAAAATGTAATGGGTGGATTATCAGTTGCAATCGTTGATGGACAAGATGGTAAGAAACAAGCACAAATTACAGGAACGCCAACGGCAGATGTAGGAACACAAGAGCGAAAATTACAATTAACAGATGACACAGCAAAAACAACTTTAACGAATGCTTTCAAAGTATTTGTTGTGGATGCAAATGTAAAAGATCAAGAGGCAATTCAAGTGCAACCAGGTACGACATTAACAGTTGCGGATGTTAAAAATAAAATTCAATTAAGTTCTAGTGATACTTCAGATGCAAATAAAATTGATTTTGATGTAATATTACCTGAAAATGTACCAACTAGTGGACAAAATCAAGTTGTAAATGCAATCGTTCGTTTAAAAGCAGCAGATGTTGCTTCAGATGATTTTAAAAATAACTTTGTTGCACAAGATAAAGTTGTTCCGGTTACTGTAAACTTTGTAACTTATGCAGCCACTATATCTGAAACAACACCAAGCGATACAAACCCAGTATTGATTAATACTACAACTCCAACAACAGATGAAGATAAAAATGCGTTGATTGAAGCAGTGAAAAATGCGAATAAAAATGAGGATAACACATCTAAATTCCCAAATGGAACAAATTTTGTAGCGGATGAAAACGGAGTAGTAACTATAACATATCCAGATCGTTCAACAGATACTGTAACAGTTCCATTCAAACAAAAAGATAGTGAAAAATACAATCCGACAGCACAAGAGTTCCCAATAAATTCTCCTGCTGTTCAAGATCAACAATTGACGGATGAAGAAAAAACTACAATTCAAAATGCAGTAACAATACCTGATGGATCACAAGGAACAGTAGTTGTACCTACTGATGCGAAAGTTATTATTAAAGATAACGTACCAGTTGTAAAAGTTATTGTGCGTTATCCAGATAATACTGAAGATGAAGTATTTGTGCCTGTTCGTCAACAAGACAAAGGAAAATATAATCCGCAATTAGTAGAGGCAGTAGAAGTACCAATTAGTGTCCCAACAAATATTGGTACAGTAATTGAAAATGAATTAGACAAAGAAGCGATCAAAAACAACGTTGATGTACCTGCTATAAATGGTGGTGAAAAACCAGTTGTTTCTAAAGAAATTGTTTCAGAAATAAAAGAAGGAACAAATGATCACGCTGGTAAAAAAGTTGTCGAAGTCGAAATAACTTATGCAGACAATTCAAAAGAAAAAATAGAAGTACCAGTTAAACAAGCTGATAAAGAAGTTAAAGAACCAACACTTAAACAAAAAGAAAATGGTGATGCTGATGTCGCATTAATAAGCACTAAAGCTGAAGCTGATGTAGTTGTTTCTGATGAAGATAAAGCAAAAATTATGGATAAAGTACAACTTCCAGAAAATGGGACACCTACAATTTCTGAAAACGCAAAAATTGAATTAAATGAAAGCGGCGTTCCAGTAGTTGAAGTTAAAGTAACATATCCAGATAAAACTTTTGACACAATTAAAGTGCCAGTTAAACAAGCTGATAATGTAGTTTATGAACCAGAAGTAGTAACAGAAGCAGTGAAAATCAATAGTAGTACTGAAGATCAAACATTAATCGTTGACCAAACAGATAAAGATGCGATTATTGCTGGAGTTACTGTACCAACAGTTGCACAAAATGACGCAATACCAACAGTTACTTTATTAGAAAATCCAGTTGTAAAAGTTGAAAATGGAAAACCAGTAGTAGAAGCAGTCGTAACTTATGCAGACGGAAGTCAAGATATTGTAAAAGTTCCGGTAATCCAAAAAGAGAACGCTGCTAAAGAACCAACTTTAAAAACAAAAGAAAACGGAGAAGTAGATAAAGCAATTGTTCTGTCACCAACAACTGAAGGAACAACAATAACTGAGCAATCTGATAAAGATGCAATTATCGCAAAAGTTAATGTACCTGAGGGAGGAACAGCGGAAGTTGTTGAACCAAGTGTAGTTAAATTAGACCAAATCGGAAATCCGGTAGTTGAAGTTAAAGTGACATATCAAGATGGAACGTTTGATACAATAAAAGTACCAGTTAAACAAGCTGAAAAAGAAATTAAAGAACCTGAGCTTAAGAAAAAAGAAAATGGTGATGTTGATGTTGCATTAATAAGCACTAAAGCCGAAGCTGATGTAGTTGTTTCTGATGAAGATAAAGCAAAAATTATGGATAAAGTACAACTACCAGAAAATGGAATACCTACAATTTCTGAAAATGCAAAAATTGAATTAAATGAAAATGGCGTTCCAGTAGTTGAAGTTATAGTAACGTATCCAGATAAAACTTTTGATACAATAAAAGTACCAGTTAAAACATCAGATAACGTTGTTTATGAACCAACACTTAAAGCTCAAGAAGTATTAGTTTCTGTAGATACTAAAGAAGGAACGCAATTAACAGAAGGCGATAAAGCGAAAGTAATCGCTAATGTCGAAGTTCCAGCAGTAAATGAAAATTCTGCACCAGTTTCAAGTATTAAACTTGAAGGAGAAAGTATCGTTAAAGAAGGTGAAAAATCAGGAGTATTTGTGGTGGTAAGGTATGAAGACGGCACTATTGACAGAATTTTTGTTCCGGTTGTAACAGATACTGATAAAGATGGTTTCTCTGATGAAGAAGAACAACAAGCAAATACAAACCATGAAAATCCTGCTGAAACACCACAAGGACACAGTTCAGCTGAAAGATTAGACCCAACATGGAAAAACCCAGTTGTTGTTGTGGATGTATTAGCATTGACTGCTGAAGAAAAAACAAATGTTGAAAATGAAATTAGAAAACATAATGTTTTACCTGAAGGAACAGTGATTAATGTTGGAAACAACGGAAATGTAACAGTTGTGTATCCAGATGGATCAATTGATTACATTGAAGCAAATGTTATAAGAGAAGCTGATATTCCTGTTGTTGCACCAACAGTAGAAGTTAAAGATGGCGAAGTTATTATTACTCCACCACAAGAACATGTAACATCTCTGGATATCACTTATACACCAGAAGGACAAACACAACCGATAACAGTTACTGTAATAAAAGATAAAACTGGAACATGGAATATTCCAACAGATTCAGATTTAAAATTAAACGATGATGGAACGATTTCAATTCCAAAAGATAAAGTAGCTGATGGAACAGAAGTTGGTGTTTTAGCTAAGAATAAAGATAAATTAGCAGACACAGTTTCAACAGTACTTGTTCCTAAAGATGAAAATTCAACTACAGCAAATGATGTTTTACCAGAAAAATCTGAAATTACTGCACAACCAAACGGTGATATAGTGATCATTCCGGGAGAAAATGCAACGGTAATTGAAATTACATATACACCAG
Source organism: uncultured Erysipelotrichaceae bacterium (assembly GCA_945877255.1). GTDB lineage: Bacteria > Bacillota_I > Bacilli_A > Erysipelotrichales > Erysipelotrichaceae > CAMCRE01. The sequence continues at coordinate 33,336 of CAMCRE010000002.1, forward strand.
AAGGACAAACACAACCTGTAAAAGTGGCAGTGGAAAAAGATGGTAACACATGGAAATTGCCGGAAGGGAATACAGATTTAGTAATAAAAGATGGAACAGTAATTATTCCTGAAAATAAAGTACAAGGTGGCACAGCAATATTAGTTGTTTCTAAAAATGGTGAAGCAGTGTCAAAAGAAATTGCTTCGATTGTTACACCAGTAAAACAAAAAACAAATAATGCAGTGATTACAAAATCAAAAGATCATGTAAAAACAAATGATGTTTCAAACGTTACTTTATATTCTCAATTAATGGCAATAGCAGTAGGGATGTTAGTGTTCTTAGGCTTGAAAAAGAAAAAAGACTAATAAAATGAAAATCAATTAAATTCCGATTGATGTTGTACTAAAAAACATATCTAACAAAACTAGATATGTTTTTTTTATATCACTTGATTAAAAAAGTATATTTTTCATTAATAATAAAAAATATGAACTATTTATAATATTCAATTCAAGAATGAAAACATCAAATTTATAAAAAAATAGAGATTGTGGTATAATATAATTATTAAATTGAGGTATATTATGAATATTATAACAACAGCAACAACAATTGATGCTATAGAAAAAATGGCGAATGCAGGTGCAACAGGCATCATTTTTTCAACGCCGTATTTTTCAACGCGTGCGGATCATTATTTTGATATTAGTGAATTAAAAAACATCAAAACAGAATGTAGAAAATACAACGTTAAAATGTATGTTAGTGTACTAAGAATATTCACGGATGAAGAAACTGAAAAAATGGTTAATCATTTAAAATTTTTAAAAAATTTAGATGTAGACGGAATATATTTCTCAGATTTAGGGACACTTTATTTAGCACAAACTTTAAATATGGAAAATAAAATGATTTTCAATCCAGATACATTAATCACAAACTCAGAAGATGTAAATTTATATTTAGAACAAGGGTGTCAGATGATTACACTAGCTAAAGAAATAACTTTTGATGAAATTTGTGAAATTGCTTCTAAGAGTAAAGGTGAAATAGAAGTTATCGTACATGGAAGATTAAATATGTTTTATTCAAAAAGAAATTTATTATCAAATTATCAAGAACATTTAGGAAATGAAAGAAGTCTCAAAAATAATTATAATTTATACTTGATTGAAGAAAAAAGACAAGATAAATTTCCAATTATTGAAGACGATTTAGGCACACATATTTTTACTGGTTTTACACTATGTAGTTTTAATGAAGTAAATGAAATTATTCGTGCAGGAGTGAATAATATTCGTATTGAAGGAATATTTAAAACAACTGATGAAATTTGTGAAATAATTAAAGATTACAAATCAGTCATAAATAAAGAAAAAGATGCAAAAATGTTGTTTGAGAGATACTATCAATTAGATGATAGTATTTCAACAGGTTTTTTACACAACAAAACAATTGCGAAGAGGTAGTATGGAAAAAGTAGAATTATTAGCACCAAGTGGAGATTTAGCAAGGCTAAAAATTGCGGTTATGTATGGTGCAAATGCTGTATACATAGGTGGAAAGAAGTTTTCTTTACGAGCAAGAGCGAGTAATTTTGAAATTTCAGATATCAAAGAAGGTGTAGAGTTTGCAAAACAATATAACGCAAAAGTAATGGTAACTGTTAATATGGTCCCCCACGAAGAAGATTTAGAGGGATTAGAGGAATATTTAATTCAATTAGATGAAATTGGTGTTTTTGCGGTAATATGTGCTTCATTTACGATTGCAAAAACAGCTTTAAAAGTTAGAAAAAATATGGAGGTACATTTAAGTACTCAAAATTCAAGTACGAATAGTAGTGTTGTAAAGTTCTGGAAAAATATAGGTGTAGATCGAGTTGTTCTAGGAAGAGAACTGACGATTGAAGAAACAGAAGAAACGATGAAAAACGTTGATTTACCGATTGAAGTATTTATACACGGAGGAATGTGTAGTGCATATTCAGGACGTTGTACATTAAGTAATAGTATGACTGCACGTGACGCTAATCGTGGTGGCTGTGCACAAAGTTGTCGTTGGAAATATAAGCTTTATGAAAATGATATCGTAATATCTGATATAGAAGATCCGTTTTCAATGAGTTCGAAAGATTTAATGACATTGGATTATATCCCAAGATTATTAGACGCAAAAGTTGCAAGTTTAAAAATTGAAGGACGTATGAAATCAATGTATTATATAGCTGTTGTTGTAAAAGCGTATCGTATTTTAATTGATGAATATTATGAAAAAGGATTTGTGAGTCCAGAAACACTTGAATATTGTAAAAAAGAAATAGCACGTGCAGAAAGCAGATTAACGAGCAGTGGCTTTTATGGTGGAATACCTACGGCATACGGACACTTATACGGTATTAATGGTGCAGGAGTTATTCAAGATTATGTTGCACATGTAATGGAAGATAGTGAAAATGGTATTACAAAAATTCAAGTAAAAAATAATTTCACGATAGACGATACATTAGAATTATTTTCACATTGTAAAGCTAATCAAAAAATGGACACAATACAACTATGGAATGAAGAAAATGAACAAGTTGAGGTGGCTAATCGACCCATGCAAATATTATATTTAAAATCAAACATTAAAATGCATAAAGATGATTTAATTAGAAAATATGAACTACAAATAAGAGAAAATGTGTATTAGGAGGAAATATGAAATTAAGTAAACAATATTTTTATACTTTAAGAGAAGACTCAAAAGAAGAAGAATCAAAAAGTGGTAATTTATTGGTGAGAGCAGGAATGATTAAAAAAACGAGTGCAGGAGTTTATGCATTGTTGCCATTAGGATATAAAGTAATGGAAAAAATTCGTAAAATTATTGAAGAAGAAATGGACGCAACAGATGCACAACAAGTTTTAATGCCAGCACTTATTTCTGAAGATGTATATATCGATTCAGGTCGAAGAGCAGGTTTTGGATCGAGTATGTTTTCATTGAAAGATCGTTTTAATAAACCATTCGTATTAGCACCAACACACGAAGAATTATTTGCATCAGCAGGAACAATGAAAGGTAAATCGTATAAAGATTTTCCATTCAACTTATATCAAATTCAAACGAAATTTAGAGATGAACCAAGACCACGTTACGGTTTAATTCGTGTACGTGAATTTAGTATGAAAGATGCATATTCTTTTGATACAGATTTAGCAGGATTAGACATAAGCTATCAAAAAATGTATGATGCGTACTGTAAAATATTTGATAGAATGCAAATTAATTATCGAATTGTTAAGGCGGATACAGGAGTAATGGGTGGGTTATTATCTGAAGAATTTCAAGCAATATCTGAAATAGGGGAAGATACACTTGTTGTATGTGATGAATCAGGTTTTTCTAGTAACTTAGAAATAGCACCAGTCGTTTTAAAAACAACACCAAGCGAACAATTACATCTTGTAAAAGAAAAAGTATATACACCAAACGCAAAAACAATTGATGAAGTTGCTGAATATTTAGGTTATAGTAGTGATCATTTTGTGAAAAGTCTTGTGTATAAAGTGGATGAGAAATTATACTTATTCTTATTAAAAGGAAATAGAGAATTAAATGAAACAAAAGTATTGAAATTGTTGAATGCAACAACAATTGAGATTGCAACAGCACAAGATTTTGAAAATATTGATACAGCTGTAGGATTTATCGGTCCAGTTGGAATAAATTTACCAATTGTGGTTGATCAAGAAGTGTTACACATGCATAATTTTATTTGTGGTGCGAATGAAAAAGATTATCATTATAAAAATGCGAATATAGAAGAGTTTGAATATATTATGAGTGGTGATATTGGTATCGTAAATGAAAACGATGTTTGTCCATTAAGTGGGAAACCATTAACGTTTGTAAAAGGTATTGAAATAGGAAATACATTTAAACTAGGAAGTAAATACTCTAAAGCATTTAATTTAATGTACTCTGATAAAAATAACCAATTACAACCAGTTGAAATGGGATCGTATGGAATTGGACTTGGAAGATGTATGGCTGCCATTGTAGAACAACATCATGACGAGAATGGTATTATATGGCCAAAATCTGTTGCACCATTCAGTGTGGCAGTGGTGGTTATCAATGTTGATGATGTAATCCAAATGCAACTAGCCACAAACATTTATGAAAGCTTAAAAAACCAAAACATTGATGTTATTTTTGATGACAGAAATGAAAGACCAGGTGTTAAATTTAAAGATATGGAGTTAATTGGTATACCATTAAGAATTGTCGTAGGTAAAAAAGCAAACGAAAATATTGTGGAATTTAAAGGAAGAACAACAGATAAAGAAGAAGTAAATATTGATGAATTATACCAAAAAATTAATCATTTTTTAGGAGAATAATATGACTAAAACGCAAAAACAATATTTGCTGATACTTATAGGAGGAATTATTTTTCCAATTGGTGTTAATTTATTTATCGCACCATATAAAATGTATAATGGTGGTGTAATAGGAATTGCCCAAATTTTAAGAACGTTTTTACAACCAATTTTTCAACCATTTCTTAAAGAAGGAATGGATATAGCTGGGATTATTAATTTTATATTAAATATACCATTAATGATTATCGCATACAAAGGAATATCAAAATCATTTTTCTTTAAAAGTGCATTTTCGATAGCTGTTCAAACGATTGTATTTTCATACATACCCGCAAATAATTTTGTGATAAATGACTTGTTGACGTCTATTATTATAGGTGGAATTGTATCTGGAGTTGGAGTCGGAATTACTTTACAAGCTGGTGGTTGTTGTGGCGGAACAGATGTCTTAGGTGTTTATTACTCGATAAAAAAACCGGGATTAACAGTAGGCAAACTAACAAGTAGTATTAATGTATTAGTTTACAGTTCGTATGCAATATTATTTAATTTAGAAACAGCAATATATTCTGTAATATATGCGGTAATACTAGCTATGATTTGTGATAGATACCACCATCAAAATATTAATGTTGCAGTAACAATAGTAACAAAAAATAAAAACGTTTATAAAGAAATATGTAGCAAACTTACAAGAGGTGTAACGTATTGGAATGGATTTGGTGGCTTCGAAGATAAAGAAACACACGTTATTATGACTGTAATTAGCAAATTTGAAATAGCAGAGTTAAAAAGAATAGTGTATGCCATAGATGATAAAGCTTTTATTACTTTCTCAGAAGGATTATCACTAGCAGGAAATTTTGAAAAAAGGTTAATATGATGCAAACAATATCAAGTTATAAAGAAAATGGTGTCGCGTTATATATAGTTGCGACACCAATCGGAAATCTCAATGAAATGACACCACGTGCAATTGAAATATTAAAAAACGTGGATGTTATTGCATGTGAGGATACACGAACGAGCATGAAATTGTTGCGATATTTTAACATTAATAAAAAAGTAATTAGTTATCATAACTTCAATGAGAAAGAAAGTGCTGAAGGAATATTAAAATTACTTAATCAAAACCAAAATGTCGCACTTATTTCAGATGCAGGTTATCCATTACTATGTGATCCAGGTGTTACACTAACACAATTAATTATTAAAAATAATTATCCGGTCATTCCGATATCTGGATCTAACGCATGTTTGAATGCTCTTGTTGCATCAGGTATAAGTGTCCATCCGTTTTATTTTTTTGGATTTTTAAATTCAAATATTACTACGAGAAAAAAACAACTACAACAACATAAAAAACTAGATTGCACACTTGTTTACTATGAAAGCCCACATCGTATTCATAAAACATTAGAAAATATGTATGAAATTTTAGGCGATCGAAAAGTGTGTATTGCACGTGAATTAACAAAAAAACACGAACAATTTATACGCTTCAATCTTTCAGAATATACTGACTTACCAGAATTAAAAGGTGAAATCGTTGTGGTTGTGGAAAAAGCACAAGATGATGAAATTGTTTTAGATGAAATATATCAAGAATTAGTTAACTTAGTTGAGCAAGGCATTAGTAAATCATCTGCTGTTAAACAAATTGCTAAAAAATATGCTATTTCAAAAAATGAATTATATAACATGATTCATGAATAAAAAACTTTAAACTCGCAAAAGTTTAAAGTTTTTTTTATCAACAAATATATAATAAAATTAATTTAACTGTATTTTGAATGGCATCAAAATGCGTACGCTCTAGACCATGACTATTAGCAATACCCGGACCTATTAAAGCAACTTTGATATTCGCACCACCTCTTAAAGCAGCACTACCATCTGAACCATAAAAAGGATAAATGTCGATTGCGTAATTTAACGCATTTGATTTAGCAAGTTGAATAAGTTTCGTTGTCATTTCATAATCATAAGGACCACTAGAATCTTTAGCACAAATACTGACATCGAATTCAGTACAAGATAAATCTTTTCCGATACACCCCATATCAACTGTTAATAATTCTTCAATAATTGGATCGATGTAACTCGCACCATGTCCAACTTCTTCATATGTTGAAATAATAAATTGTATGTTATGTTTAGGTGTAATATTGTTTTGTGATAAATGTGTTAATACCGAAAATAATGCGGCAACACTCGCTTTATCATCTAAAAAACGTGATTTAATATAACCTGATTCACTAATAAAAACTTTAGGATCGACAGCGATAATGTCTCCATTTTGAATACCTAATGCTAATACATCTTGTTTTGAGTTAACTATTTCATCTAATTTCACATGAATTTCATCACAATTACGAGCGCGTGTTGCAGCGTCAGGATAAACATGAGAAGAAGTTGAGTTGCTTCTTATCGTGCCAGTATAAATTTTATTGTCACGAGTAATAACATTAACATATTCACTATCTAAAGTAGGAATAGTGATACCACCAATAGGTGTAACAACTAATGTTCCATCGGCATTAATAGAACGAACCATTAATCCTAATGTATCAACATGTGCAGCGACACCAACCGTTTTATTGGAACAACCCGCAACATGAACAACTAAATTTCCTTTTGGTGTACGAGAAGTCGAAAATCCTAATTTTTTGGCATGACTATCTAAAAAATCAATTACATGATGTGTATAGCCACTAGGGCTGTCAATTAATAAAAGTTGTTTTAAAAAATCGAATAATTCTGTTTGATTTAACATAAATCCTCCTATAAAAGTATGACTTCATTTTTATTGTCAAAAGGTGTAACTAACACCTTCACATTTTCGTGAAGAGAAGTTGGGATGTTCTTCCCAACAAAATCAGCACGGATAGGCAACTCACGATGTCCTCTATCAACAAGTACAGCAAATTGAATAGCTTTAGCTCGACCGTAGTAAGTTAAGGCATCTAAAGCAGCACGCACTGTTCGACCTGTAAATAATACATCATCAACGAGTACGACAATTTTATTGTCGATGTCAACGACTTGTTCGATAAGATTCTTTTTTTTATGATCATCACGGAAAGCTGAAACATCTAATGCGATATATTCGACATCAATACCTTCTATTTTTTTTAGAAAATCAGCAATTTTTTCAGCAAGATAGAATCCTCTAGTCTTTATCCCAACAAGTACAATATTATGTAATGTTTTGTTTTTTTCTAATATTTCAAACGATATTCGCTTAAGAGAGCGACTCATTGCATTTTCATCTAATATAATTTTCATACGTATTTATAATCCTTTCAATATTATTATAACATAAAAATTTAAAATACAAAAAAATAGGAATTTAATTATTTTTGTACTATAAGTAAGTGAAAGGAGAAAAAATATGAGTCAAATTAGAATTACACCGCAGATGATGCGTATACGAGCTAATGAGTATAAATCAGAAGCACAAAAAATGGAGGCAATCGTTACTAAATGTACGAAACTGTTGAGTCGTCTAAATGAGGAATGGGAAGGAAAATCGGCACTTGCTTTCCAACAACAATTTGAAATCTTAAAACCTAATTTAAATAAAATGACGCAATTGATTGATACTGTTGCAACACAGCTCCAACAAACTGCAAACGCAATTGAATCATTAGATATGGAAATAGCGAATAGATTGAAGTGATTTATTGTTATTTAGAAAGTAATACAAAAACTAAAATCGCATTATCTAAAAAAATGACGATTAAAGATGCAATAAAATTTGTGTTAGAAAAAGATATTGAATATGTATATTTATGTGATCACTGTTACATAGAAGCAACAACAAAATCATTTGAGGAAGCAGGAATATATTATGGAGAAACAATCAGAATTATTGGAGATATATAGTTTTAATGATTTAAATGTTGTGCATCAGTGTGAGCTTGACTACTTAACCACAAAAAACATCTGTTTTTTAGATAGTATGTATGAATTAAAAGGAAAGCACATTTATATAAAATATTTACTCACTAGAAGTAGAAACATAAAAATGTTAAAGAAAGAAAATAGCGCAATGTATTTATTGAACCTAATTGATTTAGAAAAATATTATTGCGACTATGATATTCCATTTACTGAAGATAATTTGTTTTTTGATTTTAATTTAATACCAAAGTTTAAAATAAGAAAACCTTGTTACATAAAACAAGATTACTTAACTAAAATTAAAATCGTTGCATTATGGTTATTAGAAAGAAAACAACCATTAAAACATTATGAAATTTCAGGGCTATTTAAGAAATACACGAATAAAATACTAACCGAAATTAAAGAAGCAGATTCGTTGGAAATATTATTTGAAATCATATATGAGAAGTTATTATATAAAAAATAGAATATTTATTGGAAATAGACGTGATTGCGATATTTATGTCAAATATCATAAACCAATAGTTTTATATATTGGTGGAATAGTTAATTTCTCAAAAACAATTATAAAAATCAACGGTAAAACTTTTCAAACACATTGCAAGTATTATTTAGGTGATCTAATAGAAATAGGTGCATTAAAAATAAGAGTTTTGGCTGATAGAATTATTTTAGAAGGTGAATATCACACTACATTAATTGAAAAACTAACAGCACAACACCAATATAATTGTTTTATACCAGAAATAGAAATGTTAAGTTTTCAATCAACAACTATTGAAATACCAACATTCAACGAACAAATGCAAACAGTAAAAGTTTTGAATCATATTGTTATGACGGCAACAAGTTTTGTAGTAACGATAACGATGTATTTAATGTTTTCTAACACAAAACAATTATGGATAATGATAGCAGTGAATGTGTTTGTGATGTTTTTCCAAATTTTTATGATTATTTTAGAAAGAAGGCAATATCGACAGCAATACAATGATAAAAAAATAGGATACGAAAAATCATTATTTGAATTACAAGAAAAAATATTTCACCTAGTTAATGCATATTTAAAAAATCAAAATATTTATCGCAGCAATAAAGTATTTTCGAGATCACCATATTGTGATACGTGTATTGAAGTAGATGTTGGAAAAATACCCCAACAATTTTTGAAATTAAAGTACACACCGATTAATAAATGGAAAAACACGTCTTTAGATGAAGTGATATTTAAGATGATTAACTATTATGAAAAATTGCAACAATTAAAAATTATTGATTTAAAAAATAAAAAAACATTAATTAAAAACAACGTTTATTTATTAAAACATTTATTATCTCAATTAGTGAAATATTATAATTATGATGTGTTAAAAATTAAGATAGTCGGAAAACTAGAATATTATGGCAAACATTTTTCCCACATTAAAATATCAGATGTTATAGAAGATAATAGTTTATATATTTTTGATAAATATTATTTAGAGCTTGCAAATTTAAATATTACATGTATCGTATTGGACGATTATATTCATTACCCATATGATTTGATATTGGAAGAATACGAAGATAAAATATTTATTAAAAATGAAAATTGTTTAGTTGAATTTGAAAATGATTTAGACTTTAAAAGCATTAACACCGAAGTACAAAAGTATACGACAGCAGAAGTAGAATGGCATATACCACAATATACATTGTTTGATGTGCATCATGAAATATCATGGAATTGTAATGTTAAGGAAAATATAAAAGCATATCTCACGAAAGATGTCGTTGTGGACTTGCATGAAAAAGGTGATGGACCGCATGGTTTAATAGTGGGAATGACAGGTAGTGGGAAAAGTGAATTATTGTTGTCGTTAGTTTCATCATTGTGTTTAAATTATCATCCCAATCAACTACAAATAGTAGCGATTGATTACAAAGGAAGAGCTTTCGCGAGTAAAATCAAAGATTTTCCACATGTAATAGGTGTGTTAGATAATTTATCACGAAATATTTATCGTAGCATTGAAGTATTGAAAAAAGAAATTAAAAACCGGCAAGTTTATTTGAAAGAACATTTTTATTCACATGTCGATGAAACACATTTACCGCATTTAATCATTATTTGTGATGAATTTGCAGAATTAAAAAAAGAAGAACCAGATTTTATAAATGAATTAATTAGTATTTCAAGAATAGGAAGAAGTTTAGGTATTCATTTACTGTTGGCGACACAAAAACCTAGCGGAATTATTTCCGAGGAAATATTAAATAATGCTGATTTAAAAATTGTGTTAAGGTTGAACGATAAAAGCGAGAGTCAGCATATAATGAATAGTGATAAAGCGTACTATCTTAAGCAACCTGGTGAGGCAATTTTGAATACCAATTCAACACAAATCAAATTTAAGTGTATGTATAGTAGTAATAAAGCGTGTATTAAAAATGATAATCGAATAGTTGTAAATGATACCGAAATAATTAATGAGCACCAATATTTTGATTTTACTGAGCGAGATTATTTTATTAATAAAATGCCTAAAAATAAAGAAGATATATTTTTAGAATTACCATTAATACAAAGTAATTGTGCAATATTGAAAGATGAATTACTTGTGCATGAAGAACAACGATTTGTACTTCAAAATACTGTAATATATGGGGATTATGAAACCGGAAAAACAACAACATTAATTACACTGATTAGTGCGATTGATGAAGGTGCGATTTATTATATTTACGAAGATTCGCCACTTTCATACCAAAAAGTTGTGAATATTCATATTAATGATTATTCAAAGATTGCAAAATTATTTTATCATTTATTAAATGACAATGATAAAAAAATTGTGTGTATTGATAGGTATGATTTATTGAAGGATTTAGAATGTTTTGAGCAGTTTGATGAACTAATTCGAAAATCACCAAAAAATAATATTTATTTTATAATTACATCAACTGAAGAATTAAAATATGCTTTACAACAATATTTTAGTTTAAAAATTATACATTATTACGATAAAGAAATAATGCGTCAATTTGGAGTGAAAGATCGAAAAAGTTTATCCAAAATACCAGGAAGAGCAATTATAGATAATTATGAAGTCCAAATTGGAATTGACGTACCTGCAATAGATTATGAAATAGCTGAGAAGCATTTTCTTACTAAAAAACAACAGTTAAAATTAGGTGATATAGGCTATCATTTTTTAAGTTTATCACCAATTAATATAGTAGGAAAAATATACATTTTCGCAAAAGAGAAAGAAAAAATAAAAAAATATTTAAATAGTGTTCAATTACAAAATTATGAAATCGTTGTTAAAGAAGAACAATTATACGATTATCAATATAAAGAACATAAATTGTTTTTAGATGAGTATAGTTTAAGTGTATTTGGTGACTTTAATACTATTCTAGAAGAAAATGAAGCAATGTATATTAGTTTAAGAAAGAAAATAAAAATACAATATTGAAAGGAAAGTTATGAATAAAATTTTAGCATTAGGAACGATAGTATATATGAAAAATTCAAACGAGAAAATAATGGTCATTTCTCGTGGAGCAATATATGGAGAAGCAGAAGAAGAGTGCTATTACGACTATGTGGGTGTGAAATATCCGGTTGGATTCGATCAAAATCAAACAGTATTTTTTAATCATGATAATGTCGATGAAGTTATTTTTTATGGTTATACAGATAGTGATGAAGAGCGATTTTTACAACTTTACGATTCTTGGCAACAATCAACTACGATTACTAAAGGCGTGATTTGATGGATTTTACCGGATTTTTCAGCACATTAATTTCTAACAGTTTTTATAAAAGAGTACAAACATTATCGAAGTTTCTTAATAGTCTGACAAAAATATCAGATATTAAAATGATTCCAAGAGTGTATCAAGTATATCAAAAAGAAAAAACTATTCGTAATTTTATAGATATACTTGAAGATAGTTCAAAATTTAATATCACAAAAATGAACCAATCAGGATTGCTAGTCAAAACAATTAATAAAAGTACGGCATTTACTAAATTTTTGACGGATAATGCAACCATTATCGAATCTAGCATTAATAAAATAAAAGACGTTAGTAAAACAGGTTTGTTTAAAGCGGTGAACAAAAGCTTAAAAATTTCAACTACATTTTTCAAGGTTATTTCGATTGGTTATAAAGTGTATGACAACTACAAACAAACAAAGTCTTTCCTAAAAACCATCACTGGAACTGCAATTGATATTGTTAAAGATTTTGATATAATAGATGGCATTACATATGGCGCTTATTTTGGAAAAGTTGGTATTGCAGTAGGAGTTGGCGTTGGTGCTACGGTTCAAATTATTAATTTTCTAAATCCTAATTTTTTTAATAATATTAAGAATAAATTACATCAAGGAAAAATTTCAATATCCACAAATACTGAAGTGTTAATAATTGATAAAGAAACATTAGAAAAACGGAAAGTGTTTTATGAGCGTGTCGTTAGTAAATTAAATGATACTTTAAAATTATTGGAAAAATATTATAGTCAGTTTGATGAATTAGCGAGTGGGAAAACTGCGATGATCACAAAAGAAAATATTATTGCAAAAATTAATAAAGTCGAGCATATACTTAATACCCACATTATTCCAACTAAAGACAGTTTATTACACCATCAAGCGATGAACAATAATGTTTTTGTGGTGGAAAGACATTTGAATCAATGGAACAAAAACAAAGTCATGATTCATAAAAAAGATTTGAAAAATCAAATTTATAGTTTAAATAATACGATACAATTAACTAAAAAATTAGTTAATTTAGATAATGATATATCATTAAGACGAAACATATCTACATTACAAAATGAATTAAGTAAACTGAAAAAATTAGAAAATGCAATCAACCAGTTGGAGAGGAGTAAGTTTTATGTCTAAGATAAAATATATGATTCAGTTGATTAAAACGACATTGAATAAGAAGCATCAAAACCATTTTGAAACAACAAATCAAGCGAAAAGAAAACATAAACGACTGTTGGAACAAGCAAAATGGAAATAAAATGGAAAATTACGACATTATATCAATTAATAGATGCAATTGAGAAAGTAATTGATTTAAAAACTTTAATCGCAGAGTTTGATAGGTATGAATTTTTAATGAAAAATCGCGGGGAACAGGAAAATAATTTTATTAATAAACATCGTAATAATAAAGAGAAAATAAAGTTAATTCATAATGAATTAGATCATCTTAATCGTGTCATCAAAAAATCGATTAGTGAATTTGAAGCACTGGATAACCAAATTGCGAAAACAATGAAATAATGATAAAAATATCGTAAAACAATACGATATTTTTTAATTGTGTTAAAATTTAGTTTTAATATTTGTTTTGATATAATGGAGTAGACTATAATTATTATTAAATTAATTACTTCGCAAGTAGTTTATGGTCGTATATGATATAATACGTATGAAAGAGGTTGTTATGATTAATCAATGGCAAAAATTTAATTTAGTTGAAAAAGCAATAATACTAACGTTATGTTCAATATTTTTACATTACACAATTACAATCGGAATGATAATCGTATCATTTGTGTTAATTATCAAACATGAATGGAAAAAACCGATCAAGGCACACCGACCATTTATATTGTTGTCCTTTCTGCAAATAATAAGCATCATTAATTCTGCATGGCATAAAAATATTTTTGGAATTCTACTCGCAGTTGGAATGTGGATCATTTTATATGTTGTTTATTATTTTAGAACGTTTATAACTAAAGATAATATATACTTTATATTAAAGATGTTATTAGGTGCAAGCTTGGTTTCAGTTTTATATATTATCTTAGGATATTTTATTAATAAATACATCATACACGTTGTGCCATACGATTATAGTCGTGCATTATTTTTCAATGAAAATTATGCAGGCTCAATATTTTCAATTAGTGCAATTATCGCAGTTATTTTGTTGCTGCAAGAAAAAAAGAAATATTATTTATTACTTGTCTTAGCATACATCTTTTTAATAATTAATGCAAAATCTCGTGGTGCATTATTAGGGTTATTGGCAGGCTTAATAATAGTCGGATTTACACAAATAAAAAATAAAAAAATTAAACTAGCGATTATAAGTTCAATTTTATTAATAGCATTAATTATGTTATGTATATTTCCGCTACCGAGTATACACGACTTTACAAAACTAGATAGTTACCGTGTTGCAATTTGGGAAACAGGTTGGAAGTCATTTTTGCGTTATCCATTTATTGGTCAAGGTCAATTCACACATTTGAATTACTGTCGTGAATTTGGTACATTATGTATCGAACATGCACATAACTTATTTTTAGAATTATTAATTGTGTATGGTGTAATAGGGATAGCAATAATAATGTTTACTTTAAAGTATGAATTTCATAAAATATTGCGATTAATGCGAAATGATACGCTGTTATTTTCTTTATACATAGGAGTGATAACAGTATCTATAGTCCATGGATTAGTAGATTATCAATTATTTTGGCCACAATCAGGATTACTATGTTTAAGTATGCTTGGGATAATCGATTGCTATAAGGAAGAAAAAAACCATGAATAAAAAATTTTTAAATATTTTACTAATTTATATTTTCATCATGATAGCAGCAAATACGATTCATCCTGTCACACCAGAATTAATTAAAATACGAAAATTTCCAGATGCAATGTTTGGAATAGCATTAGCGATGATGAATTTAACGAACTTCATATTCTCGAGTTTTTGGGGAAATATTTGTGACAAAAAAGGTCGTAAAATTATCATGATTATAGGATGTTTAGGATATGCAATATCACAATTAGGATTTGCGTACAGTCATAGTGTAGCAACATTAATTACTGCAAGATTACTAGCAGGATTTTTTACAGGTGCATTTAGTGTTCCCGTATTGGCGTATATTAGTGATATTTCTGAAATACACGAATTAAAAACACATTTCACAATTTATGCCACTTCTACTGCTGTTGCAGCAGCGATAGGGTATTATTTAGGTGGTATAATTGGATCGCACAACTTATTATATGCTTTTTATTGCCAAATTATACTATTAATAATCGCAGTAATGTTATTGTTTGTGCTAGTTAATGAAAGATGTAATAATCAAAAACTAAATATTAAACAAATATTACAATCTTTAAATCCACTACATAACTTTTTAAAATCAAAAATTAATAAAGTAGTTGTGATGATGTTGACAATAAGTTTTTTTATTTATTTTGCGAATACAATGTTTGATAACTCGTTTTCATATTATTTAAGTGCACAATTAAAAATGAAGCCAATAGTAAATGGCGTAATTAAAGCAACTACAGGATTAACAACGTTATGTTTAAATATATTTGTGATTAATAAACTAATAAGAAAATACAATTTAAGCAACATTTTTAAAATAATATTAATTACGAGTACAATTATATTAATATCAATTATATATTCCAAAAACAAAGAAATGTTTTTTGTGATGAGTACGTTGTTTTATATCATTTTTATGTGTGTTATTCCACTACAACAATCATTGATAATGGAACATTCAGATGAAAATACACGTGGTGTAGCGAGTGGATTGATTAACTCAACACGCTCAATAGCAGGTGTCGTAGCAGCATTAGTAGCAGGTAATATCTATGGAAAGTTACCAGAAATAAATTTACCATACGCCAATGCTAGAATCGTGTATCCGATTATAATTAGTATTATTTGCATAATAGTAGCGATATGTATATTACAGAACACAAGGAGAAAATATGATTAATAAAGAAAGAATGATCAACAATTTTATAACGATGGCAAAAATAAGTTCCCCAACTTTTAATGAAAGAGAAATGGCTGACTATGTTATCTCTCAATTTAATCATTTAGGTTATGAGGTGATAGAAGATGATGCAGGATTGAAGATAGGCGGGAATACAGGTAATTTAATAATCAACATTCCAGGAACAATCAACAAAACAATACTATTGTCGGCACATTTAGATACGGTTGTACCATGTGAAAAAATAAACGTGATTAGAGAAAACGGAAAAATTTATACCGATAAAACATCTGTTTTAGGGGGAGATGATAAATTAGGAATTGCGACAATATTAGAAATCGTTGAAATATTACAATCCTATGAAAATAAACCAAATTTAAAAATAGTAATTAGTGTTGCAGAAGAAAAAGGATTACAAGGCGCCACAGCATTAGATCCAAAACATTTGGAAAACGTTGATTTTGGATTTGTGTTAGACGGTGGAGATGATATTGGTACAGTAACAAATGCCGCACCGTATCGTATCGCAGGAGAACTAATTGTAATAGGAAAAGAAGCACATGCAGGACTTGAGCCTGAAAAAGGTATTAATGCGTTACTCGTTGCTGCTGAAGCATTAACACAACTTAAAATCGGAAGAATTGATGCTATTACAACAAGCAATATAGGTATCGTTTCTGGAGGATTAGCACAAAATATTGTGATGAAAGAAGTCAGAATGCTGTTTGAAACAAGAAGTATAAAAAAAGAAAATATTTACCACCAACAAAAAATTGTGGTTGATAAGTTTAATGCGGTTTGTGGTAAATATCAAATTCAATTTAAACATACTTTAAAAGAAGTGACAACAGGATATGAAGTTAATGAAGGAGAAAGCATTTCATACTATAAACAAGCGTGTGAAGTCTTAAATGTCCCATTTAAAAAAGAAGCGAGTGGTGGTGCGAGTGATGCCAACGTTTTTAATAAGTATGGTGTACAATGTTTAGTTATCTCAGTTGGAATGAAAAATGTGCATACGGTAGAAGAATACGTATTAGAAGAAGACTTTGTTTTAAGTGCTAATGTCTTACTTAAAACACTGCTATTGATTCAAGATGAAATGCATTAACTTTATTGGCGAATATTCTTTGAATTACATACAAGCACTATTTTCAAAGATTATTCCAATAACAATACTAGAAGACGTTGAAGGATTGTATTGTTTTTTAGAAGATGAACATTTTTTTAAATTTAAAATATTAAGTCAAGAAGAAAACATCAAAGTTATGATTTCGCATAACCGTGATAAACTAACAAAATTAACTTTGCAATATGCAAATAATCACGCAATGCAGATTTTTCATATTAGTGATTTAATTTTTAAATATCAAAATGATAAAATTAATCATGAACTAAAATCAATATTTTTAAAAGTTGATTCTTATTTAATGCATACCGTTAAAATGTTTATGGAAAATAATTTGAATGTTGTGCAAACAGCACATGAAATTTATGTTCATCGAAATACATTGAATTACCGTTTACAACTTTTTTATAATATAACCGGAATAGATGTAAAAGATTATCAAAATATGTTGTTAGTGTATTTTTATTTAAATTGTGCATAGTGAACAACAAAAAACTAAAATAAGTTGCTATAATATACTTAAATAGGAGGAAGTTATGGCAACTTTAAGTTTAAAAAACATAGATAAAATTTATGACAATAATGTCCAAGCAGTTTTTGATTTCAATTTAGAAATTAAAGACAAAGAATTTATAGTATTTGTGGGGCCTTCAGGATGTGGGAAATCTACAACATTACGTATGATTGCAGGATTAGAAGATATTTCAGCAGGAACGCTTGAAATTAATGGTAAAGTTATGAACGACGTTTCACCAAAAGATAGAAATATTGCAATGGTGTTCCAATCATACGCACTCTATCCACATATGAGTGTATATGACAACATGGCATTCGGTTTAAAATTGAAAAAAATGCCAAAAGAAGAAATTGATCGTCGAGTAAGAGAAGCTGCAAAAATTTTAGAGATTGAACAATATTTAGAAAGAAAACCTAAAGCATTATCAGGTGGGCAAAGACAACGTGTGGCACTTGGAAGAGCAATTGTTCGAAATGCAGATGTATTCTTAATGGACGAACCATTAAGTAACTTAGATGCTAAGTTACGTGTTCAAATGCGTGCAGAGATTATAAAATTACATAAAAGATTAGACGCAACAACAATTTATGTAACACACGACCAAACAGAAGCGATGACAATGGCGAGTAGAATAGTAGTTATGAAAGGTGGTTACATCCAACAAATCGGTACACCAAAAGAAATTTACAACAACCCAGCAAATATGTTTGTGGCAAGTTTTGTGGGTGCACCAGCAACTAACTTTATAACAGGTGTGTATCATGATGGAAGATTTACTTGCGAAGGGTTAGATGTAAAAATACCTGAAATGTATCATGATGGATTAAAAGCTTACAACGGAAAAGAAATTGTATTAGGTATTAGACCAGAAGATATTCATATCGAAGGAATTGTGAAAGAAACATTCCCAGACGCACAGTTTGCGTTTAAAATTGATGTTGCTGAATTACTTGGACATGAATATATTTTACATGGTAATATCGGTAGTCAAAAAGTACTTGCAAAAGTTTCATCACGTGTAGATAGTTCAAACGTTGAAAATGTTACACTTGCAATAGATATGACAAAAGTTCATTTCTTCGATATTGCAACTGAAAATAAAATTATTTAATTCTGTTAGGGAATTGATGTATACGCTCTGTGCTGGATACGCATCATTCCCTTTTTTTCATACTATAGTAGAAAACAATAATAAAAAATGGTAAAATATAAATATTGAGGAGGATATTATGAAATTAATAATCGCAATTATGTCAAATGATGATAGTCCTGCAGTATCAAATGCATTAACGAAACAACAATTTTCTGTAACACGTTTAGCTACAACAGGTGGTTTTTTGAGAGCAGGAAACACGACGTTGTTAATTGGGGTGGAAGAAGAAAAAGTAGAAACAGCAATAGCTATAATTAAAGAACATTCCAGTAGAAGAACAGAATATGTACCGTCAATTTCTAATTATGATTTAGGCAGATATGCAAATTATCCAACAGAAATACAAGTTGGAGGGGCAACAGTTTTTGTAGTAGATGTAGCCCAATTTATTAAAATTTAAGGAGTATTTATGAAAAAAATTAGAGTAAGATATGCACCTTCACCAACAGGTCATTTACATATTGGGGGTGCAAGGACAGCATTATTTAATTATTTATATGCTAAACATCATAATGGTGACTTTATTTTTCGTTTAGAAGATACAGATATTGAAAGAAATATTGAAAATGGAGAAGCTAGTCAACTTGATAATTTAAGTTGGTTAGGAATTATACCAGATGAGTCCCCTTTAAATCCAAAAGAACAATATGCACCGTATCGTCAGACTGAAAGATTAGCTATTTATAATGCAATTAAAGAGCAATTAATTCAAGAAGGACACGCATATGAATGTTATTGCACACCGGAAGAATTACAAGCAGAAAGAGAGCGACAAGAAGCTTTAGGATTAGCTCCAATGTATAATCGTGAATTGATTAGTGAAGATGAAAAATTAGCACGTAAAAACAGTGGAATGAAACCATCAATTCGCTTGAAAGTACCAGAAAATAAAGTTTATGAATTTAAAGATCTTATTCGTGGTGATGTAAAATTTGAATCAAAAGATATTGGCGACTGGGTAATAGTGAAATCTAATGGGATACCTACGTATAACTTTGCGGTTGTGGTAGATGATCATAGTATGGATATTACACATGTATTTAGAGGAGAAGAACATATTTCTAATACACCAAAACAACTAATGCTATATGAAATGTTGGGGTGGGATAAACCAGAATTTGCGCATATGACATTAATTGTGAATGAAGAACGAAAAAAACTATCTAAACGTGATGAAACAATTATGCAATTTATTTCGCAATATAAAGATGAAGGATATATTCCAGAAGCAATGTTTAATTTTTTAGCGTTATTAGGATGGTCTCCAGAAGTAGAAGAAGAAATATTTACACATGAAAAATTAATTGAAATATTTGATGCAGAACGATTATCAAAATCACCATCAATGTTTGATAAAAATAAATTGAAATGGATTAATAATCGCTACATGAAAGAATTATCTGAAGATAAGTATTTAAAATTAGTCAAACCATTTCTTGTGGAATATTATGACTGTAGCAATAAATCAGAAAACTGGTTAAATTTATTACTATTGTTGTATAAAGAGCAAATTTCATACGGAAAAGAAATTCAAGGATTAGTTGATATTTTCTTTAATGATGAAATTAAATACAATGAAAATTGTGTAGAAGTATTGAATTGGGAAACAACACCACAAGTAAAAGAAAACTTTAAAAAACAAGTGGTAACAAGTGAATCATGGGATGAAGAAACGATTAAAAATTGTGTGAAAGCTGTTCAAAAAGAAACAGGAATTAAAGGAAAACAGCTTTTCATGGCAATTAGAGTAATGGTAAGTGGTAGCGAACATGGACCAGACTTAACACAAACATTATTATTGCTAGGGAAAGAAACAGTATTAAATAGATTAGGAGAATAAAATGAAATTTAAAGATTATAAATATGAAAGACCGTCATTAGCGTCATACCAACAAGATGTTAATACATATATTGAAACGTTTAATAATGCACAAACAGTTGACGAAGCGTGTGAAGTTTTAGAAAAATTTTTCGTGTTGATTAATAAAATTAGTACAGCAATTAATTTAGCATCAATTCGTTTTTCAATCAATACAAACGATGAATTTTATAAAAAAGAAGATGAATTTTGGAATGAACATTCACCATTATTTGCAGCTGAAGATGTGAAAATGGGGAAAGCAATACTAAATAGTAAATTTTTAGATGAATTAAAACAACGCTTTCCAAAAACATACTTTATGTTGATTGAAAATAGCCAAAAAGCATTTAGTGAAGAAGTTGTACCGTTACTGCAAAAAGAAAATAAATTGACTAGTGAATACAATCAATTAATCGCAAGTGCACAAATTGAATATGATGGTAAAACATTAACGATACCACAATTTGGACCTTATTCGGAAAGTTTAGATCGCAATGTGCGTAAAGAAGCGAGTTTAGCATTAACATCATTTTTTGTGGAAAACGAACAAAAAATAGATGAAATTTATGACCAATTAGTAAAAACTAGAAATGAAATAGCTATTAAATTAGGGTTTAACAACTTTGTAGAGTTAGGTTATATTAGAATGAACCGTTTTGATTATAATGAAAAAATGGTAGAAGTATATCGTGATGAAGTTGTTAAATATGTTGTACCGTTAGTACAACAATTACGACAAAAACAAGCTAAACGATTAGGTGTTGAAAAATTAAGTTATTATGACTTAACATTAGAGTATTTAACAGGAAATGCCAAACCAGTATTAGACAGCGATGCTATTTTACAAGCTGGTAAATTAATGTATGAAGAATTATCTAGTGAAACTTCAGAGTTTATTAATTTCATGTTAGAACGTGATTTATTTGATGTTTTAAGTAAACCAGGTAAACAAGGTGGCGGATATTGTACATTCATCTCTGATTATAAATCACCATTTATATTTGCGAATTTTAATGGCACAAGTGGCGACATAGATGTATTAACACATGAAGCTGGACATGCTTTCCAAGTATATCAATCACGCAATATTCAACCTTTAGATGTTGTTTGGCCAACGTTTGAAACATGTGAAATTCATTCAATGAGTATGGAGTTTATTACTTGGCCTTGGATGGATAAGTTTTTTGGTGAAGCCACAAATAAATACAAATTCTCTCATTTAGCATCAGGTATTCTCTTTTTACCATACGGTGTGTGTGTAGACCATTTCCAACATGAAGTGTATAAAAATCCGAATATGACAATAGAAGAGCGAAAAGCGGTATGGAACAAGTTACAAGCACGTTATTTACCAGACCGTGATTATACAGAAAATGATTATTATCTACGTGGTAACGTATGGACTAGACAAGCACACATTTTCTCATCACCATTTTACTACATTGATTACACACTAGCACAAATTTGTGCATTCCAATTCTGGAAACGTACACAAGTAGATAAAGATGAAACTGCTTGGAGAGATTATTTAGCAATTTGTGCGTGTGGAGGAACAAAATCATTCTTAGAAGTAGTTAAGTTAGCTAATTTAAATTCTCCATTTGAAAAAGGTGCGTTACAAGAAACAATAGCATCAATAGCCTCTTACCTAGATAGCATTGACGATAGTCAACTTTAAAATAAAGAAACACATTGAATACAGAAATCAATGTGTTTTTATTTATATTGGTACTATTTGAATAATCAATTGTTAAAACTTAAAATACTTCATTATTACTAATAAAATCTAAAATATTTAAGTGCTTGATACCATTTCGTCTTTGTAATAAGAAATCTAACGTTAAAATGTATTTATCATAATTATCTTTAATTTGTTCTAAAGAACGAAACTCTCTATCTTCTGTTTGCTTACTTTCGTTTATCGTATATGCTATTTGAATATAAAAATAATTGTTTTCTGTATTTCTTAATATAAAATCACACTCTAATTTTCCGATTCTGCCAACACTAACACTGTATCCTTTACTCTTTACATATATAAACATTAAATTTTCTAAGGCTGGTCCATAGTTAATTCGATTATCCGTATTATTGAAAAAATATATAGATGTATCTGCCAAGTAATATTTTTTATCGCCACTCAATGATGATTTTGACTTCATATCAAATCTGTCACACACATATAAAATTTTTGAATTTACTAATTCATCAATATATCTGCTAATTGTTTCTCTATTGATATTTATGCCATTACCTCTTAAGGCTTTGTGAATACTTGCAATACTCATTGTAGCGCCGTAATTATTAATTATATAGTTTTTTACTATATCAAACGCTTCAACGTTTCTAATTTTAATTCTTTTTTTAATATCTTTTTCAAAAATTTCTTTAATTACAGAATGTACATATAATTTTTTGTCATTTAAATTATCTAAAAAAATCGTTCTAGGGAATCCACCTTCTTGAAAATAATTATTCAATTCAATTATTAACTGACTATCTATTTTTTTACCATAAAATTTTTTCATATCGAGATATTCATAGAAACTAAGCGGGAACATTTCTATTTCAATATATCTTCCTGTTAATTTAGTTACTAATTCACCACTAAGTAAATAGGAATTATACCCAGTGATAAAAATTGAGTAATCTCCTTCGGTTCTAAAAGCATTAATTACTTCTTCGAAATTCTTAATATTTTGAATTTCATCAATAAAAACATATTTCATACTAGAAGTTGCTGAGCATTCATCAATGATTTTTTCTAAATCATCAGCAGTTTTTACTTTTCTGTATTTTCTATTATCTAAATCTATTTTAATAATATTTTCTTCTAAAACGCCATTTTCGAGTAATTCTTCTATAATAACTTCCATAAGACTAGATTTTCCACATCGTCTTACACCTGTAATAACTTTTATAATATCTGCCGCATTATAAAACCCTCTAATTTTATTTAAATATTCTTCTCTTCGATATATCTTTTTATTCATAATTTTAAATACCTTTCTGGTTTAGAGATATTATACACTACAAAAAGAAAAAAGACAACTTAAGGATGCATTTATTTTCATTTTTAACTTTTCTGAATCGTTAAACCGCATTTTTTATAATTTTATAGATTAGAATTTTAATATTATAAATCATATCATTCAACGATAATTAATAATTTTATGTGTTATAAATTATTGGAAAAAATATAATTTTCTTATCAAATATAAAATGATTACCAAAATTCTAATCACAATGCTATCTTTATTTGCATTACATAAAGCAATAGTTAAATTATCATTATGTAAAAAATAAATGAATTGTGGTATAATACTATAAAATGGATCAGTGAGGTGTATATGAAAGAATCACAAGAAAACTATATAGAAACAATCTATATGTTGTCATTAGAAAAATCGGTCGTGCGTGCAATTGATATAGTCAATCAATTAGGTTATTCTAAACCGAGTGTATCACGAGCAATGAAACTTTTAAAAGAAAAAGGATATGTAATGATTGGTGAAGAAGGCAATATCACACTTACAGATATTGGGTTAAATAAAGCAAAAACACTTTATGAAAAACACCACATTATAAAACAGTTTTTAATGATGACATTAGAAATTAGTGAAGACATTGCAGAACATGATGCGTGTCGAATTGAGCATATATTAAGCGATAGCACATTTGAAAAAATAAAGCAAAAGGTAGGTGTAGTACATGAAAAAAAATAAAAGCATTACTTCGATAATTCTTTATATGATAATGGGAGCGATATTCGTGTATTTTACGTTTAATATTTATTTAAAGGTCAAAACCACAATGACTTATGAAAGCAAGAAAAATGCACTATTAAATGAAATTGAACAATTAAAACAACAAGAGCAATCATTAAAACAAGAAAAAGCTAATTTAGAAAATCCAGAGTATATTTTAAAGTATGCGAGAGGAAAATATTTATTAAGTAAAGAAGGAGAACAAATTTTGCGTTTACCAGCAAAAGAACAATAGTGTGGAAAAGATTTTAAGCAAAGCAATTCAAATGGCGGGATATCGACTGTCAAGCAGAGGAAAAGATTTATATACTAGAGATTTAGTTTCAATTTGTTCAGTGAAAAACGACAGCTATGAATTTAAAATAGTTGATGATAGAGAAGATTATATCGTAAAAATAGGAATGCAAGACGATTTTGAATATCATTGTACTTGTGAGTACAACAGTGTTACTAGTGCAGTGTGCGAGCATTGTGTAGCAGCATTACATTTTGTGGATAATCACAAAGAATTAGTAAATTTTATAGGTAAAGACGTAAAATATTTATTAGATAATTATAGAAATAAGTTAATTATTCAAGCACAATCTTTGATTGATGATGAAAAACTACAATTAGAACCTATTTTTGAATTAAAAGAACAAACAATGAGTTTGTATTATCGAATAGGTATAAATAAAAAATATATTGTGAAAGATTTGCATGTGTTTTTAGATGCGATTCAGAAAGAGCAATTATATGCAATTAGTGAAACAGAAACAATTTATCTAAGTATTGGTAAATTTAATGATGCGTCTAAAAAATTAATTGATATGTTGCAATCACGTCAAACATTTAATCAATTAGATTTTTATCGAAAACAAGATGCAAACCGTAATTTTGTTATTAGAGGGCGTAATTTAGATAGCTTTTTTGCGTATGGATACCAATATGGTATTAAAATGAAAAAAGAAGAAAAAACATTTGAAAATATGGTGTTCATACCACATTTTCCAAAAATTAAGTTATCGTTTGAAAAACAAGACAATGTGTATTTATTAAAGCACAATGTGTTTTTTGATATGATTGAAAGAGGAAATTATGGGCTTTATTTACTTCAAGATAAAAAAGTATATAAAGGAAATATTCAGTACGCTAATATGATGGAACCACTACTACAAACGTTGAATAATCAAGAACCATTAGAAATTAGTGAATCATTACTACTACAATTTTATAATCAAATACTTAAACAAATGGGGTCATACGTTACATTAGAAGGTGATGTAATGGAAAAATTAATTAATACCGGATTCCATTTAAAATTACACTTAGATATTGATGATAAAGGTACACCATTTTTCAAGTTTTTTAAACAAACAAATGATGAAATTCATTATTTACTAAATGAAGACAGCATTATGACACCAGAAGTTGTAAAAGTGAGTGATATTTTAATGCAACATATCAAAAAAAGCAACGACAATATCCATTATATTGGTGATACGCATGACGATTTTTATGTGTTTGTGAATAATGTCATTCCAGCGATTAGTGAATTTGTGGAGATATATGTTAGTGATAAAGTAAAAGCGATTCGCTTAAAACGTATCAGAACGATGAATGTTGGTGTAGCATACAATCATGGTTTATTAGAATTAGATATATCATTAGACAACTATAATATTAAAGAAATAAAAGAAATTATTAATGAATATCGTGAAAAACGTAAATTTTATCGTTTGAAAGATGGTAGTTTTTTAGGATTAGAAGATCAAAATATTGCACAATTAGTTGAAATGCTTGATGATTTAGGTGTTCAAGAAGTTCAGGAGAAAATGTACTTAGATACATACAAATCATTATATATTAATAAAAGATCAGAAGAACATGGTGCGATTCAATTTAAGAAAGATAAAAGCTATGTCGAGTTAATTGATGCTATAGAAGATATTAAATCATCTAAAATCAATATTCCTCCCCAGTTAGATAATATATTACGTGACTATCAAAAATTTGGATATCAGTGGTTAAAAACAATGCAAAATTATAAATTTGGTGCAATTTTAGCAGATGATATGGGGATTGGAAAAACATTACAAGTATTAGCGTTGTTTGAGAAAGGCACATTACCGAATATTGTGATTTGTCCTAGTTCGATATTGTTTAATTGGAAAAATGAAATTACGAAGTTTACACCGTATTTAAATGCACTGGTGGTGACGGGAAATGCACAACAACGTAAGCAATTAATAAGTGAAATTAATAATTATGACATTATTATTACTTCTTATGATTATTTAAAACGTGATATTGATTTATATGAAAATATGAAGTTCCATTATCAAATTTTAGATGAAGCACAATATATAAAAAACTATAATACAAAAAATGCAGTGAGTGTTAAACAATTGACGAGTACATATCGCCTAGCGTTGACAGGAACACCGATCGAAAACTCTTTAGCTGAATTGTGGTCGATAATGGATTTTTTAATGCCGAATTACTTAGGAGAATATCACGCATTTAAACGCAATTATGAAATACCAATTGTGAAAGAAAATGATATCCACAAACAAAAAAGATTGACGAATTTAATTGCACCGTTTATCTTAAGAAGAATGAAAAAAGAAGTCGTTAAAGAATTACCTGATAAAATTGAAACAGATGTTATTGTGGAGTTTAGTGAGCAAGAAAAACAGGTATATTTATCTAATGTATTGGAAATGAAATCACGATTAAAAAAAGATGAGAACAAAATACATGTTTTAGGAATGCTGACGAAACTTAGACAGATCTGCAACGATGTGCGATTAGTTTATGAAAATGTGGAAGGTATTTCCTCTAAAATGACAGCTTGTTTAGATATTATTGAGCAATCAATTAAAACGAATAAAAAAGTATTACTATTTTCACAATTTACATCACTTTTAGATTTAGTTAAACATGAATTAGATAGTAGGCATATAAAATATTATTATTTGAAAGGTGAAACTTCTAAAATATTAAGGCAAGAAATGGCAAGTTCATTTAATGAAGATGATACACAAGTGTTTTTAATTTCATTAAAAGCAGGCGGAACTGGCTTAAATTTAACAGGTGCAGAAGTAGTGATACATTTTGATCCATGGTGGAATATATCGGCACAAAACCAAGCAAGTGATAGAGCGTATCGTATTGGACAAGATAAAGTTGTTCAAGTATTTAAATTAATTATGAAAGATTCGATTGAGGAGAAAATATTAAATATCCAACAAAGTAAAAAACAATTATCAGATGCAATTATTGATGAAAATCATGTCAATATATTGAATATGACAACAGAAGAAATTATGGACTTATTTTAAGGAGGCAATATGGGACTTTTTGTTACGATTGAAGGGAATGATGGTAGTGGTAAAACTACTGTTGTGGAATGTTTAAAACAGCAATTATTATTAAGAGAAATACCGGTAGTGGCATCACGTGAACCGGGTGGGATTCGTATTTCAGAGGAAATTAGAAATATTACTTTAAATCCAGAGTTATCCGAAATGAGTCCAAAAACAGAGGCATTATTATATGCTGCTAGTCGAAGTCAACACATTGATGAAAAAATAAAACCTGCTTTAGAATCTGGAAAAGTTGTGATTTGCGATCGTTTTATTGATTCTTCTTTAGCATATCAAGGATATGCTAGAAATTTAGGAATTGATGAAGTTTATGCAATAAATTTATTTGCAACAAAAGGCATACTACCTGATATTACAGTTTTTCTTGAAGTAGATCAAGATGTTGCACATAAAAGAGTTCGTGCTAGAAAAAATTTAGATCGTTTAGAGTTGGAAGGTAGTACATTTCAAAAAAAAGTTGCACAAGGATATGAAATTATTTGCGAAAGATTTGCGGATAGAATTGTAAAGATTGATGCCAATCGACCATTAGACGTAGTCGTGAATGATGTGTTGGAATTGATTTTGGAGCGTTTAAATGGATAATCAGGTTGTTTTGAGTAAAATATTGCAAAACGCGCGCGATAATAACCGCTATTCGAATGCGTATTTAATAGTTGGACATAATGCAAATGATTACGTTGATAAAATTGTTAGTTTCATTACAAATGAAGAACACAAAGTAGTTCAAAGCATATACCAAGATTATTTAAAGTTTGAAGATGATTTAAAAAAAGAGCATGTTATTCAATTACAGCAATATTTTTCAAAAAAACCGGTAGAAAAACTAAACAAAAAAATTTATGCGATTCAAAATATTGAGAATGCGAGTGTTGCAGCATTAAATTCGTTATTGAAATTTTTAGAAGAGCCGGTATCGGACACGATTGCTATTTTGACGTGTAAAAATAAAGAAAATGTCATACCCACAATTGTTTCTCGTACACAAGTCATTACTTTAAAACCAGAACAAAAAGTTTATAGTGATTTAGCATTGCAGTTATATCATAAAGTAGAAGCAGTTGAAGATGTGGAGTTGCTTTTCTTATTGTTGCATCAAGAGGCAAAAAATTATCAGTATACGCATTATTTTGAAGTTTTTGATTTATTAAAAAATAATTTCAAAGATGATATGCATATATTGAGTGTAATTATTTCATATCAACATCAGTTTGAAAAGTCTTGTAATATTAATTTAGTGCTAGATCAAATGTTGTATTGTATTAAAAATTAAATATGTAGTAAAGAGAGCATGTTCTAAAAAACTAGACATAATGTGTTTAGTTTTGGGGACATGTTTTGATTTTTGCATAATTTTTTAATACACCATTGAAAAAACTATAATTGCTATGTTATAATTAATGAGGAAAGAGGTGAATTATGAAATTTACTTATACAGGAAAATTTGATGCTCCTAAAAAACAAAGTGAATTTGCAGCGGGAGTAGATTTATTTCACAATGGCGAACATGCTGTTGTATTACAAAAAGATGATACATATAAAATACCAACAGGCGTTTGTGTTGAAATTCCAGTTGGATATGTCGGATTATTAATCCAAAGAAGTAGTTTAGGATTTAAATATGATGCAATTTTATCAAATTGTGTTGGTGTAATCGATGCTGATTATCGAGGCGAAATTTTTGTGAAGATTAGAAATTTAAGTGAAAATACACTTGAAATTCAACCAGGCGAAAGAATTTGTCAGTTAGTGGTTGTTCCAATTTATACTAATGAATGGGAAAGAGTAGAGCATCTTAGTGAAACAAAGCGTGGCGAAAAAGGTTTAGGTTCTACAGGAAGGAGATAACATGAAAAATAAATTTAATTTTTCAAAAGGATTATTTCATAAAAATATTGCACATATTTACTGTATTTTAGCGATAGTCTTTTATTTTGTGGATGTTGTGTTATTAATATCAAGTAAAAAAATGGGGACATTACCATTATCTGTATTAGCGATACTTTTTGTTCCGCCAATTATCACAACGGTTATTAGTATTATTAAACTATTTTCTAAAAACGAAAAAATGTTTAAGTTATACACAATTTTTTCTATAAGTTATACAATAATCGCAATTATATTAATTGAATCTTATCGTGGATTTTTATCTAATGAGAATATTCGCGTGTTTTTTGAAAGTTATTCTACATTAGTGCTTTCTACAAAAAACGCATTGCCAGCTATTTCATCTGTATTAGCTTTAGTTGTCATTTCTTCTGTTATTTCGATTATTATGTCGTTAATTGCATTATTTTTGGTGATGCGAAACGTTGTTTCTAAAAAAACAAGTGTTGAAATTTCTACTGATGTAACAGCGTTTTCTGAGGAGATTGAGCGTGAGTAATCACGCTTTTTGCTGATGAAATATTTAAAAACAAAAAAGAAGATAGGGGTATTTTCACCATCGTTACCGATTGGAAATTACTTTCCGAAGCGATTTGAAAGAGCGATTGCATTTTTAAAATCTCAAGGGTGTGAAGTTAAGCTAGGATGTTTATCATACAGTAAAAAATTATATGCTAGTGGTGCAATTAAAGAGCGTGCTGATGAATTTAATCAACTATTGTACGATAAAGATATTGATTGTATTTTAGCAACAATTGGTGGTATGAATACGAATGCTATTTTACCATATATTGATTATGACTATTTAAAAAACAATCCTAAATTAATTGTTGGGTATTCTGATGTTGCGTCATTATTAAGTGCAATTTATGCAAAAACCGGAATACATACAGTGTATGGTCCAACATTAATGAGTGCTTTTGGTGAAATTGGACCACTTGCAAACGTTAGTTTTAATTATTTTTCAAAGTTATTCATTGAGTATACTGAAATGCCACATAATATTCCCATGCCAAAAGCTTATACGGATGTGCATGTTGATTGGGAGACACAAACAGAAATGAAACCATTATTTAGAAATGAATGGCATACTGTAAATGATGGTTGTGTAATAGGCAGGTGTTTAATTTTTAATTTAGGTACAATAGCCTTTACTTATGGTAGTGATTATTTCCCGGAAATAAAAAAAGGAGATATTATTGTATTAGAGGATACAATGGATAATCCAATGCAAGTTGAACGTGCTTATGCACATTTAAAATTAGTGGGGATTTTAGATAAAGTTGGGGGAATTATTGTAGGTAAACATGCGTTATATGATGATTTAGGAATGGATGTACAACCGTATAATATACTGCAACAATTTATTGAAAATAACATTCCTATTTTAGCACAGGTAGATATAGGACACACATTACCTGTGATGTCGCTTTCTAATGGAGCGACAATAAAACTAGATGCAACAAATAAAACAATAGAGGTGATACAGTTATGATTCAATATGCATCGTTAGTAGGTAAAAAACATATTGCAAATGATAAAGTTTGCGAGGATTTTTGTAAAGTATTTAAAGTAAACCAATTCGGGATAGTTATTGTAGCTGATGGAATTGGTAGTAGCAAACATCCCGATATCGCTTCTTCTAAAGTTGTTCGTTTTTTTGAAGAAGTTTTACGTGTTACGCTGTTATCGGTTAATGAAAAAAATGAAGTAAAAAAATGCTTAGAAAATGCATTTGATGTCGTCCATCAAATGTTGGATGCGTATATTACAACGTATTTTAAAGATTTAGCACATATTAGTTTTGGTACGACTTTATCAATAGCTATTCATCATCCTGAGTATATTGTGTATGGTCATGTTGGTGATAGTGCGATTTTAAAAATTGTGGGTGAAAAATATGAATTCATCACTACGCAACAAAATACCGAAAAATTACATCAGACGTTTTCCTTTCTACGAGCAAAAGACAAATGGGAAATTGCGATTGTTGATGAAAAAACTGATGGAATTATTGGTGTAACAGATGGCATGATTGATATTATTTATCGTAATAATTTAATTGACAAACATTTAATTGATGCTTGTTTATCAAATAATCTTGCTTTACAGTTACATTTCATTCGTGCATTAAATTTATCTGATGATGATTTATCGTTAGCTTATTATAAAACCAGTTCAAATTAGAACTGGTTTTTGTGATCTTTATGCAGCGATAATACAACTATAATAACAGTGCAATTGTGTTGGTTGAGCAGATCAACACAATGTTTTAATGTATTTCCACTCGTTACAACATCATCAAAAAAAATAGCTTTTTGGGGTAAAGTTGTCGTTTTTAATTGGATGATATTTTTTATTTTATGTCTGTTTTGACTATTTTGAAGTGATTGTTTGTAGTGTTTTGTTTTTTGAAAAACATCTAAAACTTCAAAATCTTTTAGTAGATATTTTAACGGATGAAAATTTTTCCTGTTGCTTGGTGGAATGATAATAGGCAAACGATATTTTTTTAGTTGTTTGTGTAATTGCGGTTGAAATAGCTTAATTAAGTATGTGTCTTTATTTTCTTTATATTGGAATAGTATTTTTTCAAAAAAGTCATTATATTCAAACAATACAAAAGCTTGATGTGATCCTATTTGATATGTTTTGTGTAGTTGTTTTAGTTGGTTATTGCAAATTTCACACAATAGTTGTTGGTTTAATACATAGTTTAAAATTCCGCTTGGCTTAATTTTTTCAAAGCAGTAAACACAGTTATACATTACATGCCTCCAGTTGTTTTATGCAATCTGTGATTTTACGCATTTTCTTAGATGATAAAAAATAAATAGGTGCATGGTATGACATAATGTTACGATCCACTCTCCCAGCAATTTGAATTAGATTTGCGGTTTCAAATATAAAATGATTACTATGTAGTACCATAACCGTTGCGTCGGGTATTGTAATACCTCTTTCTAGTATTGTTGTAGTAAAAATAATTTTATTAGTTTGTGCTTGTAAATCTGAAAGCAAGGTATCTTTATTGTCTGATTGACTTGTAAATTTAAAAACATTGAAAAATATACCGAATAGTTTACTGTATTTTTCGCATAATGAAATTGTGGGGACGAAGATAAGTTTTGTTAGGTGATGATATTTTATAATAAAAAATAGTGTAAATATTAGTTGTAGTATAGTTGGCATATAGTATATTTTTGGAATTGGAATTTTACGGTTATGGTATCGTTTATTTAGATGAAACACTTTAAAGTTTTCGTTTAAGAGTTTACTTTGTATTTCATCATTAATTGTGGCACTCATCCATATTTTTTTAGCACTACAACAGTTATTTGCTATGAATTGTAACGTTTTATTATTTTTGAATGGGAAAGCATCTACTTCATCGATAATTAGCAAATCAAATGCTTGGTGATAGCGATGTAATTGATGTGTTGTGCAAATTACAAGTGGGGCTTTAGTTTTTCTAGTGTGTCCTTCACATACACATGCAATATCTAAGTTATAAAATATTTTTTTAATTCTTTCATACAACTCTAGTACAACTTGTCTTCTAGGTATAGCGATGCACACCGTTTTTTCTTTGTTGATATAATACTCAATAATCGGTAATAATATTTCTGTTTTTCCTGCTCCGCATACTGCTTTGATAAAGCAGTGATGGTGTTGGATATTTTTAAGAACGGACTGTGATAGTTGTTTTTGTTCTGGTGTTAGTTCATACGGTAATTTCATTTTTATTTTTGATTGATTTTTAGGTAGAAGACATTTTTTAGGTTTTTCATTGATATTGATACGTGAAAAAACAACGCATCTTCTACAATATGTGCCGTATTCATCGGTATGAAAATAATTAGTTTCATTACATCTTAGACATTTCATAAACCACCTCATTTATAGTAGTGGATTATTTGTGAGATTCCTAAAGAAGATGTTTGGATTGATGAAGACAAAATAGTTGTGGCTATTATCCATCACAACAATTAGATAAATTATGATAATGAATTAAAATTTTAATGTGATTTTAATATAAAAACTAAAAGCATCGAACGATACTTTTAGTTTTTAAAATTTATTCAGATGTTTTATTGTCTGGAGAATGGTATAGACATCCAGCAATTAAAGGTACTGCTATAATATATACTGCTTCAATTCTAAGTGTACTATTATATAAATACAGTAGCGGAATGCATGCAATCAAAGTAAACGAAAACACAGATATAAAATGATGCTTGATGAGAGCATATAAATTTTTAATGATAACGGCAAAAATAGAGGCGTATAAAGTCATTCCCACAATGCCGTGTTCGATATACATCCACGCTGACGAATACCAGAAATATAAAGTGTGTTTAAGTTTATGATAAAATGGACTCGTTAGTATGTCAAAACTAGATGAATACTCTGCATTTCCTATACCAATACCAAACAATACTTTTGTAATGTCATTTTTGAAAATTTTATTTGTAATGTGACTGAAAAAATTACTTCTTCCGATTGTTAATGATCTTTTTCCTAGCCCGTCAGCACTTTTGCTTCTTTCAACAATGCTATTGAGATCAAAAAAATCGGAAAATTGTGGGAAAATATATGTGAATATCGGAATAAAAAGAACTAAAATTAGAGCAGACGATAATGCTACAATAAGAAATCTTTTATAATATTCAAAATTTTTTCTTGTTAATATTAGAGTTATAAGTAATATAATTAGAATATAAAAAATTTCAAAAAATAAAAATTTCAATTCTGCAATAACCGTTAATCCAATAATATATACTAATGATACTAGAAGAATAAAGGAATTAGTTTTATGGTAAATGTATCTTGTTAGTGTGTATACTGTGAAAACAATTAAAAATGCATGTAGATATACATTAGCGATTCCTTGCTGTGTTCCAAAAATACCACCTATAAAATCACTTTTTAGTCCACTTATAAACTGGAGAATGGCTAATATACCACACGTCCACACAAAAATAATACCTGTTTGTTTGTAGTTGTTTATATTGTCTTTAGAAATAAATAATAATGATGCTATTATAAACATAATAAGTCGCCCAACATTTCTTATCGACCAAATTATTAATATTGGATTAAACTGGTAAAAAAAGTTAGTAATTACACCTATTAAAGCAAATACAGAGAATAAAATTAATATTTGATATATTAAAGGATGGATACTTGGTTTACCTTTGTCCCATAATATTTTTTTAAAAAAATGAATAACTATTAATAACAAAATAATATCTGTTAAATACGAAACTTTAGCAGGCAACAACTTCAAAGAAACATAGTGCTGATATTGTAAAACAAATAGTATTTGTAGAAATATTAGTTTTTCAGGTTTAGTAAAATAAATACACAATAAACCTAGTATACTTGCTAAAAACAAGAAAGATATAATTTTGTGTGGTATAAACCATGAAATAACCATTAGTGTAGAGAAGTATATTGCCAATATAGTTTCATTTAATAATTTATTCATTTTTACCTCCATTTTTTATTTTTAAGTTTAATCAATATACTTAAAATTCCGAATTTGTACATAATATATTTTAATGCATTTGATGTATAGGAAACATATTGTTTCTTATTAAAATCAGCTTTTTTTTCAATCATTTTAATGTCTTGTTTCAATATATATGTATGTTGTTTAACAGCTGAGTTTTTGTCTAATTTATATAATTCAGATAATGCAAATATTAGAGCGTCCATAAAATAATAATTAATTACCGAATAATCAATATTCCAATTATTTTGTGTATATATTTTGAAAATGTTACGGTTAATTTCATGGTATACAGCAATATCATTCATAGAAATACGTTTTGTTAGTGAATTTTCATTTGATAAATAGTAGTAGTAATATGTAGCATCAAACCATAAATTTGATGATGTGCTAGGTAAAATGCGATATATTACATCTAAATCTTCAAATACTTGTCCAACAGGGAATGTGATATCGTTTTCCAAAAACAGTTGCTTTTTATATATTTTACCAGCGTTAAATCCTAAAAATTTTTTATTTAAGAAATACTCAATCGTATTTTCTTTTGACAGTTTTAAAGGTTTTGTTTGTTTGTTTTTTATTTCAAATGTACGCTTATTTGTGGTTTCAACACCAAAAAATACGATATCGTATTCTGATGATTGTAGATATGGCAATATGTTATTGTAAAGTTGGTTATCTAAAATATCATCTGCATCTAAAAACATAATGTATTTACCGTTTGCCTTAGATAGCCCTAAATTTCGTGCTGAAGAAACACCACCATTTTTTTGTTGAAATAGTTTGATATTTTGATATTGCTCCACATATTGTTTTGCTATTTTAGCAGAATTGTCTTTACTGCCATCATCAATTAAAACTATTTCAATGTCGTTTTTTGTATATTTTGATATTGCTGAATCTAATGCATCCGCTAAAAATGATTCGGCATTATAAAATGGAATAATTATACTTAATAACATATATAAAATCTCCCTTATAAATTTAACAATTTATTTTTTTGAGTGAATTACATCATCGTATAACTTAGAAAAATTGGCGATGTAACTTTCTAAAGAAAATAATGTTTTTTGTCTGTTTTCAGAATTTTTACCGAATTGTTTTTTCATAGCATCATTTTCTAGCAATTCATTAATTGCATGCGTCAATAATTCTGGCGAATTAGGTTTAACTAATAGTCCGTTAACATTAGATTCAACCATCTCGCACACACCACCATGCTTATATGCAACAATAGGTTTTCCACAAGCCATTGCTTCTAGGACAACGGTTGGTAATGGATCAGGATTTGTGCTTGGCAATACAAATACATCAAACAAATTATATAATTCTGTAGTATTACTGTAATAGTCAATGCGATGGATTTGTGATGCAAATGGAAGAGCAGCGATTGCGGTGTCAAGTTCAGAGACACGCCATTCTTCACCAGCAAAAGCACTACCAGCCATTACAGCAACAACATTTTTGTTAGATGATAAAATAGGTGTAACAGCGTTTAAAAAGTCTCCTTGACCTTTCCATGCGTTTACTCTTCCTACCATACCGATAACATATGTTGCTTCAGAAATATTAAATTTTTCATAAAGAGGATTAGTATCTATTTGACGATATATTTCATTATCAACGCCATTATAAATAACATCAACTTGTGAATTTTTAATAAAACGTGATTTTTTAATATGATTTGCAACAGCTTGCGAAACTGTAATAATTTTATTTGCATAGCGTCCCATTAAAAAATTAATAATATTTGATATTATTTTAGGTTTGACGATAATTTCATGCACATGCCAAATAAGTGGTTTGTTTATTTTTTTACTTACATAAATACCTTCTAATACAGCTGTAGTATTATTGTGGATAATGTCAATATGATTGTTTTTGGCATAAGATGTTATTAATTTTGAGTACTTAACATAGTCGTTTATATATGAAAAGATACCTTTTATATTAAAATGTTTGCGTCTTAAAATAGGGTAAGGTAAAACTTCAACACAAATATTATGAAGTTTTAGTTGCTCGACTAATGGTCCATCAGTTGGCAAAATTACATGCGGTTCATATTTTTCTTTATCTAATCGTCGGATTAAGTCAAGTAATACTTTATCCGCACCATACATTTCAGCACCTGCATGTAAATATAATATTTTAGTTTTGGTCATTTAGTTATCTCCTTGTTGTTTTTCAAGAAATATATTGTGATAGCATGCTATAATATGTTGCCAACTAAACTGTTCTGACATTCGTGTTAATGCGATTTTTTGTAATTGCGATATTGTTGTATCATCTATTTTTTCAGTTTCATTTATAATTGTTGATAATGTGTTTTTTCCCCAATATAACGCACCGTTTTGACCAACTTCACGATTAAATCCCACGTCTAATAGTAGATTAATAGCTGTTGATGACAACGCTTCAAGTAAAGACGGGTTTGTTCCACCAACTTCATGACCATGTAAATAAGCAAATGCTTGTTCACGTACATACCTTAATAAATCTTGTTGGTAAAGTGTCCCAACAAATTTTATACGTTTATCACTGTCAAATGCAGTTCGTTCTTTTAGTTTTTGATAAAATTTGTTTTGTTCGACATTGGTAATAATTACCAAGTTCTTTTTAGTATCTGATTGCATAAAACCTTTTATCATTGCTTCATAGTTGTTTTCAGGAACAAAACGACCAACAATTAAGTAATATTGTTTTTCTGTAATGGCATGTTTAGAAAACCAATCACGAACAGCAGTATCATCTTTTGTTAAGTTTGATGGTTCGATATCTGTCCCATAAGCAATGTAAGTCGTTTTGGGTGTATAAGAAGAATATTCATGCTGAATATATTTTTCAATTGTAATGCTATCACAAATTATTAAATCAGAATGTTTTATCATTAAACGCTCAGAAAATTTCCAGTATTTTCTAATAGGTGCTGCCCATTTTTCACGTAACCATTCATGCCCATCAGGATTAACGAATAGTCGACCGTTTATTGCTTTAATACGTTTTTTGTAATGTGCGATAAATGGTCCGATTCGGCATGCCAACACATAAAAAATAGGGCGAACATCGTTGTTTTCTTTAGCCATTGTAATAGCTTTATTTAATGCTATTAAATCATATAATACAGCTTTCGCAGGTCCGATGTTAGGTACATCAACATTAAAACATGTAGCACCTTGATAATTAAAAATATCTTCTGTAATATTTGATTTTAAAGAATTTTCACGCATACACGCAACAACATAATGACAATTTTCATCTTGATGTCCAGCTGTTAGTTTGTCAACGAATGTTTCAAATCCACCATATTTTGCTGGTATACCTTTTGAACCGATAATATATACTTTTTTCATTTTATTTTTCTCCTTTCGTTGCTATTTTCTAGCAACAGTTCGGGTTTAAACAGGTTAATCTCATTATTATTTAAATAGGTGTTTCAATTTTTAATACGCAATATAAAATTTTGTAGAATATGTGAATATCAATTATATGAAATTATTAATTAAATTTTGTGTGAAATATAGCTATTTAAAATGTTTGTAATCAGTTTAAAATCAAACGTATTATACCATGTGACATTTTTTTTTTCAATTATTTACAATTTAAGCTATTGGTTTTAAATTTAGCTTTAAGATGTATTTTTTGCCGTTTTATGGTATAATAATTTGTATAGTGAAATAGTGTCTTTTAAACTATTTTTACATAAGTAAACATATAAAAATTAATTCAATTAAAAAGAAGGATAAAAAAATGAATAAATTAGTTAGTATAATTGTCCCAGTGTATAACATTGAAAGTTATATTGGTGCGTGTTTAGAAA
Organism: uncultured Erysipelotrichaceae bacterium; assembly: GCA_945877255.1. Lineage (GTDB taxonomy): Bacteria > Bacillota_I > Bacilli_A > Erysipelotrichales > Erysipelotrichaceae > CAMCRE01. Next base: position 72,391 of record CAMCRE010000002.1, read on the forward strand.
GTTTGCAACACCAAACATACCAAAATATAGAAGTGTTAATTATTGACGATGGTAGTCGCGACAATAGTAAAGAAATTTGTATTCCGTATACGCAAGATAAGCGTTTCCGTTATATATATAAAGAAAATGGTGGATTATCTGATGCCCGCAATGTAGGCGTTCAGCATGCACAAGGTGAATATATTGCTTTTGTGGATGGGGATGATACAGTAGAACCGCAATTTATTGAGAAATTAGTCTATTCAATAGAAAAAAATAACACGGATATTGCAATTTGTTCATTTTATATTACAAATTCAGCATATCAAGACGAAAGTATTGTTTCTGTATGTGATGCAGATGGCATTGAGAATGGAAGAGAGTTATTAAAAAAAGTGTTTGATAAAGATGGGTATAAATTTGTTGTTGTATGGAATAAATTATATCGTCGCAAAATATTTGATACGCTGACATTTGTTGTAGGTAAATTGCATGAAGACGAATATTTTAATTTTGAATTGTTGTATAATTTTACTTCAGTAAGTGTGGTTAGTGATCCGTTATATCATTATGTCCAACGCTCTGGGAGTATTGTTCATTCAGCGATGACTAAAAAACGCTTAGAGGACCAAAGGGGTTTTCTAAAAAGTAGAATAGCATTTTATGAAAAACACAATGAAAAAGAATTACTATATTTATCAAAGAAAACGTATAATGGTTGGTTGATATGTGCTATAGTTTACCATACTTCTTTGTTAAGTAAAAATGATCAGAAAGTGTATCAAAAAGAGTTTAGGAAATATGTGTTATTATTTACTTATAATCAAAACATAATTCTAATTATCCGAAATGTTGTGGGCTACATATCATTAAAATTGTTACACATGGTGATAAAATTAAAGACGCTAATGATTGCAAAATAATGTATATGCGTTTGTACTATTTCACTAATAATAGTAATGATTTATAGTAAAAATCACATCACAATTAATATTAGACATTGAATGAAACATGGAAATTGTTTGTACGATTGATTCAATAAAAAGGAGAACAATAAAATGGAGAAATTAGTAAGTGTGATCATAACGGTTTATAATATCGAGAATTATATAGGTGCGTGTTTAGAAAGTTTGCAACACCAAACATACCAAAATATAGAAGTGTTAATTATTGACGATGGTAGTCGCGACAATAGTAAAGAAATTTGTATTCCGTATACGCAAGATAAGCGTTTCCGTTATATATATAAAGAAAATGGTGGATTATCTGATGCCCGCAATGTAGGCGTTCAGCATGCACAAGGTGAATATATTGCTTTTGTGGATGGGGATGATACAGTAGAACCGCAATTTATTGAGAAATTAGTCTATTCAATAGAAAAAAATAACACGGATATTGCAATTTGTTCATTTTATATTACAAATTCAGCATATCAAGACGAAAGTATTGTTTCTGTATGTGATGCAGATGGCATTGAGAATGGAAGAGAGTTATTAAAAAAAGTGTTTGATAAAGATGGGTATAAGTTTATTATTGCGTGTAATAAATTATATCGTCGAAAAGTTTTTGACACAATGTCTTTTATTGTCGGTAAATTACATGAAGATGAAGATTTTAGTTTTGAGTCGTTATATAATTTCCCATCAGTAAGTGTTGTTAAGGATCCGCTATATCACTATGTCCAACGCTCTGGAAGTATTGTTCATTCAGCGATGACTAAAAAACGCTTAGAGGACCAAAGGGATTTTCTAAAAAATAGAATATCGTTTTATGAAAAGCATAATGAAAAAGAGTTACTATATTTATCAAAGAAAACGTATAATGGTTGGATAATGCGCGCCGTAATAAATCACAGAACTTTATTGAGTAAAGAAGATATACGAGAATATCAAACAGCGTTTAGAAAAAACGCACATTTCTTTGCCCACAAATGTAATGTTAAACTGATTATACGAGATATTATCGGATACGTGTCATTGAAATTATTTAAGGTGATAGCGAAATGAAAAAACTTTATGTCTGTCAAACAGTATATCAGTTACTACTATCGTTGATTAAACGTGATAAAAATGATCACATCTTATTTTTAGGAAGTTGGATTTTACCACAGCAAGTAACAGAGCGATTGCAAAAACAACCAAATATTCGTATTGAATCGATTTATCAATATTGGATGAGAATGGTGGTTTTAAAAAAAGAACGTCTAGAAAAAATAATGTATTTTAAACAATTTGATGAAATATACACGTATATGGATCATCGAGAAATCGGTGCCTTCCTCACAAAACACAAATTGAAATATCACTTACTTGAAGATGGATTAAATTTTTTCGGTCATCCGCCAATAAAGCAATCACCAATATATAAAAATCGATTAAAAGAAATGATCTATCGTACAGCTTATCCATTTGTGTTTCCACCAGGTAATAGTCCGATGTGTCAAACAATTGAAGTCAATGATTTAAGTGTAATAATAAAAGATTATTCGTACCAAGATAAATTTATTGAAGTTCCACGAACAACAATTTTATCAACTGTTTCAAACGAGAAAAAAGAAATGTTACGAGAAATATTTCAACCATTACCAATTGAAGACAGTACAAAAAAGAAAGTGTTAATTTTAACACAACCGCTGTATATTAGTGAAAAAAGTATTCCAACGATGCAAACACAAAAGCAATATTACGCTTCAATTATATCTGAGTACATTGATACCCATGATGTGTATCTTAAAGTTCATCCACGAGATGAAGTTGACTATAGCGATATTGCACATATCCGGATATTAGAGTCTCATATTCCGATGGAGTTGTATGAGTTATTAGGTAGTGAAGTTGTATTTGATATTGTTGCAACACATTCTTCTTCAGCGATCGAACAAATAAAAAACGCTAAAGTGCGAAAATATTATAAAAATAAAATAATAGGGAATAATAAGCAATGAAAAAAAACACATTACTTTCTTCAGGAGCGTTATACACACTAGGAAATATTCTTATTCAAGGATTAGCTTTTATAACACTTCCAATTTATACACGTATTATTACTCCAGAAGTGTTTGGACAATTTAATTTATACTCATCTTGGGTAACGATGATAACGATTTTTATCGGGCTACAAACGATAGGGTCATTAAGTATCGCAAAAGTTCGCTTCAATGACTATGACACATATGTAAATAATGCCTTAATTGTTTCTCATGTTGTAGCATTAAGTATTTTTCTATGTTTATTTTTAGGGAAAGATATTATTGCACCACTTATGGGGATTCCTGCAAATTTAGTTGTTCTAGCAACGATACATAGCTACGTGAGTTTTATACTAGGTTTTACAACAACATATTTTATTCAAATACAAAAAGTGTTATACAGTTTCCTTGTATCGTTGATCAACGCAATCATTACGGTTGCATTGTCATTGACACTCATCTCGTTAATGCAAGATGACTTAGCGGCACGTGTTTTTGGGGGTGTTATTCCTGGTGTTATATTTAGTATACTTGCGTTAATCTATTTACACAGCAAATCGTTTGTATTAAAAAAACAATACATTTTATTTGCGATAACAGTTTCTTCACCACTTATATTTCACCATTTAGGACACGCAATACTAAATCAATTCGATCGTATTATGATTGGAAAAATGATGACAACAACAGATGTTGCAATGTATAGTTTTGGTTATTCTTTAGGAGCAGTTATTCAAATTGTGTTATTTAGTTTAAATACGATTTGGGTACAATGGTCTTTCCAACAAAAGAAAAACAATTTACCAAATTTAAAAGAAATGACAAAAAAATATTTACTAATCAGTATATTTTTAACGTTAGGCTATTTAACGATTTATCCCGAAATTGCAACAATATTAGGAGGTGCAAAGTATCGTACAAGTATTGCATTTATACCAGCAATTATTTGTAGTTACTTTTTTGCATATTTATACACATTCCCAGTAAATGTCCAATTTTACCATGGTAATACATTTTTTATTCCAATTGGAACGTTATTATCAGGGGGAATAAACATTGTACTCAATTACTATGCGATTCCGATTTTAGGAATTAATGGTGCAGTAATAGCAACGATTTGTTCGTACATCATATTGCTAATACTACATCACATTATTTCACGCTATAAATACCAATATACCGATATGTCGGTAAAAGGTTATATTTTTTCAAGTGTAACAGTTCTTATCTATGCATGGATCATGAATCAATTTTCTTCTTCGTGGATAATGCGATGGCTAGTAGGTATATGTGTTATTGTAATGTATAGTGTATATTTTAAAGATGATATTAAACAATTTATCAAAAGCAGGAGGAACCAATGAAAAAACCTTATTGTATTATACCGGCACGTGCTAATTCAAAAGGACTTAAAAATAAAAATGTTTTATTTTTTGGTAATAAACCATTAATTTTACACACAGTAGATCAAGCAATCGAAAGTGGCTTGTTTGATTTAGAAGATATTATTGTGAGTAGTGATTCAGAAGAATACTTAAGAATATGTGATACAAGAGGTGTTACAACATTAAAAAGACCTGATGAATTAGCAACGGACAAATCTTCATCTTATGATGTATTAGAGCATTTATTTAAAAGTTTAGATAATAGTAGACCGTTTGTGTTACTGCAAGTTACTTCGCCACTTAGAACGGCTAAAAATATTCAAGAAGCATATCAATTATTTAAAAAATGTGATTACCAAACAGTTGTGAGTATGAAAGATGTCGGAGTGGATTTAAGAATTACAACACGTTTAGATGAAAACAACAAAATTATCGACGCTAAAATGTTAGACAAAGGCATACGTCGTCAAGATAGTGATATTTATTATCGTCCAAATGGTGCCATTTATATTGATGTAATATCTAATTATTTAAAAACAGGTAGTTTTTTAACGCCAATTACGACGGCGTATATTATGGGAGAAAATAATTCGCTTGATATTGATGATCGTGATGATTTTGTGCTCGCAAGCATTTATAGTGATACTATCACAAAACAAAGTCAACCAAAATTCAATCAAGATCAATTTGTGTCGATGGTGATGAATACACCAGAAAAACAATTGTTTATTAGTGATTCACGATTAAAGAAAATAACACTTAATGATTATGGCACAATTATTGCTAAACACATTACATTAAAAAACATATTTAATAATATTGATTTATTTAATAAAATTGATACGTTATTAATTGCAGTTAGTTTAAGTGAAATATATCACTTTAATCAATTCAAAAATTATTTCACTAAAATAGCAAATTATTGCAGTCAACACAATAAAAAACTTAAAATACTTTTACCGATACCAGTATCTTTCACAATAACGTTTGATATTAATGAAGTTAAACAACTCATTCAACTCACAAAACAATTATGTGAAAAACATGCTATTCAATATATTGATATAAGTAAAAATTTAATGGCTCATGATTATCTTGATTTTATTTATTCGATAGATGGTGTGCAATTTAATGACAAAGCATTTAAGAAAATTCAAAAAGAATTAAATCAAGTGGTAAAATAATGTTATTCGTTTGTAACACATTGTATCACACGTTAATTGCATTAATTTATCCGTGTCAAGAAAAACAGATGCTGTTGGATTCCCGTATACCAAAAGTAGCAATATTAAAAACCAATATAGAAAAATACATTGACAATATTACAGTAGATATTTTTGACGATACATCAATTTATAAAAAAGATGCCGATTTGATTTTTAATCGATATGATTTTGACATAAAAATATTAGATAATCATGATATTGTATTATTTAATGATTTGACTTATCTAGGTTTTTTATTAAACAAAAATAAAATTAAATATCAACTATTTGAAGATGGTCTAAACTGTTTTCAAAGTAAATTAAAAAAACATATTAAACTAAAAACAAAAGTAAAATGTCGGATTTTAGGGATATCTAACAAAATGGGAATGAGTCGCTATTGTACAACTATTAGCATTAATGATAAAACAGGATTAGATAAAGATGTTCGTTTTCATAAATTTATTGAATTGAAAAAAAGTGTGTTATTTGGTAATGTTTCACTTGAATTAAAAGAAAAATTATTAAAAATATTTAATGTCCAAGCAGTTAAAATTCCTGAAAATAGTACATTAATCTTAACACAACCGTTGTATAAAGATGGATTTTACACATCTTACCACCAACAAATTGCTTTTTATTCTGAAAAAGTTGAATATTATTTATCACAAAATATGAGTGTATTTATAAAAGAACATCCAAGAGATACTATCGATTATAGCATACTCAACAACAAAGTCTATTTTCTAGATAAAAACGTACCAATGGAATTACTCGATTTCGTGATTGACAACGCCTTTGATATAGGCTATACGCATTCATCTACTGCATTAGATGCATTATTTAAAGTAAACAAAAAAGAATATTTTATAAAAATAACTAAATAAAAAAAATAGAGATTAATAATTTCGATATTATCAATCTCTATTTTTTATTTTACTTTGAATTAACAATCGTAGCCATCGACACTCTGTGGTATTGAAGAAAGCCACTATAACAATTGTAAGGATCATAACGAAGCAAATTATCGCATAAATACACCAAGCAATTAAATTTGTGGGTGTAAATAAATTAATATAGTACAGGAAACACATTATACCCGCAAAAAACATCCAGTGAATAATATTTGTATAGTAATATTCACGAATAGAATGTTTAATCCCATGTTTAAAAATAATATAAGGTTCAAACCATGTATTACATAAAATATTTGAAAAAATAGTACCTAAAATAATTCCGATAATACCTAATTGGAGTGGACCAGCTAGAATGTAGGAAATAACTAAGTTTGCGATTGCTTCAATGATTGGTTTATATCTAGATTGCCAAAATAAACCATATGCCGAATAAAAAACAAATCCGACATTGCGATATGCTTGAACGAATAAATAAGTACTTAACACAAGTGAAAACAACTTAGATAATAAAAACTTTTCACCTAACCATATATTAATAAATGGGTTGATTAAAATAAATATTAAGGCAGATATAGTAGTAGAGATAACGAAGTTTAAAAAAGTGTATTTTTTAAATATGGTATATATTTTTTTGTTGTTTTCAGTATGAATTAGATTTCCAACACTTGCAGTTTGTGATAATAAAATTTGTTCCATTAGACGCTTAAATGTCGATGTGATTAAAGTGTAGTTAGAAAAAAGTCCAACTGTAGTTACATTTACAAGAGAAGCTACTAATAAATTATCAGTACTGAACACAACCACGGAAGCTAAATTTCCAATAAAATTTCCCACCACATTTTTTTTAAGAACATCTTTTTCCTCTTTGGTAAGTGGATCAGCGGTGATGTTTTGTAGGTTATATTTTTTATCAGTAACGTATGCAATGATAATATTTGTGATAATCGTAGCAGAAAGTGTTGTAGCTAAATAAAATAAATACGACTTAAATATTATCATACCACTAATTTGAACAATAGCAGTAAAAATATAAATACATAATTCGATAATTGAAATAATATATGTTTTTTGATTTGCGATTAATAAACTTCTTTTATAAGAAAAAAGCAAGTAACCCGTACAAGAATTAACAAGTATTAAAAAATAAGATAGCATTATTTCTTGATTCAAATTAATCGAAATAAGATGTGGTAAAAAAGGTAATACCGCTATTCCGATCATCAATATTGCAACGGCAATGATTTTATATATTTTACGATATAGTTGCATATATGCAACCGTTTTTTCACTGTTTTTTTGAGCAACGACTTTATATAGCGCAAATAAAATGGAAGAGCCAATCCCGAGTTCTGCGATCGATAATATTCCAATGACGCTCATAAAAACGCTATCTAATCCTAAATAATATACTCCGATATATGAAATGAAAAACGTTCTAATAATAAATTGTAGTACTGTTTTAATTAGAAAACTAAAGAAAACAGAAAAAGAGTTATAAAGCGCATTTTTAAATCTATTTTGCATCTTTATTCCTCTTTTCTACCGACTGATACTTAAACCAGTAATCAGCAAACTTAACGTGGTATTGATTTTTTATAAATTCATCAAATGTTATTTTTTTCGTAATAAAACGATATATTCTTCTGAAAATATTACCCGCAGTATTATTTGTCCAAGGTTTATATTGTGTAGTATAGTGCACAATTAAAGGCAGTCTAGTAGGTGTTCTGTATCGAACGTTATATTCAGCTTCGGCAGTTTGAAAATTATAGTAATCATCGATTTCTAACCATTGATTTTTGAATATTATATTTAAAACACTTTGATCGGCATCACGTAAAGTAATAGTTTTATCGTGATGAATGGCAAGTGCTTTTTCAAACACACAATTCGCTTTCCATTTAGCAACATCAATCAATAATACGCCGGCATTAAAAGCATACTCTTTACGCACTTCTGAAATACAATCTTTAACAGCTACCACGGGGTAATCTTGCATATTGATATTATATAAAGTAGTTAAATCATTTGTGGCGATTAAATCTGCATCTAAATAAAGAACTTTATCAACATCTAATATATTTGGGATTAAATAGCGATAAAACGTTGCAATAGTGATATGTGGATAAGTTGCAAAAGTTTTAAAATAACTATCCTCAATCTTTTTATCAACAATATTCCAATTAAAACTTTGAAGTTTATCGCTCATTGTATTAAACCAACTACTTGGAAAATCTGTATTAATTAAATAAAATGTTCCTGATGGCGTGTTAGAAATAATTGAATTAATTGTTACTTCTAAATAATTTCGATATCCGAAATCACAAGCTAATACGATATTCATACCATTATATTTTCTTAACGAATTCTGATTTTAGTTTCATTGCACCAAAACCATCAATTTTACAATCAATATTATGATCGCCTTCGACTAAGCGAATATTTTTAACTTTTGTTCCGATTTTTAAGGGTGTTGAACTTCCTTTAACTTTTAAATCTTTAATAATTGTAATGCTATCACCATCACTTAAAACATTTCCATAAGCATCTTTCACGATTAATTTTTCTTCAACGGCATTTATTTCCCATTCGTATGCACATTCAGGACAAACATAAAAAATACCATCTTCATATACATACGCACAATTGCACTTCAAACAATTCATATTAATACCTCCTAGGTATATTATAACACGCTACAGAGATATAAAAAAATAAAACAATTAAAAAGCCGTGATTATTTTAGTTTTATGTAAAAAATTTTATTTTGTGGTATAATGTATAGTGGATAGGTGAACATATGTATAAATTATTTATAAAAAGACTAATTGATGTCGTACTATCATTTATTGGGATAATTGTTTTAGCTCCTATAATGGCGATAGTTGCATTGCTGATAAAAATTAAATTAGGTGGATCAGTTTTATTTACACAAAATCGACCTGGGAAAAATGGTAAAGTATTTAAAATGTATAAATTCAGAACAATGACAAATGCTACAGATGCTAATGGTAAACTATTACCAGATGAAGTACGATTAACACCGTTTGGAAAAAAATTACGCTCAACGAGTCTAGATGAATTACCAAGTTTAATTAATATTTTAAAAGGTGATATGAGTATCGTTGGACCACGACCATTGCTGGTGGAATATTTACCGCTTTACAACAAAGAACAAGCCAGAAGACATGAAATGCGACCTGGATTAACAGGCTTAGCACAAGTGAATGGTCGTAATTTATTATCGTGGAATGAACGGTTTAAGTTAGATGTTTATTATATAGAACATTGTAGTTTTATTTTAGATATTAAAATTTTTTTCAAAACGTTTTATAAAGTATTTAAAAAAGAAGGAATTACTCAAAGTGAAACAACAGTTATGGAAGATTTTACAGGAGATAACTAAATGGAAAAATTAATCACCCCTTGTTATATTTTAAACAAACATTTGTTAGATGAAAATATAACATCAATGAAAAATGCCTTAAACGAACATTTTTCTAACTGGATTATCGGATACTCTTTTAAAACAAACTCGTTATTATATGTAATAGACTACATGAAACATCAAAATTGCTACGCAGAAGTTGTATCGCACCAAGAATATGAATTAGCTAAACATATCGGATATAAAAATATTATTTATAACGGTCCGATGAAATCACAAGAAACGTTTGTCGAAGCATTAAACAATAATGCTATCGTTAATATTGAAACACATCGTGAAATTGAATGGTTAAAAAATATTACAAAAAATGTAGCAATAGGACTACGCATCAACTTTGATCTTGAAAAATATTGCCCTAATGAATCTGCATGTGGTACGGAAGGGGGAAGATTTGGTTTTTGTTTTGAGAATGGTGTTTTAGAACAAGTCATTGCTGAAATAAAAACAATGCCAAACGTTACAATTAAAGGCATTCATTTACACGTCAGCACAAAAACACGTAGTCTTAATATTTATAAAGCTATCGCAAATGTTGCTAAGCAAGTTATTGAAAAATATAATTTGGATATTGATTATGTTGATGTTGGAGGCGGTTTTTTTGGTGGAATGCCTGAAAAACCATCGTTCAACGAATACTTCCAAACGATTAAAACTATTTTAGGCGACAATTACACAATAATTGTTGAGCCGGGAGCATCGCTAATTGCTTCACCTTTTGATTATCTTGCATCTGTTATTGATGTTAAAGATACAACATATAATCGTTTTGTGGTGTTAGATGGTTCAAGAAATGACTTAGACCCCCAATTTAAAAAATCAAGTTACTTATATGAACTTCACACTAAAAATGCCGATACAATATGCACACAAGTTGTTGCTGGTTACACATGTATGGAACACGACAGATTAATGACATTAAAAAATAATGTAGCATTACAATTAAACGATCGTGTGCTATTTAAAAAAGTTGGCTCATATACAATGTGTTTAGCACCAAATTTTATTAAATATGCACCACTTGTGTATTTATATGAAGAAAACGAATATCGTATTATTAAAAAACAATGGGGAATAAATGAATATATTGCAGGAGCAAAGAAATATGAATAACATCTTAATATTATGTTCAGGAACAAGAGTGGAACTCGTTAAATATTTTAAAGAAACATTTAAAGGAAAAGGAAAAATTATTTGTTGCGACAACAGTCCGTATGCACCAACGCTATATGAAGCAGATAAAGGATATGTTGTAGGAAAAATTACTGATGATAATTATTTTAATCAATTATTAAATATTTGTGTTGATGAAAAAATTAAAGCGGTATTTTCCTTGATCGATCCAGAACTTTCACTATTAGCTAAAAACAGACAGTTATTTGAAAATAAAGGTATTAAAGTAATCGTGTCTGAAGAAAAAACAGTCGATTTATGTTTTGATAAATATGCAACGTCCCAACATTTGAAAAAAATAGGTTTACCATATATTAAATCATATGTATCTTCTCAAGCGGTAAAAGAAGCATTAAAAAACAATGAAATTAGTTTTCCGATATTTCAAAAGCCAAGAACAGGATCATGTAGTGTAGGAATTGAAAAAGTTAATACGTTAAATGATATTAAACAACATCCAGATATGCTCTACCAACAATTTATGAACGGGAAAGAATACGGTGTAGATGTTTTCATTGATTGGAACACAAAAAAAATCACCGATATATTTATTAAAGAAAAATTACTCATGCGTGCAGGTGAAACCGATAAATCAATTTCTGTCATCAACAAACAACTAGAAAGTTATATTATTAAGTTTGTGGAAAGTTTAGATTTTATAGGTCAAATCGATATTGATGTATTTGAAGTTGATGGTGAATTTTATATATCAGAAATTAATCCACGATTTGGTGGCGGATATTTACATGCGTATGCTTGTGGAATAAACTTCCCGCAAAGAATTTTAAATTGTTTAAACAAACAAGAAAACATTACAACAACATATGAGAAAGATATTGTTATGATGAAGCATTTAACGATAACCACAATAAAAAAAGGAGAATGTTATGAGTAAAGCGATATTACTAGCCTCACCACATATGGGTGGTGAAGAAATAAAGTTCGTGAATGAAGCTTTTGAAACGAATTGGATTGCACCACTAGGCAAAAATGTGGACGAATTTGAAAAAGACATTAAAAAATATTTGAATATTAAAGGAGCAGTTGCATTATCTAGTGGAACAGCAGCAATTCATTTAGGTTTAATTGCATTAGGTGTTAAAGAAAATGATATTGTTTTTTGCAGTGATATGACTTTTTCGGCTAGTGCTAATCCAATTATTTACCAAAAAGCTATCCCAGTATTCATTGATAGTGATTATGAAACATGGAATATGTCACCTATTGCCTTACGAAAAGCATTTGAAGATGCGAAAAAAAATAAACGCATGCCAAAATGTGTAATTGTCGTTGATTTATACGGTCAAAGTGCCAATTATAATGCAATTCGTGCAATTTGTGATGAATATAATACCCCAATTTTAGAAGACGCTGCCGAAGCACTAGGCGCAACATATAACGGCAAACATTGTGGTACGTTTGGCGATATTGCGATTTTATCATTTAATGGTAATAAAATTATCACGACAAGTGGTGGTGGAATGCTCCTCACAAATGACGTTGAAGTTGAAAAAGAAATGCGTTTTTTATCAACACAAGCAAGAGAACCAGAATTGCATTATGAGCACAAAAAACTAGGGTTTAATTATCGTTTATCTAATATCTCAGCAGGAATTGGGCGTGGTCAAATGCTAGTGTTAGAGGAAAGAGTCAAACGCAAAAGAGAAATTTATAACATTTATAAACAACAACTAGCAGAATTACCATTATCAATGATGCCAGAAGCTGAAAATTGTTTTTCGACGTTTTGGTTAAGTTGCCTACTAATTAATAAAGAAAGTAATGTGTGTTATCTTGATATATTGAATGCTTTAAAGTTAGAAAATATTGAATCACGTCCGATTTGGAAACCAATGCACATGCAACCTTTCTTTAGTTCGTATGAATATTTTAGTCATGGAGATAGCAGTGTTTGCGAAGATATTTTTGCAAGAGGATTGTGTTTGCCATCAGACACTAAAATGCGTGATGATGATGTATACCGTATATGTGAAATTATAAAAAAAGTATTTAAAGGAAAGGAATAATATGAAAGGAATAGTTTTAGCGGGTGGTAGTGGTTCACGTTTATATCCACTAACGAAAGTAACATCTAAACAGTTATTACCAATTTACGATAAACCGATGATTTATTATCCATTATCAGTATTAATGATGGCAGGAATAAATGAAATATTAATTATTTCTACACCAGAAGATACACCAAGGTTTGAAAAATTATTAGGAGATGGCAGTCATCTAGGAATTAAATTAGCTTATGCCGTACAAGAAAAACCAGAAGGATTAGCACAAGCGTTTATTATAGGTGAAGACTTTATTGGAAATGATGCTGTTGCAATGGTTTTAGGTGATAACATATTCCATGGTCATGGACTAGAACAATTATTAATACATTCAGCTAATAAAAAAGAAGGAGCAACAGTATTTGGTTATTACGTTGATGATCCTGAAAGATTTGGTGTTGTGGAGTTTGATGAAAATAAAACAGCTATTTCCATTGAAGAAAAACCAGCGTTACCAAAATCTAATTATGCGGTAACAGGGTTATATTTCTACGATAATAAAGTTGTGCAATACGCAAAAAATTTAAAACCAAGTAAAAGAAATGAATTAGAGATTACCGATTTAAATAGAATGTATTTAGAGAATAATGCATTAGATGTTCAGATATTAAATCAAGGATATACATGGCTAGATACAGGCACACATGAATCTTTAGTAGAAGCAACGAATTTTGTGTATACGATAGAGAAACATCAAAATCGTAAAATTGCTTGTTTAGAAGAAATAGCATATTTAAAAGGTTGGATTGGAAAAGAAAGGTTACAAGTTATTTACGAACAATATAAAAATAACCAGTATGGTAAATATTTATATGACATTATAAATAACAAGTATGTGAAATAATATGAAAGTAATAAAAACAGAACTTGACGGTGTATATATTATAGAACCACGTTGTTTTGAAGATAATCGTGGTTGGTTTAGTGAAACGTATAATCAAGAAAAATTACAAGCAGAAGGAATAAACGCAAACTTTATTCAAGACAATCATTCACTTTCTAAAGAAGTGCATACACTACGTGGATTACATGCTCAAAAAGCACCATATGCACAAGCTAAATTAGTTCGTTGCACACGTGGTAAAATAATTGATGTTGCAGTAGATTTTAGAAAAGATAGCCCAAATTATTTAAAATGGATTAAAGTAGAATTGAGTGCTGAAAATAAACGACAATTATTTATTCCACAAGGATTTTTACATGGTTTTTTAACGTTAGAAGAAAATAGTGAAGTGCAGTATAAAGTAGATAATGTGTATAATAAAGATAGTGAAATTACGATTAAGTATGATGATGAACACATTAATATTTCCTGGGAAATAGCGTCAGTAATATTATCTGAAAAAGATCGTAATGGAATCTCTGTCAAACAATTTGAGGAGCAATAATGAAAATATTAATAACAGGAGCGAATGGGCAATTAGGAAAAGAATTACAATTAAAACTTCAAAATGAAGATGTACATTTAATTGATCGTGATAATTTAGATATTTGCGATGAAGTTAAAATTAAAACGTATATTATTGATAATTGTTTTGATGTTGTTTTTCACTGTGCTGCATGGACGCAAGTAGATTTAGCTGAAACTGAGCGTGAAAATTGTTATCGTGTTAATGTACTAGGAACAAAATATATTGCTGAAGCTTGTCAAACGATTAATGCTAAGTTAATATATTTAAGTACGGATTATGTATTTGATGGAAAAGGCACACACTATAGAGAAGTTGAAGAAGTTTGCCGTCCTTTAAACTATTATGGGCAAACTAAATTTGAAGGTGAACATTTTGTCCAACAAATAGAAAAACACTTTATCGTAAGAATTTCATGGGTATTTGGTTTATATGGAAAAAATTTCGTGGAAACGATGTTGAAACTTGGAAGTGAAAGAAGTGAATTAAGTGTTGTAAATGATCAAATAGGCTCACCAACGTTTACGTTTGATTTAGCAGATTTATTAATTGCGATGTGTCATAGTGATAAATATGGTGTTTATCATGCAACTAATGAAGGAGAATGTAGTTGGTATGAATTTGCAAAATACATTTTTGAAGTCGCTAATATGGATGTGGTAGTACATCCTGTTTCTAGTGAGCAATTTAAAACAATAGCAGTTCGTCCTAAAAATTCACGTCTAAGTAAAACTAAGCTAATTAAAAATGGATTTAATTTATTGCCACATTGGCAAGATGCAGTTAAAAGATATCTTGATTGGAGGAAATAAAATGAAAATTTTAGTAACAGGTGGAGCTGGATTTATTGGTTCTAATTTTGTGTATTACTTATTACAAAATTCTGAAGATGACGTTGTTTGTGTCGACGCATTAACGTATGCCGGTAATTTAAAGACGCTAGACAACGCTTTAAATCATCCACGTTTTAAATTTTATAAAGCAGATATTACGGATAAAGCAACAATGGAAAAAATATTCGCTGATGAAAAATTTGATGTAGTTGTAAATTTTGCGGCAGAATCACATGTTGATCGCTCAATTGTTAATCCAACTATTTTTCTTACAACGAATATTATCGGAACACAAATTTTAATGGACTTGAGTTTGAAATTTAATGTTAAGAGATATCATCAAGTTTCTACAGATGAAGTTTATGGTGATTTACCACTTGAGAGAAAAGATTTATTTTTCACTGAAAATACACCATTACATACATCTAGTCCGTATTCTAGTTCAAAAGCAGGAGCTGATTTATTAGTTCAAGCATATTATCGTACATATGGTTTACCGATGACGATTTCTCGTTGTTCTAACAACTATGGACCATACCATTTTCCTGAAAAATTAATTCCATTAATGATTAAAAACGCTTTGGAAAATAAAAAATTACCTGTTTATGGAAAAGGTGAAAACGTTCGTGATTGGTTACATGTTAGCGATCATTGCAAAGCGATTGATTTAATTATTCGAAAAGGACGTATTGGAGAAGTGTACAACGTTGGTGGTCATAACGAAAGATCGAATATCGAAGTTGTTAAGGCAATTTTAAAACATTTAGGAAAAAGTGAAGATTTAATCACTTACGTTGAAGATCGTAAAGGACATGACTTACGCTATGCCATCGACCCAACAAAAATTCAAAGTGAATTAGGATGGAAACATACGTTTCAGTTTGAAGATGGACTAAAACAAACGATAGAGTGGTATTTAGATAATCAAGAGTGGGTAGAAAGTGTAACGAGTGGAGAATATCAACACTACTACGAACAACGCTATGGAAAATAGTAAAATTAAAACGAATTTATTTTATGCAATTGTTTCTCAATTAGTAGTATTAGTGATTAGTATTACTACTTCTTTAGTGTTACCTAAAGTATTATCTATTGAATACTTTGGATACTGGCAACTATTTTTGTTTTATATTAGTTATATTGGTGTAACACATTTAGGTGTATTAGACGGAATTTATTTACGTTTAGGTGGTAAATTTCCAGAAGAAATTGATAAATCACTTTTCACCCAGCAATTTATTGTGTATGGACTTTATTTTGCTGTTGTTGGATTAGCTGTTTCGTTTTTATTTAATCAATCGCATTGGCAACTATTTATGATGGTTGGAATAAATATTGTGATCGGAAATTTATTTTCATATATTGGATATGTCTTACAAGCAACGAACCAAATTAAATTATTTTCACAAGCTAATATTTTTGAAAAAATATTGTTTTTTGGAAGTTTAGTCATTTTCTTTGTTTTAGAAAAAAACAACTACTTAGATTACATTTATATATACACAATTTCTAGGTTAATTGCATTGTGCTACTTAGCAATTAAAACAAAACACTATTTCACATACACAAAAATTAAAATAGTGGTATTAAAAGAAATATATGAAAACTTATTAGCTGGATTTCCATTACTACTAGCGAATTTCTCTAGTATGTTGGTATTGGGGTTTGCAAGACTAATGGTAGAAAAAAACTGGGGAATAGCAACGTTTTCTAAAATTTCGTTCGCAATTTCATTGACTAATTTATTGTTGTTGTTTGTTTCGCAAGTAAGTTTAGTGTTATTCCCAGCACTTAAAAGAGCGAATAAATCGCATCTAAATTTATTGTTTACGAAGTTAAATTATTTAATTTCGATGTGTATGTTATTTGGATTATTATTTTATCCGATTGTATTTTTTATTGTTGTAAATTGGTTACCAAAATATTACGATAGTTTATACTATCTTGCGTTACTATTGCCGATGTGTTTATATGAAGGAAAAATGCAAATGATTCATACAACGTATTTTAAAGCATTACGCAAAGAAAGAAGTTTATTAATGTTAAACTTTATTTCGGCGTTAATTAGTATTGTTGGTGTAATGTGTGCTATTCAGTTAAATAGCATTGATGGTGTTATTTATAGTGTTGTAGTAGCTGTTATTTTTAGAAGTTTTTTAGCTTACTTTATCATCGTTGATGCATTAGTGTTAAATGTTGAATTAAATGAATGGGTATCTTTAATTGTGATTTGGTTGTATGTTTTTTTAATTAATCAATTTAGTATGTTATCCGCAATGTTATTATATAGTTTTGTGTTAGTAGGATATATGTATATTACAAGAGATAAACTTAAACCAATAATACAAAGATTAAGGAGGAAATATGAATAAGTCGGTAGGAGCGGTTATTCTAAATTATAATGATTTTGATAACACTAAAAAGTGTATTGAGAATCTTCTTGCTACATCAATTGGAAAAATTGTTGTAGTGGATAATCAGTCTAGTGATGACAGTTTTTCTTCACTGCAACATTATAAAAGTGACAAAGTTTTAGTTGTACGATCCGATCGAAATGGTGGCTATGCTTATGGCAATAATTTTGGTGTAAAACATTTAATTTCAGAAGAAACGATAGAATATTTATTAATTTTAAATCCGGATGTTATGATTGATGAAAATGCTATTTTTGATTTAGTTTGTTATTTAAGAAAGCATGAAAAAGTTAAACTAGTTAGTAATTTATGTATAGATACTGGCTGTGATAAAACAGTTCAAGCATGGAAGCTATTTGATTTTAAAGCTTCTTTGATGAGTATGTTAATTACAACGAGAAAATTATTTTTACCACGTTTAGTTGAGTATACACCAGAGCAGTTATCGCAATCTGAATTAATTGTGGATACTTTATCTGGACCATGTTTACTTTTTGAAAAAAAAGCATTTTTAGAGATGGGAATGTTTGATGAATCGGTGTTCTTATTTTGTGAGGAAAATATGACGGCACATCGTCTTAAAAAATCAAATTATCAGTCAGCATTAATTAATACTTCAAAATATTATCATCAACATTCAGCAACGATTATGAAAACTTTAAAATCTGAGAAAAAGAAATCAATTATTATGAATGTATCGCGAGATATATTTATGGAAAAATATATTCAACCTAAAGGTATTAAAAAATTACTTTATTTAAGTTTTAAAGTATTAAGAAAATTAGATAATATTATTGCGTTTACGCATTATTATCGTGTAGAAAGAAGACAGAAAAATGAAAAAAATTAGTCAGTTAGTAAAAATGTTGCCGTTATTGTTTATTACATTAATCTTATTTATTAGTAAAGTAGATAGTGTATTAATGCGCTTTGGTATCTCTAAATTAGTATTAATTTGTGGATTATTTGTGGTATTAGTAGTCTGTGTTGGTATTGATTATAAAAAAATAGTTTTTACTAAAAAAATTTATTATATTGGAATTTTATTACTGTATTTTTTATTTCAATTTATTATTTCAGGTGGGTATAATAA
The DNA here is from genome assembly GCA_945877255.1 of uncultured Erysipelotrichaceae bacterium. Taxonomy (GTDB): domain Bacteria; phylum Bacillota_I; class Bacilli_A; order Erysipelotrichales; family Erysipelotrichaceae; genus CAMCRE01. Next base: position 91,275 of record CAMCRE010000002.1, read on the forward strand.
TGGTTTAGCTAATTATATTACATTAGCTAATGCATTATTATTGTTTGTGTATTTTGATATTAATAAAGCTTTTATTAATCAGTATATTCATTATTTTTTCATTGGCTGGTTAATGATACTTTGTGTCCAAACGCTATTGATTACACGTATTGTTGATGGGGAAGTATTAGGTCATTTTGCAAGAAAAAATTTATATTTATTACCAATTGGTGGCAGTAATTATATAGCAGCGATTATTGTATTACTAGTTTGTATCGTTACATACTTAAAACAAAAGTTTCATCCAATGTTATATATGTTTGTGCAAATTATGGCTTGTATGAGTGTATATTTCTTAAGATCGAGAGCATCTTTAATTGTTTTAGCGACGTTTTATTTTATTTATTTTGTAGTTAATAAATTACATATTAATAAAGCTAAAGCTAAAAAAATATTGAAATTTAGTGCATTGAGTGTTGCGATAATTATTCCATTAGTACTTTTCGTAGCATATATTAGAAGTGGTGGTGATTATCAAAATCATTCTAACTTTTTAGATAAAATTTCTACAGGTAGATTTCAAATTTATGTTCAGAATATGAAACACATTTTTTCTAATGTACAATATATCTTATTTGGATATGGATTTAGATATGGAGCTGTAGCGAGTACATTACCGCACGATATCATCCAAACAGTAGTAATTTATGGTGGTTTTGTTGCTTTAGTGGTACATGGTTTTATTTTTGTGAAGTTTAAAAAGTTGTTGCTAAATAGCATTCATAAAAAAATGATTACAATATTTGTGGCGATAATATTGTTTCAGGGACTGTTTGAACCGACGTTATATTCACATTATTATGATATATTTGTAGTGGTGATTTTGGCGTATTTAATGCAAGATGTTAATGATGTTGTGCAATTTTCGTTTAAGAAATCGAAAATACTAATAGCATTGTTAGTGGTTGTGTTAAGTGGTAGTTGGTTGTATTTTAAAAAAGAATCTAATGTGTATCAATTTAATATTACTTATCAAGTTGAGATGAATTTAAAAGATCATTATAATGAATTAGTTGAAAAACATCCGCAAATCAAAATTGATGAAACTGAATTTGTGGTCGCAAATATTGGTGAAAGAAGCACGATTAATGCATTAATTATTTCAGACTTAAAACAAAATGATCATGTAAAACAGTTATCACAATCAGCATTAGATAAAATAACGATTTTACCACAAGTTGGTGATATTGTAGATTCAGAAAAATTAGTTGTGAGCATTCGTGAAGATGCACAACATCAACGTAATAAAATAGAAAGTTACATTAATGATATTAATAGCTATTTAGCACAACGTCAAGATTTTGTTGTGTCAAAACAGCGTTTTAGAATAAAAAATTATCGTATATCAGAATTACAATATTATCACACTCATTTAGATATTTCATTATATGAAATGATGATTTCTTGTTTATTTGGGGGTGTTGTTGCGTTCTATTTAATGTCGGGAGGTAAGAAGCATGAATGATTTAACAGTATTAGTTGCAGCAGTGAATAAAACTGTTGATTTATTCACGCAAATGAACATTACCACACCGTGTATAGTCGCTAACCAGTCTGTTAGTGAAGGTAAATTCGTTATAGGAGATAAAGTATTCATTTCACTAAATGAAAGAGGAGTCGGATTAAATCGTAATACTGCTTTAAATCGTTGTACGACTAAATATGCGGTATTAGCTGATGATGATCAAGTGTTTGTAGATCAATATGATTCGATTATTATTGATAGTTTTGCGAAATATCCCGATGCTGATGTTTTAATTTTTAATATTGATGATCCTAGTTGTTCTAGATACATTATTAAAGAAAATCATAAAATTAGTTGGTTAAATTTTGCACGTTATGGTGCGGTACGCATTGCGTTTAAAACAGAAAGTATTCATCGTAAAAATATTCATTTTCATCAGTTTTTTGGTGGTGGTGCAAAGTTTTCACACGGTGAAGATTCAATATTCTTAGCGGATTGTTTGCGTAATAAGTTAAAAATATATGGAATTAATCAAACGATTGCACGTTTAAATGAAGATGATAGTTCTAGTTGGTTTACTGGTTATAATGAAAAATATTTTTATGATAAAGGTATTTTAGGTTACTGTATGTTTAAAAAATTTGCGTATTTATTTTGCGTGCAAGATGCGATTCGCAATTATCGAAAATATCAGAGTGAAATATCGTTACTAAAAAGAATAACTTTGGCGTTTAATGGCATAAAAGCTATTAAAACAGGAAATTATAAAACAGCATGGTAATAAAATAGTCCAGAAATCTCTGGACTTTTAAATTATTACATGCTGTTTTATTTTGATGTGAATTAATTATTACGCATCGTATTTTGTGCATCTAAATAATGTAGTTTAGATATTATGCAGTTTTTTCACTTTCTTTTTCATCTTTAAATAAATGTTTAATTATTTCATAAATCCACCAAATTACTAGTAGTGTAGCTGCTAAATACATTTCAAGTAATACAGGTGATGTAACTTGACCAACCTCGAATTTTAAAATATTTAAAATCATTAGAAAAATAATTGTTGTACTTAATAAAAAGCAGTGACTATTTCTTTTCATGTTATCCTCCTAAAATTAAATTATAAAAAATAAGCATATATTAAATTAACCGCCTAATCTCCGTTTTTATACCTTGAAATATAAATCATACATATTTCTCCTTTCATGTTTATTGGTTGATTTCATTTTAACACAAGTTTTAATATATTTGAACGATATAAACGAAAAATACAATAAAAATATTAAAATATACAATATATTTCAAATTGTTTTATAAAAGATAAGCAAAGTAATAGAATAAGAGGATAAAAATATTGTGAAATGCAATTTTTTCATAAATTTATACTTTTATAAAACAAATTTACAAAAAAAAAAAAAAAAGTTGAAACCGGTATTGCTATTTTCGATTTTATAGTATATAATGTTGGCGATGAAAGGGGTTAAAAAGATATGAGAACCAAAAAAATAGTTGCATTAACATTATGTGCAGGTATATTAATGGCAAATACACCACACATTAAAGTAAAAGCAAATGCAGAAAATAAAATTACTTCTGTTTTGAATGAAAATAATAAAGTTGTATTTTCTTTTTCTGACAACAGTAAAATGCAAATCAATTTTTTACGTGATGACATGTTTAGGGTACAAAAAGTAGACGCAAATGGACAGTTCGTTGAAAAAATTGCACCACCATCATCACACAATAACGCATTTATTACTGTAAAAAATGATGCTGAGTTTGGAGGAAGTCAATACACTTATAATGAGACTGAAACAGCGGTAACGCTAACTAACTCGCACATAAAAATGATTGTTGATAAAGTGAAAGGGACAATCAAACTAACAAAAACTGATGGAACAATAATATTTGAAGAAGAAAGTACGATTCAGTTATCTGAAACAACTTCATTCCAAACTTTAAAAACGAATGCAAGTGAATATTTCTTTGGAGGTGGAACACAAAATGGTCGTTTCTCACACAAAGGTAACCGTATAGCAATCGTCAACACAAATAATTGGACAGATGGTGGCGTAGCTTCACCTAATCCATTTTACTGGTCAACTAAAGGATATGGAATGGTGCGTAATTCTTATGCACCAGGATATTATGATTTCGCTAAAGAAAATGCGTCTAACGTTATTAACCATCACAACGATAAAAGATTTGACGCATACTACTTCGTTGGAGAAACACCAAAAAACTTAATTAATGATTATGTTGATTTAACAGGAAAACCGATTCAAATTCCTGATTACACATATTATTTAAGTCATTTAAACTGTTATAACCGTGATTACTGGGCAGAAACAGGAAACACAAATGATCGTTTAATTGATGGAAAATACTACAAAGAATATAGTCCTAGTTTATTAGGAAGTGGGAATGCACCTGCTAATGCAGTTAAAGAAAGTTTAATGCCACAAGGTGGAAACGATACGTTTACTGCCAAAAAACAAATTGACATTCACGTAGAAAAAGATATGCCGTTAGGTTGGTTTTTACCAAATGATGGGTATGGTTGTGGATTTGGGCAAGATACAACAAGTTTAGATAATAATATTCAAAATTTAAAAGCGTTCGTTGATTATGCGAACACTAAAGGAGTTGTAACTGGGCTTTGGACACAAAGTGATTTAACACCTAAAGGATCTAATCCAATATTACAACGTGATTTCGATAAAGAAGTGAATATAGCTGGCGTTCGCTCATTAAAAACAGACGTTGCATGGGTAGGACACGGCTATACATTCGGATTAAACGGTTTAGAGTTAGCTTCACGTGTATTAGATAAAGCTAATGAAAAACACAATGTAGTTACATTAGACGGTTGGGCAGGAACACAACGTTATGGTGGAATATGGTCGGGAGACCAATCAGGTGGAAACTGGGAGTACATTCGCTTCCACATCCCAACATATATTGGAACAGGATTATCAGGACAACCACACATCGGTAGTGACGTAGATGGTATTTTCGGTGGTAGAAATCCAATCGTCAATGTGCGTGATTTCCAATTTAAATCGTTCTCTGGTTATATGCTAGATATGGATGGTTGGGGAACTTCACAAAAAAACCCATGGGAATTTGGGGGTAAATATACTGATATTAATCGTGCGTATTTAAAATTAAAAGCACAACTATTACCATATATTGCAACTGAAGCACAACATGCACATGAAACAGGAACACCTATTTTACGTGCTATGATGTTAGAATATCCAAATGAATATACATATGGAAAAGCAACACAATATCAATATTTATGGGGAAGTAATTTCTTAGTTGCACCTATTTATCAAAACACTGCAATGCAAGATAATGGTAATGATATTCGTAATGAAATTTATTTACCTAATAATAATGATGGTACACCAATTATTTGGATTGATTACTTAACAGGTCAACAATATCGTGGTGGAAATGTTATTAATAATTTTGATGCACCATTATATAAAATGCCTATTTTCGTAAAAAATGGATCAATTATTCCAATGTATTCAGAAAATAATAACCCTTCACCAAAAACAACAACGAATCCAAAAGGATTAGACCGTTCATTACGTATTGTGGAATTTTATCCAGATAAAGCAAGTGAATATACACAATATGAAGATGATGGAAGAACAAAAAATGGTGCGAGTATTTCAACACGATTCACATCTAATGTAAATGGAGAAACAGCAGTATTAACTGCACATCGTGCTACAAGTAAGCAAGATGTTAGTCGTTTAGCAATTAATAAAGCAAGTGAATTTGTGGTAAATGTTTCAAAAGCACCAACAAATGTAACATTAAAATTAAATGATGTTGTACAAACACTACAAAAAGTTGATACAAAAGAAGCGTACGATAATGCAACAGGAAATGTTTATTATTACGATGAATCACCAGAAACATTCGTTACAAAATACGCCCAAACTGCTGATATTAAAATGTTGAATATTCAAACAACACCTAAATTGTTTGTGAAATCAACAAATAAAATTAATGTTTTAGAAAACAAATTAGAAGTAACAGTAGAAGGATTTGAAAATGCACAAGTTTTATCTAAAGATGAACTTAATGCCAACTTATCTATCCCAACAAATGTGGCAAATAATACAACAGTAACAACCTCCAAACAAATTGGTGTTAGTTGGAATGCAGTAGATAATGCTACAAGTTATGACGTTGAAGCTGATGGTATAATTTTCAAAAATATCACAGAACCAAACTTTGTGCATGGCGGATTATTATTCTCTACACCACACACATATCGTGCTCGTGCTGTAAATAACGACGGTTATTCTAATTGGAGTGACGCTGTTCAAATTAGTACATTAGATGATCCATACCGCAATGTGCCAGAAGGATATACGATTACAGCAAACGTTGATGCACAAGCTGGATCAGGCATTGAAAAATTGTACGATCGTGATTTAGGAACACAATGGCATACTAATTGGAATAAACCAGGACAATTTAATGAACTAATTGTTAACTTGAATGGTTCTTATGATATGGATAAATTTGAGTATGTGCCACGACCAGACGCAGGAAATGGAACAATGATGCGTGGTAAAGTATTAGTGAGTCGTGATGGTGTACACTACAAAGAAGTAGGAACGTTTGATTGGGAAAGAAGTGCAACGACTAAAACATTTAAATTCCCAGAAAATATAGGACGCTTCTCATACATTAAACTATCTGAAATTGCAGCGTTAGGAGGATTTGGGGCAGGGCAAGAGTTTGTACCGTATGCTAAAGATCCGAAACGACCATTTATGACATTTGATTATAATGCAGATAAAACAATTAATGATGGTGAAACAACATTCTTGAGTAATTATGCTGGATTAAGTACACATCAAAACGATAATGATTGGGGTTATGTTGAAATTGCAGATGTTAACTATAATGGGTGGATTGATGCAACGGATATTTCAGCGATAACTAGAATGTTAGACGGTGGGGTAACATATACACCTGGACAACATGCAAAAGGAAAAATTAAAGTTATTGCTGATAAAACAACAGCAAGTGCTAATGATAAAGTAACATTCAGAGTATATGCAATTGGATTTGAAAACGTGAATGCAATTAGTGCGGTTTTACCAATAGATGATCAAAAATATGAGAATGTAGTGATTACACCTTCTTTCAAAACGATTGAAATGTCTAATTACTCATTAGTAAGAAAACACAGTAATAACCAAGTAACTGCTAACGTGTTGTTAGCTAATACAGGTGGTAAAGTATTGTTTAATGGCGATGGTTTAATTGCAACAATTACAGCACAAGCTAAAAAAGATATTACGGTTAATGAAACATTATCGCATGCAATGGTTACTAATAAAAGTTTAGTAGATGATAATGCGTTCTTTGTGGATGACACGTTAACAGAACCAACAGTTAGTGAAGGGAAATTACCTGCTAACACTATTACATCGCTTTTAGCAAGAAATGCACATTTAGGAGATTGGTCAGATCCTACTCCACTATTCCAAGACGGATATAGACAATTATATGATGGTAATGTAGATACGGCTTCAGAATTTAAATGGTACTTAAATGCTAATTCATTTGGTCCAGAAGTAGTTGTTCCGACAGATTTAAAATTCAACTTAAATCAACCACGAGAAATTACACGTTTTAGAGTTGTGAATAGAACAAACCTGAATGGAAATGGAACAGTCACATCAATTAAAGCAAGTTATGTAGATGTAGATGGCGTTGAACACGAAATAGCTACATATCCAGATAAACGTGCAGCATATGATTTTGTTTTACCTGAAAACACAACAGTACAAGCGATCATTGTAACACCGTTGACATCACAAGGAAACGCTGCAGGAATTGCACAAGGCAACCCAACAAACCGTATGTTGACACTACAAGAAGTGGAACTATATGGCAGACCAACAACTGCGGATGCGATTGCATTTGTAGAACCGAAATTACGATTATTTAAAGATGAGTTAGCGACATATTCTGCAACTGTTACACCAAGTAATGCAGTCGCTAAATTATATACAATTACATCAGAAAATCCAGACATTATTCAAATTGAAAGATTCGTTAATAATGGAAAATATGATTTCTTAGCGATTGCTAAAGCAAGTGGAACTGCTAAATTAATTGCAACATTAAATTCAGATCCAACAGTGAAAGCAGAAATAAATGTGGAAGTAGATGGTTCGTTAAACTTAGAAGAACATGATCTTTATAAAGAACACGTATTAGAACACTTGCAAGATGAAACAATTTATGACGAAAACTACATTAAAGAATTACGTGAATTATTGCGTTCATTAGATGAAACACAGTATGCAACTCAAGATGATGTTGATAAAGCAGCATATCAATTAGCGATGAAAATGGGACAAGCGGTGTATCGAGGTAATAAAGAATCTAAAGAAAGTACGAGTCCAATTAGTGGTGCATTAACTGCGACACAATCTTCTTATGCAGAATATGAAAATGATTTAGGAAATAATGTATTAGATAATAATCCAGATACGATTTGGCACTCTAACTACGGCGGAGCACATCCATTACCACAATATGTCGAAGTAGACTTACAAAAAGTGTACAACTTATCACAAATTGGTCATTTACCACGTCAAAGTAATGGCAATGGTCATATTACACAATATCGTGTTGCAGTAAGTGTTGATGGCGTAAACTACGTTCCAGTGAGTGCAGGTTACATTGAAAACAATGGTGCAACAATTACAAACGCTAACGAAGAATACAGAATTAAGTTTAATCCTGTACAAGCACGTTATGTGCGATTTATTGCTGAGAAAACATTAGGTTCAGGTGGAAGAGAAAATAACCGTTATGCTTCTATAGCAGAATTGAAATTCTATGAATATGAACCAGCACAAACATTAAGAGCAGTAGATCAAGAAGGAAATACACATCCACATATTACTGTAACTGCTGATGAATACACAATACCTGTTTCACAACAGTTAGAGTTCGTTGGAGAAGAAAAAGGAAATAGCACTATTGAAGGAAATGATGCAGTTGTGTATGACTTATTCTTCCGAAACACACAAACAAAAGAAAAAGCAGATGTCATTACAACAGATGAAGTTGTAACTGTTAAATTGCCAGTTGATCCACAAAAAACATTAAAAGGTGTTTACTATGTTGAAAATGGTCAGTTAACAGAAGAAAAAGAGTTAGTGAATTATAAAGCTGGGGATTCTTATGTCATATTTAAAACTAGCCACTTCAGTACATATGCTGTTGTATATGAAAAAGAGCTAGATGTTGTTAAATTTGAAGAAACAAAAACACAATTTACGCAAATTAACGAATCATTATATACTGAAGATAGTGTTAATACAGTAAAAGCGAAAATTGCAGAAATTGAAACAGCATTAGCTGAAAAACAAATTACACAAGAAACATTAAATACACAAGTAGAAGTGTTAATTGAATTAATTAAAGCAATGAAATTAAAACAACCAGTTGCTGACAATATTAAGCGTGTAGATGAAACTTCATCAAACGTTAATACACAAGACACAGTACAAACTAATGATACTGCGCATCCATTATGGTATGCTACAGCATTAATTGTTGCTGGATTAGTGTTATTGCGTTTAAGAAAAAACGATAAATAAAAAAACATGTTCCTCACTAGATAATTTCTAGTAAGGAACATGTTTCTTATTTACTACATTTAATAATCCAAAAACCTTTAGACTGTGTTATTTTTTCTACACGATTAAAAATTGTGGATAAGTAGTTTAATGCAGAATTAGCACCGTGTTGTTTACGCATAACAATCCAAAGCTCCCCAGCATCATTTAAAAATTGATGTGATTCTGAAAAAATATGATAAATCGTTTTTTTTCCACATCTTATAGGTGGATTGCATGCAATAAGATCATATTTTTTGTGAACGTTTTGGAATGCGTCAGAAACAAATGCGTTAGCGATAACGTTATTTAATTTTATGTTTTCTTGTGTTAGTTGTACTGCTTTTTCGTTAATATCAATCATATCAACGGGTGAATTAGTTATCTTACTAAAAACGATACCAATAAATCCATATCCACAACCAACATCTAATAAATTCGTTTTAGTAGTATTTTCTAAAATTGTATTAAGTAGTAATTGACTCCCAAAATCTATTCCATCTTTTGAAAATACGCCACTGTTTGAAATAAATTTAAATTGATTATTAGAAAAGCGAAAAGATAATTCTTTTCGCTTTTCTTTCAAGTCATCACTATTTATGAAATAATGATGTTGCATGATTATTTAACGTCTACTGTAGCTCCAGCTTCAACTAATTTAGCTTTAATTGCTTCAGCTTCTTCAACTGAAATGTTTGCTTTAATTACTGAAGGTGTGTTATCAACTAAGTCTTTAGCTTCTTTTAATCCTAATCCTGTAATTTCACGAACTACTTTAATTACTGGGATTTTAGCTCCACCATCGCTTGTTAAAGTAACTGTTACTTCAACTGGTCCAGCTGGTGCAGCGTCAGCTACTGCAGCTACTGCTACTGGTGCAGCTGCTGTTACACCGAATTCTTCTTCAATTGCTTTTACTAATTCATTTAATTCTAAAATCGTCATTTCTTTTAAAGACGCAATTACATCTTGTGTGTTTAATTTTGCCATTTTATTTTCCTCCTATTGATTTTCTTCTTTTTGATCTGCTACTGCTTTAACAGCACATGCAAAACTACGTACTGGTGATTGTAAGCAACTTAATAACATAGATAACATACCTTCTTTGTTTGGTAATGCAGATAATTCTTTAATTGTTTCTACGCCTACTACTTTACCTTCAACCACACCTGCTTTTAAAACTAATTTTTCATGAGTTTTTGCGAATTTAGCTAATACTCTTGATGGTGCTACTGCATCTTCACTGAATGCAATTGCGTTTGGTCCAACAAGTGATTCATTTAATTCTGAAAGTCCTAATTCTTCACAAGCTCTACGAGCTAAAGTGTTTTTGTAAATTTTAAAGTCTACTCCGTTTGCACGTAATTCTCTACGTAATTCAGTAATTTCAGCTACTGATAATCCACGGTATTCTACAACAACACTTGATTGTGCATTTTGGAACTTCCCAGCAATTTCACTCACTAATTCTGTTTTAGCATCGATAATTGTTTGGTTCATATCGCACCTCCTTGTTTGTCGTAACAATAGTCAAATTGATAAATAAAAACACCCAAAAGGGTGTGATTAAAAAGCTATCACAACCTCGGTAACATTATTAAGCACTTGCCGTTACTGTCTTTGGCTATTGAATACCATACTATTTTAACATTGTATCGTGTTAAAATCAACTATTTTATCTTGTTGTTTCTGCTTTTTCCCAAAAAGGTTTTGTTTTTTTAGTAATAATGTTATATACACCATGTATTTGTGCAATGATTGTAATTGTGTAGTAATAAATCAATTTAAGTATTTTGTTGTTGGATTTTAAAATGTGGTGTACGATTGCTAATAAGTAAAATAAACAATGCAACACCAACAACCATAAATAAAATGTTTTTGTGGATAGAAGGGCATTACTAATCAATGCTATAATATGGAAAAACCATAAACTATATCTTAAACTACGATGACCGAAATAGAAATATGTAAACCAACGATATTTAAATACATTAAATATTTTGATTGTGGGGATAATATCGAATAAAATACTACGGTTCATTCTTACTTTTCTTTTATATTCATCTTGATAAGATTCACCTGCTTTTTCAAAGCATTGAGCATGACTATTATTAATACATCTTTTATTTTGTAATCCAAATAATAATGGAAAGGCACTATCGTGTGATTTGATTAACTCTACTTCAACATAATCTTTTTTACGCATTGCATATAATGCACCGTTTCCTGCTGTAATTGTTTGGATGCGTGATTCAATGTCTCTAATTTTTAATTCAGTATTCCAATATGTTGCTTCGCTATCGCTTACGTTGGATTGTAGTTCGTTTTTGTATATTAAATTACCACAAACATATACAATGTTTTCATTTGTGAAGGAAGACATTAAATGTTTAATTGCATCTTGATGTAATATGGCATTAGCATCGGTGAAAACGATATATTCGCTGTCAATAATTTTCACCGCTTCATTTTGCGCGTTTGTTTTTCCTTTGCGTTGCTTGACTTCATACAATTTAATGTGTGCATGCTTTTTTGTATATTGTGTGACAATTTCATTTGTCGCATCTGTTGAGTTATCAGACGATACTAAAATTTGCAATTTATCCGCAGGGTAGTTAATCATCAATAAGTTGTCTAGTTTACTTTTAATTACTTTTTCTTCATTATGTGCAACAACTAATATTGTGACAGTTGGTTGATGTGAAAAATCTATTTCATTTTTTGTTGTTTTGATTTTACCAAGTAACAAGATTGAAATATTATACCCAATCATTGCCCAAAAAATTAAGAAGATGCTTATCCAAAATATTATTTCCATAAATTTACCTCCTTTTTATTATAACACAAATAGGCGGCAGATAATATTAGTTTATTAAAGAGGTTAGTTTTTTACTATTACTTTTATAAATGGTATAATGTATTGTGAGGTGAATATATGAAAATTACAGTGGTAGGAATTGGATATGTGGGTTTAGCTAATGCGGTTTTATTGGCACAAAATAATGAAGTGATTGCATTAGATATTAATGAGCATATTGTGGAATTAATCAATAATAAACAATCACACATTAAAGATCAGGAAATTAGTGATTTCTTACTAAACAAACAATTAAATTTAAATGCAACAACAGATAAAGCAGTAGCATATAAAGATTGTGATTATATTGTGGTTGCGACGCCAACGGATTATGACACGGAAACACATTATTTTAACACATCTAGCATTGAAAGTGTGTTAGATGAAATTCATGGTAATGTGCATTGTCCGGTTATTATTAAGTCAACAATTCCGATGGGATATTGCGATTCATTAAAATTGCGTTATCCTAAATTACACATTATTTTTTCTCCTGAATTTTTGCGTGAAGGGAAAGCACTTTACGACAATTTATATCCATCACGAATTATAATGGGAGAAGATAGTGCGGAAAGTCGCATCTTTGCACAGTTACTTGTGGAAGGTGCATTAAAGCAAGATATCCCGATTCTGTATATGAACGCAAATGAAGCAGAAGCAGTTAAACTTTTTTCAAATACATATTTAGCTTTAAGAGTAGCGTATTTTAATGAATTAGATGCTTATGCTGAAACACATCATCTAGATATTCAAAAAATTCTTGAAGGTGTTGGATTAGATCCAAGAATTGGCACACATTACAACAATCCGTCTTTTGGGTATGGTGGATATTGTTTACCGAAAGATACGAAACAATTACTAGCGAATTATAAAGATATTCCGAATGAAATTATTAAAGCAATCGTTAATGCTAATGATACACGAAAACAGTTTATTGCTAATCAAATATTAAGTAAAAATCCAACTAAAATAGGTATTTATCGCTTAACAATGAAAGTTGACTCAGATAATTTTAGAGCTTCTTCTATTCAAGGTGTTATTCAACACTTAGTGGCAGCAAATAAAGAAGTTGTCATTTATGAACCTAGTTTATCATCAACATTATTTGAGAACTTAGAAGTAATTAATGATCTTGCAACGTTTAAAAAAAGTTGTGATATTATTGTCGCTAATCGTATGAATGAGGAATTGAATGATGTGATTGATAAAGTGTATACGCGTGATATTTTTAGCAAAGACATGTAATAGTAATGTGTTTTTGCTTTAAATTTTTAATTAAATAGTGTAAAATATATGAGGAAAGATACAAGGAGGAAAATATGGCATTAGTATCAGCAAAAGAAATGTTGAATAAAGCGCGTGATGGACATTACGCAGTTGGAGCTATCAACATCAACAATTTAGAGTGGACAAAAGCAATTTTAGAAACTGCACAAGCAGAAAATTCACCAATTATGTTAGGTGTTTCTGAAGGAGCAGTTAAATATATGGGTGGTTTCCATGTAGTAACAGACATGGTTAAAGCAGTAGTTAAAGATTTAGGTATTACTGTGCCAGTGGCATTGCACTTAGACCACGGAAGTTTTGAAGGATGTAAAAAAGCTATTGCAGCTGGATTTACATCAGTAATGTTTGACGGTAGTCATTCACCATTAGAAGAAAACTTAGCACAAACAAGAGAAATTGTAGCATTAGCACATGCAAATGGTGTATCTGTTGAAGCTGAAGTAGGAACAATTGGTGGAGAAGAAGATGGTGTTGTTGGAACAGGAGAATTAGCTGATCCACAAGAATGTAAATTATTATCAGAAACAGGAATTGATTTCTTAGCTGCTGGTATTGGAAACATTCACGGTAAATATCCAGAAAATTGGGCTGGTTTAAGCTTCGATCGTTTAGAAGAAGTGAAAGAAGCTGCTAATGGTTTACCATTAGTATTACACGGTGGAAGTGGTATTCCAGAAGACCAAATTAAAAAAGCTATTAACTTAGGGGTAGCTAAAATTAACGTGAATACAGAATTACAATTAGCGTTTGCAGCAGCTACAAGAAAATACATTGAAGAAGGTAAAGACTTAGAAGGTAAAGGATTTGACCCTCGTAAATTATTAAACCCAGGATTCAAAGCAATGCAAGAAACTGTTAAAGAAAAAATTGCAATGTTTGGATCTGCAAATAAAGCTTAATAAAAGATTATATTGGCATCACAACTAGTTTTTAGGTGTGGTGTTTTTTTTTAATATCATTTGTTTGATTATAAAACACATGCAAATAGAAAACGTATACATACAATAATGTACGTAATTATTAAAGTGATAAAAGCAACAATATTTTGACTTCAAAAAAGAAATAAAGTATGTTATAATAAGATTGTAAACCTAAGGAGGATAATTATGTTAAAAGGTATTGCGGCGAGTAGCGGAATTGTTATTGCAAAGGCGTACAAATTCGAAGCATTAAAAATGGAAATTGTGAAGAAGGAAGCGAATGCAGAAGAGGAATTAGTAAAATTAAATAATGCAGTAGCAAAAACAATAGCTGATATCGAATTAATTAAAGAAAAAGCAGTAGGTAAACTGCATGAAGAAGAGCTTGCAATTTTTGATGCACATTTAATGGTTGCGCAAGATCCAGAATTAATTTCAAGTGTAGAAAACACAATTAAAGCAGAAAATGTGAATGCTGAATATGCAGTAGATCAAGTTGCAAATATGTTCATTGGTATTTTTGAATCAATGGAAGATGAATATATGAGAGGAAGAGCAGCGGACATCAAAGACGTAACTGTTCGTTTAAAAGCCAATATTTTAGGATTAGTTATTCCAAATTTAGGAACAATTAATGAAGAAGTGATTGTTGTAGCAGAAGATTTAACACCAAGTGATACAGCACAATTAAACAAACAATTTACAAAAGGATTTGTGACTGCAATTGGAGGAAGAACATCACACTCTGCAATTATGGCAAGAAGTTTAGAAATACCTGCAGTTGTTGGATGTAGTGAAGTGTTAGAAAAAGTAAATCATAACGACACATTAATTTTAGATGCAGTTAGTGGTGAAGTGATTATTAATCCAACGAACGACCAAATTGTAGAGTACACTGAAAAAGCTGAGAAATTTTTATTAGAAAAAGAAGCGTTAAAAGTATTAAAAGATGCTGAATCTATTACAACAGATGGACATCATGTTGAATTAGCTGGAAATATTGGAACACCAAAAGATGTTGATGGTGTATTAACGAATGGTGGAGAAGGTGTAGGATTGTACCGCAGTGAGTTTTTATACATGGACGCTAATGAATTACCAAGTGAAAACGAACAATTTGAAGCATATAAAACTGTTTTAGAAAGTATGAATGGTAAACGTGTTGTTGTACGTACACTAGATATTGGTGGCGATAAAGAATTACCTTACTTAAAATTCCCAAAAGAAATGAACCCATTCTTAGGATATCGTGCAATTCGTTTATGTTTAGATCGTACAGATATTTTTAGAACACAGTTAAGAGCATTAATTCGTTCAAGTGCATTCGGTAAATTAGCGATTATGTTCCCGATGATTGCAACACTTGATGAGTTTAGAAAAGCAAAAGCAATATTTGAAGAAGAAAAACAAAACTTAATTAACGAAGGTGTTGCAGTAAGTGATAGTATTGAGGTTGGAATGATGGTTGAGATTCCAGCAGCAGCAATCTTAGCGGATCAATTTGCGAAAGAAGCTGATTTTGTTTCTATTGGAACGAATGACTTAATTCAATATTCAATGGCAGCAGATAGAATGAGTGAGAATGTAGCATACTTATATCAACCGTTTAATCCATCTTTATTACGTTTAATTAAAGCAACAATTGATGGTGCACATTCACAAGGTAAATGGGCAGGAATGTGTGGAGAAATGGCTGGAGAACCTTTAGCTATCCCATTATTATTAGGACTTGGATTAGATGAGTTTTCAATGAGTGCTTCATCAATTTTAAAAGCACGTCAAATTGTAAGATCATTAAGTTTTGCTGAGATGAAAGAGATGGCAAATGAAGCGCTAAATTGCTCAACAAGTGAAGAAGTATTAAGTTTAATTCAATCAAAAGTTAAAATTTAATATAAAAAAGGATAAAGCGTTTATAAAACTTTATCCTTTTATTAATATAAAGGAGATATTATGGAAATTATACTTGTTCCTGAAATGTGTGTAAATGATGTGAAAAAACGATTATTGTCAGAAGCAGAAATTATTTTTAATGTGGATATCTTAACAATTCCGCAATATTTTGAAAAGTATCATCATATTGAAATAGATTCTGAATATGAACTACATTTTAAGATTTATGAAAAATTAAAAACACTACCAAAAAATAAATTTAAACCATTAATTAACCAATATGATTTTGTGGAGCAAGTAGTGCGTGTGCATCATCATATTATGCGTTATCACTTAAATGTTTCAAATATTGAAGATAAGCATGTGCGTGAATTATTTGAGCATCTTTCCAACATTGATACAACTGAATACCGAATTGCGAAAAAAGTAGCAGAAATTGCATCTTTTGATGTTACAATATATGAAGGTAATTACAGTTACAATTATCAAAAAATAATAGATAAAATGGTAGCAAAAAACGCTCGACTTTATTCAACGACAAAGCAAGCAAAAACGAGGTTAATTCCTGCTAAAACGATAGTAGATGAATTACAATATGTAGCCGAGCAATTATTAAATAAAGATATTAATGCTACGCAAATTTTATATACCGATGATAGTTATGTTCCTTATATTCAAAACACATTACAACGTTACCAAATACCGTATTACTTTAAATCAAACGTTAATAAAGACAATATTCAAAAATTATGGGTTAAAGCATTACAATATTATAAAAAAGAAGTAGATGTTTATACACTATTTGTTGCGTATAATTTATTGAATTTACCGTCACAAACAATTAGTGAATTGAAACAATATTATAACTTTTTTGCCACTTTTGACAGTATCGGTCACCTTGAAAACATTGCGTATCATGAATTGTTGTCGGATCATTTTGATTCACATCATCCGCATAAAGTATATGATTTAGGTGTTTCAAATGAAGTGTTGGATAATATGAAATTACTTGCAAATAATTTAAAACCAATTGTTGCTATGATAAATGAAAAGGCGGAAGAGTTATTAAAGAAAAATTTAGAAGAATATGTGATTGAAATATATAACTTAACCGCATTACAAGCAACAAATGCCGTTCCAACACAAGTTAAAATAAAAAAATGTGTCGAACAATCATATAAATACTTAAATGATGAATATGCAATTGATTGTTTAATCAGATGGATTGACGCAATACAAACAAAATCACTTAGTGAACAAGGTGTTGCAATAGCGAAACTAGGTTCGACATATTACAATAAAAATTATGTTTATGTTGTAGGTTGTGATAATAAACGTTTTAATGTGAATGTTGCAATTGATGGTATTTTTAATGAAGCGATGAATACGATGTGGAAAAATTTAAAAGATAACCCGTCTAAACATGAAAGACATACACATCAAATAGCATGTGCATTGAAATGTTTTGAAGAAAACCGCACTTATTTATTTTCCAAACTTGATATTGATGGTAAAGAACAATTTGTTAGTGGGGAGTTGACAATGCCGATGGAAGATTATTATTTCAATGAAACTTCTATTATTAATTATGAGCGAAACTATCAAATTAGTTCAACAACTAGCCAAAAGCTATTTTTGAAAGAAGGTAAATTTAATACGAGTGTTTCAAAAATTGAACTATTTAACAACTCACCATTAGAATATTATTTACGTTATGGTTTAAATATCCCCCCAACAAAAAATTTTGAAATGGATGGTTTAGTTTTAGGACGATTATATCATTATTTATTGGAAAAATATACAACGTTGTATGGGAAAAAATATGCAGTGGAAGCATTAAAAGTAGTAAAACAAGATGTAGATTACTTCTTTGATGTTTACAGTAAAATTTATTTAGCAACTTATCATGAAAAAATCAAACATGAAAAACATAAAATTATAAAAACGTTAACTAATTCGCTGTATCGTTTATCACAAATAGAAGAAGAAAATACATTTATACCTATAGCGTATGAAACAACGTACAAAATTGAGTTACCTGGTGAATATCCGATTGTCATTTCTGGTCGTATTGATCGTATTGATCAATGTGACAATTTATTAAAAGTTATTGATTATAAAAGTAGTGACACAAAAGTCGATTTAAAAAAACTTGCTAATGGGACACAATTGCAATTGCCGACATACATATTAGCAGCAATAAAATTGTATGAAAATCACAGTATTTATTCGGCGAATTATATATCGATAAAAAATAAAGGAGATTTAGTGTTGGATGGTTATTGTTTTGCGAAACAATTAAATATTACTGAAAAATATATTAACTCACGTACCAAACAACCAACATTTAACGAATTAGTAACACAAACTATACAAAAATATCACGATACTGTTAATGCAATATTAGCAGGAAAAATAAATCATGTCGTTAATGGTGATTATCGATATGATAGCCTAGAAAAACAATTTGGCACGCATAAAAAAAACGAGGTGGATGATGAATAACCAATTACAATTACGTCAAAAAATATTAACGATTGCATTATCCGATAAACAGCTTGAAGCTGCAACAATTGCCGGTGCAAGTGTTTTAGTTTCTGCTAGCGCTGGAAGTGGAAAAACAAGTGTACTTGCAACAAGAGTTGTATCAAAAATATTATTAAAACAATCGTCTATTAAAAACATTTTAGCATTAACGTTTACGAATGCTGCCGCAAATGAAATGAAAGTGCGTATCCAAAAAATGCTTCAAAGTCAAAAGCAATGGGAAGTGCCAAGTGATGAAGCTATTTTAAAGCATGTACATGGCGATACAACTAAAAGTGTAGAATTGAAAAAAATATATCAATTACTACAACCATTGAATATTACAGATCTTGCGTATATTGAAAATGAATTAAGTGAAGTTCAACAAGCGGATATCACAACAATAGATGCTTTTGCTAGATCGATATTAGAACGTTTTTACTCAGTTTTAGAAAATTTTGATTTTTCTAGAATGAACAATATGATAACAAAACATCAAAAAGAAATGATTTTAAATAAAAGTATTAAAGAAGCAATCTATGAATTAGTAGATAATCAGTATATAAGTCATTACAGTGGTTTAGCAAAAACACTACAGTATGTCATTCCAAAAACATTAGATTATGAAGATCCAGTGTTAAAAATAGCGGAATTTCAGCACAAACAAAATGGTAGTGATGAAATTAATCAAGTGTTACTAAATAAACTCGCCGTTTATCGATCAGAGATTTATAAATTATTGAAATATGTAGATTTTACATTAAAAGGTATTAGAAACAAAGATAAAAAAGAAGCGTATTATAATTTTTTAATTTCAATTATGCATGACTTTACACCAGAAAATTTCATGCAACAAAAACCTTTTAAGTTTTCAAGTAATTATAAAAAACTAGATGACGTTATTTCTAAAGCATATGAATTATGTGAAATTATCACTAATAATAAAAAAGCAGATAGTATATTATATGAATTATTAAAAAACGCATATACTAAATATGATACATTAAAAAAACAAGAAAAATTAATTGAGTTTTCAGACATTACACGTTATGCTGTCCAAATTCTACAACAAAATGAAAATATTAGAAAGCAATATCAAGAACATTTTAATGAAATTCTTGTTGATGAATTTCAAGATACAAATGAAATACAAGATTCATTGATACGTCTAATTTCAAAAAACAACAGCAATATATTTAGAGTAGGTGATGTTAAACAATCTATTTACGGATTTAGATCGGCAAAACCTCAAATGATGGAAAATTATTACCGCCAATTTGAAAATAGTGATGCAGGAATAAATGTTGTTTTAGAAACGAATTATCGCTCACAAGCAACAATTATTGAATTTAATAACGCTTTGTTTCAAAAATTAATGAATGTCGAACATTATCCTACAATGTTCGATATGGAAAAAGATTATGCAAAAGCTGTGAAATATGACAAACTTCATTCTGTTGTTTATCATGAAATAGATGATATTAAAAAACTCAGCATGTATGATTATATCGCGAGTGAGATTAGTAAAAATGCCAATGGAAATTACAATCAATATGCAATACTTCTTAGAAATAACAGTGCAGTAAAAGATGTATTACAGGCGTTACGTGCTAAAAATGTTCCGTGTTATGGTATAGAAGATATTAATTTATACGATTGTGAGTTTATCCAATTATTAATTAATGTTTTGAAGTTACGCACCAACAAAAATGATAAAATGGCGTTTAGTAGTGTCTATACAAGTGTACTATTTCAAAATACGCTGGAACAGCTATCCAAAGTCCACTTAAATGAATTGCCAATAGATGAAAACTACCAAAGTTTAATGACAACACTCCAAAATAAAAATAACGTCCATGATATTATTCAAACGTTATTAAATCATCGTGTAGCGAATCAATACATTTACGAGCATTACTTAGATAAAACATCACAACTTGCAATAAACTACTTGCAAGCACAGTTAAGAACAGAATCAATCGAAAATATCGAACAAGCTTTAGAGTGGTTGCAACAACTAAAAAATAGTGAATTTCAGCTTCCGTGTATTGTGGATAGTAATGACAACGTTGTTAAAGTAATGACGATACATAAATCAAAAGGATTAGAATTTGAAGTTGTGTACTTGCCGATAACAGATGAAGCACCCAAAAGTGATAATGTGTCATGTGTTTTAAATGATGATCTAGGCGTAGCGTTTTATCATCAGGAAAGCGATGATAAAAAAGCAACACGCTACACAGAAGCGGTAAAGATCCAAAATCAATATAATAATGTAAGTGAAAGTTTAAGAGTACTTTATGTCGCAACAACACGTGCCAAAACTAAATTGCATTTCGTAAGTAAGAAAATAAAGAATACGCCAGAATTAGATATTCATTTACTAGAGAGTGGCAAAAAGTTTCCGTCGTATATATTAGCTAATCAATTGACATTAATGCATCAAACGATAAAAAACATACCGTTACTACAAATAAACGAAGTGGATAGTAACACTTACACACCAATTTCAATAGAAGTGATGAATCAAGAACTAAACTATCGAGCAGCTAAACGATTTGAAAAAACAGTTACAACAACTAATAATTATAGTGCACATACTATCAATACTGTTCCGCCACTACAAACACAAGAACATTATCAAAGAGGAACAACATTGCATCAACTTATTGAATATCATGGCAAAAATCAAACGGAACCAATAAAAAATCAAACAGTGTTGAATTTGTATAACAACGATCAATTCAAAAAATGTTTAACAGAAGAACATTATTTTGAGATGCCGTTTATTATGAAACAACAAGATGATATAATTAGTGGATATATTGACTTTGTATCAATTGGTGAATGTGTGACGATTATTGATTTTAAAACCGATCAATTTAGTGATTATGACACGAAGGAAATGATTACGGAACAAGAACTTAAAAATAGATATGCTATACAACTTAACTTATACCAAAAAGTATTACAAAAAAAATATAGCGATAAAGAAATTGTTTGTTTTATTTATTCTACAACATTAAATAGCATGATTAAAGTTGAGTAGCTGATATTTTTGACAGTACGTGCAATTTATGATAGAATAAACAAAGAAACGGGGTGTTAGAATGCAAGAAAAAATCATATTAACGTGTCCTAATTGTTTGTCGAGAAATTATACGACTAAAAAAAATAAAAAAACGCATACGGCAAGATTAGAACTAAAAAAATATTGCAAAAAGTGTGAACAACACACCCTACATAAAGAGACGAGGTAATAAAATGAAAAAAACTGTAAAAAAAGAAAAACTAAGATGGTTTAAACTTAGTGGAATATTAGAAGAAATCAGAAGAATTAGATGGCCAAAACCATTAGAAGTTGCACAGAAAACAGCAGTAGTATTAATGTTTACAACAATATTTGCTTTATTCTTTGCACTAACGAATGTTGTATTAGCACAATTTACGAAATTATTGATTAAGTAGGTATAATATGTTGGATAAAATTAAACCAGATTGGTATGTTGTTAATACGTATGCTGGGCATGAAAATAAAGTTAAAGAAAACTTACATCGTCGTGTAGAAACTATGGGGCTACAAGATATTTTATTTGATATTGTAGTAGCGGAACGTGTTGTCGTAGAAAAAGTTGCTGTAAAATCTCGTAAGAAAAAAACAGATAGCTTATTAGGACAAGAAAAAGTTGAATACGTATTAAAAGAAAAAGTTAAAAATTTATATCCTGGATATTTATTTGTGCATATGAAAATGACAGATGAATCATGGTATATTGTGCGTAACACACCAGGAGTAACAGGGTTTATTGGATCGAGTGGTGGTGGTGCTAAGCCGTTCCCAGTAGAAGAAAGTGAAATTCAAAGCATTTTAGCAAAAATTAGAGAAAATGAAAGAGAAGTTGCTAAAAACTATGAAGTTAAAGATTTAGTAATGATTCTAGATGGACCATTTAAAGGGAAAGTTGGAGAAGTTGTTGCATTAGATGAAGAAAAACAAGTTGCAAAAGTAAATATTGTGATTTTTGGTCGTGAAACACCAACAGATATTCCGTTTGAAGAATTGAAATTAGCAAGTGAAGTAGAGTAGAAGTTATAGTTGTATAACTTCTTTTTTCAAAAGGAGGCTTTATGAAAGAAATTAAATGTCCGCATTGTGATAGTGTCTTTAAAGTCGATAACACTAATTATTTAGAAATTGTTGGTCAAATCCGTAATAAAGAGTTTGATGAAGAACTAGAAAAAAGATTGCGTGATTTTCATTTACATCATGAACAAGCACTAGCGTTTGAAAAAGAAAAAATTGCTAATGTATATGAAAAAGCTGTTGATGAGAAAAATTCGAAGATTACGCAACTACAAAATGATTTAAACAATATAGCGTTGAAACAAGAATTATTAATATCAAAAACGAATGAAAACTATGCAAGTAAAATAAAGCAATTAGAAAATGAAATAATGGAATTGCGTCACGAAAAAAAAGAGTTATCTTTAAAACATGAAAATGAACTTACTGTGTTAGAAAATACGAAAGAACATGAAAAAAAATTGTTGCAGGAAAAACATGAACAAGAAATACGTGAAAAAGAAGAAGCTATTGCGTATCACAAAGACTTGAAAGTTAAATTATCCACGAAAATGGTTGGTGAAACATTAGAAAAACATTGCGAAATTGAATTTAATAAGCTTAGGATGGTTGCATTTCCAAATGCGATATTTGAAAAAGATAACGATATTAGCGGAGGTAGTAAAGGCGATTACATTTTTAGAGATTTTGATGAAGAAGGCAATGAGATAGTTTCGATTATGTTTGAAATGAAAAATGAAGTTGAAACAACAGCAACAAAACAAAAAAATGAACACTTTTTTACAAAGTTAGATAAAGATCGTGATGCTAAGAAATGTGAGTATGCCGTATTAGTGTCATTGTTAGAACAAGATAATGAATTATACAATCAAGGTATCGTTGATGTGTCTTATGCGTATAAAAAAATGTATGTTGTTCGTCCGCAGTTTTTTATTCCGATTATTTCGTTATTAAAAAATGCGTCTTTGAATACGTTGGAGTATAAAAAAGAATTAAAAGTTATACAAGAACAAAATATTGATATTGCAAACTTTGAAAAAGATTTACATGATTTCAAAGATAAGTTTTCAAAAAACTATGAATTAGCGAGCAAAAAATTTAAAACGGCAATTGATGAAATAGATAAAACAATTGCACATCTACAAAAAACAAAAGAAGCGTTGCTATCGTCTGACAACAATTTAAGATTAGCTAATAATAAAGCAGAAGAGCTAACTATTAAAAAATTAGTTCGGAAAAATCCTACGATGAAAGCAAAGTTTGATGCACTAAAAAAAGATGAATAACCAAAATGAAAAAATTTTCATTATAAATTTCAAAAAAATATGAAAAAATAAGCATTTAATGATTAAAACAGTTGCAATGCACATTTAGTATAGTGTATAATGTGTGCATATCATAAATATGATAGGAGGAAAAAATATGAATAAAAGCTTGAAAAAAGTACTTTTAGGTTCTTTAGTAGCTGCTACAGTATTAACTGCTTGTGGAACTAAAGCAAATAAAGAGTTAGTAGTAGATACGATAGAATTTAGTGGTGACTTCTTTACATCACAATTCAGCAGCTCATCTTATGATATGGATGTTGTTCACTTAATATCTGGTACAGGAACAATCGCTCAAACATCAGCAGGTAAATTAGTTGTAAACAAAGGTATCGTTGAGAATGACAAAGTTGAACTTGTTGATGATGCAGACGGCAACAAAGTTGTAACTTGGAAAATCCGTAAAGACTTAAAATGGAGTACAGGAAAACCAATTACTGCAAAAGATTTTGCGTTTAGTTTGTTATTCCAAAACTCTAAAGAGTGGAAAGCTGCTGGAGCTTCTGTTAGTCCATCAGAAGAAATTATTGGATTAGTAGATTACTCAAATGGAAAAGCAGATGCAATCAAAGGAGTTAAACTTGTTGATGATCACACAATTTCATTAACAATTGATAAATCTAAATATCCTTATTTCTATGAATATTCATACTATGGTATTGATGCGTTGTCATTAGAAGATATTGGTGAAGGATTGAAAGTAGAATCAGGTGACTTCGGGGTTAAATTAGTAGGAGATGTTGCTGCCGCAGCAAAAGCAATTAAAGCTAAACAAGTAGATTCTAGAAAACCAACTTCAACATATGGAAAATATGTAATTGACAAGACAAGTGAAACAGAAGTTGTATTTAAATTAAACCCTAACTATGTAGGAAACTATGAAGGTGTTAAGCCTACAATTCCAACAATCGTATTAAAAGCAAACAAAAACGAAGAATTACGTTTCCAACGTTTAAGCCAAGGGGAAGTTGACTATGTGCCATCATTTATTGATGCTAAACAAGTTGCAGAAGCTAAAAAATCTCCAGATAAATTTACATTACATGCATTACCACGTAATGGATATGGAGTATTAAACTTCGCAAACGAGTTTGGACCTACTAAAGATGTACATGTTCGTCGTGGAATTGCACACTTAACAAACAGAAGTAAAGTTATTGCAGATGTATTCGGTGGAGATGGAATTGCGACACACGGTGAATATGCGATTGCACAATGGATGGTAAAAGAAAAAGAAGCAGAGCTTAATGAAAAATTAAACAAATATAGCTTTGACGTTGCATTAGCAAATAAAGAATTCGATCAATCAGAATACCGTTTTGAAGCAGATGGTGTAACACCATTTGATGTTTCAAAAGCGTCAGAAACTTACTTACGTCACAACTCTAAAAAAGAGCCATTAGCAGTTCACCATGTTGGAGGAAGTCAAACAGTTCTTCAATCAATTGAATCTGGATACAAAGAAAATGCTGCTAAAGTTGGGATGAAATATACAAATGCATTAATAGATTTCAAAGAGTTATTAAAACTAAGAGATTTAACGGCAGCAAATGATCCAAAACAAAGCGCTCATATGTTTACATTGGCTAATGGTTTCACAGGTTCAGTGTTTGATCCATATATTTCTTCAATTCACTCAAGAAATATTGGTGATCCACTAAGAAACGGAATGCGTGTTAAAGATGCTCAAATCGACAAATTAGCTGAAGAATTAAGAGCAATTGCTCCACAAGATACAGCTGCATTTGCGAATAAATGGTTAGAATACCAAGTAAGATATAATGAAATTTTACCAGCATTACCATTATACTCTAACTACACATTCGATGCGTTCTCAAATGCGAAAGTTAAAGAGTCAGGTGCTACAGCAATTAGAAGCTGGTCACAAACAATCGAATACATGAAGTTAAAATAATAACACGAAGAGGATAGTATATTATGTACTATCTTCTTATTGACGAAAGGGGATAGTATGTTTAAGTATATTATTAAAAGAATTTTTACGCTAATACCGGTGTTCTTTGCGATGTCTATCATTATTTTTGGTATTTCACAAATGACACCAGGAAATATGGTGGACATTAAATTAGCACAAAATGCTAGCTTAAAACAAGCCGACAGAGAGATTATGCGTATCGCATTAACTAAAAAATATGGATTGGATAAACCTATTCATGAGCGTTATGTAATTTGGTTAAAAAACACGTTTACTGGGGATCTAGGTGAAACAGTAGACGGAAAACCAGTTACACAAGCTTTAGCAGAGCCAATGAAAAATACGATTATTTTAAATCTTTTTGTGATCTTAATTTCGTTAACGATTTCTATTATCGTGGGAATTAAGTCGGCTGTGAAAAAAGGGAAGCTCTATGATCGATTCTGGCAAGTATTCTCGTTAGTTGGAACAAGTATGCCAACGTTCTTTATCGGTATTATTTTAATTTTCATTGTAGCAATCAATTTAAAATTATTACCAACAGGTGGAATGCCTTCAGTAAGATTAGAAGGTTTATCTTATTTTGTTGAGTTGTTACGTCATATGATTTTACCAATTATTACATTAACGATTGGTAGTTTAGCGGGAACAGTGCGTTACGTTAGAAATGCCATGGTAGATGCATTAAATCAAGATTACATTAGAACAGCACGTTCAAAAGGATTATCTGAAAAAGTAGTAGTTTATTCGCATGCGTTTAAAAACGCTTTAATTCCAGTTGTAACTATTGTAATCGGATCAATTGGTGGATTATTTGCGGGTTCATCTATTACAGAAACAGTATTTAGTTGGAATGGATTAGGTTCAAGACTAGTATCCGCAATTAATGCACGTGATTGGGGAATTGTAATGGCAGTTAATTTATTTACTGCTGCAATTTACTTATTAACGAATTTTATCACGGATATCGCTTATGCACTAGTTGATCCGCGTGTAAAATTATCTTAAGAAAGGAGAATAATGAATGAAAAAGAAAACGATTTTTGGGAAGTTATTCTCTAAAAAAGAAGTAGTAATTAAAGAAGTTGATAACAGTAAAATAATTACTCCAGGACAAGCTGTTTTCAACAATTTCAAATCTAATAAATTAGCTGTTACTGGACTATTCATGTTTATTTTAGTTGTGGCTACAGTGTTTATTGGGTCGGCATTGCTTAAATTTGATGAAAACTACGTTCAAACAACGTTACAAAATATTGCACCAGGTGCAAATTATTTAAAAGCACCAGCTTCATTAAACGGTAACGTTAAAAAAATTGTATCGGGAACATCGTTTAGTTATGCAATTGATAAGTCTAATAAATTGCATTACTGGGGAGTAGATGTTGATGGTGCATTGAAAGTACCTGAAAAATTAAAAAGTAAATCATTTAGTGATATCGCTGTAAGTGATAATCACGTTGTTGCTGTTGATAGTAATGGTGAATTACATCTGTGGGGAAATAACAGTGGTCGCCAATTAGAACTTGATGAAGTTACAGAAAGAAAAGTATCAACAGGGCAAGTTAAAAAAGTAATTGCAGGTCGATTATATTCTGGTGTGGTAATGGAAAACAAACAAATTCACGTTTGGGGGACAAACTCATTAGAACAAATCGCACTTAAAACAGACTGGAAAACACGTGTTGTAGATGCAGTTGCATTACCAGAAAACATTATTTTACTTTTAGATGATGGTAGTGTTAAAGTAACAGGTATCAACATTTTAAGTTCAAGTTTACCAGAATCACTTGCTAACGGAGAGAAAAAAGTTGTTAAAATTGCGGGGGCGTACTTAAATGGTCTTGCATTAACAGCAGATAATGAATTAATTTCGTGGGGTGGAAGTCATCGTGGTTTAGAAATCACAAAACAATACGATAAAAAAATTAAAGATATTGTAGGAGGTTATGCTGTATTCCATATATTATTTGAAGATGGTACAGTAGAAACATTAGGGACAACAGCTGTATACGGTGAACAATTATCTGTAAAAGAAAACGTTGATACAATATATGCTGGTTATTTCCAAAATTATGCAGTTATGAAAGATAATACAATCAAACCTTGGGGATTAAAAGGATTTCTACTAGGGAGTGATGAATTTGGGCGTGATGTATTTGTGAGGTTAGTACACGGTGGAAAAACATCATTACTTGTAGGAATTGTGGCGGTATTAATTTCAACGTTTATCGGATTATTAATTGGAACAATTGCTGGGTTCGTCGGTGGAGTAGTAGATAATGTCTTAATGCGTTTTTCTGAAATTGTTACTTCTATTCCGTTCTTACCATTATTAATTACATTATCATCAATTATAGGAACGAGACTAACACAAAATCAACGTATGTACTTAGTAATGGTTATTATTGGGGTATTAAGTTGGGTAGGATTAGCACGTTTAGTTCGTGGTCAAATTTTAGTCGAAAGAGAAAAAGATTTCGTGTTAGCAGCACGTGCATTAGGAATTCGTCAATATAAAATTATTTTAAAACATATTTTACCAAGTGTATTAAGTATTGCGATTGTGAATATGTCGTTAAGCTACGGGGGAATGATGTTAACAGAAGCAGGACTGTCATTCTTAGGATTTGGGGTTATGCCACCAACACCTACATGGGGTAACATGTTGAATGGTGCACAAAAAGCCGAAGTAATTCAATTCTACTGGTGGAGATGGGTATTCCCAGCATTAGCAGTATTTATTACAGTATTAGCAGTAAACTTAGCTGGAGATGGTATTAGAGATGCCGTTGATCCAAAAGCAAATGAGAAATAGGAGGTATTTATGAGTAAGTTAGTTGAAATTAAAAATTTACACACATACTTCGAAACGAAACGTGGTTTAGTTAAAGCTGTTCGTGGCGTAAGTTTCTCAATTGAAGCAGGAAAAACATTAGGGGTAGTTGGTGAATCTGGTTCAGGAAAATCACAAACTGCAATGTCAATACTACAATTATTTGAGTCTAATCAAAAAGTTTACGATGGAGAAATTATTTTTGAAGGAAAAGACTTAACGAAATTAAGTGAAGTTGAATTAAGAAAAATTAGAGGAAATGATATTTCAGTTATTTTCCAAGAACCAATGACTTCATTAAACCCAGTATTTAAAATCAGCAAACAAATTGCTGAAGTATTAATGCTACACCAAGGGTTATCTGAAAAAGATGCTGAAGAAAAAGCGTTAGAAATGCTTAAATTAGTTAGAATTTCTAACCCAGAAAAAATATTACATTCTTATCCATTCCAATTATCAGGTGGTATGCGTCAACGTGTTATGATTGCGATGGCGTTAGCTTGTAAACCTAAATTGTTAATTGCGGATGAGCCGACAACTGCACTTGATGTAACGATTCAAGCTCAAATTTTAAAATTAATGAATGAATTGAAAGATGAAATGGGAACATCAATTATGTTTATTACGCACGATTTAGGGGTAATTAATCAAATGGCAGATGATATTGTTGTAATGTATAAAGGTCAAGTATTAGAAAAAGCACCAAGAGAATTAATATTTGAAAACAACAAATATTTACATCCATATACATTTGAATTGTTAAAAGCGATTCCTAGAATTTCCACAAAGAAAAATCCAGCTAAAGATATTTTAGATCATGATCCATTAGTATTGCCAGAAGGTTATACATATGATGAAGTGGATGGTGTAGAAAGTGAATTAATTGAAATTGAACCAAATCACTTTGTAAGATGCTATAAGAAAGGAGTTTAAAATGAGTAAATTATTGATTAAAACTGAAGATTTAAAACAATATTTCGTAATCGATAAAAAAGGGAAATTAATTAAAACTCCTGTTTATTTAAAAGCAAACAATGGAATTAATTTAGAAATATATGAAAATGAAACGTTTGGATTAGTAGGTGAATCTGGGTGTGGAAAATCTACATTAGGAAGAGTGATTTTGCAATTGTATCCACAGGAGCGTGGAAATACGATTTATTATGGTAGAACGGTGTTTGAATTAAATCCTAAATACTTAAAAAAATATTTAGATAATGCTTTTGAAATTTATGCGAGAGTAGAAGCAGAAATTCAAAAAGCTATCAATAAAAATAGCCAGTCTTTATTAGATAAAGCACATCGTGAATATCGTGCAGTCGCAAGAATTGCAGGTGCCTTATTATTACATCCAAATAAAGAACAAGCTAAAGCTGCGTTAAAAGAAGAATATCATGCAGGTATTTCAAATGATTTAGTAGCACTTGAAAAAGCACAAGCAATAGTTAAAAAATTAGAATCTGATGTAGCTAATCACGAAAAATTTGCAGAATTAAATAGTTTTAAAGATTATGGTGTGGATTTAACGCTACTCACAAAAGAAGAAATGCGTCAATTGAGAAGAGACTTACAAATTATTTTCCAAGATCCATATTCTTCTTTAGATCCTAAAATGACAGTAGGTCAAATTATTTCAGAAGCTTTAGTTGAACACGGTTTATTTAAAGATAAATCAAAAGAATTAGAAGAGTATGTTTTAGAAACAATGGAAAAATGTGGTTTAGATCGTAGTTTTATTCACCGTTATCCACATCAATTTTCTGGTGGGCAACGCCAAAGAATTGGAATTGCGAGAGCATTAGCTTTAAAACCAAAGTTTATTGTGTGTGATGAAAGTGTTTCGGCATTAGACGTATCTATTCAAGCTCAAATTTTAAAATTATTACAAGAACTTAAAGAAAAAGAAAAATTGACTTATTTATTTATTTCACATGATTTAAGTGTTATTAATAATATTTGTGATCGTGTAGGTGTAATGTATTTTGGTAATATGGTGGAATTAGCAGAAAGTGATGATATATTTGACAATCCTGTGCATCCATATACTAAAATGTTGTTGAGTGCAATACCTTCTATGGATGAAAGAAAAGAAGTGTCGATTGCTGTATTTGATTCTACATATTCTATTGAAAATGCAGATCGTAGTAAAGATACAATTTGCGGGGATGAAATACAATTAGTACGTAAACCAATGAAAGAAGTTGAACCTAATCACTTCGTTGCTGAATTTTAATGAAAAAATGGTTTAAAAAAGAACAACCTGAATTAAAAGAGCTAAACGATAAAACTGAAAAAGGTGATACGACAGCAATGATTATTGCTGCAATGTTTACGTTAGTTTTACCGGTTGCAACAATATTATTACTTGCATTTGGTATAGTGTTCTTAATATTCAAATAAAAGCTATGAATCATAGCTTTTATTTACTTTTAGGAGGTGAATATGCGTAAAAATTTTATTGTTCAGTTTTTTAAAATATTATTTCCAGTTATGTTACAATCAATTGCTTCAACTGCAATTAATTTGGTAGATAATGTGATGGTGGGACAATTAGGGAATACTGCAATTTCAGCAGTGGTTACTTCTAATCGTTATTTAATGATGTTTAATTTTGCGTTGTGGGGAATAATGGGGGCAAGTAACATTTATATTGCACAATATTACGGTAGTGGCAATAAAAATGCAATGCAACAATCGTTTCGTATTTCTGTTTTAACATCACTATTTGTTGTGGTGCCGGTTATTACAATAACGATATTATTTCCGGGAAATATTGGCTATTTTTTTGTGAAAGATAAATTAGTAGTATCGGAAATGGTAAAATATTTAGCAGTTATGAGTATTGGATATATCCCGTTTGTAATTTCACAAAATATTTCTTCGGCAATGCGTGCAGTAGGGAATATTAAAATTCCTGTCATCGCAACAATTTCTGGTGTAATTACAAATACCGTGTTAAATTATTGTTTAATTTTTGGGAATTTCGGTTTTCCGCAAATGGCATTATCTGGTGCTGCGTTAGCAACCGTTATTTCTCGTTTTGTGGAGTTTATCATAGTGTACAGTTTTTATTTTAAAAAAATGCCTTTTTATTCTAAAATAAAAGACTTCACAAAAATTGAATTTTTCCGTTTAAAAATGATCGTGAAAAAATCTATTCCGTTAACGATTAATGAATTGGCTTATGGTGCAGGTTTAGCAATGTTATTAAAAATATATGCAACAAGAGGTGTAACAGCGTTAACTGCATATGGTATTGCGGCTAATTCATCTGATTTATTTTATTCATCTTTTCAAGGTTTAATGACGACTATCACAATATTAGTCGGACATAAATTAGGAGAAAACAACTTATCAGAAGCAAAGGAAAATGCGTATACAATATTGAAATTATCGTTTGGGATAGGAATATTATTTTCGATAGTTTTAGCGATTGTTGCACCTGTTTTTCCTGCGATATTTAATATGTCTAGTGCAGTAACAAGTGATGCATTATCACTTGCTACAAAAATGTTATACATTGTAGCATTTGCATTATCTGCACAATACACATACGTTGCAGGGTATATGATTCTTCGAATAGGTGGAGATATGCGTTCAACATTATTGTTAGATTCAGGATATATGTGGTGCGTCAACATTTTAATTTTATTCATTTTAAGTACAACCACAAATTTAAATGTTTTGGTATTAATGTTTATTGGACATTTTACTGATGTTGTGAAAATGTTGATTGCGATATATTTTGTGAGGAAAGAAAAATGGCTCGTTAATTTATCTATAAATTGATTAAATGCGCTAAATTTCGGTATAAATAAAAAATTTTAGGAGTATCTTTATTTTATTAGTACAATAAAATAAAGGAGTCCATATGAATTTTAGAGAAATGGAAAATTTATTACAATACATATTTTTGCGTTATAAAGTAACTAAACCTAGCTACATTCAAGAATGCGAAGCATACTATTGTGATGAGATAAAAAAACTTGTTGAAAACACGATAAAATTGTTGGATAAAGAAGAAAAAAGAATCATTGAAAAAGACTTTATTGAAAACGAAAATAATTGGTGGAATGATTATTATTCAAGAGCAACATATTATCGCTTAAAGAAAGCATGCATGAAAAAATTCATTCGATTAATTAATGGACAATAATCGTTAAAACTTGTGTTAAATACAAGTTTTTTTTATGGGTAATATGGTTGAGAGGCAGTCGGTTTTTTTGTTATAATAAACGAAAGGAAGGAATTTTATGAGCAAATTAGTAATAAAAGATTTACATGTTAGTATTGATGGCAAAGCAATACTAAAAGGATTAAATTTAGAAGTAAATAAAGGAGAAGTACATGCCTTAATGGGACCTAATGGTAACGGGAAGTCGACGTTATTAGCAGCAATTATGGGAAACCCACGTTTCGAGGTTACAAGTGGCAGTATTACATTAGATGGTGAAGATGTATTAGAAATGGAAGTTAATGAAAGAAGTCGTGCGGGTTTATTTTTAGGTATGCAATATCCATTAGAAGTACCTGGTGTTGTTAATGCTGATTTTTTAAAAGCGGCAATTAATGCTCGTCGAGAAAAAGCTATTCCATTGTTTGAATTTATTAAGAAAATGGAAAAAAATGTAGCAACGTTACATATGAAATCAGATTTAGCACATCGTTTTTTAAATGATGGTTTTTCTGGTGGAGAGAAAAAAAGAAATGAAATATTGCAAATGTTGATGCTGGATCCAAGCATTGTAATGTTAGATGAAATTGATTCAGGATTAGATGTCGATGCAATCAAAATTGTTGCGAATGCAGTGAACGAAAAAATTGCTGAAGCGAGCACAGGATTTATTGTTGTATCACATTATGAGCGTTTCCTGCAATTCATTAAACCAACGCATACACATGTTGTTTTAGATGGAAAAGTCGTATTAAGTGGTGGAATTGAACTAGTAAACAAAATTGATACAGAAGGATATGATTGGATTGTAGAAGCGTATGGTGCAACGATTGCAACGGTTGAAAAACCAAAAGTAACAGCATTAGGAAGTTGTGGAGTGAAATAACGATATGAATACGATTCATATTTCAAAAAAT
This sequence comes from uncultured Erysipelotrichaceae bacterium, assembly GCA_945877255.1. Lineage (GTDB taxonomy): Bacteria > Bacillota_I > Bacilli_A > Erysipelotrichales > Erysipelotrichaceae > CAMCRE01. Next base: position 125,210 of record CAMCRE010000002.1, read on the forward strand.
CAATGTGTTGTAGTTGAAGGGACACAGCAATTACATATTACAGTAGAAGGATGTGTTGATTTAAAACTACATTATAAAAATACTCAAAATATCGAATTGTTTATTGAAGTATTACCGCATGCGGTATTAAATGTATTGCATTTTTATGAAACGGCATTGATAAACGAAATACAACAGTACAATATTGGACAAAGTAGTGAAGTAAAAATTGCGTATGCGCATTTAAATGATATTGAAGGGACACAAAATATTGATATTAAATTAGTGGGAGAACATTCAAAAGTAGAAATTGCGAGTGGAATTATCGCAAGTAATACATTAGATATTACTATGAATGTTGAACATCATGCTAAACATAGTTACGCTAATATGGAACATTATGCGGTAGTAAGTGATAATGCTAAGTTTAAACTTTATGCTGTTGGTAAAATTTGTGAGAAAATGTCTGGCTCACAAGCACATCAAACGACTCGTGTTTTAACGATGGCAAAAAATCATCACTGTGAAGTAACACCCGTATTAATTATAGATGAAAATGATGTCGCTGCTTCACATGCTAATAGTATTGGACAACCGGATGATTTACAACTTTACTACTTACAATCAAGAGGGCTAACAATTCAACAAGCATTGAATTTAATCGCAAATGGTTATTTAGAGCCGATGCTACTTTTATTAGAAAATACAACGTTATTTGAACCATTAAAATTGATCATTGAACAGAGGAATTAATATGAACATTAAAAAAGTAAGAGAAGATTTTTCAATATTTAAATATCATCAAAATCTGATTTACTTTGATAATGCTGCAACAACGTTTAAACCACAATGTGTGATTGATGCAGTCACGAATTACTACTTAAATACAGCTAATATAGGTCGTGGTGAATATGATCTGGCAACTAATGTAACAACACAATACGAAAAAGTAAGAGAAAAAGTCGCAAATTTTATTAATTGTGCTACTAATGAAGTTGTGTTTAGTTTTGGTGCGAGTGATGCTTTAAATAAAATTGCTTTTGGTTTTGGAAAAAATGTTTTAAAAAAAGGTGATATAGTATTAACCACAAAGTTAGAGCATGCTTCTAACTTATTGCCGTGGATGAAAGTTTGTGAAGAACAATCAGCGATTTTAAAATATATGCCATTAAATGAATTTGGGCAATTAATGTTAGATAAAATTAATTTTAAGAACGTTAAAATGATCGTTGTTTCACATGTAAGTAATACATTTGGATACGTTAATAAAATTGCAAAGTTATGTCAATTAGCACACCAATATAATATTGTAGTAGTAGTTGATGGGTCGCAAAGTGTAGCACATCATAAAATTGATGTAAAAAAATTGGGGTGTGATTTCTTTGTGTTTCCCGCACATAAAATGTATGGACCAACAGGTGTTGGTGTGTTGTATGGAAAATTATCTGTATTGCAAAAAATGCAACCAATTTTTTTTGGTGGAGGAAGCAATGCAACCTATACTGAAAATTCAATAACACTAAAAGATATCCCGTTTTGTTTCGAGACGGGGACACCGGCTATTGAAGCGACATTAGGATTGGGATGTGCTATTGATTATATTTCGACACTAGATATTGAAAAAATTTATAAACATGAAATATCTTTAGCAAACTATCTAAAAACAAAATTAAATTTATTAAACAACATTGAAGTTTATAATGATAAAGAGAATACAAATATTGTGCTGTTTAATGTGAAAAATATTTTTGCACAAGATGTTGCAAGTTATTTGAGTAGTAAAAATATCGCAGTCAGAAGTGGACAGCATTGTTCTAAAATTTATAGTGAAGATGCAACTTTACGCGTAAGTTTTGCTGTATATAATACGCATGAAGAAGTTGACTATTTAGTGTCATTACTACAGTCTATTACATTAGAAGACACAATCGATATCTTTTTTTAGGAGGGTTATGGAAAATAATGTAGCACTATTAAGATCTATCATTATGGATCATTATGAATATCCAAGAAATAAAAGAGTTGAAGAAGAATATAAAAAAGCACATATTAAAAGTCATTCTTGTATTGATGATATACAAGTTCAGATGAAAATAGAAAATAATATTATTCAAGATATTTGCTTTGAAGGAAAAGGTTGTACTATTTCGACAGCATCAACATCAGTGATGACGGAGTTGTTATGTGGTAAAACTATTTCAGAAGCAAAAATGATGATTGAAGAATATTATAAAATGTTGCAGTTGCAACAATTTGATAAAGAAGTATTGCAAGAGGCAGTTGCTTTTTCTGGTGTAGGAAAGCAGATTGGTCGTATCAATTGTGCAACAATTGGTTGGAAGGCAGCAATGCAAATTATTGAGGAAAAAGAGGATTAAAATGGAAAGAGAAATTGGCGTAAGTGAAGAATATCAATATGGCTTCCAAGATAAAGATGTTAGTGTTTATAAAACAGAAAAAGGTTTGAATGAGGAAATAATACGTGAAATTTCGCGTATTAAAGAAGAACCGGAATGGATGTTAGAGTATCGTTTAAAAGCTTATCATCAGTTCAAAAGTAAGCCGATGCCTAATTTTGGACCGGACTTAAGTTTTGTGGATTTTGATGCGTATACTTATTACATTAAACCGAGTGAAAAACAAGAAAAAAATTGGGATGATGTTCCTGAAACGATAAAAAATACGTTTGCGAAGTTAGGTATACCAGAAGCTGAGGCAAAGTACTTATCGGGAGTTGCGACACAGTATGAATCAGAAGTAGTGTATCATTCAATTATTAAAGAAGTTGAAGATAAAGGTATTGTGTTTTTAGATACGGATTCTGGATTAAAACAATATCCTGAAATATTTAAAAAATATTTTGGTTCAGTTGTGGATAGTGATGATAATAAATTTTCTGCCTTAAATAGTGCCGTTTGGTCGGGTGGTTCATTTATTTATGTTCCTAAAGGTGTGACATTAGATAAGCCTTTACAGTCGTATTTTAGAATTAATTCTGAACAAATGGGGCAATTTGAAAGAACGTTAATTGTCGTAGATGAAGGGGCAAGTATTCATTATGTTGAAGGATGTACTGCTCCGATATATGATAGTAATTCATTGCATGCGGCAGTTGTAGAAATAGTTGTGTTAGAAGGTGGAAATTGTCGTTATACAACAATTCAAAATTGGTCGAAAAATATATTAAATTTAGTTACTAAGCGTGCTGATGTGTATAAAAACGCTAAAATGGAGTGGATTGATGGTAATATTGGTTCCATGATAACAATGAAATATCCTTCTTGTGTATTGAAGGAAGAGGGGGCTTCTGCTATTACAATATCTATTGCTGTTGCTCAAAAAGATCAAATTTTAGATGCTGGGGCTAAAATGATTCATTTGGCGAAAAATACTTCAAGTAATATTATTTCTAAGTCTATTGCTAGAAATGGTGGTAAAGTAAATTATCGTGGTAAAGTATATCATGGTGTAGATGCACAAAAAGCTAAATCTAAAATTGAATGTGATACGTTATTGCTAGATTGTTATTCAACTAGTGATACGATTCCAAACAATATTTCAAAAAATATGTCTAGTCAAATAGAACATGAAGCAACTGTTTCAAAAATTAGTGAAGAACAAATTTATTATTTAATGTCACGTGGTTTAAGTGAAGAACAAGCGACAGAAATGATTATTATGGGATTTTTAGAACCATTTACACGTGAGTTACCGATGGAATACGCAGTTGAATTAAACCAATTAATTAAACTTGATATGGAAGGTTCTGTTGGATAATTATTAAAAGTGTGATATAATTAAGCAAGGAGGGAATAACATGGGATTTTTTAAGAAATTATTTGCATTAGGTGCTACTGTTGCGGTTGCAGGGGGAGCGTATTACGTCTACAAAAACAAAGACAAAATTGAGCGTGCTTTAAAAGCCAAAAAACAAAATATTTCATTAGATTTAGAAGTATTTAATCAAAAGCATCATGAATATCAAACTGCGTTAGATGCACAGGCTGATTTAGATGAAGAAGTGGCATATTTAAGAGATTATGACAAATATTATAATTTATTAAAAGAAAGTTACGTTAATGTACAGAGTGATTTAATTGAAGCACAAACAAACAATAATGAAGAAGCTGTAAGCGAACTAACGACTTTAAAAGAAACAATTAGTCATGAATTAGCGGAAGGATTAAGTGAATTTGAGACGGTTACTAAAGAGTTATCTGAGCGTCAAGAAGAAATTGATGCTGTTAGTTTAGAAGTTGAAAATGCGAAAAAAATGTATGAAGTTGCTAAAGAAAATATTGAAGCACATGGTAGAAAATATTTAAAAGGGATAGTAGATCCTGTTAAACGTGTTGCAGAAGAGAAATTTCAAACAATCGATTTAACGGAAACAACAGAAGAAGTTAATGATGATATAGAAGAAGCGCCAATCATTGCGGAAACATCTGTTGTAGAAGAAGAAACACCGCTTAATAAAGCGATTGACAAAACGCAAGATTCTATTAATCGATTATTAAGTACATTAAGAAAATAATAAAAATGTAGTAAGTGCATGCTTGCTACATTTTTTTGTTTCCAAGGATAAGTGTTTGTCATAACAATTATATTATATAATTTATTTAAGTGAAAATTGCATTATATAAACCGATTTTTATTGCAAAAAATTCAACAAATGTATATAATTTAATTGTTTCTTCTAAAATGTTTTTGTTTATATTGTTCACCATTTTACTTTACATTTTTTAATAATTATTCTATAATAAGTGTAGATAAAGTAATTATCTTAGTTGTTTAGTAATTATCCTCTAAACTTTGGAGAGCTTGGGATAATTACTTTTTTATTATTTTAATAATTTCTTTTATTTCTTTCAAAATAAATAAAATTATGAATAATTTTATTTCCATAATTATCGCCTCCTTTCCAAATAGGAGGAATTTTTTATTCTTATGTCCTAACTTTCCAAGACAACTACTTTTTATCTACAAGTTTATTATATAATATTTTGTTACAAAATAAAGTAACAACTAAAGATTTATTCCCTATTTATTGCAATTCTTTAATTATTTTTTATAATAATAACGATTAAAATCAACTTTTATTGTAATATATTTAGCTATTGCCGATAATAAAGTAATAACTAATACAGTCCAAATTAGAAAATATGCGGTAGTGTAATTAATGAAAAACGTTAATACGAAAAAAAATAATGACATTAAAATAGATGGTAATAAATTAGTGATTAACCATAATTTATAGTAAGGTTTGTGTGGTATTTTCTGATGATGAATTTCTACATTACTTGTTAATGCACCATTTTTATATTGAATTTGAATAAACGGCAATTTTTTAGTTTGTATTTTGAAATAATAAGGTTCACGAATAGAAATGTCAAAAAAACCTTTCAATAATAACTTAAAATAACTAAATAATGATAACTCTTTACTTAATAAGTGTTCATAGGCGTGATTAAGCAAAGTAATTTCAATATTTTCAGCTTCACATTGAATAGGAATTGTGCCACATTTCCCTTGATAAATAATATTATTGTTTTCTTTGATCATGACTTTATCATAGCCATATTTTTGTGTGTCGATGTAAACGATGTGCATACAAGTTCTCCTTTTCTTAATTTTATCATAAATATATATTAAATACAAGATATTTTAAAGTTTTAAAATCTAATAAATTATGGTAAAATAAACAAAGAAATAAATTAATGTGAGGTATTAAAATGAAACAAAAAATTAAAAATTTAGTTTTATCACACAAAGAGGAATTAATTTCAACGCTAGAAAAATTAGTTAACTCACAAAGTGTATCAAGTGGAGTAAAAGAAGGCTATCCACATGGAAAAGCAGTCGCAGAAACGCTTGATTTAGCTTTATCAATCTGTGATGAATTAGGATTCAAAACAAAAAATATTGATTATGAGGCAGGATACGCCGAAATTGGTGAAGGGGAAAAACTAATTGGTGTTTTAGGACATTTAGATGTTGTTCCAGCCGGAAGTGGGTGGGAAAGTGACCCATTCACAATGACAATAAAAAATGACGTAATTTATGGACGAGGTGTAATGGACGACAAAGGTCCTGTTGTAGCGAATATGATTGCATTAAAAATATTAAAACAGTTGAAACCAAATTTAAAATCACGTGTACGTTTAATTATGGGATGTGATGAAGAGCGTGGTTCAAGCTGTTTAAAACATTACGTCGAAAAAGAAGGACATATAGATATGGGATATACACCAGATGGTGATTTTCCACTTGTTTTTGGTGAAAAAGGGATTTTGCATTTTGATTTAATCTTCCCCACAAAAATCCAAAACATTTTTGGAGGAGAAGTTTATAACGCATGTATTTCAAAAGTAACGATATCAAAAAATCAATTACAATTTGATGAGCAAAAATTCACACAATTTTTAAATGAAAATAATATTAAACACATTATTGAAACAGAAAAAATTACCGTATACGGAGTAGCAGCCCACGGTTCTACTCCAGAAAAAGGAATTAATGCAGCAAGCTATTTAATGGAAGCATTATATGTAGCAGGTTGTAAAGATGAAGCAGTTTTAAAATATAATGAATTAATTGAATTAGGATATAATGGTGAAAATCTAGGAATTAATCATGAAGATCGTTACGGCAATTTAACGTTAAATGTTGGGAAAGTTCGCATTATTAATGGTGAGTTTGTGGTGTCTTGTGATGTGCGATATCCTATCACAACAAACAGTGATAAGTTAGAAAAAACATTACTAGAAAATGCAATTGATTATAAATTAAATGTCGTATCACATGCTAAAGCATTGTATGTTGATCCAGAATCTGATTTAGTTAAAGTATTATTAACAGCTTATCGTGAAGTAACGAATGATTTAACACCACCACTTACAATCGGAGGTGGAACATATGCTAGAGGTATCAATAATTGTGTTGCATTTGGAGCAATGCGATTAGATCGTGAGTATAATATACATAATGTGAATGAAGAAATTTCAATTTCTGAATTATTAGAATTAACTGAAATTTATGTTAACGCATTATTAAAGATGGTAGAGCATTTTGAGGTGTAAAAATGAATAATATTGAATTTAATTTAAAACAATCGATAATTGATGTTGTGAACAATCAATTCAATGTATCACTTAAACAAGATGAAGTCGTAATCGAAACCCCAAAAGATACAACGATGGGTGATTATTCTACAACAGTCGCAATGCGATTAACTAAAAAACTAGGAAAAAACCCTAAAGAAATTGCACAAACAATCGTTGATCATTTAGTAAATAGCAACATTGAGAGTGCTACTATAGCTGGACCAGGTTTTATTAATTTCAAAATAAAAACTACTGCACTAGCAAATATCATCAATGAAGTAATGACGTTACAAGAAAAATTTGGTGAAAATAACATAGGTAATAATGAAGCAATTAATGTTGAATATATTAGTGCTAATCCTACAGGAGATTTACATTTAGGTCATGCACGTGGTGCTGCTTGGGGAGATAGTTTAACACGTATTTTAAAGAAAAGTGGTTATAATGTCATTCGTGAGTTTTATATGAATGATTCTGGTAATCAAGTTAATAATTTAGGGAAGTCTTTAGCTAGCCGCTACGGAGAGTTGTTTGGGAAAAATATTTCGTTACCTGAAGATGGTTATCACGGAGAAGATATCATTAACATTGCAAAAATTATTAAAGAAAAATACGGTGATTGTTTTTTAGATAAACTACATGAAAACGATACAATAACACAGTTGAGTGAACTTGGTGTTTACTATGAAATGGAAAAAATGCGTGAAGATTTAGCGTTGTTTAGAGTGGAATTTGATGTGTTTGGAAGTGAAGATAACTTGCGAAAACTTGGTGTTGTTGATGAGATGTATCGAAAATTAATTGCTAGTGGACACACTTATGAGTTAGATGGTGCTACGTTTTTTAAAACTACAACATTTGGAGATGATAAAGATCGTGTCATTAAAAAAAGCGACGGTAGTTATACTTACTTAATGCCGGATATTGCATACCATCAAGCAAAATTGACTGGAAATTATAATCGTATTAAATCGAACGAATATGCTGAAATAGCAAGTCAACCCGTAACTACAATGATCGATTTATTAGGTGGTGATCATCATGGATATATTGCGAGGTTAAAAGCGAGTTTATCTGCATTTGGTTATAACAGTGATAATTTAGAGATCGATATTATTCAGATGGTACGTTTAATTGATGAACATGGGTCTGAAATTAAAATGAGTAAGCGTGAAGGAAACGCTATTAAATTACGTGATTTTTGTAATGAGGTAGGAGTTGATGCAGTAAGGTACTTTTACGTATCACGTGCATTGGAAACACCATTCGATTTTGATGTTACGTTAGCTAAAAAACAAACAAACGATAATCCAGTGTTTTATATTCAATATGCGTATGCGCGTATTTGCTCAATTTTAAAAGATCAAGCGTTTAAAGCTCAGTCTGAATATTTATTACTGACTGATGAAAAAGAAATTCAATTATTAAAATCAATTAATGAATTTAGCGATACAGTTGCCAGTGTTGCAAAAGAAAGAGCAGTGCATAAGTTATGCAATTATATTTATAAATTAGCACAGCAATTTCATAGTTTCTATGCAACATGTAAAGTTGTGGATGCGTGTAATCCAGATCTAACCGCAGAAAGAATAGCGTTGTTGTTTGCTATTAAGGTAACGTTAAAAAATGCATTGTATTTAATTGGGGTAGAAGCAAAAGAAAAAATGTAGAATAAAAGCATGATATTCAGGTATCATGCTTTTATTACGGAACATGTACAAGTGTATTTCAACTGATTTTATGATATAATTATTAAAACATTTTACAACTACAAAATGGAGGTATTATGACTAACAACAGCGAAAATATTAAACCATTTCTAAAGTGGGCAGGAGGTAAAACGCAACTTCTTTCCGAAATCAAAAAATATTATCCTTTTGACAATGGAAACATCACAAAATATGCTGAGATGAATTTATACAAAATGATACAATTAAATAGTGGAAATACGGCTATTTCAAGCCTTTTGTAAATAAGACGATAGTTTTGCTTGAACTATGGTCTTATTTTTTTATACCTAGTTATTTTTGGGGTGTCAAACGCTACAGTAGGGGTGTCAGATATTAAAAAGGGGTTCAACTTGACTTTTTTGGTAGTTTGAGTGATGTATATGATGAGGAGGAAAGTCATGAGAACGATTAAGAAAATCAAAAAAGATCAAGTGGATTATACGATTTTTCAACTGATGCTAGATGTCCTAAAAATGAACCATCAGATAGATGAACAAATTTGGGAAATGACATCGAAAGTGCTGAAAGACGAGTTCAATCCACCGACTCGAATGCTGGAGGATTACAATGAAAAAAATTGTTGAAAAATTAGAACGGTTGCCAAAATTCAGTGAATTAAGAAAGAAGTTGAGGGTCGTTGCTTATGCTAGAGTATCGACAGATAAGGATGAGCAGTTGAATAGCCTGATAGCACAAAAGGACTATTTTATTAAATATATCGAAAATCACAAGGAGTGGGAGTATGTAGGAATCTATTTTGATGAAGGTATATCTGGAGTTCGGACTAAAAATCGTGTTGCTTTTAACGCTATGATCGAAGAGGGATTGAACGGAAAATTTGATTTAATTATTACTAAGTCCATTAGTCGGTTTGCAAGAAATACAGTGGATACTATCCGTACAATAAGAAAGCTAAAGGAAAAGGGAGTGGGGATTTATTTTCAAAAAGAAGATATTCATACACTGGATGCCAAAGGAGAATTAGTCCTAACGTTGATGGCTTCATTTGCACAAGAGGAGAGTAGAAGTATTTCAGAGAACTGTAAGTGGGGACAAAGGAAGCGATTTGCTGATGGAAAAGTGACGGTTCCTTTTCAACGGTTTGTAGGATATGACAGGGGATCAGATGGGAATTTGGTCATTAATCATGAACAAGCAAAAATCATAGAATGTATATATTCGTTGTTTGTCATTGGCTATACAGTTTCACAAATAAAGAAATACTTAAACAGCCATGGAATACCTACTCCCTCTAATAAAGAAAAATGGAATAATAACGCAATACGTTCAATTTTGAAAAACGAGAAATATATAGGAGATGCTTTACTGCAAAAATCGTTCACGATAGATTATCTGACAAAAACGAAGAAAAAGAATGAAGGCGAACTTCCACAGTACTATGTTGAAGAGAATCATGAACCAATTATTTCAAGAGAAGTATATCAGTATGTAAATCAGATACTCGAAGAAAATAAAATAGCCACCAGAGTATATTCACTTGGTGGTAAAATTATTTGTTCAAAGTGTGGCTCAAAATTTGGATCATTTATTATTCACTCGGAATTCAAGAGCGCAAATGGAAACAGTTTAGCATGGAATTGTCAGAATAAGTATTCAAAGACGAATAAATGTAGTATTAGGCATATCTATGACAAAAAATTATACGAGTGTTTGGTTAAAATCTGCATGGAACGATTTTATAAGAATGGTGTATTACGAGGTAAAATGAATCGGTTAATTGGCAAACAAAGTTACAATAGATTACGCATTGATATTAAAAAACTATCAGTGGATATTGGAGATTTAGTAGAAGAGATAGTTGTCGATGAAGAACATAACTGCGTGGTTAAGTGGATTGATGGGAGAGTTTGCAAGGGGAGGATTGAAGGCACTGGGAAGAGAAGAGATAATAATGTATAGGTACTTTGTGTGTCTGCTTGTTTAGTATAGATCCAGTTGAATGTGGTTGAGTTGATAGGTTTGTTTATATACCGATTTATACAAAAGTAACTAAAAAAGTAATTATTATTAAAGTGGAAAAAAGTAGTGATTTTTGGTATAATAAAGCAAATAAAAGGAGAATGATTATGAGTGAATCAGAAGTTAAAAAGGTAATGAAATTTTATAATATGTCTGATTTTTTAAGAGGACAGTCTTCAAAGATAATTACGCAACTTTCAAAAGAAGATGAAGCTGCATTTATATTAAAGAATGGAAAACCAAAGGCAGTTGTTTTATCGAATGAAAGATATGAAAGATTGCTAAAAGCAGGAATAGATATTTTAGAGTTTTAGTTAGGAGAACGAGGTTATGGCCGTGAAAAAATCAGAATTATATTCAATTTTATGGGAAGCTTGTAACAAGCTAAGAGGTGGTGTAGAGCCATCAAGATATAAAGATTACGTATTGGTACTGTTATTCTTTAAATATGTATCAGATAGATATAAAGGTAAAAGATTTGCGGAATTTGAAGTAAATGAAGGTGCATCATTTGATGATTTAGTTAAGGCTGCTGGAAAATCAGATGTAGGAGAACGAGTAGATATTATTATTCAAAAGTTTTTAGAAGATAATAAACTTAAAGGATTACTTCCAGATGTAAGCTTTAATAATCCAGATGAATTAGGTAAAGGCAAGGAACTAGTAGATAAGGTTTCTGGCCTTATTAGAGTTTTTCAAAATCCTGCAATTGATTTCAAGAGCAATATGGCAAGCGGAGATGACATCATAGGTGATGCCTATGAATATTTTATGATGAAATTTGCGCAGGAATCAGGTAAAAGTAAGGGGCAATTCTATACTCCAAGTGAAGTGTCTAGAACTGTTGCTCGATTAATAGGTATTGGCAACATAGATACTACTGCCCAAAGACCTTATACTTTGCATGATCCTGCAGCAGGTTCGGGCTCGTTATTGATACGTGCAGCAGATGAGGCGCCAACTAGAGCAGATGGGAGTTCATTAGTGGATATTTATGGTCAAGAAAAATACCCAGATACTGCTGGTTTAGCTAAAATGAATTTTATTTTACATAACAAGGCTACGGGTGAAATTAAAGCCTCTAATACCTTGTCAGACCCTCAGTATATAAATGATTTTGGTGAACTTACAAAGTTTGATTTCATTGTAATGAACCCACCATTTTCTGACAAGGATTGGACAGATGGGATTAAAGTCGATAAGGATAAATTTAAGAGATTTGATGGTTATAGTACTACACCACCTAAGAAAAATGGGGATTATGCTTGGTTTTTACATGTTTTAAAAGCTCTAAAATCAACCGGAAAAGCTGGTATCATTTTGCCACATGGAATTTTGTTTAGAGGTAATTCAGAAGAAACTATAAGAAAAGAGATTCTAAAAAAGAAATGGATAAAAGGAATTGTAAGTCTTCCTTCTAATCTGTTTTATGGTACGGGAATTCCGGCTTGTATTATTCTTGTTGATAAGGAAAATGCGGATGAACGAAAAGGTATATTTTTCATTGATGCCAGTGATGGATATAAAAAAGACGGGGATAAAAATAGACTTAGAGAGCAAGATATTGAAAAAATTGTTCAAACATTTAATAACAAAACTGAAATCAATGGATATTCTCGATTTGTTTCTTATGAGGAAATTGATAAAAATCATGATGGGAATTTGAATGTTCCAAGATACATTCAAAAAATAGATGAAACACTTCCACAAAACATCGAATCACATTTAAATGGAGGAATTCCCAAATTAGATATTGAATCGTTGGAAAAACTATGGGAAGTTTCGCCTGGTTTGAAAACTAAATTATTCAAGCCAAAAGACGAGATAAAAGGAATATTCGATTTAAAAGTTATTCCTGAAGCTGTTGAAGAGACAATAGCTCAAGATTCCAACATTGAAGGAGAAGCTACTAAAGAATCTGAACAGCTATTCTCTGATTTTGAAAAGTCTGCTGCTGATACACTTCTTGGTATCAATGCAGATACAGACCCTAAGAAGATAATAAGACATCTAGGCTTTGCTATGCTTGCTAGCTATGATGCATCAAAAATTATTAGCAATTATGATGCGTATGACGTGTTGCTTAATTACTGGAATGAAAAGCTTCAGGATGATGTGTATGTAATAAAATCACTGGGCTATGAGGCTGCTCGTGAAATTGAATATGTGTACGCTACTAAAAAAGGTAAGGATGAAAACGGGGATGAAATTAAGGTTGAGGATAAATCAAAAATAAAATCTTTTGATGGAGTCCTTATACCTAGAGAGATTATCGAAAAGGAATATTTTGCTACAGAGTTAAATGAGATAGAAAAATTAAATGAGCAGGTAAATATTCTTATTTCAGAAATGGATGAAATGATAGAAGAGCAATCTGGAGAAGAAAGTCTATTTGCTGAAGTTTTAAATGATAAGGGAGATTCTATTACAAAAGGTAATCTTAATAATCGAATTAAGCTCATCGAATCTAAAAAAGAATCTGAAGATGCTGCAGTTCTTGCGGAACTACTGGGATATTTTAATGATGATAAGCTTAAAGCGGAAGATTTTGCTCAGCAACAAAGCAATATCGCAAACTATGATATTCGAAATAAAGATGGAAAACTTGGAAAGCAAAAAATAAGTACTGCGATTAAATTAGCCAAGGAGACAGCAACTATTCCTGAAGATTTTATGGAGGAATATACTTTGTTGTTAGCTTATCAAGAAAAGGTAGAACAGTTAGAGAAAATTAATAAAACTATAAATGACAAGATTTCAGAATTAGATGAAAAGGTGACAAACAAATATTCTGAAATCAGCATGGAAGAAATCAAAACTCTACTTTTTGATAAGAAGTGGATGACTAGAATAAGAGAAGATATCAAAATTGAATTGGATAGTGCTATGAATTTATGGATATCAAAGGTTCACACCATAGCAAACAGGTATGAAAAAACATTGAGTGATATAGAAGAGGAAACTAAGAAATCAGAAGCCGAGGTAAAAGCTGCTTTGGAAAGGATGGGATACAAATGGTAAGCTATCCTAAAGATTGGAATAACGACATCATAGATAATATTGCGGATGTAAACACAGGAATTAGAGATACTCAAGACAGAGTAAAGAATGGAAGATACCCATTTTTTATAAGATCTTCTGAAGTACAAAAGCTGGATGAATTTGACTATGACTGCGAGGCTGTACTTACTGTAGGTGATGGTCAAATAGGAAAAATTTTTCACTATGTAAATGGTAAATTTTCCGCGCATCAAAGAGTATATGTCATAAGTAATTTTAAAAAAATTATAGGAAAATACTTTTTCTATAATTTTTCAAGATTTTTTTTCAATGAAGTTATGGCACAAACAGCAAAAACAACGGTAGATTCAGTCAGGAAGCCTATGATAACTGAAATGACTTTGAGGTATCCAGCGGATGTAAAGGAACAGAAAATTATTGTTAAGGCATTAGATTCTTTCGACACCCACATCAAAAATCTTTCAAAACTCATTGAGAAGAAAAAAATGATTCGTGATGGGGCAGTAGAGGAACTGTTATCCGGATATAAAAGAATGAAAAAAAATAAACCATGGAAAGAATTCAAATTGGAAGAAGTATGCGTGCCTAGGGGAATGGTTAGAGGACCATTTGGAGGATCGCTAAAGAAAGATGCATTCATTTATAAAGGTTATAAAGTGTACGAACAAAAAAATGCCATTTATAAATCAATTAATCTTGGAGACTATTATATTGATGAAAATAAGTATGATGAACTTTCGAGGTTTTCTGTAAAAGAAAATGATTTTATTGTAAGCTGCTCTGGGACAATTGGTGAAATTTATAGAATACCCCACAATTATGTTCCTGGGGTGATTAACCAAGCACTTTTAAAATTAACAATAGATGATAATATATGCGATTTTAATTTGTTTAACCACTATTTTAATTGGAATAAATTCAAACATAAAATTATAGATGACACTCAAGGTGGAGCTATGAAAAATTTAGTGGGAATGGATAAGTTTAGAAAAACAACGATTTATATCCCGACGGATACAGAAGAACAGAAAATAATTGCTGAGATCTTATCCTCAATGGATAAAGAGATAGAAAATCTAGAAAAAGAAAAAGAGAAATACCAACAGTTAAAATCAGGAGCAATGGATGATTTATTAACTGGAAAAATAAGATTAGTATAGGAGGTCAATATGTCTAAAATTAATGTAGATTTAGAAAGAGAACAACTACAGCAACGTGTAAAATCGTGGCTTATTAAGGACCTCAATTATACTTTTTTAGGCAATCTTGAAGACCAGAAAAATAGTGGGATAAAAGAAGAGCTATTAAGAGAAAATCTTATAAAAAGAGGTTATAAGAAAGAACAGATAGATATTGCCATTTCAGAGTTATTGGACTTATACAAGAACCAAGTAGACAGTCTTTATAATGTAAATAAGAAAATTTATTCTTTGCTTCGCTATGGTAGACAGGGAGCAAAGGATGAGAATAAAAATAGGAAGACTGTCAATTATATAGATTGGGATAACTTTGCAAATAATGATTTTCAACTAGCAGAAGAAGTTACTACTTTAAGGTTTGATGGTAAAACACATCATAGACCGGATCTTGTTATTTATGTGAATGGTATAGCGCTAGCAGTTTTTGAACTTAAACGCTCTTGTAAAAGTATTAGTCATGGAATTAGACAGAGTCTTGATAGCCAAAAAAGAGAGAACATTCAAGAGTTTTATCATCCTGTGCAATTAATATTTGCAGGAAATGAATCGGAAGGTTTGAAATATGGAACTACTGGTACACCAGAGAAATATTATTTAACTTGGAAGGAAGATATCCATGCTAATGATTCATTATCAAAGGATGTTAGAGCTCTTCAAAGTACGAATAGGCTAAAAAATGGGATTGTATCCCTTTGCCATAAAGAGCGCTTTTTGTCGTTCATTCATGACTTTGTTATTTTTGATGTAGGAATTAAGAAAGTTGCAAGACATAATCAGTTTTTTGCAAATATAGCAGCAAGAGAACGAATCAAGTTAAATGAAGGTGGAATAATTTGGAATACCCAAGGTTCAGGGAAGTCTTTAATAATGGTCTGGCTAACAAAATGGATTATTGAAAACATTGATGATGGTAGAGTTGTGATTATTACTGACAGAGATGAATTAGATGATCAAATTGAAAGCTTGTTTTTTGACGTTGAGGAAAAGGTTAAGAGAGCAAAAAGTTGCGACGATTTAAGAGAAACTTTAAATAAAAATGAGGATTCAATTATTTGTTCTTTAATCCACAAGTATGGACATAATGCAGGTGGTCAGGTAGATGTCGATAGTTATGTTAAAGAATTAAAAAGTAATTTACCTAGAAATTTTAAAGCAAAAGGGAAAATTATTGCCTTTATTGATGAATGTCACAGAACAAATTCCGGTAAACTTCACGAGGCAGTCAAGGCAATTATGCCAGATGCTATTCTTATTGGTTTTACAGGCACTCCGCTTTTAAAGAAAGATAAGATGACTAGTGTTGAGACGTTTGGATCGTATATCCACACCTACAAATTCAATGAAGGAGTAGAGGATGGCGTTGTCCTAGATTTAAGATATGAGGCAAGAGACGTAGACCAAAATCTAAGCAATAAGGAAAAAATAGATACTTGGTTTGACATAAAAACAAAAGATTTAACTGATAGAGCCAAAATAAAATTAAAACAAAGCTGGACTTCTATCAATAAGTTATATAGTTCAAAACAGAGATTGGAAAAAATAGCTGGTGATATCATCTATGATATGAGCACAAAAGCTAGGTTACAGAATGACCGAGGAACAGCAATACTCGTTGCTGGCAGTATTTTTGAAGCATGCAAGTACTGGGATATTTTCACAAGTAATAACTTTACTAAGTGTGCTGTTGTTACATCTTATGAACCAACAGATGCAAGCGTGAGAACATCATCTATTGATCCAAATCAAGAAAGTGAAGACGAATATAAAAAACGCATATACGAAAGAATGCTGAACGGTAAAAGTGTCTCTGAATTTGAAACAAAGGTAAAAAAACAATTTAAGAAATGTCCAGGTCAAATGAAATTATTAATAGTTGTTGATAAGCTTTTGACTGGTTTTGATGCTCCAAGTGCCACTTATATTTACATTGATAAGTCAATGAGAGATCATGACTTATTCCAAGCTATATGCAGAGTTAATCGTCCGGATGGTGAAAGTAAAGATTACGGATATATCGTAGACTACATGGATTTATTCCGTAACGTCCAAACAGCAATGATTGATTATACAAGTGAGGCATTCGATAGTTTTGATAAGGAAGATATTGAAGGCTTATTAAAATCAAGGTTTGATGAAGCAAAAGCTGAAATGGTTGGTGCTATTGCTTCGTTAGAGGACCTATTCGGAAATATAAATGGTAATGAAGATACTGATTATATTGACTATTTCTGTGGAAAGGATAGCGAATCTGATGAAAAAGGAGGGTTAAGAGACGCACTTTATTCATTAACATCTTCATTAACGCGCTCTTTTGCGGAATGTAGCGGTAGGCTCGAAAGTGATTACGGATATACAGAGAAACAAGTTTCAGATATTAGAAAAAGTATTTCTGGATATAACAATGTCAAAGAACTAATTCGCTTAGCAAGTTGTGATTATATCGATTTAAAAGCATATGAGCCAGATATGAGATATATTCTGGATACTTACATTAGGGCTGAGGAATCAACTACTATAAATAATTTGGATGATATGAGTTTGGTTGAACTGCTTATAAACGGCACGACAACAACACCAATTGATGCAATAGCTGGACTTCCTGGGAATGACAATGCTAAAGCGGAAACAATAGATAATAATATTAAACATGAGATTGTAAAGAAAGCAGAGTCTAATCCTAAATATTATGGAAAATTGTCTGAAATGCTAGAAGAAATTATTGAACAAAGAAAAGTGGAAGCAATCAGCTATGAAGAGTATTTGAAACAGGTTGTAGAACTTGCTAAAGCAGTTTTACATCCAGAAAATAGCGGAAGCTATCCAGATGCGGTTAAAGACAGTGAAGCTATGAGAGCCTTATATGACTATTTTGAATGTGATGTTGATAAAGCTATAGCTATGCATAATGCTATTACTAGTGCATTAAAAACCAATTGGAAGTTAAATCACCAAAAAAAAAGAAACATAAAACTTGCTATATATCAAAATTTATCGCTATATAGTGATGATGTAGATGAAAAGACCATCAAGGTTGATGAAATCTTTAATATTATCGAAAGGCTAGATGAATATGATATGTAGTAATGAAATTATTGGTGGGGTTGAGATTCAAATTACTAAAAAGAAAAATCTCAAAAATTTATATATAAGAGTAAATCCACCAGAAGGAAAAGTTACAATTAGTGCTCCTATAAATTATCCGGATGATGAAATAAAACTGTTTGTTTTAAAGAAATTACCAGAGATTAACACAATAAGAGAAAAAATGACTTCACAAGAAAGACAGAGCAAAAGGGAATATGTGTCAGGAGAAAGTCATTACTTATGGGGAAGACCATATCGATTGGATGTAGAAATAGGTGCTGGATCTTATGAAATTGTTAAAATGCCAAATAAAATATTATTCAGAGTACCTAAAGGAGCAACAAGGGATAATAAGGAGAAGTATTTTAATGAATGGTACCGTGTTGAGTTGAAAAGAGTGCTGGAGGGACTAATACAAAAAGTAGAGGAACGAATGGGGATCTCTGCTAATGAGTATAGAGTTAAAAATATGAGAACAAAATGGGGTACATGCAATATAGATAAAAGGAGAGTTTGGATCAATCTTCAATTGGCAAAAAAACCTATAGAATGTCTTGAGTATGTATTAGTCCATGAAATGGTGCATTTACTAGAAAGAAATCATACTCACAGATTTAATGCACTTGTCGAGGAATTTTATCCAACATGGAAAATAGCCAAAAGAACTCTTGATAACTTACCTTTAGATTATTTAGAAAAAGGAGAATAGTGTAGATGAGTAAAAAGATTAGTTACAGTGATATTTATGATATCAACTCTAAAACTGGAGCACTCATTCTTGGAGCAAATAGGTTGGATGATTATGCTACAAAGTTTTTGAGTAAATACTGTAGCAAAGCTTTAACTACACCTATGCCAGTTCCAGTTGATGCAATAATAGGGAAGATGGGGTTAAAAGTTATTGAGAAGAGGTTATCTGCTAATTACGATGTTTTTGGTTGTTGTCTTCTTCTTGATAGTGAAGTAAGGATTTATAATTCTGAAAAAAAAGAATATATAGAAGAATTTTTTGAAGAAGGTACAATTATCGTTGATCCTGTGTCAGCACTTATGTATGGAGAAGGTGCAAAAAGAAATACTCTAATGCATGAAGCAATTCATTGGGAGAAAGATAGAGCTTATTTTTCTATATTAAAATTAAAAAATAAGAAAGCATCTGAAAAACTTTATCCAATAATGTGTAGGCAATCTGAGAGCTTTTATGAACCACCGTTGGGAAAGAAGACTAAAGAAAATGAAGTTAGATGGTTGGAGTGGCAAGCACATAGATTGACGCCAAGAATTCTCATGCCCAAAACTAGCTTCTTAAAAAAAGCCAATGACATACTAAAAAATAAAAAAGTTACTTGTAAAAACCTAGTTAGAGAAATAAGTGATTTTTTTATAGTCTCTCAAGAATCATCTAAATATAGATTAATTGAAGTTGGTTTAATAGATCAATTAAAAAGGTTAGCTGATTTTGAAGTGATTTTTGATGATGTACTTCCAAAATATGAATATGAAAAGATTAGTCCTGTTGATGCTATAAATATGTTAAATCATAATATTGGTTTGGCAGAGTGGGTATCAAAAGGTAAGTATATTTTTGTTGATGGTTATTTTGTTAAGGCGGATAAACAATATGTAAAGTATGAAAATAATCATTTGATTTTGACAAACAAAGCTAAACGAAATATTAGTAAATGCGCTATTAATATTAAAGTTAAATATAATGTCGATTATATAGAGCATTCAAATGATTTGATAGGAGCAGCATTATTTAAAAGTACAGGTATTGATAATAGGCTATATGTATTTCATCCTAAATTTCAGACATCTGTAGTGGAAGAATCAGAAGAGGCCTATGATGGTTTTGTTAATTATATTTTAGATTACGATGAAAATACTGAAATAGAATTTACAAAACTTTTAGGTGATCCTAAATCTAGTTTATGCAATTGTTTATGGTTTCTATTTCAAAAAAGAAAATGGAAGTATCCAGAATCTTTTAATGAGCAGACCCTTGTTCATTCTGCGTATCATGGAAGAATAAAAAATGATAATGCAAATAATATGAATTCAAATACTTTTTTTGCAATCTGTGTAGGTTTGAGGCTTACAATAAGGCAAATACAAAAATTGTTGCGAAAGGTAAAATTTAATATTAATGAATTTGAAAATCCTGAAAAAACATATTTGAGAATAATAGAACAAATGCCAGGATTATCAATAAGTGATTTCAATGAATTGTTAGTCAAGCTACAAATAGAAGAATTAGGAAGCAAAATTAAAGAATTTTAAAAATTTGAAAACACACTGTGTTTGTTTTAGGCCCTTTTAGGGTCTTTTTTTTATGCAAAAAATTAATGAAGCCTCATAAAATAAGAGTTTTATGACGAACTCATCAAGTTCATCATGAAAAATAAAATTGTGGAATAATTAAAACGTAAATAATAAATCTCATAAAAGTTCAAGTAGGCCTACAAGAACGGACGAGAGTAAACAGAATTTGAAAGACAAATAAACAATAAAAGTTTATTAGGATCTTAAAAATTCAACTCACTTCCGTGTTTTTGTCGTGCTTATTTGTTGCATTTACAAAGCTGTGGTGTGTTGGGTACTACAGTTCTTTTTGTTTCTCGTCCTTTGAGATGAATTTCAAATCAAAGGAGAAATTTTATGCAAACAGAAAATTTAAGGAAGAAACAATTCTACATTCCGATAGAAGTAAATACTGCAGAAGACAAAGCGTTCATTTATGCAAATGGCTATACACCAGATGATGTCGTTTGGTGTCGTATAGGCAATATCGCTAAACGAGTAGTACGTATTCCTTGTACTGAAGAACAGTACTATAACTATATGCGTCCCATTTGGAATGAGATGAAACAAGAAGAACGTAAGAAAAAGTACTTTGAAGAACTAGGTATGACACAGGTATCGGTAGAACACATCAAAGAAGAGTATGACTTAGATATTCCCGACACAGCCAGTTTAGAACAAGCGGTAATGAAGCAAAAGCTACTCGCTGAGTTGAAGGTTGAGCTCGCAAAATTAACAAAACTCGACCAAAAAATTATGGCACTTTTCCAAGAAGGGTATTCAGAATCGGCTATTGGTAAGGCAATTGGAATGAGTCAAAAAGGAGTTAATAAACGAAAAAATAAAGTCATTAACAATTTAAAACTACATTTTTTAGAAAAATAGTACTTAAACCCATCAGAAGTGTCCTATTACTTTCGAGAAGCAGGAGCTTCTTAGAAAGGAGGGACCTTCATGATGGAAAAAGCACTCAATGAGGAAATAGCGAAAGTGTTGATATCAATACAAGAAGTTAATCAACGAATCGCTAATAAATTACAAATCATCGCAGCCAAGAAAGGAGAGTACGTCAATGGCAAAAACAAAACAGATTTTCCAAATTATCGCAGATTTAGATCAACAGATTAATCAATTGTTGGAAATTAAATCGGACTTGGAATCCTTGTTTAATGACGCAGCGGATACACAAAAGAATGACTCCAAAGAATCAGTGATTACACTTGAACAAGTCCGTGCAGTTCTTGCAGATAAAAGTCGCTTAGGTTTTACCAAAGACATCAAACACTTAATCACTGAATTTGGTGCAACAAAACTCAGCGAAGTTAAACCACAAGACTATGCGACATTACTGAAGAAAGCAGAGGAACTCGGCAATGACTAAACATGCATTACTATCTGCTTCAAGTAGCCATAGATGGTTAACCTGTCCACCATTGCCACGGTTAGAGTCTTATTTTGAAAACAAGACCAGTGAAGAAGCCCATGAGGGAACACTAGCACATGTGGTGGCAGAAAACAAACTCAGAAAAGCACTCGGCATGACACATCGAACCATTCAAGTATCAGACACGGAAATGGACACCCATACGGATGATTACGTGACTTATATTATGGAACTGTTGGAGCGTATCAAGAAAACTACTAAAGACCCAATTGTGCTAATAGAACAACGTTTAGACTTTTCAGATTATGTGCCAGACGGATTTGGTACGGGTGACTGTGTCATTGTGGCAGATAACTGTATCCATATTATTGATTTAAAGTATGGTCGTGGGGTAGAAGTATCGGCTGAAGATAATCCACAAATGAAACTCTATGCCTTAGGTGCATTGAAACTATACGATGCACTCTATGATATTGAAGAAGTGGTGATGACGATTTTTCAACCACGAAAATTCAATATCTCAACTGATACCATTTCAACCCAAGATTTACTGTATTGGGCAGAAGGCGAACTGAAAGAAAAAGCAGAACTTGCCTTTGAAGGTAAAGGAGTAGTGGAATATGGTCCTTGGTGTCAGTTTTCAAATTGTGGGGTGGTGCTTCGTGCAAGGTATAATCACCATAAAAAGCTCGAACGTTTTGAACTCAAATCACCACATCTACTTACGGATGATGAGGTTGAAGAAGTTTTATCTCATGTAGATGATTTAACTAAATGGGCCAACGAGGTCAAAGAGTATGCGACAAAAGTCGCCTTACAAAGTGGGAAGTCATGGAATGGCTATAAGCTAGTTGCAGGACGAACGGTACGTAAGTTTACCGATGAAGAAAAAGTTGCTGAAATCGCCAAAGCTAATGGCTATACCGATATCTACAAACAATCACTTCTATCCATGACAGACTTACAAAAGATGATGGGGAAAGCAAAATTTGACACTTTATTTAATACGCTAATATATAAACCAGTCGGTACACCAGTTTTGGTGCCAACTAGTGATAAGCGTAAGGCAATTGAAATAACACAAGCAAAAGATGAATTCAAGAAGGAGAACTAATATGAAAAATACAAAAGTAATTACAGGAAAAAACACACGATTATCTTATTTTAATGGTTGGGAACCAAAATCTATCAATGGTGGAACAGAAAAATACTCTGTATCGGTACTCATTCCAAAAGACGACATTCAAACCATTCAAGCGATTGAACAAGCAATTGACACGGCTATTGAAGAAGGTGTCGCAAAATTTGGTGGTAAGAAACCAAATAAAGCCGCACTGAAACTGCCACTGCGAGATGGGGATATTGAGCGAGATGATGAAGCATATAAAGGGCATTATTTTATCAATGCAAACTCACTCACGAAACCACAAATTGTAGATACCAATGTCCAACCTATCCTCGACCAAAGTGAAGTTTATTCAGGGTGTTATGCACGAGTGTCTTTGACCTTCTATGCCTTTAACTCAAATGGTAATAAAGGGATTGCTTGTGGATTAGGAAATATCCAAAAAATCCGTGATGGCGAGCCGTTAGGTGGACGTAGTAGTGCAAGTGACGATTTTACAACAGTAGCAGATGATGACTTTTTAGCTTAGGGGGAGAAAAAATGATGAATGATGTATTGTATGGACTAGTTTATTTATTGTTGGTAGTTTGGAATATCGTTGTGCTTTATTCAGCTTACACGACCATTCGTGATGATAGACGCAATGAAAAAGAACGTAAAGGAAAATAGATAGGATGGAATATTTTGTCATAGTACTGGTTGGTGTTGTCATGACGGAGTTTGTTATCAAACGACTTACAGACTTGTATCTGTATGTTCGAGAAAGGTTAGGTTTATGAAGAAACTAAACATCGATATTGAAACTTACTCGAGTGTGAGTCTAATCAAATCCGGTGTTTACAAGTACGCAGAAAGTGAGGACTTCACAGTCCTCCTTTTTGCCTATGCTGTAGATGACGGAGAGGTACACGTTATTGACTTAGTAAAAGGAGAAAATATACCCCCAGAAATCATGAAAGCACTCGAAGATGACACGGTGTTGAAATGGGCATTTAATGCTCAATTTGAACGGGTGTGTTTATCGAGAATGTTAGGTGTAAGGCTTAATCCTACTTCATGGCGATGTACGATGGTATGGTCAGGGTATATGGGGCTACCATTATCACTTGAAGGAGTGGGTGCTGTTTTAGGACTAGAAGAACAAAAGTTAAAAACAGGAAAAGATTTAATTCGTTATTTTTGTGTACCGTGTGCTCCAACCAAAATAAATGGTGGACGAACAAGAAATGAGTATTACCATGATGAAGACAAGTGGCAACAATTTAAAGATTATAACAAGCGAGATGTGGATGTTGAAATGGCAATCGGACAGAAACTATCTAAATTTCCAGTTCCTGATTTTATATGGGAGGAGTATGTTCTCGATCAAACGATTAACGATAGAGGGATTCAAATTGATAGCGTATTTGTCCAACAAGCTATTGAACTCGATAAATACCATCGCATGGAATTGATGGAAGAATTACAAACACTGACAGAACTGGATAACCCAAATTCAGTGATTCAATTATCTCAATGGTTACAAACAAAAGGTATTGAAGTCGATAGCTTAGATAAAAAAGCAGTACAGAATCTTATCCAAACGATAGAAGATACAACAGTTAAACGAGTGTTAACTATTCGACAACAACTCTCTAAGTCGTCTATTAAGAAATACCAAGCGATGCAACAGGTTGCTTGTAGGGATAATCGTTGTCGAGGAATGTTTCAATTTTTAGGAGCCAATCGTACGGGAAGATTTGCAGGAAGATTGGTGCAATTACAAAATCTCCCCAAAAATCATATGAGCGATTTAAAAGAAGCAAGAGAGTTAGTTAAAAAAGGCAATAGGGAAGCTGTCCATCTATTATATGATAATCCTTCCAAAGTTTTATCGGAGTTAATTCGAACAGCCTTTATTCCTAAGGGCTTATTTTACGTGGCAGACTTTTCAGCGATTGAAGCACGAGTCATCGCATGGTTAGCTAAAGAGAAGTGGCGAAAAGCATTATTCAAACAAGGCGGAGACATTTATTGTATGTCTGCGAGTCAGATGTTTGGTGTACCTGTTGAAAAGCATGGTGTGAATAGTGAACTGAGGCAGAAAGGGAAAATCGCCGAGCTCGCCTGTGGATACGGTGGATCAGTTGGTGCATTAACCGCTATGGGAGCCTTGGAGATGGGACTAAAGGAAGAAGAACTACAACCCTTGGTTCATGCGTGGCGAGGGTCAAATCCAAACATCGTCAATCTGTGGTGGTCTGTCGATAGGTGTGTCAAAGAAACTGTCAAAGAACGAACAACAACTAAAACACATGGTATTGTATTTTCTTATCAAAGTGGGATGTTGTTTATCACTTTGCCGAGTGGGAGAAAACTGACGTATATTAAGCCACGTATTGGAGAGAACAGATTTGGTGGTGAATCGGTTACTTATGAAGGAGTAGGAGAGACTAAGAAATGGGAGCGAATTGAAAGTTACGGTCCTAAGTTTGTTGAAAACATTGTTCAAGCGATTGCACGGGATATTTTGGTTTATGCCATGTTGAACTTAAAAGACTATGATATTGTTGCACATGTTCACGATGAAGTGATTATTGAATCAGAATGTGCCTCTATTAATGAGATTTGTCGTATCATGAGCCAAGTGCCACCATGGGCTGAAGGTTTGATTTTAGATGCAGACGGCTACACTTGTGAGTTTTATCAAAAAGATTAAGAGTGAGTTTTTATGACTTGCTCTTTTTTTATTATTTTTTTGAAATTTGGTACTTAAAAGGTTTTGTTTTGTCCTTTATCTACTGAAGGAAATCCCTTCTAGAAAAATATAAAGGAGAATCGATATGTTTTATATCAAAGTAAAACTAGGGCAAGACCTAGAAATGAAAGTAGACATTCATGATGAGAATGTCTTTACAAGATGCCCATATTGTGGCACAGAATTCGCAGTAGATTTAGTGGAAGTGTTATCTGATGGAGAGTGTGACTTACATTCCACTGCTGTGGTGTGTACCACTTGTACAAAGAAGGCAAGGGGGTAACATCATGAAGACATTAATTCCAAAAGATGACTACGGTATCTTCGTAGATAAAAACGACATTGCACGAGTAGATAGTTTGTATGTCGCAGAGGTATTTGAGAAAAATCACAAAGAGGTGCTTCGAGATATTCGTAGAATTGTCGATGAGGAGTCCGGGTTAAGTCGAGAATTCGCACAGCGCAATTTTGCGCCGTCCTCTTATGTTAATAAACAGAACAAGAAACAGCCTTGTTATTTCTTAACTCGGGATGGTTTTTCAATGTTAGTCATGGGCTATACAGGTCAAAAGGCGATGAAGTTTAAGGAACTGTACATCCAACGCTTTAACGAGATGGAAAATTTCATCAAGACGTTAGTAAAGGCACGCATGGAGTTTCCTGCTCTGACAGAGAACATTAAACTCTTGCATGAGAATCCAAAGCCTTATCACTTTAGCAATGAGTGCGACATGATTAATCGTATTGTTCTTGGAAAGTCTGCTAAGCAATTCCGACTAGAAAATAATATTGAAAAAGGGAAAAGCATTCGTCCGTACTTAACGAAAAAGCAAATTGAATTAATAGAAGTACTACAAAAAGTAGATGTTGGTTTACTGGTTGCTTTTCCAAATTATGAAGACCGTAAAAAGTATTTAGAGTGGTACAAAGCAAAATGGGAGGAAGAACATGGGAAAGTCAACTAAACGAGTGATGAAAGAAAAACAACAGGCATTCAAACCAATGGTTTATATTTGTGCACCATATCGTGGAGATGTCGCAAAGAATATAGAAGATGCGATTCGATATGCAGAGTTTGCCTATCAACAAGGCAATGTGCCAATTACACCACACCTGTTTTTTCCCTTTTTGAACGAAGAGAAGGAAGAACATCGCCAAGATGCACTAGCCATGGATATGATTTTACTTGGAAAGTGTCAAGAGGTATGGGTGTTTGGTTCGGAGATAACAGAAGGTATGGCTAAGGAACTAGAAGTATCAAAAAGACGAAAACAGCCTATTCGATATTTTAGTAAGGAGTGTGGGGAAGTTCATGTTTAATTTTACAGTATATGCATCTAATACCAGTGGCGATAGTAAAAATTGTATATATCCAAATTTAGTGCAAGTGAGAGATGAAGCGAGTTTTATCCAAGCTATTCAGTATGATCACGTTTGTGGCAAGTATAAAAATAACTATCGTAATAATGATAATTTTGAGTGGGCAGATGTCTTGCCACAAGATTGTGATAATGACCATTCAGAGAATCCATCTGATTGGGTGTATCCAATGGATGTTGCACGGGTATTTCCGGACTGTGCATTCTTAGTAAGTTATAGTCGTAATCATATGCAGGTGAAAAACGGTAAAGCTGCTCGTCCGAAATTTCATGTATATTTTCCTATTCCTAAGATGCATGATGCAGTAGCTTATGCTCAATTAAAACAAGATATTCAACAAGTGTTTCCCTATTTTGATGGGGGAGCACTTGGTGCATCACGTTTTTTATACGGTACGAAGCAACCGCAAGTAGAACTATTTCAAGGAAGCAGGAATGTTGTTGATATTTTGAGTCATGATCAGTTTGAGTTGTTCGAAGAAACACAAGGACAGATTAGTGAAGGCAGTCGTAATAGAACGATGAGTCACATTGCAGGAAGGCTTATTAAACGGTATGGCAGTAATGAAGAGAGTTATACGTTGTTTTTACAAGAAGCACAACAATGCATACCACCACTATCGGAATCAGAATTAAAATGTATTTGGTATAGTGCCACTAAGTTTGGAAAAAAGATAGCTTCTCAGCCTAATTATATATCACCTGAAGAATATAACGAATCTTATGATGATTATCAACCGTCTGAATTTACGGATATTGCAATGGCGGAGGTATTTGCCAAACACGCAAAGGATAAAGCTGTTTTTACTGTTTCGAGTGGGTGGCTTTACTGGGATGGTCAAAAGTGGGACGCCTCCGAACTAAAAATTATGCAACTTTATATGATAGTGGCTAAACGAGTGTTGAAAAATGCAGGTGGTGTCTTTAAAAATGCTTATGGAAATTTAGTGAAAGCGGAAATGGGCAATGATAGTGAAAAACAAGTCAAGGCTAAAAGTGAAGTGAATTATGCTAAACAATATCTGACTTTTGCGAAAAAAATGAATGACCACGGAAAGGTGTCAGGTGTTTTGAAACTAGCGAAATCCTTACTTGAAATCAAAAATAATCAACTAGACCAAGATCCTTTTATTTTAAACACACCAATAGGGGTAGTGCATTTAAAGACGGGGGACATTAAGGAACATCTTCCAAGCTATTATTGTACTAAGATGACAGCGGTCGCTCCCGATAGTGCTAATCAAGAGTTATGGCATCAAACACTAGATGATGTAACAGATGGAGATAAAGAGTTTCAGTTGTTTTTACAATGTCATGCAGGTAGTACATTGATTGGAAAAGTGTATGAAGAATCGCTACTTTTGGTTTATGGTAACGGTGGAAATGGTAAGTCAACAGTATTTAATTCAGAGGCGTATGTGTTAGGAGATTATGCAGGAAAAATACCTGCTGAGTCACTCACCACAAGGGCTAAAAATGTCAAAGTAGATTTGGCAGAGTTGTGTGGCAAGCGATTTATTTTAGCATCCGAGACAGAAGAGGGACAAAGGCTATCTGCATCCATGTTGAAGCAAATCGCAAGTGTAGATGATATTTCAGCTGAACGGAAATATTATGCACCATTTTCTTTCACACCGAGTCATTCTACTATTTTGTATACAAACCATTTACCACGAGTTGGTTCTAACGATAAAGGGACGTGGCGAAGAATTTTAGTTGCACCGTTTAATAACGAAATTAAAAATCCAAAGACAGACTATGTAGAGACACTTTTGAAAAAAGCAGGAGGGGCTATTTTACAGTGGATGATAGATGGTGCGAAATTGTATATCCAAAACCATTTTAAATACCCTTATTGCAAAACGGTAGAACAAGCGAAACAAGTTTATAAAGACGAAAACAATTGGATTGAACATTTTATAAGAGATTGTTGTGAACAGGACAATAATGAAACGATTGGAAGTAATCAGCTATATCAAGCCTATAGACAATGGTCTATTAGCAATGGTGAGTACACACGTAATACTCGTGATTTTTCAACAGCACTTAGTGGTAGTGGATATGATAAGAAACGTACTAATAAAGGCGTGATATGGTTAGGGTTAAAATTGAATGAGGATACAGCAGAATTTTTATAGGAGGAATAGACAATGCTAGTAAATAATAGACCTTATACCAATGAAAATGGTGCTTTTGATATTGAATTAATCACTGATTTAAGTAAAGAAGAACAAGAAGTAGTATTCGATTGGATTGCAAAAAATATACAACCTCGCAAAACGGAAAATCGAAGATTGAGTAGTTATGGATTAAAACATGTATTGCAACGGGATACAGGTATTTATATCACCAACAATCAATTTAAAGACGCCATGTTACTGTGTGGCTACACACCAGTACGTGTCAATGAACTGAATTGGAGATACAGAATCAGTAGTAAATCCAAGGTTTTTCAGCCTCGATACGGTAGGGGTGCATGGTAGTGAACACTCTAACCCTACTTTTATATATGTCATTTTTTATTCTCTCATGTAAAAAGTAGATAAAGTGACTACACTATAATACACAAGGAGAAAATTATGCTAGAAAAAGTGATAGAAAGACAATTAGTAAAAAGTATTAAAGCATGTGGTGGGTGGTGCATTAAAGTAAATACTTTAAGTGCGTGTGGGTTTCCCGATCGGATGGTATTAATGCCTAATGGAAAGATAGGCTTTGTGGAAGTTAAGGCTCCTGGTAAAAAGCCAAGAGCCATTCAAGTTAAACGAATAAAACAGTTGAGAGATTTAGGATTTCAGTGCTTTGTACTGGATGATGTGTCAGAAATTGGAGAGATACTTGATGCAATTTATACCTCATAACTATCAACAGTATGCCATTGAT
>CAMCRE010000003.1 GCA_945877255.1 uncultured Erysipelotrichaceae bacterium
AATAATTTTGCGAATGTTCTATTCCCATAAATACCTCCTTTACAAATTACTATTTGTGCTAATCAATAATAACTAACACAAGTATTATATCATAATTCTGGTTGTATAGAACATGTCCCCAAAAACTAGACACAAAAATTATAAATGTGTTCAGTTGAAAGGGGGCATATTTTTTGCTTTTGGAACTTCTAATACAACCAACCTCTTACCTTCATAGGTTATTTCATTAAAAGAAAAAGTAGTATCTGGAGTTAATTGCCTTGCTAAATAATGCTCCAACGGTTCGTTCTTTACATTTTTCCTAAAATCAAATGTAGTTCCAACAACCTCGTGATTATCATCATTTATCCCCCAGATTAAATAAGCAAAATCTTTTCTACAAATAGCTGCTGAATTTGACAATGCAGATATATATTCGCCAATGCCATGTGATTCGAACCAGTTTTCTTTAAATTCAAACCACTCTTCTTCAAATTCTCTACTTATTACATCTTTTATTATCTGAATATATTTATACATAAATTTATCCCCCACTTTATTACCCACATTTATTATATCATATCTTGGGGATAAATTGGGGGATATTTATATTTCTCACAACTAACTTATTAATAATTTCTTTAAATTCTATCACCATAAGGTAAGGATTTAATATATGATTCTATATATTCAAAATTTACCTCTCCATTTTCTTTAATAGGTAATCTTACAAAAGTTTCTTTAATCAAATCCATTTTAAATGCTCTACCATAGCTATATCTATATCTATCTTTTTCAATTACAGTTTTTAAAAATAATGCTGTGTATTCATTGATCCAAGGAGCTCTACAAACAACTATATGGTCTCCAGTTGCAAATTTATTTTTTTGATAAAATATAGTAGCTGTTGTATCTCCTATTATGATAGCATTTCCTTCCTCATATTTTTCTACATCATCCATTAATACATAACAATCACAACCATTATTACTTTCAGTTCTTGTAATAAATGGTATGTATTCATCGCTAGGAAATTCTAAAAATTGTAATTCTCCTTTTACATGAGCTTTAGCCTTATAAACTTTTTCAAATAGATTGCTCAATCTGAAAATACCCCAGTTAATTATATCAATTTCTTTATCATCACTTTTATTATTTGTATTTATGCTATCCCTAATAGAGTTATTACTCTCTCTCTCTAGATTTTCAAGGTTTTCAATGTATTCCTCCATAAACTTCCAATCTGGATTTCCTTTTTCATCCGCTGGAAGATTTACAAAACTATCCTTCATTCTTTCAGGACGCCATTTTCTACCGTAAGCCCATCTATATCTATCAGCACTAATTACGGTTGCAACAAATAAAGCTATTCTTCTATTAAACTCACCATTCTTAATATACAATGGATTAACGTCATGGCTACACGTAAATTCTTTTTCTTGATAAAAAGCAAATCCTACAGATCCATTATTAGTTACACACAGAGACTTACCTGGAAATATTTTTTCTGAAATAGGCACATTATTATCATCACCATTCTTTGATGCTTCTTGAATATCTTCCAAAGAATAGTATTCAGTTACACCATTATTATATTCAGTAGCTCCTAAAAATGGGATGTTTCCAACTTTAGTATGCTCAGGTTTCTTATTATAGAATCCTTTTTTTATTATAAAAATGTCGTCAAATTTGTATTTTTTCCAATTATTTGTATCTAAATCAAACATTAAATTTCTCCTTTTTTGATTAAATAAGAATAATAATCTCTGATTGTCCTTTCAAAATCATCCATAGTTAAACTTGAATAATCTGTTTCCATGTGAGCTTCACATATCCACTCATCTTTCCAAGTAATGTTTTTAATTGCTGATTTTCCTACAATAGATTGTCTGTTTCTATAGTTTTCTATCCATTCCTCTTCAATTAATATCCATTTACTTTTTCCAGTATTTGTATCTAATTGCTCAATTCTACCTAAATTTTTCTTTTTTCTGAATCCATCATCTTTATAATATCCAAAATAGGTAGAAGGATTGGAAACATCAGAGTGTTTTTTTCCTACTTTAAAGACCATACAACAAACAGATGCACTTGCTCCAGGATAAAATACCTCATTAGGCAAAGTAAAAACTGCATCCAAAGTGTTTTCTTCTAATATTTCTTTCTTTAACTTCGCAATTTCTCCACTTGTACCAATAGCACATGCAACAGGTAATAATACAGCAAGAGTAGCAGAAACATTTACCTCATTCAATGTATCCATAATATATTTTACAAAATACAGTCCTTTTGAAGGATCTTCCTTTTTATCCTTTGCCCATTTTTTTGTATAGGTTTCTGGCATGTGTTTTCTTTGAGCATTATACGGCGGATTCATTAAAATAACATTTGGTCTTTTTTCTTGAATAAATTCTTTAAAATCAAAACAACTTCCTTGTCTGATATTTGAGTTCCCATCTGAGTGAATCAGCATGTTTGTTGTTGCTAATCCATAAATATTCTCATCAAATTCAATACCATAAATCTGCTCTTTCTTTATTTTTTCTTGTTCACTTGCAGTTGAACAGTCATCTAATGCCTGTGTCATAGCCTTAACTAGAAATGATCCGCTACCACAGCAAGGGTCTAAAATAACAGACCTTTTATTCACTCCTAATATCTTTGCCATAAAATCAGTTATATGATCCGGTGTAAATGCTTGGTTTTTATCTGACTTTCCTACATACTTATTGAATGTAACAAAAAATAAATTAAGCAAGTCTTGTCCTGAGGTACTTTTATCATTAATAAAAGGTAAAATGGTTTCTTCTATCGATTTTAGTATTTCTCTGAAATCTGATATTTTTAGTGTTCTTATATCTTGCGATTCTAGTACATTTTTATTCAATAAAGCTAATTTTTCAGCTTTTTCCATACTATCTGTTAATAATGTCTCAAGAACTTCTTTTATTCTGGTTCTTATTTGTGCTGCACTTAAAGTGTTGGTCTTATAATCAACATTATTTTTTAAAGCAAGTAAACACGTGCCTACAAATTGGCTTCTTAATTTTTCTGATATACCATGTTTATGCAATAACTCATTAAGTTTATATGTGTTTTGCATAACTTTTTCTTTGTTATTTACTTTTGAAGTATAAAAATCAATATATTCATCCATACTTCTTAGTGCTATTTCTTCAGATAAGTAATCCGAATCAGAAACAACACCTCTCCAAACTTTAACCTTATCATCTGTAGTATTTGCCAATATTGCAATTACTTTATTATTATTTAAACTTTTCTCATACTCAACATATGCTGATAATTGTTCTTCATCACTCTTTGTAAAATTCGTTTTTGTCTCTATTAATACCGATACATTATCTTTAACAAATCTCAAGTCTAATTTTTCAAATTTTCTTCCCTGACTATTTGAAATTGGTTCAAAATCTAAATGCTTTTCCTTGAATGCTTTTGGATAACTAAATTCATCATTTTCAATATTAGTTTTTAAATACTCTCTTCCTACCACACTTATCATATCTGCTCTGATCATATATACCTCCTATTTTTTAATACGTACCTATTTCACTATATTAACCATATCACCAAAATCGACATCTAATTCTTTTCCAATTTTGTAAAGCACTTCCATACTAACAAGTTCCCCTCGCCCCATCTTTGCAACTGTAGCTGGTGCAATCCCAACGGTTTCTTTTAATTCTTTTTTATTCATCCCTTTATCGATAAGAATCTTCCATAATCCATTGTAGCTTACTTTCATAATTCTATCCTCCAAATTCAAATATCTGAATTTATTTAGTTATATTTTAGCATATTTAAAATATTTTTTCATCTAAAACATAAAAGAGGTCGAATACGACCCCTTATAACTCTATATCCATATTTTTTGTGCTAGTTTTTTCTTTACTTTGAACTTCTTTTTCAAATTCCTTTATCTTATCAAGTGTAGATGGCTTCATATAGTCTTCATAGTTTTGAATTAGTTTTTCTAACATCTCTATTTCTTCTGTTTTAGAAATATATTCTTTTTTTAGACCTTCAATTTCTTTATCTAGTACATCTAACTTGCTATTTAATTTTTTAAAAGTATCCTTACTAAAATTCTTTCCTATGATTGTTTTTAATTCCGGATATTTTTTTAATATTTTTTGAATTTCATCTTTAGCTTTTTGATATTTGTCTAGCTCTTTTTTATGAACCTTTTTAAAAAGTGAAGAAATATCTTTATTAGCATCTGCATAGGGTTTTGTCTGCATATAGATATGGATATGCTTTGAAAGTTCCTTTACCACCTTTTTTTCCCGTGTTAGTTTCTTCCCCTCATCTGAAATAACTCTTAGTTCTTGTCTTAATTTATTTTGTCTATCATATACTTCTTTTTTACTGTTGTAGCCATATTTTCTAAGAAGCAAGATTGATTTTGACATAGTCTGCAAATTATGTTTGGTCGCCCAAAACTCATAGGCTTTATTGTTTTTAGTTTTTGGATTTTTACTAATATCTATAATTCTATCTACTTCATTTGATTTATTTTGGATTCGCTTTTTAATTTTTTCTTCAGTAAAATTTAAACCCAATGTCTTTGATCTTGTGAATCGTTCCTTTTCTTTATGCTTAAATGCAATGTGCTTTCCAAACTTAATTTCATAACCAAGTTCTTCCATTTTGGATAAGAAATCTTCAAAGTTGTTAGCACTTTTTATTGTTCTATTAATATCGATTTGTAATTTTGATTTATAGCTATTTCCTTGTTTATCTTGATTCCATTCATACCAATTTTCATAAACTCTATTCATTATTTTTGAATATTCCTGACTTGCTTCTGTATCAATTACAGACAGATTATTTTCTCTGCAAATCCTATCACTTTCATTTCGTATTTTCATGTAAGAGCCGTAATAAGAACGGTAAATCTTACCCTCAATAGAGTCAATGGAGTTGAAGATAATATGATTATGAATATGTCCTTTATCGATATGAGTTGCAAGTACATATTCAAATTTCCCTTCAAAAATACTATCACACAAGTTCTTACCAACTTCATGTGCTTTTTCAAAACTCACTTCTCCAGGCATAAAGGATTGAATTAAATGATGTGCAAGTACTTTTGTTTTTGAATGAAATTCTTTTCTTGTCATTTCAAATTCTTTGTGTGCAAATTCTCTTGTACATAGATGTGTTGTTACATAAACTTCCTCGTATGTCTTAGATTTGTTACAGATATAATCTATAGATTTTTTTAAAGTTGTTTTAATGGGATGGATTTTTGTAACTGCCATTTTTAATAATCTTTTCTTTAATGAAATTGGATAATTTTTCTTCAACAAGCAATCTAAATTCAATAAAATATTCCCCCATTTTTATTTGAAATTCTCTTAAATCTTTAAAATCTTCTCTAGTAAATTCACCTGTTGAATTAGCAATTTTTGCACACTGATTAATATTATTAGTAGCATTACTTATCAAGGTACTCATCTTTTTCAACTCCAAAGACATCTCATTTTTTGGATCAAAATTTATTACTGTACCATCTAAAATCATACTTAAATAAAATTCTTGTTTTGATTTATATCCTGATTTTTTAAAAAGTTTTTCTATCTTTTCTTTTTCTTCATCACTCACCATAAAGTGTATATTGTTATTTCTTTTTCTTAAAACTTCTTTCAAATAATCACTTCCTTTCTTTTATTTTGGGGTCTTAGGGGTTTCCCTAAAAAATCAAATTTGTGTAGCAAATTTCAAGCCTACTTTTTTGAGTGTGGTCAAAAAGTATATGCTTGCTATCAATTAAAAGATTCTAATTTTAAGATATATTTTTACTAGCACAGAAAAAATTTAAGGTTTGGTTTTTAAAAAATACCGTTCGCACCGTGCAGAGCGTTCAACTTTTTCTAACACCCAAAATATTGCACGGTATGAACGGTCTAAACGAAATCTAATACATTACATCACTCGGATTATATTTTATTTTGTATATATTATTGTTTTTACCTCTTTTGATATTTACTGTAATCCCGTTTTTAAAAAGTATCTCTTTATTCCGATTTAAAGTTTTTCCAAACTGCTGTGGGCTTTCAATTTCAAGGTTAATACTTGAACAAATATCAACTATTGTACCTTCAATTTCTTTCTTCTTTGGCATAATCTGAACAAGTTTTTGTATTGATGGTTCAAGTGATTCAATTGGATCAATTTTATCAAGTTCTATAGTCTTTTTTCTTTCATCAATCTTAACTTGATATGTCTTCGATTCAAATAATCTACTGGTGATGTTAAGACTAAATTCTGTATCAAATTCTGATGCTTTATCAATGGCGATAATCGTATCAACTGAACCTGATAAGGCTTGTGAACCAATCACTTTTTCACTAACACTTTTTACACTGTTATCCTTCTTCGTATGATACATCATGATAAAAGTACAATTATATTTTTCAATAAGACTATAATACTTTGACATCACTTCATAGGTATCGTTATAGTCATTTGCATTGTAATTTCTATCGTATTTAATTTTTGAAAATGTATCTACAACAAAAACCTTATAACCATTTTGTGAATCTTCTTTTACTATTGATTCAAATTCATCAAAAGTAATATAGCTTGTTCCTTCGTAAAATTTCATATCACTAGAACATCTTAAATCTAAATTTTTTATTCTCTCTTGTATTAAACTTCCTGAAAGCTCATTACAGTAATATACAACTTTAGTTTTTACTGTGTTATTTTCTAAAAATGAATATCCTTCATTGATACATATTCCTAAATTTAGACCTAACATAGTTTTCCCTTTCTTAGGAGAAGCAACAATTAAAGTAATGCTATTTTTTGCAATAATGTTCTCTACAATATACTTATCTGATGTATCAAATTTAGTATTGATGTTGTAACATTTCAATGCGTTGTCTCCTTTCATCCACTTCATCTAGATGATAGTTCCAATAGTTTGTACTTCCTACATAAAGAACTTTATCGATTGTTTTATCAAGATATTTCAAATATCCTTGTTCTGTTCTTCTTTTACTTCTATCTCCTAACCTAGATAATGGACTTCCTAAAAATATTTCTTTCATCAATTTAGGATTTCTGTGAGTAAATGTATTTAAATATAGTAAAAGTTCAAAGTCATCCTTACTAGCATCGCCACTTGAAACTTGACCACGTAGTAAATCTCTTGCTCTTGGATGTTTCATATAAATTGTTTTAAGGATTGTTTGTAAATCAGGAACATCATCATAAAAATTTCGATACTTTTCTTTTAATTCTTTTGGACTATCAAAAGGTGCAAACTTTAAAAACAACTTATCTATTTGTTCTTGTAAATCTATTATTTCTGTTACTTCATGACCTAAAATATCAATATTTCCTGTCATAGCTATAGCTTTATTTTCACTATATAGTTCAACTTTTTCTATCTGATTATTTATATTTTTTGTGATAGTTCCTTTTGCAAAAATATGAATACCATTATTTGAATAAGAAGCTTCTTGGTAAGTGTCTTTAAAATCATTTAATATGTTTTTATGCTTATGATTTCTTATATCATCTAGGTCAATACAAACAAATGGATCATCCTTTGTTAGTACAAAAGAAAGACCATCACAACTAGAGTTCTTTAATCCTTCTAAAGCTTTGTCAAAACTTGTCCAGTTTTCTTTTTTATTCCACTCTGAAGCTTTATGTGTAATTGGACTTATAGGTACTTTCTTAGATTTTATAACTCCTTCTTTATCAACTTCTTTGTAAATTTTATACCAAACCCATTGATCGTATTCTTTTAATTCCCATGGTATATTATTATAGTTTTCAATATTTATCATTTCTTGTCCTCCATATAATTGAAAAATGAAGCACAACCTGGTAAAATATAATTGTACAGTAACCTCTACCAGGTTGCTATTGACTCTTTCTATTGGCGTAGTTAGGGTCTTTTTTCATTTTTGTTAAATAACATTTCTAATATATAAGCTACTAATAATAATTTATTTTCATCAATGTTATTTTCTGTATCTAAGTTTAGAAAATATTCCTTTAAGTCTAAAATTTCTCTTTTTAATTCATCAAATGCTTTTATACTTCCATACATATTAACCGTATGATTCAATGCAATTTGTATAAAATAATCCTGCTTATTTAAGCCTGATATTTTTATTTTAGTATCAAGTAAATCTTTTTCTTCCTCTGACATTCTAAAATTTACAATTCGTTTTCTTTTTCTATTTTTATCAGTTTTTACTTTATTTGATTTTGATTTCATACTTTCTCTAATAAAAATTTTAGACATTTTAATACCTTTCTTTTTCTATCATATTCGCTATTTCTAGTTGCTTTGATGGATATAAATGTGCATAGTTTAAAGTTATTGATATACTTTCATGACCTAACCTATCAGCTATTACAACAGGAGAAAATCCTTGTTCTATTAAATATGCAACATGTGAATGTCTTAAATCATGCACTCTAATTCTTTTTACACCAGATAATTTACAACCTCTATCCATCTCGTGGTGCAAATATGATTTGGTAAAATCAAATATCCTTGCTGTAGAATCTAAGTGGTAAAACATATCTAAATAATCTTTAATCTCATCACATAAAAATTGTGGTAATTGAATTACTCTATTACTCTTTTCTGTTTTTGGAGATGTTATATAATCTTCTCCCTTCAATCTTTGAAATGATTTAGAAATAGTTAGAGTTTTCTTTTCAAAATTAAAATCGTCTTTCGATAAAGCTAACAACTCACCCTCTCTGATTCCACACCAATATAAAATTTCAAAAGCATAGAAACTTTGTGGTTTATCCATTATTTTTTCAGAGAAACTAGTATATTCATCTTTTGTCCAAAATAGCATTTCCTGAGCCTTTGATTTTCCCATTTTAGTAGTTTTATGTGCCGGATTACTAGTTAAACCATAGTATTTATTTGCATGATTAAGAATTGCATTAAATTGATTTTGAATTGTTCTCAAATAAGTTTGTGAATAGCTTCTTCCTTTATGATCTGATTTTTTTAGTAATTCATTTTGCCACTGTAAAATATCAGGTGCAGTTATTTCTGATATAGCTTTTCTTGAAAAATAAGGTAAAATTTTTCCTTCTATAATATGAACCTTTGTTAAATAAGTGTTATATTTTATTCTCGGCTTCAGGTCATTTAAATATATTTCAACAAACGATTCGAATGACATATTTAAATCTCTAGATTTGCTCGATAAAAACTCTCTTTCATATTCAAGTGCTTCTCTTTTGGTATTAAATCCTCTCTTAGTATGGATTTGTTTTACACCTTGCCAATCAATATATCTGATGTAAACCTTCCAAGTACCTCTTAGTTTATCCTTGCTCGCTGACATAATATTAACCTCCTATGCTTCTTTAGATATTCCATAACAGTTTTCTTCATAAAACTTCCTATTTACTTTTCCAGCAATTACTATCAAGTTTGGGTTATCCTTTAACATTTTTTTATTTAATTCTTGTATCATCTTATACGCTTTCGGTTTTGAGACTCCCCAATCTTTGCTAACTTCTTCTGCATCTACATACATCTTTATCATTCCTATTCCTCCTTTTTTTATTATCTAGTATCATGATACATATATAGTATACTAATATTTTCAATTTAAGTCAATAGTTATACTAATAATTTTTAGTTTACTATCTGCATATTAGTATATCTATTTATTTTTATTATAATATATGTTATAATTAGGTATAGTATTATTTAAGGAGGTTTATAATGAACAGTACAACTGTAGGGAATAGATTAAAAGAACTAAGAAACCTAAAAAAAATGACTCAAAAGGAATTTTCAACTTTTCTGGGAATTCCACAACCATCTGTATCTGCATATGAAAATTCAAAAAATAGCCCAACTATTGAAGTTTTAATTGATATTGCTAATAAATGTGATGTTTCCCTAGACTGGTTGTCTGGTAGAACCAACGATCACCCATCTATAACAAGTATGCAAGATATTGTTTCTTTTTTTTACGAACTATCAATGTTAAATGAGATTGGATTCAATATTGAAGTAGAAGATAAATTTGATAATGATTTAGAAGATAATAAAAACAAATGGAATGCGAAAATAATATTTTACGGTAACAATGAAGAAAAACCATCAAACTCAGATGTGTGTAATATTTTAAAAGAGTTATCCGAAAATGTATTTGACCTTGATTCATATTCAATTACAAAAGAGCAGTTTGATGAACTAAAATCAAAGTCCATCGAATATTACTCTTCTCCACTAACACAGAAAAAAATTGAAGAATTATCTAGAGATGAAATTTTAAAGAGAAGAATAGAGTTCTTAAAGAAAAATAATATGTTATAAAATTAAGCTATG
This sequence comes from uncultured Erysipelotrichaceae bacterium, assembly GCA_945877255.1. GTDB lineage: Bacteria > Bacillota_I > Bacilli_A > Erysipelotrichales > Erysipelotrichaceae > CAMCRE01. The sequence goes on from CAMCRE010000003.1 coordinate 10,337, forward strand.
GAAATAAAACCATAGCTTTTCATATACAAAAATAACCTAGCGACTACTCACTAGGTTATTCGATAATTTAATTTGCAAGCATTTTGCAAGCACGACACTTACAAAATAGCTAATTATAAGGCTTTAGAGCCTATTTTTAACTACTCCCACTCGATTGTACTAGGTGGTTTTGAAGTACAATCATACACTACACGATTAATACCTTTAACCTCATTCACTATTCGACGTGAAATTTTATCTAACACATCATAAGGAATACGCGCCCAATCAGCACTCATACCATCAATAGAAGTAACTGCACGAATACCAATCGTGTAATCATACGTTCTTTGATCACCCATTACACCAACAGACTGCATATTAGGTAATGCTGTAAAATACTGCCAAATCTCACGATCTAAACCAGCTAATTTAATTTCCTCACGCAAAATTGCATCAGATAAACGAACTAAATTTAATTTTTCCGCAGTAACTTCCCCTAAAACACGAATTGCTAAACCAGGTCCCGGGAACGGTTGACGATGAACAATCTCATCAGGTAACCCCAATAAAGTGCCTAAAACACGAACTTCATCTTTAAATAACGTATTTAATGGCTCAATTAACTTAAATTTCATATTTTCAGGTAAACCACCTACATTATGATGCGACTTAATTGTTTGTGCAGTATCTGTTCCCGACTCAATAACATCAGTATATAACGTACCCTGTGCCAAATAATCAATGTTGCTTAACTTACTAGACTCTTCATCAAAAACATAAATAAACTCATTACCAATAATTTTACGCTTTTCTTCTGGATCACACACACCTTTTAACTTATCTAAAAAACGTTGTTGTGCATCAATTTTAATTAAATTCATACCAAAACGATTTCTAAACGTCTCGACAACACTTTCAGCCTCATGTAATCTTAATAAACCATGATCAACAAACATACATGTTAGTTTTGAACCAATCGCTTTATAAAGCAATGCTGCCACAACAGCAGAATCCACACCACCACTTAATGCACATAAAACTTCTTTATCACCAACAGTTTCTTGAATTTTACGCACTTCAGTTTCGATGTAACTTTCAATAGTCCAATTGTTTTTAGCTTCACAAACCCCAAAAACAAAATTTCTTAACATCTCGTTACCATGTACAGAATGACGAACCTCAGGATGAAACTGAATACCATAAAAACGACGTTTTTTATTAGACATCATCGCTACTTTACACGTACTACTAAAAGCATCTACTTCAAAACCATCCGGTACAATATCAACTTGATCACCATGTGACATCCACACAATCTCTTCATCTGATAAATTACTTAATAAAATCGTATCATTCAACTTGTTAATTGTTGCTTTACCGTATTCACGCTTCTCACAACTAATTACCTTACCACCTAAATCGAAACTCATCAGCTGCATACCATAACATACACCTAAAATCGGTAAACCTAATTCATAAATTTGTGGATCAACTTTAAATGCAGTATCTTCATACACAGAATTAGGACCCCCAGAAAATATTATTCCTTTAATATCAGGGTTACGCTTAATTTCCTCAGCAGTCGTTTTATAAGACTTTAACTCTGAAAAAACACCCATTTCACGCACACGACGAGCAATTAATTGATTGAATTGACTACCAAAATCCAATACTAAAATAGTATCTGCCATATAACCTCCTAGTTCATTACATAAAGCAATGCCGTATCAACGATCATTATCACAAAATCTGTATCAAAACCATATTCAGATTTAATTTCATCAACAACAATTTTTTTATTACCGTTATACTTCGTAAATAAAAACTGTATTTTTAAAAACAATTGTTCGATTTCAAATTGTTGGTGGGTTGAAACACCTTTTAAAAACTGTTCAATATCATATTGATTCATAAGCACCTCTTTATTGTTAGATATTATAACATTTATATCTCATATAATGCAATTCAATTGGAATGCAAGTATAAATATTGTAAACTATAGAAAAGGAAGGTACAAAATGAAAAAACAAATCACACTAAATTATGAATACAACGCATTTGAGCCAATTATCGATGCACTAACAATGGAAACACACTATGCTAAACACCACAAAGCATACACTGATAATCTTAACGCATTATTAAATGACACACCAGAATTACAAAACAGATGTGTAAAATGTATGCTAAGAAATTTCGATAGTTTACCAGAACACGCTAAAAACATTATTAGAAATCATGGCGGTGGTTTTGTAAACCACAACTTATACTTTGATATCATCTCACCAACACCAACAACTGAGCCAACTGGTGAATTAGCTGAAAAAATCAACAAACAATTTGGTAGCTTAACACAACTAAAAGAAAAACTAGTAGATATTGCTGTGAAACAATTTGGTTCCGGTTGGGCATGGCTTGCTGTCGATGAAAAAACACATGAATTAGTAACATTATCAACCGCAAACCAAGATTCCCCACTTATGCAAGGATATTATCCAATATTAGGAATTGATGTTTGGGAACACGCTTACTACTTAACTTACCGTAATTTAAGAAAAGATCATGTCGAAAAATTTTTAACACTAATAGACTGGAAACAAGTTGAAAAACATTACCAAAAGGCCATATCTAAAGATCAAACATGCTAATGAAAACGAATTTTGAATATTATAAAGTATTTTATTACGTTGCAAAATACAAAAGTGTAACACTAGCTGCAAAAGTGTTAAAAATATCGCAACCCGCTGTAACACAATCAATCAAACAACTCGAAAAAAACTTAAAATGTAAGTTGTTTTTTAGATCAAAAATCGGAATGGAATTAACACAAGAAGGAAAAACAATTTATAAATACGCTGAAGCAGGCTTTGCAGCATTCCAACAAGGTGAAAAACTATTAAAAGATATGTTGTTAATGGAAGAAGGAGAAATCCAAATAGGTGCAAGTGATTTAACATTAAAGTTTTTTATTTTAAAGCATTTAAACGCATTTAAAAAACAATATCCAAACATTAAAATTAATATCACCAACGCCCCTACACCTTTAACACTCCAACATTTAGCAGAACATAAAATCGATTTTGCAGTTGTTACAACACCAATCAAAAATATTAAAGACTATGACGTGATACCCGTAGCACAAATACAAGACACATGTGTTGTTGGAGAAAAATACAAACATCTATCACAATCACCACAACCATTAGATGTTTTAACACAGTTCCCTACTATCGCACTCACAAATGAGTGTAACACTAGACAATACATCGATCAATTCTTATTCAAAAATCATATTAAAATATCTCCCGATTACAATATTTCCAACTTAGAACTTATTGCTGAATTCGCAAAAGAAAACTTAGGAATTGGTTTTGTTGTGGAGGAATATGTCAAATCCATGCTTGAAAAAAACGAAGTGTATAAAGTGCAGTTAACTGAATTGCCACGACCACGCTATATTTGCTTAGTGATGAAGAAAAATTCACCACTATCAAAAGCTAGTGATACACTAGTTAACTATTTTTCAGAATTTAAAATTTAATACGCAATTAGCGTATTTTTTTTATACCGTAAAATTTTTATCAATTAAGTATTCCAAAATTCAATAAAAAAGTGTATAATAAAATTATCAGGAGGTTTTTATGAAAAAATATGTTTATGCCTTCTATGAAGGCGATGCAACAATGCGTAATATTTTAGGAGGAAAAGGCGCTAATTTAGCTGAAATGACTAAACTCGGTCTCCCTGTTCCTTATGGTTTTACTATTACAACCGAAGCGTGTAATCATTACTACCACAGCAACAAAATAATTACACCAGAAATACAAGCAGAAATTCGACAAGCAATTAGTGAATTAGAAAATATTTCTGGAAAAAAATTTAATGATTTACACAATCCACTGTTAGTATCTGTTAGAAGTGGATCACGTGCCAGTATGCCTGGAATGATGGATACTATTTTAAATTTAGGTATGAATGATACCGTAGTTGAAGTAATCGCTCAAAAAACAAACAATGAAAGATTTGCTTATGATTCTTATAGAAGATTTATTCAAATGTTTGCGGATGTCGTAATGGGTTTATCTAAATCAAAATTTGAAACAATTATTGATGAAATAAAAGAAGAAAAAAACGTTGTTTCTGATCAAGAACTCGATTCCGAAGACTTTAAAGAAATGGTGAAAAGATTTAAAATCTTCTACAAAAAAAATTTACACACTAGCTTCCCAACTGATCCACATACCCAACTATTATTAGCGGTAGAAGCTGTATTTAAATCATGGAATAATCAACGTGCTATTTTTTATCGCAAAATGAATGATATTCCACACGATTGGGGGACTGCTGTCAACGTACAAATGATGGTATTTGGTAATATGGGAGAAGACTGTGCAACAGGTGTTGCATTCTCAAGAAACCCTTCCAACGGTGAAAATCACTTATTTGGTGAATTTTTAATCAACGCTCAAGGAGAAGATGTTGTTGCAGGGGTACGCACGCCTCTACCAATCGAACAACTCAAAGCATTAATGCCAAACGCATATCACGACTTTGCAACAATTGCCAAAAAACTAGAACATCACTATCACGACATGCAAGATATGGAATTTACTATTGAAAACAATAAACTATTTATGTTGCAAACAAGAAACGGTAAACGTACTGCAACAGCTGCATTAAAAATTGCATGTGATATGGTAGATGAAAAATTATTAACCGAAAAAGAAGCATTATTAAGCATTAATCCAAAACACTTAGATAGTTTATTACATCCACAATTTAATCAGGAAATATTGAAATCCGCAACCATTTTAACAAATGGATTAGCTGCCTCTCCAGGTGCTGCCTGCGGACAAATTGTGTTTACTGCGGAAGACGCTTTAAAATCACACCAAAATGGTAAAAAAGTGATTTTAGTACGATTAGAAACTTCACCAGAAGATATTGAAGGAATGGCAATTGCTGAAGGAATTTTAACGGTTCGTGGTGGTATGACCTCACACGCTGCAATAGTAGCACGTGGAATGGGTACATGCTGTGTCAGTGGTGCTGGTGAAATTAAAATCAATGAAGCCAATAAAACAATTACAATTAACACAACAACATTAAATGAATTTGATTTTATTAGTATTGATGGTAGCACAGGATTAGTATATGCCGGAGAAATTCCTACTATTCCAGCAACAATTTCAAAACATTTTGACAGAGTAATGACATGGGCTAAAAAATACAAAAAGCTTAGTATAAGATGTAATGCTGATACACCACAAGATGCACAATTAGCACTACAATTTGGTGCCGAAGGCATCGGATTAACACGTAGCGAACACATGTTTTTTGAAGCAGATAGAATTAAAGCAATGCGAGAAATGATTGTTGCTAAAACAACAACACAAAGAAAAAATGCGTTAGCAAAATTACTCCCTTATCAACGCTCTGATTTTGAACAGCTATTTAAAATTATGGAAAACTTACCTATAACTATTCGTTATCTCGACCCCCCACTCCACGAATTTTTACCAACATCTAGTTATGACATCGCAAATATTGCAAATGAAATGAAAATTGATGTAGGTGAATTAAAACAAATCATTACTTCCCTACACGAATTTAATCCAATGATGGGACATCGTGGCTGTCGATTAGCTATTTCTTATCCAGAAATCGCAGAAATGCAAACAAGGGCAATTATTGAAGCTGCGATTAATATTAATAAGCAGTACAATTATCATGTTACACCAGAAATTATGATTCCATTAATTGGTGATATTAATGAGTTCAAATATTTAAAAAACATTATTAAAGAAACTGCCGATAATATTATTATTGCAAACAATGTTAAACTTAACTATAAAATCGGAACAATGATTGAAATACCACGCGCAGCATTACTAGCTGATGAAATCGCACAAGAAGCTGAATTTTTCTCCTTTGGAACAAACGATCTCACACAAATGACATTTGGTTTTTCTAGAGACGATGCTGCAAGTTTTTTAACTGCTTACTACGACAAAAAAATATACGAACACGATCCATTCGTAAAAATCGATCAAAAAGGTGTTGGAAAATTAATTCAATTTGCGACAACACTTGGTAAATCAACACGTCCCGCTTTAAAATTAGGAATTTGTGGTGAACACGGTGGTGATCCAAGCACAATAGAATTTTGCCATCACATCGGATTAGACTACGTTTCATGTTCCCCATATCGTGTTCCAATAGCATATATCGCCGCTGCTCAAGCCGCAATAAAATCTCATGATCACTAAATATCGTAATCATCCAAAAGTTTGGTGTGTAAATGAAACGAACCAAAACGTTATTTTTTATCTTCACGGTGGAGGGTTCCAATATGAAATGGCACCATATTATTTTGATTTTTTTGAAAGATTATCACAATCAACAAATAGCAAAATTATTGTGCCGGTTTATCCTAAGGCACCTAAATATAAAGATCAAGAAATTATTGACTTTATCGTTGACATATTTCAACAAGTAAAACAAGAAAACAATAATATCATTATTATAGGTGATAGTGCCGGAGGCACGCTAGCATATATTTTAAATCAAATTGATGATTTCGCTAAATATGTCATTACGATATCGCCATGGACGAATTTACACACCAACAATCCACTAATTTCAGAAATTGAACCAAAAGATAAATTTTTAACAGCAAAATTACTACAACAGTTTGCACACGAATTTAGTGATAAATACACATTGGATTCACCAGTTATTAATCCAATTCATATGGTTATCGCCCAACCAGAAAAACATTTTATTATGATGGGAACACATGATATTTTATATCCAGATGCGTTAATATTCGCACAAAAAAACAATATCACAATAAAAATTTATGAAAAAGCGATTCATTGCTTCACACTACTAGAACAATATTCTGAAGCATTCAATGATCTTATCAATCAAATTAAAAAGCTAAACATATTCGTTTAGCTTTTTGTTAGTTTAATGATAATTTCTTTATGTTCCGGATATTTTTCAACTAAGTCCTCACGTTTAAACAATTCAAAGTCTTCATATTCAAACCCAGGTACCACTACACAACTTACAAGTGCAAAACCACAATCAACGCTTGAACCAAAAATAGTATTTTTAGGAACTAAAAATTGTGGCTGTTCACCTTTCTCAATATTCAAACCTAACTTTTGAATATTATAACGACCATTTTCATCAATCATGTGAATTGTGAGTGGATTACCATCATGAAAATACCACATTTCATCAGCACTTAATCTATGTAAATTAGAACAATTATTTTCATCTAATAAAAAATAAATACTCGTATAAGCTTTTCGATCACCAAAACTTTCATCACTTTTTAAAACTTGACGAAAATAGCCACCTTCAATATGTTGTTCTAAATTTAATGTTTCAATATAATATTTACTATCTTTCATATACTTATCTTAAAATTAAGAGTGTTAGCAATCTAACACTCTTTTAATTTATTTTTCTTCAATAATTGCAATACCTGGTAATACTTTACCTTCCATGTATTCTAAACTAGCACCACCACCTGTAGAAATGTGTGAGAATTTATCCGCAAATCCTAACTGAATTGCAGCAGCAGCACTATCACCACCACCAATTACAGTAGTTGCATCTTCTAATTCAGAAATTGCTTTACAAACTTCTAAAGTTCCGCCCGCAAATTTCTTCATTTCAAATACACCCATTGGTCCATTCCATACAACAGTTTTAGCACCTTGTAATACATTAGTGTATAATGCAATTGTTTCTGGTCCAATATCTAATCCCATAAAGTTATCTTTGATGCTGTCATTTGTTGCGATTTCAATATTTGCTTCTTCACTAAACGCATCGGCACAAACATGATCTAAAGGTAACACTAATTTATCTTTAGCTTTTTCTAAATATTCTTTAGCTAATTCAATTTTATCTTCTTCAACTAAAGATTTCCCAACATTATAACCTTGTGCTTTTAAGAATGTATATGCCATTCCACCACCAATAATTACTTTATCAGCGATATTTAATAAGTTATCTACAACAGCAATTTTATCCGAAACTTTAGCACCACCAATAATAGCCACAAATGGACGTTTTGGGTTTTCAACTGCAGCGGATAACATTGATACTTCTTTTTCTACTAAGAATCCTAATGCACTTGGTAAATGTGTTGGAATACCAACTGTAGAAGCATGTGCACGGTGAACAGAACCAAACGCATCAACAACGAATAAGTCAGCTAAACTAGCCCAGTATTTACCTAATTCTTCATCATTTTTACTTTCACCTTTTTCATAACGTGTATTTTGTAGCACTACAATTTCTTTGTCTTGTAAAGCATTAATTGCATTTTCAACTTCTTCCCCACGTGTAGCATTCACAAAAGTAACTTTAGTGTCAACTAATTCTGCTAAACGTTTAGCTACCACAGATAAATCATTTTTCGCTTTATCTGCTTCTGTTTTAGCTGGATCTTTATGATCTACTTTACCTAAATGTGAAACTAAAATAATTTTAGCATGATTATCAATTAAATATTTAATAGTTGGTAAAGCTTGTACGATACGATTATCATTAGTAATGACACCATCTTTTCTTGGCACGTTAAAATCAACACGCACAATTACTTTTTTACCTGACACTTGTAAGTCTGTCACAACTTTTTTCATTTGAAATTCCTCCTATAATTCAATATTATTATACTAAATTTAAATATGTATTGCAAATAAAAATGATGCAATTTTATTGTTCGTATAGCATACGATTATTTACTTTCTAACACATAACTAATGAGCTAGTAATCGAATATATTACTAGCTCATAATTAAATTATTTTTTCATTGTTTGTTTGTGGTATTCATACACTAATATACTTGTTGCACTAACAGCAGTTAATGCATTTCTAAATTCACTACCATACGGTATAAACACAAAAGCATCGCATAATGATAATACATTTTTCGACAAACCACGCATCTCTCCACCAACACATAACACAACTTTTTTAGGAAAATTATATTCATGAATCGGAACGGCATCTTTACGATTAGCGGCAATAATTTGATACTGTTCGTTTTTTAAATGTTGCAATGTTTTTACAAAATCATCCGATTGATACATTTCAATATGTTCGCTTGCACCAGCACTTGTTTTCGCAAGCAATTCACTCGCAACATTCCAATTTCTTTCACCCACAATTACACCTTTAACGCCTAAAGCGTAAATACTTCTTAAAATATGTGCAAAATTAAACGGATCTTCGACACCTTCAATTAAAGCATAACAATCAAAATTACAATTGAGATCTTGATATTTTCTTTCCCCAACTATCGCTATTAAACCACCGTGTGTTTTTCCTACACATAATTTATCAATTTCAGACTTTGTTGTTTTAGTAATTCGGATATTTTTATCTTGTGCAATTTTTAGAATATAATTCGTATCACGATCTTTTTTACTACTATCCACAAATATTTCATATATTTCACGTCGATTAGCCTCAATAGCCGCTTTAACACTAATATTCCCTTCAAACACAAATTTAGTTTGTTTCGCGATATTTTTGTTTTCGCTCATGTGGTTTTAACCCTTTTTTTCGCAATCTAATTGCATCAGGTGTGATTTCAACTAATTCATCATCATTAATGAATTCTAATGCTTCTTCTAAACTTAAAATTTTTGCAGGCGTTAAACGCATCGCTTCATCTGCACCTGAAGAACGAATTGACGTTAATTTTTTATTTTTAATCGGATTAACATCCATATCGACATTACGTGCACTCATACCAATAATCATTCCTTCATATACTGGTGTTTGTGGCGTAATAAACAGTGTTCCTCTTTCTTGTAAATTAAACAACGCATACGTCATTGCTTTTCCATCTTCGGTAGAAATCATTGCACCATTTATTCTTTGCGAAATTTCACCTTTATAATTTTCATATCCTTTAACACGTCGCACTAATGTTCCTTCACCTTTTGTGTCATTAATAAATTCACTACGATAACCTAATAAACCACGTGTCACTACATCATATGTTATTCGTGAATAACCATTTTCTTCTTCTAAATTAATCATCATTCCTTTACGTAAATTTAGTTTATTAATGACAGTTCCAGCATATTCACTTGGCACAATAGCAATTACTTCTTCTAATGGCTCCATTAAATTACCTGCTGAATCTTTTTGCATAATCACTTCTGGTTTACTTACTGCTACTTCATATCCTTCACGTCGCATGTTTTCCAATAATATTGAAATATGTAATTCACCACGTCCACTTACTTTAAACACATCACCTGAATCACTATCTTCAACACGTAATCCAACATTTACTTCAAGTTCTTTATTTAGTCGATCACGAATATTACGAGAAGTGACAAATTTTCCACTCTGACCAGCAAAAGGAGACTTATTTACGATAAAATTCATCGTTAAAGTTGGTTCTTCTATTTTAATTGACTCTAATGGAATTAAATGATTTGGATGACAAATTGTTTCTCCAATACTAATATCCTCTATTCCCGCAAAAGTTACGATATCACCTGAAAATGCTTCTTTTACCGCTACTCTTTTCAAACCTTTATACACAAATATTTGTGAAATCGTTTTATTACGTTTATTTCCATCACTATCACAAACAGTTATTTGTTTTCCTTCTTGTAATGTACCGGAAAAAATACGTCCAATCCCTAATCTTCCAATATAATCATCATAGGCTAATGCACTAACTTGCATTTGTAATGGATCATTGTCTTTATTTGGATATGCTGGTGTATGCTCAATAATCGTTTCAAATAATGCTTGCATATTTGTGGCAGATTCTTCTAACGTTCTTTGAACAATTCCTTGTTTAGCAATTCCATATAAAATTGGAAAATCTAATTGTTCGTCAGTAGCATTTAAATCCATAAATAACTCATATACCATATCCACCACTTCAGTTGGTCTTGCATCTTTTTTATCAATTTTATTAATTAATAAAATTGGTTTTAATCCTTTTTCTAATGATTTTTGTAATACAAATCGTGTTTGTGGCATTGGCCCTTCACTAGAATCAACAAGTAAAATTACAGTATCTACTGTTGATATAATTCTTTCAACTTCACTAGAAAAATCGGCGTGTCCTGGTGTATCCACGATATTAATTTTTACATCTTTATACTGCACAGAACAATTTTTAGCATAAATTGTAATGCCACGTTCTCTTTCTAAGTCATTACTATCCATAACACAGTCAACAACTTCTTCATTTAAGCGAAATACACCACTTTGATTTAAAAATGCATCTACTAAAGTTGATTTACCTGCATCAACGTGTGCAATAACTGCAATATTAATAATTTTTTCTTTATTCATATTTTACCTCATTTTAACTGATTTATTATATCTTATTAAGCCGTTTTTTTCAACCTAGACAACTGTAATACGCATTACAAAAAATTCTCGTATTTTGTTAAACTTACTAAGTATACTTCATATTTATGACAGCTTCTTTTCATTGTTCAGTATTTCACAAATAAAAAGACGATAATTTTTATTATATCGTCCTTGATTTATATTTTATTTCAGTTCATTCTCAATATCATTAATACTGGGTAAACTATTTTTAAATCGTTTTTCTAATAGTTTACTGATTTCGTATTTGCTGATGCCTATAGGTTGAGATGTGTCTGCTAATGCATACTCTGCTACAATATTATCTTTATCTTTACAAATTAAAATACCTATAGTTTGATTATCGTCTATACTTTTTAAATTTCTATTAACTGCTGTTACATAAAAATTAAGTTGCCCTACAAATTCTGGCTTAAATTTTTCTGTTTTCAATTCTACAACTACATAACAATGTAATTTAACGTGATAAAATAATAAATCAATGTAAAAATCGCTTTCACCTACTTTTATATGCACTTGTTTGCCAACATAAGAAAATCCTGTTCCTAGCTCTAATAAGAAATTAGTAATTTGTGTTACTAATTCTTTTTCTAATTCCTTTTCATTATAATCTTCTGTTAATGTTAAAAAATCAAAATTATAAGGATCTTTAATTGTTTGTTTCGCTAAGTCTGATTGAGGTTTTGGTAGAGTTGTTTCAAAATTTGTGACCGCAATTCCTGTTCTTGTATATAAATTACTTTCAATTTGATGTTCAAGCACTGCTCTACTCCAACCATTCTCAAGTGTTTTGCTCGTATAAAATAAAGCTTCTTCTACTGTTTTACATTTATACATGATTCTTGGATTATGTCCCCATGGAATACTTTTTATCATTTTTTTGATATTTTCTAATTGGCTTACAGTCTGTAAGCCAATTAAGTGACTTGTATAAAACTTGTACCAATACCTAATGTTTTTAATATTTTGTATAGAAAAACCTTTCATTTCAGGGAATTCTCGTTGTAAATCTTTACTTATATTCTTGATAAAGGCATCACCCCAAGAAGATTGTTTTTGTTTTTCAACAATTTCTTTCCCTAAGTTCCAATACAAATCGAGTAACTCATAATTTACTTTTACTGCTGCTTTTAATTGACTACTACGTACTTTATCTTTTAGATCAGCAATAAACTTTTTATATTCATCATTTTCTATTATAACTAACGCATTATTTTTCATACAAATATCCTCCATTTCTATCTTCTATATGTAATTATTATACATTTTTCACTTTTACAACTACCAAATTACAGAAAAAAACCTTAAATTATAATTCACATGTGATAATATCGTATTGAAATCACACGCAAAAAATTACGCCTTAGAAGTTGTGATATCACCCATTTTATCTTCTAGTTTTTTCAAGTTTCCTTGATTTAACCTTTCTAAAGATAACATTTGATTTCTTGCAAGTTTTCTAAGTTCTATCATTCTTTCTTTTTGTGCTAATCCTTTCTCAATGAGGATAGCATTGTAGCTTTCCATATTGGCTAATACCAGCAATTCATTTAAACTTGCATAATCTCTCATATTGCCTTTTAAATCTTTATTCTCATCTCTCCACTCTTTAGCGATTTTATTGAATAATGCAACATTTAGCATATCAGCTTCACTAGCATATTTAAAACCTAATTGACTATCTGTAAGATCATTTAATAAATATGTTTGAATGGCATCTGTATGAATTTTATAGTTGATTTTTGAAATTTCACGATGTAAATTCCAAGTTAATGACAGCTTAGAGGTTTCGTCTTCTTTTAGTCTTTGATAATCTTTAATAATATAAAGTTCAAACTCTGCTGAAATCCACGATGCAAACTTAAATGCAATATCTTTATGTGCAAATGTTCCTCCACCTCTACCAACTTTCACAAATAGACCTTTTGCATTAGTACTTGTTGCCCATCTTTGTGGAGATAATGTAAAAGCATTGCTCCCAGCTTCTTTTAAAAACCCCTCGAATTCGATGGGGTTAAATTCCGAATTGTTTAATTGCTCCCATATACCTAAATATTCTATTGTGTTATAATTTCTCATCCAATTTGCTACAACAACATTTGGCTCTAAATTATTTTTATATTTTGCAATATCTGTCAAACTGATATAATCGTTCTTAAAATCTTCTGTATAGACTTCAATACTAAATCCTTTAGCTTCTATCCTTTCTTTTTTTATTTTGGACATATTTTCTCCTTTCTAGGTTCTATGTTCTGTTTACAAATTAGATTATTCTAAACAACACATAGATTATTACTTCCTAGTTTTAATATTTGCAGAAGCAATAAAATCCTAAATTTTATTAAACTTTTTACCACTACACTATTGTGGTACAATACCCACAAGCTTCATCATAAAGTGTACATGTACCATCTCTTATTTTATCTACACAAAACAATAGCCAATTAACTGCAACTCCACGCCTTTATGTGAAAAGAAAACCATAAATGCTTACAACTTTTTGAAGAATAATTTTTTGTTTGCGATAGTGTCATTATTAAATATAAAAACGACATAACCGAATTGATTATGTCGTTATATCATATGTAAGAGGACGTTTATATTATTTATTTCTTTTTATTTAATCTTACTAATGCAATAGCAGAACCTAATAGTAATAAAGCACTAGATAATGTTGCATCAGATGTATCTACTGTGTCTTTTACTTTTGAATTTGATTTTGGATTGACTTTTGTGATTGTGTTTGTGTTTTGTTGTGAACTTGACTGAAAGTCAGTTGATTGATAAAACATATGCGTGTTTTCCACATCAATGCCTAAATAAGTGTCATTGATATTAAAATCAAAGATTACGCGATTATTCACTACAATGCATTTTTATTTTTGATACTCGAAACACTTACTTCCCTTATATCTTTACTAATAAAAATAGAATTATTGTCAACTAATAATTCAAACTTTTCGTCTAATATTCCTGTTGAATAATCTGTAATCACTTCTTCAAATGCAGTTGGTCTAAACCAATCTTGTGCATAATATTCTGCAATATCTGCTGGTATTTCAAATTTTGGCTTGTTAGGGGCATCAAACACTTTTAGTGCTACTCTTGTATTTATTTTTATAGTTTCATTAATACTATTCTCAATTGGTAATTTTCCTAATTTCAATAATTTTAACGCTTCTTCTTTAGTTAAATTTTTATAAGTATACGTTACAAATGCTGGATAATCGTAAGCTGCTATTAACACTGGTATCCCTCATCATTCGCTTTTTTAATAATTTCATTAATAGATAATGATTGTCCATTTAATGATTTTACGAAATCACTAATTACAGTTTTATCAACTGTTGTTGATGTAATAGCTGTATTTTCTGTATTAGTTGGCTGTCCTTCAGCTGGTGTCGCTGTATTCTCTGTACTCGCTGGTGTTCCTTCAGCTGGTTGTCCTGCTGTTGGTTGCACTTCAGCTGGTGCTGGTGTGCTTTCTGTGTTTGCTGGAGTACCTTCAGTTTGTGCAAATACTGCTAATGTATTACTTGTAAATAATGTGCCCGCAAATGCAACACATGATATTAATTTTAATATTCTTTTTTTCATGTTCCCTCCCATAATTATCATATCCCCTTTACACTTGATAGGCAAGATGACCTTACCACTTACATTATATATATATATTCAAGTAATACATTAAAAAAACAGCTAAAATACTGTTAAATATTAATTTTTTTAGCTAAAAATTAAAAAAAACGGTCTAAAAAGACCGCCACCAGCAAACACTTTCTTACGCAGGATCAAGTAATTGAACAACATATTTATGTGATGCAATTGCTTCATAACGTGTGAGACATTTAGTAACCGATTGTAATAAATCCTTCGTCAATTTTTCTAAATGCTTCATATCTTGAATTTGCATTTCATTACTTAATATACCAATCATCTCATTAATGTTTTCTATTATTTCTATTTTATCATTTTCTAACGCTTGATTAGCAATTTTTAATAATGCACTACAAATTTGTGTTTGATACTCTTCAGGTACAATCTCTGAAATAGACAACGCTTTTGCTTTCTGTAATTCATTTTCCTCTAAGACTTTATTTTTCATCTCTTCCTCCTGTTTTTTTATTTCAATGAAATCAGGATTTTCATACAACTCGATTACTTCAGAACAAGTTAAACCTTGTTCTGCCTCTTCTAACGTCTCGTACTTACAATTCGGATAAATCGTTACTAATTGAAATTTAGTAGCATCTGCAATCACAACATATGTATCACTTGTATAATAATGGATACTACCTTTTTTCCAACGCAAATTAATACTATCTAAAATATAGCCTAATTTTTTCTCAAACTCATGATGACTCATCACACCAAATCGTTGTTCCAACCTAACTTTAAAATGCTTCGATAAAGAATATTTATTTTTATTTTTTAAACCCATAATAATACGTTGCTGGTTGATACAACTATTATACCACAACAAATTTAAAATGTAAAAAGCACGCTAAAGCGTACTTTTATGGTAATTTTTTAACTTCTTTTACTTTTTTACTAACATCTGCGTTTTTAGGCTCAGAAACTTTCTCTAAATATTCATCACCCGCACCACTTTTACCCACAACAACGTAGACTTGTTTTTGCGTATCTGTAGATTTTACAACATTAAAGACATGAATTTCATAATCATACATTTTAACTTCTTTTTGATTAGTGAAATATTTTTCTTTTGGTAATGTTGCATATAGTTTTTTCTTAATTTCATCTGTAATCGATTCAATTTTTTTAGCATCTGCGTTATCAACTGTATCAACCGAAATTCTTAATGTAGCTGCAATTAAATTAACTTCAACTTTATCAACACCAGCAACTTTTAAATTATTTCTTAAAGTAGTTAAATGATTATCTGTAATCTTTTCTACTAAAGAATTTGAAAATCGACTACCAAATACTGGACCTTTTGAATTAGTTAAAAATGATTTCCCAACGCTAACGATAATAACTATCAAAACAACTAAAATTACCGCACCCACTATACCAGAAATATTAATATTACGTTTTTTCTTTTTTGGGGTAGCTTTAGGTTTCTCAATAATCTTTGTTTCTTGTAATGATGTGTTTTCTGACATAATCTCACTCCTTGTATACATTATACCATTTATGCAACAAAAAATAAACTATCTTCTTTTTTCTAAACAACGAACCAATAATGTATTAGCGAGTTGCGGATTAACTTGCCCTTTAGATTGTTTCATAATTTGACCAATTAAATGCTTAATCGCACGATCTTTACCATTTAAATAATCTTCTACAGATTGTGCGTTTTCTAATAAAATCTCTTCAATCATACTTAAAATTGCATTTTCATCACTAATTTGCTTAATACCCAGCGATTTGATAACTTCATCAGTAAACTTACCTTCCATTAATTGTTCAAAAACTTGTTTAGCCTGTTTACTAGATAACTCATTCTTTTCAACTAAATTCACTAACTTCGCAAGTTCAGTCGGAATTAATTGACTCGCACCATTTTTATTAACGTAACTCGTATACTCACCTATTAACCAATTCGCACATAACTTATAGGCAGTAGAATACTGAATAACTTCATCAAATAAGTCACCTAGTGATTTATTCGCAATTAAAATAGAAGCATCGTAATCAGATAATCCACATGATGTAATCCAACGTGTTTTCTTAACGTCCGGTAATTCTTCCATATTAGCATACACATCTTGTATAAAACTTTCAGATAATAATATTGGAACAATATTAGGTTCAGGAAAATAGCGATAATCAATTGCACCTTCTTTTTTACGCATCGTTACTGTTGTTTTGCTGGCTTCATCGTAACGGCGTGTTTCTTGTTCAATCACTTCATTACGCAACAATAATTTAGATTGACGCATAATTTCATAATCTATCGCTTTTTGAACGTTTGAAATTGAATTCAAGTTTTTGATTTCAGTTTTAGTTCCAAAACCAACATAACCATAAGGACGCAATGAAATATTAACGTCACATCTTAAACTTCCTTCTTCCATTTTAACATCAGAAACATTCAAGTATAATAAAATTGAACGAATCGCTTCGATATAACGACACGCCTCTTCACCACTTCTAATATCGGCTTCGCTCACAATTTCAATTAACGGTGTCCCTGCACGATTATAGTCAATACAAGTCGATTCTAAATGATACTGTTTAGCTGTATCTTCTTCCATATGAATACGATTAATACGCACTTTTTTAGACTCACCATTAACATCAATATTCACACTTCCGTTTTTTCCAATTGGATGAAATTGTTGCGTAATTTGATACCCTTTTGGTAAATCTGAATAAAAATAATTTTTACGATCAAATTTAATTAATGGATCAATCTCACAATTTAACGCATGACACGCTTTTAAAGCTAATTTAACAGCTTCTTTATTAACAGCGGGTAATGTTCCAGGATGTGCTAAATCTATTTCATTAACGTTAGTATTAGGAGCTGAAGAAGCATCTACTGGTGCACTCGAAAACATTTTTGTTTTTGTTTTTAATTCACAATGAATTTCAATACCGATAATTACTTCAAAATTCATATTAGTTCTCCTTTATCTTTCCACTTAATTGACTAAAGTTTTCAATTTCTAAACTAATTTCAAACAATGTTTTTTCATCTTTTGGTCTTGTCATTAAAGCTATACCAAACGGTAGTTTTTCTTTAAAACCAATCGGCACACTAATTGATGGACAACCTGAAAAGTTTTCTAGCAACATACTATTTTCTGAAATTAAATACTTAGAAGATAGTTCTTCTTGATTAACTGCTTCTTCTGGTGTTGGCGCTGTAGTAGCCGCAGCTAAACGTAATATTCCATCATATTTATCTAATATTTTAAATAATTCATCCACTATTTTTCTTCTTACTTTTTTAGCTTTAATAAAAATACGCTCTTGATTATCAGAATCTAACGAATATGCGCCCATTAAAAATCTTGTACGCACTTGTTTAGAAAAACCTTTTGTACGTGTATTAATCATTAATTGTTCCAACGTGTCACCACTTTCTTGAACACCAAATTTAATACCATCTAAGTTTGCATGATTAGCTGTTGCCTCAGCATTCGCAATAATTAAATACGTCGGTAATAACGCTCTTAATAACACTTCATCCATTGCTACTTCTTCAACGATTGCACCTTTATTTTTTAAATAGTTGACTAATGAATTAAATTTATCAAGTAACACTGTATCTTCAATATTATCTTGCACATTTTTTAAAACTGCGATTTTTTTACCAACAACATTAGCCTCAACAACACTAAATTGCTCAACATCATCTTGTAAAGAAGTGGCATCCATAGCATCATATCCAGCACAAATTTCAAGCATTTTAGCACTATCTTTTACTGTTGTAGTAAAAAATCCAACATGATCTAAACTTGAAGCATATGGAATAACACCATATCTTGAAATACGCCCATAAGTCGGTTTTAAACCAACTAATCCACAATAATGTGCTGGTTTACGAATTGAATCACCCGTATCTGTTCCTAAAGCAACACTTACTGCACCACTGGCAACAACAGCGGCACTTCCACCAGAAGAACCACCTGTAATTTTAGATATATCATATGGATTAAACGTTCTACCCGTATAAGCATTCAAATTCGTTCCACCCATTCCTAATTCATCCATCGATGTCTTACACACAATAACCGCACCAGCTTGTTTTAATTTTTTAATAACGGTAGCATCATAAATTGGTACATAATTATCTAAAATACGACTTGAAGCAGTTGTTCTAATATTTTCAGTGCTAATGTTATCTTTAACCGCAATTCCAACACCATATAACGGTAAATCATGCGGCAATGATTTTAAATTTTCAACTTGATTTTGAATATCACAAATCGTTACCGTAGCGTTATATGATTCTTTTTCATCTTTTAATTGTTGCAAAGTATTGTTTAATGTACTTTCAAATTGTTTGTTTAAACTATCACATATTTTCATTATTTCACCACTTTCAAGTTTAATTTAATAAAATCATCATCTTTTTGCATTGCATTTTTTAAAATCTGTTGTTTAGATTTCACATTATCAACAACATCTTCTCTTAAATATGCTCGTGGTTGTTCAAAAGGAAACACCATTTCATCTATATTTGTTGTGTCTATTTCATCTAAAATTGCAATTTGTTGGTTTAAAATTTCAAAGTTTTTTTCAACATATGCAATTTCATCATCACTAAAACTAAACATACATTGTTTAGCTAATTTCAATATCGTTGTTTTATCCATATTACCTCCTTGTTACTGTAATATTTGTTTGTTTTCTTAATTTATTAAAAATTGCTTTTACTTCATTAACGTCTTTAACAGTAATTGTTAAATCGTATGTTTCATTTTTAAATTGATTACTGAATGATTTAATTTTTGATAAAATTACTTCTTCATCCATATATGTTTTAAATTGTGCCGAAACACTCAATTCAACATCCACTATTTCATCATTCACCGTTCTCACTAATCCAACTACACTCACATTTTCATAAATAAGTGCATTTAATTCACTTTTAAATAAGTTATATACACTATTTAATTCACTATTTTTTTTATTTGCAGTGTCACTTCCTAAATAGTAATAACTTTCATCAAAAGCATGATATTTTGATTTCCCTTCTGAATACAATGTATAACCCACAAATCTACCTGGAATATTACTATCTTCACTTTCTTCCACAAATAACGCCACAACTTTTGGTATCGTTGATAATTGTGGTAATGTAGAGAAAAAGACGTTAAGTTTATTACTAGCTTCTTGTCCAAAGCGAACTAACTGATCTTGAGGAACTTCAATAGTTTGTTTGTTTTGTGTATATGGTTTTTTTGATAACACTAATGCAGTCACAATTGCACCTAATTCATTATCTTTCTCTAATGTAAAGTCTAATTCAATTAAATCTTTTATTAAAATCGGACCAACTATTTCTTGCTTATTCACGATCATTTTTTCAGTTTTTTGAGGATTTAAACCATATGGATTTTCAGCGCTATTGTAATTTAATAATGCAATATCATCAAATGAATATTGATTATGTTTAGTTAGGCGATCATAACTTAAAATATCTATTTCATTCAATAAATATTGTGACGTCGGAAAATACATTTTAGAAATATCTAATAAACCTTTTTTAATTGCGATTTTATTAACTGCACGATTTCTTTCACGATGGACATCTCGTGTCGATTTAATAGATTTTTCAGTTGTAATACGATAGTCATCTTGTAACAATGATTCAATATAGTTCGTTTTTACTTGTGTAATATCTTTTTTGGGTGAACAAGCAACTAAAATCAGTAATAATACTAGTAACTTTTTCATAGTTCAATCTCCTGATAAAATTGCTTTTCATCCATAACAGCTACGTTTAATTGCTGTGCTTTTGTTAATTTAGAACCAGCATTTTCACCATAAATGACAAGATTCGTTTTTGCAGAAACACTACTACTCACTTTAGCACCTAACATTGTTAAATGATTTTCAATTTCTTTACGACTCATCTTTTCAAACGTCCCCGTAATCACAATTGTTTTATTCGTGAAAGCAGATTGCTGAATAGCTACTTTAGTATGTGTCATATTCACATTAAATTGTTTTAATTTCGTAATCATTTCACGGTTATGTATATTTGTGAAAAACTGAATAACACTATCAGCTTTAATACTACCAAAATCTGGAATTGCCGCTAATGTTTCAAAGTCTGCAATTAATAGATCATCTATATTACAATAATGTCCTACTAATGTGCGAGCTGATTTTTCACCAATATGTTTAATACCTAACGCGTAAATTAACTGATGAAACGCACGCTTTTTACTGTTTTCAATTGCAGTAAGTAAATTGTCAATTGATTTTTCTTTAAAACCTGGTAATTGAATTAATTGATCTCTTTTTAAGTATAATTTATAAATGTCTTCAATACTTTTAAGTAAACCTAATTCATAAAAATATTCAACTATTTTTTCTCCCATACCATCAATATTCATCGCTGGTTTAGAAGCAAAATGAATTAATGATTGTACAATTCTTGCTGGACATTCAGAATTGACACAATAATAATCTACTTCATTTTCAAACTGCGTTAATTCACAATCACAATTTGGACATCTACTTGGCATTTCATATGGTATTTGATTAGTTCGTTGCGATAAATCAACTTTTACTACTTCTGGTATAATTTCTCCTGCTTTTCGAATCACAACCGTATCATGAATTCTAATATCTTTTTCACGAATATAATCGTAATTATGTAATTGCGCTGCACGCACATTACTACCAGCCAAAAACACTGTTTTTAATTTAGCATTTGGTGTAATTTTTCCAGTACGACCAACAGTTAATGTTATATCTTCTAAAATTGTTGTGACTTCTTCAGCTGGAAACTT
This sequence comes from uncultured Erysipelotrichaceae bacterium, assembly GCA_945877255.1. Taxonomy (GTDB): domain Bacteria; phylum Bacillota_I; class Bacilli_A; order Erysipelotrichales; family Erysipelotrichaceae; genus CAMCRE01. Next base: position 32,153 of record CAMCRE010000003.1, read on the forward strand.
ATACGCAATTGCCCATTTTGGCACTTTAATTGTTTCTCCAAGTTGTTTTTGATGTGAAATATTATTAACTTTAATCACCATACCATCAATATCATATGGTAAAGTGTGTTTAATAGCCGCAATTTCATCAATGTAGTTTATTACTTCATTCATTGATGATAACTTTTTATAGTATGGATTGACTTCGAATTGTTCGTGCTGTAATAATTTTAAAACATCTTCATGTGTTGCACATAATTGATCACCATCTACAACGTAATATAAAAATGCTTGTAAGTTTCTTTCGGCTGCTTTATTCGCATCTAACTGTCTCACTGCTCCTGCTGCAGCATTACGGCAATTCACTAATAATTCTTCATTGTTTTTCATGCGTTGCTCGTTTAATTGTGCTAATGTATTTTTTTCAAGATAAACTTCACCACGCACAGTTAAACTTTCTAAATTAATTTTACGAGGAATGCTTTTTATTGTTTTGATGTTGTGTGTTACATTTTCACCCACAAAACCATCTCCTCTTGTTATCGCTTTTGATAATGTATAGTTTTCATAAACTAATGAGATTGCTAAACCGTCTATTTTTAATTCCACTACCCACTCTACTTCATTTATTTCATTCAACACTTTTTTTTCAAATAAACGTAATTCATCATAAGAATAAGCATTTCCTAATGACAACATTTTTTCTTGATGATTTTCTTTAATAAATTTATCTAATATTTCATATCCAACTTTGTTCGTAATCGAATTTTTATCTTTATATTGCGGATATTCGTTTTCTAGTTGTATTAATTCTTGCATTACAGCATCATACTCAAAATCACTTACTAATGGCTTATCTAATGTGTAGTATGCATTTGCCCATTGTTGGAGTTGATTTTGAAGTTGTTCCATTTTATTTTTCATACGTTCCTCGCTTCTTTAATGCTGAATGCGACAGCAAAATTTTCTTAATACCATGTGGTGCTGGGAATGCTATCGTTGCAATACTTTCTTGTATAGCCACAATAATGCCATTCCCAAATATTTCATGTACAACTTTTTCCCCAACAACATAAGATGATTTATTCGAATGATTAATTGTTGGTTTAAATTGTTTTTTAAATTGGGTTATAAAACGACTATCTATTTCATTAATAAAACGTGATGTCGTTTTAACACGATCATTTATTACACTATATCCTCTACTTTCGCATAAATAAAGTTTTTTTCTAGCACGTGTCATGGCCACATACGCAATTCTTCTTTCTTCTTCTAATAAGCCTTCTAATATCGCTTTTTCATTTGGAAATAGTCCTTCTGAAAAATTATAAATAAAAACGTAATCAAATTCATTACCTTTTGCAGCATGCACACTCATCAAATGCACCGCTTCATTATTTTCGCTTTCTTTATCAAAATACAGTGCAATTTCCTGCAAATACATTTCTAAAGAAGCTTCTTGATTTTTTTCTTCATATTCCGCAATATCAAAAATAAATGATTTTATATTTTCTAAACGATCTTCTTCATTACTATCTTGCAGCATTGCATAATAACCTGATTCTGCTAATAATTGCCCTAAAACTTTATGAATAGGTGTACTCACTAACTTCTGGCGATATTTTTCTATCATCACCACAAAATCAACTAATGATTTTTTAATTTTTTGATTGTTGGTGGTCATTTTTTTCAATACATCATACATTCTAACGTTTTCACTTATCGCAATAGCTTGTAATGTTGCAACCGTTTTATCACCAACACCTCTACGCGGTACATTAATAATTCGATCTAACGAAATATCAATAGCTGCATTGTCATTCAACATTCTTAAATACGCAATAGCATCTTTAATTTCTGATCTTTCAAAAAACTTTAAACTGCCATGAATAACATATGGTATTCTAGCATCAACTAATGCTTTTTCAATATTTTTTGATGAAAAATTAGAACGATACAATATCGCAATTTCATTTAATGGTACTGTACGTAATTTTTGAATTTCTTCGATAATAAAATTAGATTCTTCACTATCACTATTTCCACTAAAATGAATAACTTTTTCACCATTTATATTAGGTGTTGTTAAGTTTTTTTCAATTCTATTTTTGTTTTGTTTGATCAAAGAATTTGCCGCATTTAATATTTCTGGCGTTGAGCGATAATTTTGATGCAATATTACAGTTTCTACATTATCAAAATCATTTTTGAAATCTAAAATATATTTCATCTGTGAACCACGCCACGTATAAATACATTGATCTGGATCACCAACTACACATAAATTCGTGTATTGATTCGTTAATTTTTTAATGATATTGTATTGTACTTGATCAACATCTTGAAATTCGTCTACATGAATAAAAGAAAAACGATGACTCCATTTATGTTGTACTTCAGGTATATTTAATGCTTTTTCGCAATACAATAATAAATCATTAAAATCAAAACTTTCTAACTGAATTCTTCTTTTTTCATATTTCTCATATAATGTTGCTAATAATATTTCTTTTTCATTATAAGCTAATTTATATGCTTCACTTGTAGAAACATATTCCATCTTACAATTTGAAATATAATTAATGACATCACTTAATTTTAAATTACCGATATCAATTTTTTTATTTTTAATAATTGTGTTAATAATGCGTTTTTGATCATCCACATCTAATATTGTGAATGTTTTGAAATTGAAATGTTTAATTTCTTCTCTTAATATTTTTACACATAAAGCATGAATCGTCATTGCATTAATCGTTGTATTAGGTATCATGTTTTGCAATCTATGCTTCATTTCATTAGCAGCACGATTTGTGAACGTAATTGCAAGAATACGATTATCTTTAATACCATATTGTTTGATTAAATATGCTATTCTAGTTGTAATAACACGTGTTTTCCCACTACCTGCACCTGCAATAATACATAAATTTTTATCTACAGTTTGAACTGCTTTTAATTGTTCCTCATTTAATGAATTCAACATTAAACACACCTGCCTTTATAGCTAATTATACCATTTTTTAAAAAAATATTCTATTATAGTAGTCTTATTTTACAATACCTTGTTTTATTGCTATAATGAATGTACGGGGATGTTTGGTTTCGACAGGAATGTGTTTAATAGTAGTTGCAGTCGTTGTATACGTACCTACATTAAAATAACTGGAAAAAATTTCTTAACAAACATTTTTGGTTCTTACCAAAATGTTTCTTACGCTGCTTAATAATCTAAATACTGATTCGCAGCCAGATTTATTTGCTTGTTTTGGGTAAATACTTCTGCTCATCCACAAAACTAGAAATATTTAGTGTTATAATAAATATTTTGAATCAACTATAACAAACCTTATATATTCGTGTTTATGCAATATATATTGTAGCAACATAAACTAAACTGTAGACGCTACTATACGGGGCCGTTTTTGGACAGGGGTTCGAGCCCCCTCATCTCCACCAATAATAATACTTGACTTTCTATCATAATAACTATATAATGTTATAGCATGCGGATGTGGCGAAATTGGCAGACGCACCAGACTTAGGATCTGGCGGGCAACCGTGGGGGTTCGAGTCCCTTCATCCGCACCAAATTTAAAATCAGACAAGATACATGTTATCTTGTTTTTTTTATAAAAATACGTCTCTATTATTTAGAGACGTATTTTATGTTATTTTTTTGTTTTTCTTTTTCTTATCACCACAATAGCAGCTAAAGAAGCAACCAACATCACCATATATTTATTTGTGTTGTCATTCGTTTGAACGTTATCTTTTTTAGCTTGTTGTGCTAAAGTAATAATTGGTAATTCATGTTTCACTGATTTACCATTTTGACTGTAGTGATATACTAAGCCATATTTAGAGAAATGCTCTACTGTTAAGTACGCTTTATCATCAATAACTTCAAATGGTACTTCAACTAATTCACCATTATCACTTACGTAATAAGCGTATGCGACATCTCTTCCTTCACGAATTGGTAAAACTAAACGTGCTTTTCCATTTTTAAATGGCACTTTTTCTAATGTTTTACTATTTACGAAAGAAATGTCATATAAATCAGAATTTTCACTTGAAACAGTTGGAACTTCAATTAATTTTTCAACCATGATATGACTAAATTCTGGTAAATCACCTTCTGTAACTGTAACAGAAACACCACTTTCATCATGTGTAAATGGCAATACTTCTTTACGTAATAATGCTTCTAATCTTTGACGGATTTCAGCTTCATATTCATTTACAACGTTTTGTTGTGATACTTTATGTGTACGATCAATTTGTGCAATATAATCATTTACTACTGCAAAATTAGTGTAGTTGTTGCTGTTGTATTTTTCTGGAATACTGTTAATTAAAGCATCTAAAGCTGTATAATCTGCATCTTTTTCTACTAACGCACCAATTTGTGCTTCTAATTTTTTGTAGTTGATTTTCACATATCCTACTGTTTTATCTTCTTGAATACCAGCAGTAACATCATCGATTACTTTTTGTGATTCAGCAATTTTTGCAACTAATTGATTCACTGTTTCTTCAGTATAAATACCTTTATCAACTAAAGATTGTGCATGTGCTACTAATTGACGGTATGGTTCTAATTCATAAATATCATCAGATAAGTATTGCCCATTTACTAATACTTCAATAATGTGGTTTTCATTACCTGCTGTATTGTGAACTCCAATACCATATATTCTCACATAACGCGCTTTTGTAAGTTCTTGTGCTGTAAACACAACTTTACCTTCATTCGTTTCTGAATATAAGTTTTCCGTTGGTAATTGTCCTAATTGGTGCACATCTTGTGATTTATCACTTGCAGAGTAGTACACTACTTTTTTCTCATTGAATGACGCATCATTTGACAATACAACCGCTGTATCATCATATGTTCTACGATCTACCCAGTAACGATATAATTTAATATTATCGATACGCGCTTCATCACCTAAATCAATTTGCATGTATGAAGAAGCACGGTTCGTATCATTACCAAATACTGTATAACCATCTTGTCCATTAAATCTACCATCTACAGCAACACTCAATGCACGATCACTTGGTGTAACAGATGCTGTCGCACTGCCTGTCCAATTTGCAGTCACATCTTGATGTAACGCAATATTTACACTTGTTTTTGGAACTAATTTCAAGTAAGCATCATATAATTGAACATATTTCGCATCTTGTGCAGCGTAATCCGTACCTGCAATAATTGGTTTTGCTTCTCTAATTAATGTTTCTACGTTATTTGCGAATACAGATTCTTCAGTATAACGTGGTAAGTTTAACTCTACTTTTTTAACTAATTCTGCTAATAATATTTGTGGTACTTCATCATATCCTAAACTGCGATCGTATACCGCAACATCACGTACTTCAGCACCATTCATATTCACGATAATGTTATTTGCAGTTAATTTAAAGTCTTTGTTTTCTTTTTTGTATGCTGGTTTACTAATTTTACCATCAATATAGATTTTAATTAAACCATTGTTTTCTTTCACACCAGTAATAATTTGGTTATATCCTGCTACAACTGTTTCTTTCGCTGTTACAGTAACGCCATTTAATGTGAAATATGGATGACCTTGTGTATCAATTCCTAATGCATAGTCTGTTCCTTGGTGCACTAATACCGTATTAGGTTGTCCGTTTTTAACTGTTGCAGTTACCGCAAAACCATCTGAAGTTTGTAAGCTATCACGTGCATCTGTTAATAATGTATTATCGTTTTGAATTAATTCAATACTACGAATAATACCATCTTTGTAATATGTTTTTTCTAATGGTGTCGTATTAATTTCGTTTCCAACGAAATCACTTCCTGCTGTTGCTACAACACGTACAACATCTGAATGTCTTAAAGCAGTTGTTAAGCGAACATCAAACGATTTTAAATCTGCTAATTTTGTAACTGTTTTTTCTACTGCCTCACCATTTACATATACTGTAAATTCTGCATTTTTAACATGCTCTGAAGTTCTAATTTGAATGTTTTTGTTGTCTTTAAAGTATAATTTATCAACTGTTGGTGCAGTTACGTCTTGTTGTAAGTCTAATGCCCAAACTTGTGTTTCACCTGGTTTTAATGTAATGGATACACGATCACCTTTTTGATATGTGCTATTGTGTGTAGCTAATTCCCCACTGTGTGTATAACCACTTACTAATTTCACATAATATGTTCCTTCAGTGACAACACCAATTGCATCATTTAATGTAAATTCTAATGTTTTATCTACTGGTGCAGGGTTACGTAATGAAATAATTCCACCTTCATTATCAAATCCTGAGAAACCATACGCTTCTTGGTTACCAGCACCACCTGTTACACCACCAGTTAATCCGGCTGTACTTGATGGTGTGCCACCAATCATTTTTCCATTTCTTAATTTAGGGAAGTTCGCTTCTGCCCACTCTAAGAAATCAGCGTTAATTAAGTATTTTTCTTCATTTAAAATTGAATCTGAATAGTATAATTCCCAGAATGCCGTTCCACGTGTTCCTTGCATAAACATGTAGTTTCTGAATTGATCACCATTCATTGAATTAGCACTAATTCCAGTACCTTCTTTTCCATAAATTGGATCATGATTATAAATATTCGCTAATGGGAATTGGAATTGATGATTCACCACAAAGTCATAATACGTTCCATCACGGTAAGTCATCATGCTATCCATTTTGTTGTTTAATGTTGAGTTGCTGTTTGTACGTTCTCCTCTATCGGCAACACATTGAATCCATACTGAGTTTGCCCATTGTAAGTACCAAGGACTTGGGTTAACGTAGCAAGTTAATGAAATCCATAAATCGTGAATCCCTAAGCGTTTAGCTTCCGCTCTTGTGTTTTTCATCAACACAATCCATTTTTCCCATAAATCAGTTGAATGATAGAAACCGTTTTTACCACCATACATGTGATGGTTTGTTTCACTGTATCCTACTACATTTTCACCAGATTGGAATGCTGAATATTGTGCTAAGTCCGCAAATCCATCCCATTTCCAGTAATTTACTTTGTAGTTACGCATCCAATCAATAACCATTTCTTCAAATTTTCTTACATAACGAGAATCTGCAACGTCAATTGAGCGACCTGCAATACTTCCATTACCTGCATTACTAATAATTTGTGCTAAGTCGTATTGATAGTTATATCCGCCACGTGGACCAATCCATACCCCAAACTTAGAACCAAAGTTTTGGACTAATTCACTTGAAGGTGTTAATTGATTTGGGAATTTAGAGTTGAATTGCCAGAATCCAGCCGTATTAACGTCTACTTCTCCATTTCTTCTAATATCATCTCTTCGTGTTAATTCACCTGCACGTTTACGATAAATATTCCATCCATCATCAACTACATAAGAATCTAGCGGTCTAACACCTGTTTTAGATAAGTTTTTATCTACTGCTGAGAATGATTCTAAAATATTATTGTCATCAATAAACATCATATTATCAAACCAAGAATTGTATTGAATTCTAAAGTCTGATGGTGTTGCAATACTGTAAATATATTTATAGAAATCAGATTGAATAACTTGATTGTTGCTTCCATCATTTTTAGAAGCACCTAAAACTGTTTGCCATGAAATATATTTTCCATCTGTTGTTAATTGTCCGTCACGTTGGAAATCAGTAAAGTTTTTTCCAGTGAAATAACGAATTCTTCCTAAATTATTTTCAATTTGCGTATCAGTAGCTGGGAACTCACTTCCTAAGAACATCCCGTTAATATAAATTGGTTGTCCTAAGTTAGCTTTTGCCACATCCATTTGCACAACGCCACCTTTATTAGTTGGAATTGTCCATTGACGATCATTACTTGATAACACTAAATGTTCACCATCAATGTATTCAAAACGAGCTGTCTTATCCGTTGCATCAATTTCTAAAAACTTACGCATAAAGTGATCGCCGTTATACATTACTACTTTTTGTTTAACGTGAATTTCACCTTGTCCAAATGATACTGGATTAAACGTAAACGTTACTAATTTTCCTGTTTTTTCAACGCCATTAATTGTAGTTGTAGTATTTTCTATCGTAGGTTCACCATTTAATTCTAGTTGTGATCCAGAAATTGTTGCTGCTGGATGATAAATATTAGAATCAAATTTTTCAGTGAATAAATCAATTTCTGATGCAGCCGTAACGTTTGCGTTAGATGAAACAACTTCAAATCCAACATAACGCTCAGATTGTGGTGCATCTAATGAACTATACACAAATCCTGGACGACGAACTGTATACACGCCATTATAATCAATATTCATTTCTTTTTTGAAATTTTCAGCATTAAATAATGTGTCTCTATTATCAGAAACATAAACTTTATATTTTTGAACGTTTCCATTAGAAGATGCACTACCAGGACGTGGTGCATATCCAATTGTTTGGAACGGAGCAGTTGCATAGCTATTTCCACGATCTAATGTAATTCTAACGTTCGCAGGGTTTTGTTCTCCTTCTCCATTTGCATTATAACGAGAATGATAGTAAGTATTCATATCACCATCAACTAATGCGTTATAACCGCCTCCATCATTCGTTTGAACACTATTTCCAGTTACTGACCATAATCTAGCTGGATCACGTCTTACAATAACACTTGTTCCTTCTTCATTGAATACATCAATTTCAGCAGCATTCATATATTTATTGTGTTTTTGTGCATCCCACATATGTGATTCTACTGCTGTTAATTTAATCGCAGTTGTTGTAACCGTAGAATTTAACACAATATCTTCTGGATGGGCATTTCTACCAGATTGTGCGAATGTACCTTCTTGAGCTAATGTCCAACTTTCAGTTTCAGCGTTTAAGTATTCAACACGCCATTTTTTCATTCTTCCTGTCGCATCATATCCAACAGATGAATGAATTCTTGGTGTATATTTAATTTTTTTAACCGTTGTTTCAGCATCAAAATTAATAACAACATGTGCTGTTCCTGCTTGTTGCTCATTACTTTGCCAGTGTGTATTCACATTACCATCAGTCAATAATGCAATACTTCCTTCACTAGTAGAAGATACCGTAAAACGTGTTTCATTTGGTGTTGTTGGTTTAACACTCGTTAATGGTTGAGTCGGGTTCGTACGCCCAGTTACGTTACGAATACCTTTAATGACGAACTCTTGCGAACCTTCTTGAGGAATTAGCTCAACCCCCCCCCACAAGTTTTGCACTTTTACAGTTTTCAAACGATTATTTTCTAATGAAAACTCACGAACTAATGCACTGTTACCAATTTTTAACTTGCCGTCAGCTTTAGTCGCAAACACTTCATCACTACTCGCTTGCACATGAATGTTTCCAATTACAGACGTTAATAGAAACGCTGTAAGAATAGATTTTTTGACTTTGTGCTTCATATTTGTCTCCTTTCAATTATCTATCACATCCATATTATAGCATAATGAAAACGCTTTTTACTACTCATTTTTTAAAAACAAATTTATACTTTTCAGCAATTTCAAGTGAACGATACTATTCAAAATAAAAACAGCAGTAACCCACTGCTGTTTAAATATTCATCTCTTTTCCTTTTGAAACTTTCAAGAATACGATTAATGAAATCGTTGTAATGACTGTTAATATACCTGATAATGCCGCCGCAATACCATAATTACCGCGAATAACTTCAGTATACATCGCAACTGTTAAAGTTTGCGTTTTAGCAGTATATAAGATTACTGCTGTAGAAAGTTCAGAAATCATTGTAATCCAACTTAAAATTGCACCCGCAATAATTCCAGTTTTCATCATTGGCATCGTAATCGTGACGAAAGTTTTAATTTTACTTGCACCAAGTGAAGAAGCCGCTTCTTCCATACTCATTGGTATTTGTTGGAGGGTGGCAGCACTTGAACGTATCGTATATGGTAAACGACGTATTACAAGTGATACAACCATAATCAACATCGTTCCACTTAATAATAATGGTTTTTTATTAAATGAAACTAACAATGCAATCCCCACTACTGTTCCTGGTACGATATATGGAATCATCGAAACGATGTCAATTCCACTTGAAAGTGCATTTCTTCTGCGTACTGTAATATAGGCAATTACCACTGATAACACAACAATAATCACTAATGCTACTAATGGAATTAACACTGTATTTAATAATGTTCCACCTAATTTAGTAAACGCAATTTCATACGATTTTAAAGAATACCCTGGTTGAAATACCATTCCTTGCGTTTTCAAGAATGACGTATACAACACATAAATTTGTGGTAAGATAGCTAATCCAACTATTGCGTATGAGAAAACATATACCATCACTTTTTTTAATCCTTTAATAGATTTTTCTTTCATTGGATGTAATGCACTCATTGAAAAAGCATATTTATTAGAAAGATGTTTTTGAATTAAGAAGAATACTGTTGTAATCACAATCGCAATCATCGCAATTGCACTCGCAAAACCATCATTTCCTCCTACCTCATTAATAAACTCTTCAAAAATTAATACTGGGAATGTACGATAACCCTCCCCTATTAACATCGGTGTACCAAAATCTGCTAATGCACGCATAAATACGAGTAAAGCACCAGCTAAAATAGTTGGCATAATTAATGGAATAATTACTTTGAAAAAGCGTTTTATTCCTTTAACGCCCATGTTTTCACTCGCTTCTAACAATGAATTATCTACGTTTTTCAATGCACCTTCCACATATAAGAAAATAAGTGGGAATAATTGCAACGTAAACACAAGCATAATACCTTTAAAACCATAAATATCAATTGAAAACTGTGGAATAACACTCGCCACAAATTTTGTGAGGACACCATTTCTTCCAAGTAATAAAATCCATGAATACGCTCCGATAAATGGTGCCGACATTGATGATAAAATAATTAAAATACGTAATAACGCTTTTCCTTTAATTTTATATGCTTGAAAACAATATGCTAACGGTATTCCAACTACTAATGAAGTAATCGTTGCAAGTATTGAAACAATAAAACTGTTTCTTAATGTAGAAATATAATAGCCTTCTGAAAAGAATTTACTAAAATGTTCGAACGTAATGGAACGTGTTTCCGGATGAATTAATGCTTTAAATAATAATATTAATAACGGATAAATTAAAAATAAAATATAGGTAAAAGCAATACCAAGAGAAATAATAATCCAAATATCAAGACGCTTTTTTCTCATATTGTGCTACTAAGTTTACAAGTCCAGCTTCATCAAATACATTAATTTTATCTTTTTTAATATCTAGGTAAACTTCTTTACCATTTTCTAATAATTGTGTAATAGATGATTCTTCAATTACTTCTACTTTTTCCCCTGTCTCAATTTCTAAATAATAATGTGTATTTAAACCTAAAAACACACTATCCACAACTTTTGCTTTAATACCTGTTTTATCATTAATTAAAAACTCTTCTGGTCGAATAGAAAGTTTTACTTTTTGTGAATCAGTAACTGCATTAATCGCAAATTGGTAATTACCAATTTGAACATTTCCATCAACTACTTTTGCATCTATAATATTCGTACGGCCAATAAATGTCGCTACAAACACATTTGCAGGTCGTTGATAAATTTCTTTTGGTGTGCCTAAGTGCTGGATCACACCTTCTTTCATTACCGCAATAAAATCACTAATCGCCATTGCTTCTTCTTGATCGTGTGTTACATAAACTGTTGTAATACCTACGTTTTTTTGGATATCACGAATTGCACTTCGCATATCAACACGTAATTTTGCATCTAAATTACTTAAAGGTTCATCCATCAATAACACTTTTGGTTCAATAACTAACGCACGTGCTAATGCAACACGTTGTTGCTGTCCTCCTGATAATTTATCTGGCATACGACTACGATATTGATCAATTTGCATTAAAGCTAAAAAACGATTCGTTCTTTCTTGCATTTCTGCTTCAGATACTTTTCTTTGGCGTAATCCAAATTTTACGTTTTCTTCAACACTTAAATGTGGGAAAATTGCATAATTTTGAAACACCATACCAATATCACGTTTACTTGGATCTAAATCATTGATTCTAACGTCATCAAAATAAAAATCTCCACCTTCAATACTATTAAATCCGGCAATCATTCTTAATAACGTTGTTTTACCACATCCTGATGGTCCTAATAACGTAAATAAAGATCCTTCTGGAATATCTAACGATAATTTATCAATTATCGTTAGATTCCCATATTTTTTAACTGCATCTTTTATAATAATTTTACTCATTTTATTTTCCTATTGAGATATAAATATTTTTATATTTTTCTACTAATTTTGCTTTATTCGCATGAACATAATCCATATCTTCTTCAATTACATTAATTTTGTCAAATGGTGTCATTTTGTTTGAAATTTTTGCATCTTTTAATACTGGTCTGTTAGTAGTTGAAGAACCTAAAGCATCTTGAACTTCTTTAGATAATAATAAATCAATGAATTTTTTAGCTAATTCTTCGTTTTTAGCACCTTTCACAATTGCACTTGCTGCTGGTAAGTATACCGCACCTTCTTTTGGATATACTACTTGTACTGGTGCATTGTCATTCATTAATTTTACTGCTGGGTCTTCGTATGTTAATCCTACAACCATTTCACCGTCAGCTACTGATTTATAAACTGCACTTGAACCTGATTTTAATTTACCATCAATGTTTGTGTATAAATCTTTTACATATTTCCAAGCAGCATCACTTTCATATCCACCCATCGCTAACAACATATTCGTTAATTGTGCAAATGCACTTGAAGAGTTTGATGGATCAGCAGAAGCGATTTTTCCTTTTAATTTTGGATTTAATAAATCTGCATAACTATCGATTTTAATATCGCCAATTAAGTTTTTATTTACTAATAAAACACTACCATCTAAAGCGTATGGTGTAATAAATCCTGTTTTGTTTTTGTATGCATCAATAACGTTTGCATCATTAGCAGATTTATATTCTAAGAATAAATCTTTGTTGTCTTTAATTGTTGCAAAACTTCCACCAAACATTACATCTGCATATGGTGCAGATTTCTCTGATTGTAATCTTTTGATTAATTGACCTGTTCCTGCTTGAATTAACTCTACTTTTACGTTGTGTTTTTGTTCAAACAACGGAACAATTGCATTAATTAATCCTTCACTATTTGGTGAATATACAACTAATGTTTTTTGTTGTGTACTTGTTTTTTCACTTGCATTACAAGCTACTAATGTAATCATTGCACAGCATGCAACTAATGTTTTAATAATTTTACGCATAAATGCCTCCTTTATTTCATCTATACTATACCAAATTTTATAATTTTATGACACCTAAAAATCCGTAATTTTGGATAAAATCCCGTAAAAAAAGATAAAGCAATCGCTTTATCCAATGTCTAATAACTTCATAAATTCTTTTGGTGCATAACCGATATATTTTTTAAAAACGATATTAAAATATTTGAAATCAATAAAGCCCGCTTTAAAACTTGCATCTTGTATACTTTCGCCTTTTTTAATCAAAACAATCACTTGTTGAATACGATAACGATTTAAATAATCATTAATTGTATGTCCAGTACTTTCTTTAAACCGCTTATTTAAGATTGATTCTGAATAGTGTAAATTTTCAACAAGTGTTTGCATCGTAATTTTTGAAGCATATTTTTGATGAATAAATCCAATAACTTGTGTTGTGATAGAATCAAATCTTGTGGGGATACATTTCAATAAATTAATTTCTTGTGTATTTTTTTGAACTTGCAACATTTCTTGATAATATGCTTTTTCTTTGACTTGTTGAATAGCTTTAACAACGGCGTTTTTTAATTCATTTTCATCAATTGGCTTTAAAATATATTCACATACACCATAATGAATTGATTGTTTCATATAATCAACATCTGCATATCCTGTTGTTATAATTGCACTATAGACGTAATCACTCATACTTTGATCAATCATTTTTAAGCCATCCATTTTTGGCATATTAATATCAGTAATCACAATATCTGGTTGGTACGTTTTAATTTTTTCTAATCCATCTATACCATCCACTGCACTTGCAACGATGATACATTCTAATTCATGCCAGTCTAATGCATATTTTAATCCTTCTCGTAACACAAATTCATCTTCAACAATGAGTACTTTATACATGTGAAATAAGCTCCTTCTTTGCTATTTTTATAATGAATTTATTTTTATTGTTGACGGCAACTTCAAACCTTGAAAGTTCACCATAAAATAATCGAATACGTCGACTTGTAATAAATAATCCATGATGTTGTGTTTCATTAATCGTTTGCGACACAATTTGATTAATTTTAGTTAAAGTTGCGTCATCAAACGCATTTCCGTTATCACAAACTTCAATGACATAGTAATCTGTTAATTCATATCCATGGATATGAATTTCAATACAACCTTTTTGCGGATACACATATTTTATACTGTTTTCAATAAGTGGTTGAAGCAAAAGTTTTGGAATAGGCAATCGCATCATTTTGTCACTAACGTTAATTGTATAATGAAATGTATCTTGAAATCTAATTTTATTAATTTTTAAAAATGATTTAATATATGTGAAATCTTCTTCAAAATAACTGTGTGTAATATTTTCATCAATACTATATCTTAAAATTTCTACTAAATATTTAATTAATTTTATGGATTCATTTGGATTAATTTTAATTAAATATTTTATCGTTTCCAATGTGTTGTATAAAAAATGTGGATTAAATTGTGCTTCTAATTGCTTGTGTTCACGAAAATTTTCTAATTTCACAAGTTCTTGATTTTTTAAGTTTAATTCATGAATACTATTCAATAATTCATTAAATTGTTCTGCTACGATTTGAAATTCATCTTCTGTATTCAGTTCTAAATAGTTTTTATTGTTTTCTTGAATACAATTAATTTCTTCTAATAACAAGTTCAATGATTGTGTATTTTTATTTAATAACCGATTGAAAAATTTCTTTACTAGTAATAAAATACTATACGAAAAACACAGAATACCAATCACACCTATTAAATACGTTAATAAATGACTATCTTTTTTCACAATCGTGTGAATATTCGTATATGCATCAATTTTATTAAATTTTAATGTGAAATGATTTTTATCTTCAAATGTTTGTTGCGAAATTCTAACTTTATCTAGTGGATAGTTCGTTAAAAAAACATTACCAAATTCATCACTTAACGTTGCATTGTGTTCATAAAGTTGTGGTAATAAATAACTTAAATCCACAAAAAACAACACATGATATATATTGTTGTTGCGTGAAATTTCATCTTTGATAACTCTTAAATTTTTCGTTTGATGATAATAAGAAGCCATATCTTTTTCATTTAATAGCACTGAGTTAATAAAGTAATTTCTTCTTAAATCATCATCTTCAAACGTCTGTGAAATTAATTTTTTATTTTCATATACAACAACATCAACGTTATTAATCGACTTTCCATTTTTATTATGTACAAAAAATTGAATTTCATTTGCGTCTAATTTTTCAATTTTATTTTGCGATAAAAATGTTTGGTAAAACCATGTTTCTTTTTTATAAATTTCATTCCACATTTTGAATGTCGCATTATTTTTTTGATGATTTGTGTATAGTTGAAATAATACTAAAAATAAAATAAACGTTGTAATCATTAAAAACTGCATAATGTAAAACGATTTATTCATACTTTGGATAAGTTTTTTTTGAAATTTCGTACGCATATTACCTCCAATATTGATGTTTGTGAAACGTGATAATAATACTATTACATTATACCACAAAACAGCAACCTAATTACATTTAAAAAGGTATAACCACATGATTATACCTTTTCATATTTTATTTTTTCTTTCTGCGTAATAGTTTTGTAATGCAACATTGCGATTCCTGCATGTCTAATCTTTACATAAATAACATTTCGGTAGTAAGTGAACACTAAATGTAACATGTAATGCTTTACTGATTTGTTTTATCGTCTCTTATTTTTTTAACATGATTCCAAAGTGTATCAACATCATAATAATTTCGCTCATCTTCTAAGAAAATATGCACAATTAAGTCATGAATATCAACTAATACCCAACGGCTATCATTTTCTTTTTCTAAACGAACATTTACACCAAAATCATTTTTTAAAGTTAAGTAAATATCATCTGCAATGGCATGCACAGTTCTAATGTTGTCACAACTTGCAACAACCATCGTATCAATAAACGGATTATGTTCACGATAATCGTATACGACAATATCATAAGCTTTTTTGCTTTCAATAATCTCTAATACTTTTTCAATCATTTTTATACCTCTTTTCCCATAATTTATATGCTTTCTCTAAATCAATAAACGCCAATTCAGAAACTTCGTTATCAACGTTTTGTCGTAATGGCTCAATAATATCTGCCAACTTAATCACTAAATTAAAACGATTATATTCTTCTAAAATCGTATGATTTTTTATTGCATTCAAAATACACGTATTATCAATACATAGTTTTTCTTTTAAATATATACTTGCAACATAACCATGCCATACTTTATATGAATATTTTAATTTCTCTGGAAAATGTTTTTCCATATATACTTGTAATTTATCTTTATCCCAACACTTACAAATATCATGCAATAATGCAGCAATTTCAATATTTTTAATTTCTTCACTATTAAAATGGTGTGCAACAGCAATTTTGCGAGCAGTTTCCATTACTGACACACTATGATTATAACGATAGGTATCAACGTGCTGTTTTAATATTTGATTCAAGTATAACTGATGATCTAAAATGTAATGCAACACTTTTTTATCTAAATAATGAAATTCACCATTTCTAATTGCACTACTACTTTCAAAATGATTTTTGAACGGCAAACGAATAAGTGGATAATGTGATTCTGTACACACTTCATTTCTTTCCAAACAAACAAATTGAACTTTAGACAACAATTCATCAATTGATTTCCATAAATGGAGTTGTTTGACTTGATCATCACCAATCACAAAATAAATTTTTTGATATTGCGTTTGAAGTGCATTTATTAAATCAATCGTATACGCATAATCAGATACATATAATTCCATTTTATCTTCTAATACAAGTGACAACATTTCGCATCTTTGTGAATACGGTGTTGTTGTTTCAGCTTTTAAAGGATTTTGTTTCGTCGGAACAAACAATACTTTATCAACATCTAAATGTTTTAAAACAGTTTGTGCCATTGCAATATGACCTAAATGCACTGGATCGAAACTTCCACCAATAACTGCAATCTTACTATAATTCATATAAGTTTTTACTGCTTTTACGATACAGTACAATCATTTTTCCGATTGAATCAATTAATTCACAATTTAAACTTGTACATAACTGATTAATAATTGTTGTTTTTTCTGTTGGAACAGTTTTTAATAAATGAATTTTAATTAATTCATGTGCTGTTAAAGCAGCATCTAATCCTTCTAATAAATTATCACTTACACCATCTTTACCAATTTGAAAAATCGCTTTTAAATAATGTGCTTCTTTTTTTAAATATTTTTTATTTTCTTTTTTCATTATAGCATTGCCTCCCTTAAACTCACTGCAACGTTTTGATGTGTCGCAACAATCACTTTTTCTACAGTACCACTAATACATATCCAGCCTAACCCATGTATTACAATGTCATATTTTTTATGTGGTTTTAATGTCCACTCTTGAACTTTCATCTCACTATAATTACGATTTAATGATGGCACCAACAATGTATTCAAATGCGTATTCCATAAATTAACACTATTTTCAAACTTACTACGATGAATATTTAGTTCATTTTTAAAGTAAGTTACTGCACTCACTTTTTCACATTGAATTAAATCCAATTTAACTAATCCACCAATCGAAAGTGTTTGATTCCCTTTTAATTGAAATACTGTTGGATGAATAGCTTTATGCGGCACAATTTGTTTCAGGCGTGACTCATCAATATGCGTTAAAATTGTATCATCTTTTGATATTCCTGGTGTATCGTATATTAAATAATTATTGTATGGTATGGCAACTAAATCAATTGTAGTCCCAGGATATCTCGAAGTTGTTAAATGTGAATTGTTTAGTAATTGGTTTAATAAACTGGATTTCCCAGCATTTGCCATTCCGACTACACAAATATCTCTTCCAAAACGATAGTGGTTAATGACGTTATTTAAAATCGTAATCGATTCATTTTCATGATTGTTTTGATGTAAGCCACCTGTTACAACAATCGCATTTACACTAATATTATATGCACTTAATCGTTTTAATATGAAAGACGTTAATTTTTCATTACTAAGTGTTTCTGGCAATAAATCACGTTTTGTGCCTACGAAAATAATATCTTTACCTACTAAATATTCGTTAAAGTTTTTTACCATATTTGCTTCAAAATCAAATAAATCAACAACCCATATAATTAAAGCATCTAAACGATTTATTTTATTAATGACTTCTTGGGCATCTATTCCTTGTTTTAAAGAAATCGTTAAATCATCGTAATGAATTATACGATAACATCTTTGACATAACGTCGCATCTTTTTTAGGTGAATAACCAATTTCATTTTTATTGTTATACTGTAGTTTAGCACCACAACCATGACACTGCATACTTATTCCTCCCAATATTTTTGTAGTAATTTTTCAATTTTGCGATTAATTTTAGTACTAAACAAATCTTTTTCAAATAACGGTTTTGTTTTTACGGTATAAAAATGCATACGATTACCACCAATAACATCTGTCATAATTTGATCCCCTAAACAAATAATATTTTCATTTGGATATTTTTCTAATAATTTTTTATAACTTTTTTTTAATGGTTTTTTCGCAAAAGCAATATAAGGCAAATTAAACACTTCAGAAAAAGTTTTAACTCTTTCTTCATAGTTGTTTGACATAAATACCACTTTAATTTGTTTTTGCAGTAATGAATCAATATATTTTTTTGCTTCTAGTGATGGTAATTTTTCATCATGTGCAACTAATGTATTGTCGATATCACACACCAATAATGTAAATTTATTCGCAAGTAAAAACTCAGCTGTTAATTCAGAAAAATGATTCACAAATTTATTTGGTTTTAATAATTTCATTATTTCAGCCTCAAAAACATATTCGTTTCAAATTCTTCTTTTAACAATGTCGCTTTACCATGCCCTGGAAACACTAAATATGACGGATCTAATTTTTTTACTTTTTCAATTGATTGCTTCATTTGTGATGGCGAAGATAATAATAAGTCGGTTCTGCCAACGCTTCCTTTAAAAATCATATCCCCCGCAAATAAATATTTTTTGTACAACAACATACATGATCCTGGTGAATGTCCTGGTGTGTCAATAATCTCTACTTCTAAATCAGAAATAATCTGCTTTCCTTCCGGCACAAATATCGGTTTAGCTTTAGAAGTAACTTTTAAATAATGACTCTCATTTTTTACAACATCATTCAACATTTCATAATCGTCTGGGTGCATATAAACCGGACACTGATATTTTTCAACTAACGCATCTACAGCACCAATATGATCAAAATGACCATGTGTTAAAAATATTGTATCCACTACACCCGATCTTTTTTCAATTTCATTTATAATTTTTTCAGGATTTGCACCCGGATCAATCACTAAAGCATTTTTTTCTGTTTTCCATAAAATATAACAGTTAACGTTATAAACACCTACTACAATCGTTTGAATTTCCATATTATCCCCCTACAACAAAAAAAGCCTTACTAGGAAAGCTTTTATTTTTTTTCTCTATGCAACGTTTTTTTCTTTAAACGTGGACAGTATTTCATTGTCTCAAAACGTTCTGGATGTTTTCTTTTATTTTTTGTGTAAATGTAGTTTTCATCTCCACACTCAGTACATTTTAAAATAATGTTATCTCTCATGTATAAGCCCCCTAACTTTTCATCTTGATTATTATAACATATATTAAATTGTTTTGGTATTGAAACGATTTTTTAACGTTTATACCTACTTATTTTTTCTTTTTTAAAAAAATGTTTGTTGTAAAAATGACTGTTTTTACTTAATTCGTTATCAAAATGTTTAATATTGGTTTTTTCAATTAATGTCTTTTCACCCGAAAACAAATCCGTACCTAAGCCTGCACGATGATTATCAAATTTTATACCAATACTCGATAATATAGTAGGATAAAAATCAACTGGTGAATATTGTCTGTTTTTGGTATGTTGCGAAGTCACTGCTGAATTTAAAAATAAATTAAACACAGTACGCTTATATTTTGGATCAAATTTCTTGAAAAAATCTACATCCATACTGAGATGATCTCCCGTAATCACAATTGTCGTATTTTCATAAAATGGTTGTGATTGTATCCATCGCACAAATTCGACAACGTTTTTTGAAGCATGTGCAATCACGTTTGCATATTGAGATTGATAAAGTCTTGGTGTTTTTTCATCCATATAGCCATGTGGAAAATGTGTATCCGCATTTTCCATCACAAAATGAAATGGTTTATTTTCACTTGCAAGTCGCAAAATTTCATCTTTTGCGAATGCGTAAAGTTTTTCATCTTCAAATCCCCACCATACATTATAATCTTTTGGAATTAAACCTACATTTCTTGCATGTTTAACATCAAATATATTAAATTTTCCATGTGATTTAAAATAGACGTCAACACCACCAAATGTTGCATCAGCACCAAACATAACAGTTTGATTATAACCGTTGTCGTGTAATAAATCACCTAAGTTATATATACCTGGTAAAAAATACCCTGATTTTCCATAATCATTACCATTCATCGCAACTTTTAAAGGAATCCCGCTCATCATATTAACCATTGCAGCAACCGACCAACCCGATCCATATGTTTGATGTGGTCCACCAAATTGATTGTTATGAGAAAATGAAATACCTTCTTGACTCAACTGTTGTAATTCAGGCATTAGATTATGTTTACCATATCCACCGATCGATTGATCAAAATAAGAATTTTCAACAGATTCTAAATAAATATGAATTAAATTACGTTTTTGAGAAGGAAAAGTTGGATTAACTTTTCGAATATCAACGTAGTTATTTTCAATAAAGTTAGACGATACAACATATAATTTTCCTATTTGGTCTAATCGTAATAACTTAATCGTTACGCCAACACTACTTACAACTAATAATGTCGAAAGTAACACTATTTTTTTAGTTGTTAGTAGTGGCGTAACTGTATAGCGTTTTGTAACGTAACTTTTATTAGTAGTTAAAAATAAAATGATAATTAAAATCACACTGAGAAACGGAAATATAACACAGAAAACCATATCTAACATCATTGTATCAGCCGTCCCAACAATTGGTGATTGCAAGTTAAAAATAAACTGCTCAGGTGAAAGATTACCGTAAAATATTTTAAACCAGATTGCTCCACTTGTTAAAAAGACGCTCACCAACAAACAAAATACTACAATTATTCTAGTTACTAATGATTGTTTGCGGCGAGGAATAGCATGTAATTTTTTACCAATCAAACATTCTATTCCTGCCCACAATATTATTCCAATAACCGCAAAAACAATATATTCCCATAAAATATGAATCGGAAAAATTTGTGTTGCTTTTGTCATATTGAAAATTGGAATAAGACGCATTGCAATGATCGTGATTAAAAAATTTAATAACGCCACTATAATTGTTTTAATCGAAAATGATTTAACTTTATACTTAAATACTTTATAAATAATATTCGTTAATACGCAAAATACTACAATATGCGATAAAATACCTAAAATATCAATTAAAACCATGTTTTAAACTAAATTTTTTTAAGTTTCCAAATTTCTTTTGCGTATTCTTCAATCGTTCTATCACTAGAGAAGTATCCAGATTTCGCAATGTTGTACAAGCAAATGCGATACCAATCATCAGATACATATTTTCTTTCAACTTCTTTTTGGGCATTTAAGTATTCATGGAAATCTTTTAGTAATAAATATTCATCATTTCTGAAAATTAAGTCGTCATAAATTACTTTAAACTGTTCTGGATTTTCATGGAATGTCGTATCAATTAATGCGTCTACTACACGCTTAATAATCGGATCGGAATTGTATTCGTTAAATGAGCTATATTGACGACTACGTACTAATTCTTCTACTTCATAAGCACGTAACCCAAATATTACCGCATTTTCAAAACCAACTTGTTCGACAATCTCAACGTTTGCACCATCAAGTGTTCCTAATGTAATCGCACCGTTCATCATAAATTTCATATTACCTGTTCCACTTGCTTCTTTACCAGCTGTTGAAATTTGTTCGGAGACATCAGCAGCATTCATTAAAATCTCTGCAATAGAAACAGAATAGTTTGGAATAAATACAACTTTAAAGAACTTACTCACTTTTGGATTCGTATTTACCTTATCCGCAATACAATGTATTAATTCAATTACTTTTTTCGCAAAGTGATATGCTGGTGCTGCTTTTGCCGCAAACACAAACGTTCTTGGATGCATCGTAAAGTTAGGATTTGTTAATGCTTCTTGATATAAGTAAATAATATGCAATACATTTAATAATTGACGTTTATAAGCATGTAATCTTTTTGCTTGTACATCAATAATAGAATGTAGATCAATTTCAACACCTGTCACTTTTTTAATGTATGATGCTAAAATTTGTTTTCTTTCAAATTTAATTGCCTTAAATCGCTCTTGAATGTTTTTGTCCTCCACAAAAGGAACTAATTTTTCTAAATCATTTGGATTAGTAATAAAACTATCGCCAATTGTATCTTTTAATAATTTTGTAAGCTGTGGATTTGAATACACTAACCAACGACGGTGTGTAATACCATTTGTTTTGTTGATAATTTTTTCAGGATAAATTTGATGAAACTCTTTAAATACATCAGCTTTTAAAATTTCAGTATGTAAGAATGCAACACCATTTACTTTATGTGAACCAACGATTGCTAAGTTAGCCATATGTACTTGTCCGTCTTTAATAATCAACATTCTATTAGCAGTATCAAAATCTACATTATATTTGTGGTGTAATTCAAACGCAAAACGGTTGTGAATTTCTTCAATAATCATGTAAATTCGTGGTAACATCGTTTGAATAAAATGAACTGGCCATTTTTCTAATGCTTCTTGTAAAACAGTGTGATTTGTGTACGCCATTGTTTTTACAACGATTGACCATGCATCATCCCATTCATAACGATAATCATCTAATAAAATACGCATTAATTCTGGTATACATAAAACTGGGTGCGTATCATTTAATTGAATAGCTACTTTATCCGATAAGTTATCTAATGTACCTTCAACTTTTAAATGATTTTTAATAATAGAATCTAGTCCAGCAGCTACAAAGAAATATTGTTGTTTTAAACGTAAATATCTACCAGCTTCTGTAGAATCATCTGGATACACGTTATGATTAATAGCCGAAACTTCACGAATGTAATTTTCAAAATTTGAATAGTCAACCGCATCATCAGCAACTTCCGCTGACCATAAACGAAGTGTATTCGTTAATTGAGTATTATTCCCAATTACTGCAACATCATAAGGTACAGCTTTAACGACTTGTGCATTTTCATGTGAAACGACACGCTTTCCTTCTTCATCTAAATACATATGAATATTTCCAAAAAACTTCACATTTACAGCGTGTTGTGGTTTTCTAACTTCCCAAACGTTACCTAATTTCATCCATTGATCCGGAATTTCAACTTGGCGATTGTTTTCGATTTTTTGTTTGAAAAGACCATATTCATATCGAATACAGTTACCGTGTCCAGCATAATTCGTTGATGCTAATGAATCAAGAAAACACGCTGCTAAACGACCTAATCCACCGTTTCCTAATCCAGCATCAGATTCTGTATTTTCTAATTCATTAATGTCAATACCTAAATCTGCTAAACCTTCTTTTGCAATATCGTAAATACCTAAATTCATTAAGTTACTTGTAATTAATCTTCCAATTAAAAACTCCATTGAAAAATAATACATTTGTTTTTGACGAGAATTAGCAACGATATCTTTACTAGCTTTCCAATTAATCGCTGCATAATCTTTAACTAAATTTCCTAAAATAATGAATTTCTCATTAGTATGACATTCAGCATATGAGCGACCATAGTGCATAATACAACGACGCTCAAATTCTTGTTTAAATTCTTCTTTCGTTTCAAATAAATAATTCATTTTATTTCCTCTACTTTCTTCGATGTTTTTTTTCTAATATTATTGCAGAAAAAGGTGCAATATTAACTTTAATACAATGATACATATGATTACAATTTTCATTTACAGACTTCACAAATATTGGATTATCATTACCATTTCCTGCATATTTTTCATCATTGGTGTTTAAAATAATACGATAACTTCCTTCAAACTCCACACCAATTTTTTGTTGGTGGTACGTATTACCAGATAAATTTAATACAACAATAATTGTTGAGTTTTCTGATTTTCTTGTGTAGCTGTATAAATTTTGACCAGCATTATCAGCATCTATCCATTTAAATGATAAACCTTCATATTCGTATTGATGTAATGCTTCTTTTTTCAAATACAAATTAGATAGTTTTTGGTAAAAATGATTAAATGCATCATGAATTGGATAACGCAACAAGAACCAGTCCATTTCTTCTTTTTCATCCCATTCTCGAATATGGGCAATTTCATTTGCCATAAAATTCAACTTCTTACCTGGATGTGTAAATTGATACACATATAATGCTTTTAACTGTGCAAATTTTTGTTCGTAGGAACCCCACATTTTATTAAAAATACTTAATTTTCCATGTACAACTTCATCATGTGATAATGGTAATAAAAATTTCTCATTATAAAAATACATCATTGAAAACGTTAATAAATGATGATGATACTGACGATAAATTGGATCTAATGCAAAATATTTTAATGTGTCATTCATCCATCCTAAATCCCATTTATAATCAAATCCTAATCCGTTTTCAAACGTTGATTTTGTAACGTACGGGAAATCACTTGAATCTTCCGCAAACATTAGGATATGGTCAAAATGATGATGCATCATAAAATTCAAACGTTTTAGGAAATCAATTGCTCCTTGATTAATACCGTTATTGCTGTTTCCATTCCAATAAATTGCATTTTTTACAGCATCAATTCGTAATCCATCAATATGATACTTATCTAAATAAAAAGCCGCAGCAGACAACAAGAAGCTTCTAACTTCTTCTTTCCATAAGTTGAAATTCAATGTTCCCCATTCACTATTTGCGTCATGATCGTTTGGATATTCATAAAGTGGTGTGCCATCAAAATATGCTAATCCAAAACTGTCTTTCACAAAATGAATTGGAACGAAATCTAAAATTACCCCAATATTATTTTGATGCAAATAATTAACTAAATATTGGAAATCATCCGGTGTACCGTATCGTGATGTGACACTAAAGTATCCACTTGGTTGATAACCCCACGAACCATCAAACGGATGCTCGTTAATTGGCATCAATTCAACATGCGTAAAACCGTGTTTTTTAATGTATTTCACAAGTGGTTGTGCGATATTTTTATATGTTGGGATTTCACCATCTATAAATTTCCATGATCCAATATGTAATTCATAAATATTAATCGGTTGACTATCATGATTACTACGTGCATTCATCCATTTTTTATCATTCCACTTAAATTTGTCAACATCATATATAATTGAAGCAGAATGTGGGCGTAATTCGCTATAAAAAGCATACGGATCACATTTATCCACAAAATGCATATTTTGGTCATAAATACGATATTTATATTGATCTAATAACTGTGCTTCTTTAATGACGATTGAGAATATCCCGTTATTGTTTTGCATTTCATGTGTTTCTTGCCAGTCATTAAAACTCCCAATCACAAATATTTTTTTTGCATTAGGTGCAAAAACATTAAATTGAATACCTTTTTTAGTTTTATGCGAACCAAAAAACTGATAAGCATTTATACAATGACCTTCGTAAAAAGATTTTAAAAGTTCCATATCTATCTCCTTAAATAAATTGATGTTTCTTTAAAAATTCATAAATACCATCTTTTGCACTACCTTCACATGTATATTTGGCAATTGATTGTACATTTTTACTACCATGTTTATCTTTAACTGCAACTGAAATCAAAGCATTTTTAAGCATTAAATAATCATTTTCTTGATCACCAAACGCCATATAATGACCACTAATTCCATCTAATTCCATCATTTTTTTGATACCTGCATATTTATCTACATGTTTTAACATAAAATCAACATGTGTTACAGGTCCTTCAATAATACGAATATCCGCTAACTCTGCCAGTTCGCGATAATCATACCCCGCATATTGATACGCATTAATTAATAGTACACTTTCACCTTCATATTGTTTGACAGGATCAGGTGTATCATCAAAATACGCATAAGCCGCTTTTTGATAATCGTTAATTGCTGGTGTAGAAAATAAATTAGTTGTCGTTTGCACTGTTAATGAGATGTTTTTTTGTGTGCAGTAGTCAATAATTGTTTCAACTTGATGCTTTGCAAAAGGAAATTCAAATATTAATTTTTTATCGTTAGTATAACCACTCGCACCATTATTACAAATAATTCCATCAAAATCTTTCAAATCTAAACCTGGATAATTTAGTATATGAATACCTCTTCCAGTCGCTAAATATACTTTGTATTTTTTTCTTAATGCTCTAATCGCCTCTAATGTTGATGGTCTTAAATAATCAATACTCGTATCTCTAATTGTACCATCAAAATCAAATACTACTGCCTTTATGTTATTCATTTTCAACCTCAATTTCTTTCAATATTTTTACTTCTTCGCGTGTTAATTCTCTATCTAATAAATCTGGTCTTTTATTTTTTGTTATAATTAGTGATTGCTTTAACTTCCATTTTCTAATGTTTTCATGATGCCCACTTAATAAAATATCAGGCACACACAATCCCTCAAAATCATATGGTTTAGTATATTGCGGATATTCCAACAAAGCATTTTCAAATGATTCATCTTCATGACTTTTAGTTAATATCACATCTTTTTTTAATCGAATAATTGCATCACTAATCACCATCGAAGCAAGTTCTCCACCAGTTAAAATATAATCTCCAATACTAATTTCTTCATCAATAAAATATCGAATGCGATCATCAATTCCTTCATAATGCCCACAAATTAAAATTAAATGTGATTTCATTTTTAATTGATGTGCTTTTTTTTGACTAAAAGTCGCTCCTTTTGGTCCTAGTAAAATAACATGCGAATCTTCTGTCTTAATCGCTCTTAAGCAATCCACAACAGGTTGCACCATTATTAGCATACCTTGTCCACCACCATAAACCGTATCATCAATTTTGTTGTGTTTATTTGTAGTATATTTTCTAAAATCTACTATTTCTATTTCAACTAGTGATTTTTCAATCGCTCTTTTAATAATCGATGTGTTTAAAAATCCTTCATACATTTCAGGAAATAAACTTAAAATGGATATTTTCATTACATTCCCTCAATTAAAGTTACAGTAATTTTTTTGTCTTTCACATTCACATCTTTCACAAAAGCATGTACGAATGGAATCATTTTTTTTCTATCATCAATGACTAAAATTTGTTGGGCGGGATAATCTAACACTTCACTAACTTTACCAATGTATTGCTGGTTTTCATAAACTTCACATCCAACAAGTTCGTGAAAGTAGTACGCATCTTCTTCTAATGAATGTATTTTAGCTTTATCAATAAATACATCACACCCTTTATATTTTTCCACTAAATTAATATGTTCGTGTTGTTCAAACACAATAAATATTAAATCATTTTGAAATCTGACTTTTTTAATTTTTAATTGAATATTATTATTTTCATACTTAATCGTTAGTGTTTCACCAACTTTAAAACGTTCTAAAGGAAAATCCGTAAAACTTTTTAACTTGAGTTCTCCCTTTAAAGCGTGTGTATTCACAATCTTAGCAATTTTTATCATAAAATACTCACCCCTTACGAACTATATTATAGCATATTTAAATGTATTTTGCATTTTTGAAAAAATTAAAAAAGACTTCTAAAAATATTAGAAATCTTTAATGCTTTTTCAATAATCAATGATACTATCAATGATAACTTGAATATCACTTCGATTATCACGTTTATTTATACCGTCTTTTAATTTAACAACATAATCTGTTATAATGCCATCAACGTCAGACAACACAAACTTTTTAATAGACTCCTCAGTATTAACCGTCCAAACGACTGCTTTTTTACCCGCTTGATGGATTTCATCTATTTTTTCAGGTGTCGCTTCTCGCTCTTCCATTATTAAAATATCACCTATGAGTTTTGGTGTGTCACCAATAGAGAAAAAATATAAATAGCCTGTATCAATTTCTGAATACTGTTCTTCAACATAAGTAATTAGTTTATAATCTAACGAAAGAATCGCTATTTCTTTTTCCATTCCTTTTTCTTTTACTAATTTTACAACATCATCAACCATTTGTGTGTCGGCTGTACTACCTTTCAATTCAATAAACAAACCAATTTTACCTTTAGCAGCATCCAAATATTGCTCGAGTGTTGGTATTGGTTGTGCAAGTCTATTTTTATCGAATAAGTCATTTATTTTTAATGTTTTTATTTCAGAAAGTGTTAAATCACTAGATTTATTTTTATTACCTGAAACACGTGAAAACGTAGCATCATGATTAATGATGTAATTTCCATCTTTTGTTCGTTGAACATCTATTTCACTTCATTTTGCACCATGTTTAATTGCTTCTTCCATACCTTTTATCGAATTTTCAGCAGCTAAATCTCCGCCACCGCGATGTGCTATTATAGAAATATTTCTAGTTGGTTTGAATACTTCATCAAAAAAAGTACTTAATAGTAATGCTACACCAAAATTCAGCACAAATAATATTAAAATCGATCCAAAAACAAAAATTTTAGTTCGTTTTACTTTTTTTGGAATTTCATTTTCAATGATGATATGTTGTTTTAATTGTATCACATTTCCATCTTTTTCATTGAATGCATAAAATAATTCGGTTAGCCTCCAACAAATTATTGGTGCCGTCATCATTCCTATATATCCAAATATTTCTGCTAAAGATATTGATAAAAAGATACTCGTTGCTCGTCTAAAAAATAGATCATTAATGTTTTGCGAACAATACAACATGAAATAAAACAACATCACCACAACAAACATTACTGAAATATACACCAACGTGGTTTGAAGTAAAAATTTCTTAATAAAAGCTTTCCAATGTTTTTTAATTAGTTTAAACGACATCGTGAGTGATTGTTTAATATTTCTATCATCAATAATCAAATAATGGAAGAAAAAAATGAACAATACTGTTATAATAGTAAAAACGATTAATATTGAAATATAAATAGTTGTGTATAAATTGTTGTTGAAAATAACATCGGTAATAAAATTAGGTATTTTAAAATTTTCTGTAACAGATATACTAATACCTATTCCTACAAGTGGAATAATAATTGCGATATACAACATAACAAATATACCCGAAAGTTTACACAATGATTTTAGTGATTTTAAACTAGTTATCAATAATTGTGTCGCTTTTATTTTTATTTTATTTTCTTTGATTAATGCACTTAAAATCACAAATGCATTAATATCAATACCGACTAATAATGTTAAAACAATTAATACAACTACTAGCATTCCAACGCCTTGTACACTAAATAAAAATGGTAAATAATCACCACTAGAAACACTCACTCTTCCAGTTGAAGTAATTAACCATTTTAATATAAGTTGAAAAAGTGGAAACACCACAAAAAACAAAATGGATTTCGTTATAAATTGGTATTTAGTGTATAACCAAACAATTTCTCTAAAATATAATTTTTGGTGATTTCTTTCTTGCATCCAATAATCCCCCTAATACTAAATTATAAAGTATTTTTACTTGATTTTAAAGTGATATTGTCTGCTTTTTTCCAATCAGTTTGACCATTCGAAGAACGTCCTAACACAACAGATGATGCAGCAGAAGGAGACTTAAATTCATAGTTTTGCGAAAATTCGTTTTCCTGTATAATTCCTTCCTGAATTAATACTTTTCTAAGTTTAAAATATGTAGGGCATAGTTCTTCAAATGAATCTACAAGATCCTTGTCTTGAACTATTTTTGAACCTTTAATAACAGTAAAACCTCCTGTACTATTGAAACCTGTTGCATCAGCATTTTTATTGACGTTTCTACAATAAAAATATTCCTTTTTATCACTTGGTTTAGGTTTGGGTGATGTTAATATGTTATATCCTAATGTATTAATTAAAATTTTGATAAATTCAATAAACTCATCCATATTAGCTTTGTGAGATTCTTTAATTACAGTGTTTTTACTCGTATTTTTCGTTAATACTTTATATCGTTTACACTTCCTAGCAATTTCTACTAACCGATGCTCTAAATACTTAATCAATCCTTTATTAAGATCTTTTCCTAAAACAATTAATGCTGTATTCCAAAAATAATTTTCTTCTCTTTGGTCATATGCGTTTAAATGCTGTAATAGTCGTTGTTTAATATTTTCAGATTCACCGATATATACCGTATCCATTCCTTCCTCTTGACCTATTAAAAAGTATACTCCAATACCATTAATTTCTTCTCTATCACAATTTTTAATATCTGTTTGCGGTATTTTAATTATTTTTCCACTCCAATTGTATATTTCTGCAATTACTAACTCATCCTCTTTTCCATTTACCAAAAATAATTCAATTGTTTTACCATGACTTGACATCATACACGCTCCTTTCCATCCAACTCTACTCTAAATGATTTTGTATTACTAATCGGTTATTATTTTTGTAACATTTAAATTCACATCATATATATCATTAACAACAACACACTTTACTTTAAAAATATCGCAAGTGTCATGGACTAAATTAGAAATTTTTGTTATATGTGACACATTAGATTCTATTTCTTTATCTTCTGAAAAAACAACAATAACCACGCCATTTTTTTCATATACAATATGAACTAAATTATTGTATATAACACCATTAATATTCATATGTGGAAACAACCACATTTCATAGTTGCTTTCTTTAGTGCATATTCTTGGTGAAAAAAATATCGAATCCTCCGAATTTAAAAAATCTTTAACTGCCACTTTTGCCTCCTTTCATACTAATTATACATTACAAAAACACTACAATATCTGGTTTTTGTAATTGCGATTAATTTTATTTACATATACTCTTATACAAATATAATTTTATCATTTGATAAAATTTTTGACTGCTTTAAATACGTTCCAAATATCATTTATTAAGATATTAAACTTTTATCATTTCTATTAATAATGTTACAATATATTTAATAATTAGTCAATTTATCATTAAATATTGTTCAACACCACGATAAATAAACCGAACTTTTA
This sequence comes from uncultured Erysipelotrichaceae bacterium, assembly GCA_945877255.1. GTDB lineage: Bacteria > Bacillota_I > Bacilli_A > Erysipelotrichales > Erysipelotrichaceae > CAMCRE01. The sequence goes on from CAMCRE010000003.1 coordinate 63,604, forward strand.
AAAATTTTAAATACACTAAAAAATATGCTATAATAAATTAGAGGTGATGAAATGAAAATTGCAATCTTATTTGGGAAATATGGTATGGGACATCAATCAGCTGCTATCGCAATTAAAGAACAAATTGAAAAAGATCTTAAAAATATTGAAGTGATAACTGAAGATTTTATCGCATACGCTTATCCTGGCATCAATAAAATAATGTATGATGGATATAACTTAATCGTCAGTAAAACACCTCTCATTTACACACAAATTTATAAAACGATGGCTAATAAAGAAGATAATTCATTAAATGCACAATATTTATTAGCACAAATTAAAAAATATATTAAAGAAAAACAACCAGATATGATTATTTCTACATTACCCGCTGTTTCTCGTGCTGTTTCATTATATAAAGCAAAATATAAATCTAGTTTACCGCTTATTACTTGTATTACGGATATTTCACACTACTATGAATGGGTCCATCTCGAAAGTAATTTATATTTAGTTGCAGATGAAAGTGTTAAAAAATACTTAGTTCAAAACGGTGTAAACAGAAAAAACATTCGCATTACCGGTATTCCGGTAAAACAAAAATTTCATCAAAACAATAACACTCAACACGCCAATAAATTCAACGTATTAATTATGGGTGGAGGTTTAGGTATTATACCTATTAAAAAAACATTTTATGAGAAAATTTCCAATCAAGACGAAGTTCATGTAACTGTCATATGTGGAAAAAATAAAACACTCTACCAACAACTTCACAATAAATACGCAAACGTTACTGTTGTTGGCTACACAAATGAAATTGAAAAATATATGCAACAACATGATCTTGTCATCACAAAAGCTGGTGGAATTACATTATTCGAATGTATATTTTCTAATCTACCTATTTTAGCGTTTAAACCATTTCTTGCTCAAGAAAAATTTAATGCACACTATATCGAACAAAATAAAATCGGGAAAATTATGTGGAATGGTGATATCAACGATCATATTCAATCCATTTTAAATAATAAAAATCATATTCAAATGAAATCGAATATGCAACAATTACACAGTACATTACAATTAGATTATTGTAAAGACATAGAAAGAATATTAACACATGAAAAAAAATAAAACGATTATTCAGTTACTTTTCTTTGTGTTTTTATTAGTGATAAGTACATACTTATTAATAAAAGATATTCATTATCATACATTTAAAAAAATATTAAATAACACTAATATATATTTTATTGGAATAGGTTTAATTATATCGCTAATTTATGTTTCAATGGAATCAATCGCTTTTAAATTAGTTTTTAATGTATTAAATGTTAAAACTAAATTTATACAACTACTGCGTTATTCTTTTATTGGTTTTTATTTTTCTGCTATTACGCCTTCTTCAACGGGAGGACAACCAGCACAAATATACTACATGAAAAAAAATGATATCCCTATTTCTAAATCAACACTAACGTTATTATTGTGTATTTTTGCATATCAAACGAGTTTAATTTTAATATTTTTAATGTCTTTTATTTTTCAATACCATTATCTTATTGAAATTATCCAACGCATTAAACCACTACTTATTTTTAGTATAACGATTAACTTTACAATGTGGTTATTATTTTTAATTTTATTGTTTTCAAAAAATATGATTAAATATTTAATCATCTTCACCACAAAAATTTTAAATAAATTCACAAAACAACCTGAGTCTGCTATCAATAAACTGCATTACATTATAGAAGACTATCATGAATGTGCAATGATTATAAAAACACATCCACAATTACTGTTAAAATTAATACTTATCCATTCAACACAATTAATTTTACGCTTATCCATCGGATTTTTTGCAGCTAAAGCACTTGGACTACCAACAAATAATGTTGTTGAATTTATCACAATCCAAACGATTATTTTATTTACAGTTGCAATGTTACCACTACCTGGTGGAATTGGTATTAGCGAACATTTATATATCACACTTTTCACTAAAATTATCCCTAAAAAAATGCTTAATATTGCGGCGATCACAACACAAATTATGAATTATTATTTTATCGTATTGATTGCATTAATTGTTGTAGTGTATTCTCATTTTAAATACCAAAATAAAAAACCATATTCTACATAATGTTTTAGAATATGGTTTTCTTTATATTTATTCCCAACCGTGTTTTTTATTAATATCAATTACTTTATCTTTAAAGTATTTAAAGTTAATCCACAATTCATAATCATCTAAATTAATTTCTTGAACCTTAATACGACGTTTCGTTCCAAAATTTTTAACACCATACGTTGATAGTGACACACCTATTTTTTTAGCGTCATTTTTAAATGGATTTAATGTTTCTATTTCAGCTTCAAATTTTGATTCAATTAAATCATTCGATTTTAAATAATCACATAATTCAAAATATTCACTTGCATTAGAAACAATAATTTGAACTTTCATTCGAAATACTTTTCTTAATAACTCACGACTAAACCCTTTACGGTTAATATTTAAAATATCCATTTTACCTCCTATAAAATAAATTGACCATTTTTCATGACTTCAATAACTTTTCCATCGTATGTATATCCAATTACTTCTAAATCTGCCGTTCCAAACATAAAATCAACATGCACATTTGAAATATTTGAACCAATTTCTTGCAATTCTTCACTAGTCATGTTTGCACCATTTTTAACGTTAATTGGATATGCATTACCTAATGCAATATGACATGCTGCATTTTCATCAAATAATGTGTTGTAAAATAAAATATTCATTTTAGAAATTGGTGAAGTATGTTCAACTAGTGCAATTTCACCAGTATATGCACTCCCTACATCCATTGATAATAACGATGCTAACGCTTCTTTTCCTTGTTTAGCGTCAAAATCAACAACTTTACCATTTTCAAATTTCAACCAAAATTCATTAATTAAATTACCTGAATATTCTAATGCTTTAGAACTATACACAATACCATTTAAACGTAATTTATCAGGCATCGTAAATATTTCTTCGGTTGGAATATTCGCATTAAACTCTACCCCTTTTGTGGATATTTCACTTCCACCACACCAAATATGATCTTTCACAATTCCTAATTTTAAATCTGTACCTAAACTATTTTTGAAATGAAGATAATCAAAATTTAATTGATTCATAACATTACAACGACGATTTAATTCTTTATTATGCTCTCTAAATAATTCAATAGCATCTTGATCCTCATAAACATAAGACGCATTGAAAATTGCATTTTGGAGCAATTCTGTGCTATTTTCACCTTCAAATAATTTATTGGCCCAATCTTCATTAACACCAGCACAAACACACCATTGGTTATGATTTGCCATAAATAATTTTCTAAATGGTTGCATTGCTTTAGCCATTTCTAAATTACGCGCTTTAATTTTTTCTGGATCAACACCATCAAACACATTAGAGAACGTTGAACTAATTGAAATATTTGCGGCATTCTCATTTTGAGCTAACGCAATTTTTTTATTAATCACTGCCGTGTCAATTTCTTTAAGTGTTTCAATGTCTTGATTTAAATAATGCAGTTTCATTAACTGTGAATCAATATAGTCCACAAAAACTTTACTCGCCCCATTTTCATAAGCTTTTTTCGTTAATAAACGTGCTAACGTCATACACTCTACAGGTGAATTAATAATTAATGGTTGCCCTTTTTGAATATTTACACCTTGTTTAATAATTAATTCCGCATATTTTTCTAATAATTTCATTTTATACTCTCCTTCGCCAACATCGCAGCGCCAACTATTCCTGGTTCATTTAATTGAGCTAATTCAAAACGAATATCACGCATCGCATCATGCACTAATTCATCAAAATATTTTTTTACTAATGGTAAAAATAAGTCTTTCGATTGCATCACACCCCCACCAAACACAAATACGTGTGGATCAACAACATGTGCAACAGATGATAGCATGACAGCTAAATCATATGCAATATCGTCTACTAATTTGATTGCTTGTGGATCGTTAGCTTTAACTAAATCAAACAATTGTTTTGCGGAAGTAAATGATGTATTAAATAATTCACGCCCTCTTCTAATCATTGCAAGTCCACTAGCTTCATTTTCAACAGCGCCAATATTTAAATGATTGTATTTTTTGCGGTTTCGATCAATTATGATATTACCAATTTCACCTGCATATCCAAAACGTCCAGATAAAACTTTTTTATTAATAACAGCAGCGCCACCAATTCCAGTTGAAACGGTCACATAATAAATAATATTGTCGTTTTTGCCAGCACCATGAACTGCTTCTGCTAATGCAGCTGAATTAACATCATTATCTAAAAACACTGGTAATCCTATTTCTTTTTCAATAATTTTATAAAATTCATAAAATTCAAACCCTGGCACATTCGTTGCCATCGTCATCACGTTTTCATCTGTTTTAACAGGTCCTGGCACAGCTATTCCAATACCTAAACATGATTGATAATCATCTAATGATTTTATCATATCAATCATTTTTGATACGACAAATTCACGTCCTTTTTCCATTTCAGTTTCTTGTTTTACTTCACATAAAACATTACCTAATTCATCTACAACCGCAGCACGCACATTTGTGCCACCTAAATCTATTCCTATGTATTTTTTCATTTTACCCTCCTATCTATTAAAAAAATCTTGAAAATAAGATTTTTCAATAAAAAAATCTAATAATTCATTTTGTAGTTTAATTTTCTTATTAAATAATTTATTAAATAAAACTAAATGATTAATTTTAATCATAACCGATTTATCTTTCTTATAAATAACATCTTTAAATAAACGATGTAACGGTTCAAATTGTGTAACAACTAAAACAATATCAAAATAATTTTCTGAAATAAACGCTAATAACGATTTTAATGTTGCTGTATTTAAGTAAATAATTTCATCAATTCGACATATCCCATTTTTATTCATATTATAAATGGCATATCCCATACATTTATTATTATGGTATAAACTTACTATTTTTTTATTACATTCATATACAGTTTTAATTAATTTCTCAAAATATGCTTCATCTTTCACAATATGATTTTTAAACGCTTGTGTAAATTCACGATATACTTCACATAAATGTTGTGGATTTGCTTGTTCGTATACGTTACGATAATTAATTTTAGATAACTGTTGTTTTGGAATAGTATACTCATATGTGTCATATATTTTAGTATAACCGTGTTTACTAAATAATTTAGTATTATACGCCCTCACAACACTAAATAAACAGCTTTTTTTAGCATAATAATCTTGAATTTCTAATAAATGATTAGCATGTTGGCGATTGCGATAATCAACATGTGTAACGATTTGTTTCAAGAAATGTGATTGAATATTAAATGCATCAAAATTAAGAATCACGTTATCAGAAAAAATCGCGCTAATTACTTTTTCATCATTTTTTTTTATTATTTTTAAATCAGAATCAAACAATAACTGTTTTGCATCATTTTTATCACGATAAGCATACTCCAATAGCATTTTATAAACATCATTATAATGATGCTCTTTCATTAACGCAATCATATTTAGTCCTCTACTTTTTCAGTATATTCAGCGTTTAAAACATCATCTTGTTTTTTCTCATCTTTATAAATCGGTGTGCTATAATTTCGTGAAAAACGATGTATAAGATATATCACAATTCCGATAATTAAAAGCGGAAGAAATAAAAGACGCAAAATAAACATTAATAGAAAAATAATGATTCCAATAAATATAATAACAGATATTTCCATATTAACCTCCTGTTTCAATTAATAAAATTTTTCCACTGATTACTTCTACTTCACCTTCATCTGCAATTAAAACGTTTGAAATCGTTTTTAAAGATTGTGGCGTTAATAAAGCGTTTTTTAGTGGATATTTAAAATAATGTAACGTTACTTCTGTATTTTCTAATGCAAATAATGAAATATATTGATTTTTATTAATAATACGATGTTTACCAACACTTAATATTTTAATTGTTTCATCATTATTCCATAGTTCAATATTTTCACTTAATTGCATTAATTTTAGTGTGTATAAAAAATGATCACTTCGCCCACCAAAACAATTCACCACAATAATTTTATCGTATTGATCTTTAGAATATAAAATAGCTAATTCTAAATCTGTTTCATCTTTTTCTTTCGGATATACTTTTAATGGAAAATTAAAATTTTTTGAAGTAGAATCAAAATCACCAATACCTAAAATAGGACTAATGCCTTGATTAACACAATGTTGGCACCCTTTATCTACACCAATATAATCTGCACCCGCAATTTTAGGAATTTCACCTGCCATTGCAGCTACTAATACTACAATTCGCATAACGATTGAATATTTTGAATAATATCGCCTTTAAATACGAAACTGCCGGCAACTAAAATATCAACACCTGCTTCAACACAAAGTTTACCAGTACTTGCATTAATTCCACCATCTACTTCAATTAATGTTGGTAGTTGTAACTGCGTAATATGTTGTTTTAAAAATTGTATTTTTTGTGGTGTATTTGCCATAAAAGGTTGTCCTCCAAAACCTGGTTCAACCCCCATTACTAATACTAAATCAAAATGCGGTAATAACGGTATAATTTCACTAATATCGGTATGTGGTTTAAAACTAATACCCGCTAAAATATTTTTAGAACGAATAACTTTAGCATATTCAATTAATTGCTGCGGTGATGCTACTTCATAATGAATCGTTAAACAATGAATGTTTTCTTTTAAAAATATATCTAACGCTAAGTCTAAGTTATCAACCATTAAGTGGATATCCATTTTTAACCCACTTCGTTTACTTATCCCCCTCAACAAATCAACACCAAATGTATAATTCGGTACAAAATGGCCATCCATTACATCATAATGTAACCATTGTGCAGCTGATTTTTTTAATGTGTCTAATTGCTCACTTAATTGCGAATAATCAATCGCTAAAATTGATGGTGCAATAATTTTTTTCATTTTCTTTCTCCTTTTATTAATTGGATAATTTCTAAATAATTTTGATATCGTGTTGGATGAATTTGACCTAGATTCATTTTAACACCACATTCTGGCTCATTAATATGGACACAATCTAAAAATTTACATTCGTATTGACTGAACTCAATAAAGCATTTTGATAAATCAGCAACGTTATAATTTGAGAAATCAAGTGAAGAAAATCCTGGTGTATCTGCAACCCAACCACCACAAACTTCAAATAATTCACTATGTCGTGTTGTATGTCTTCCTCTTCCGAGTGCTTTAGATGTATCTTGTGTTTTTAATTGAAATGCAGAATTTAACTTATTTAGTAACGTCGATTTCCCAACACCACTATTACCAGTTAACACACTAATTTTATTTTTGAATAATAATTTTAGTGCAGTTAAATCATTTTCTAAATCGCTTGTAATAACGTGATAGCCAATAGCACGATATTTATTAATTTCTTCATCTAATTCATCATGAATTAAATCCATTTTAGTAAACACAATAATTGGTGTAATATTATGATATTCACTAATTACTAACATTCTATCTAATAATTTATTAGAAAAATTTGGCTGTTTACTACTCATTAAAATAATTAATTGGTCAACATTAGCAACATTTGGTCGAATTAAATCATTTTTTCTCGTTTCTATTTTTTCAATTCCCATCATTTCATTTAGAAATACGATATCCCCAACTTTAGGTGAAACGCCTAAACGTAATTTCCCTGTCGCAAAACATTCGCATTTTTCTTCATTTTCAAGTAAAACTAAATACTGATTAGAAATTTGTTTGATGATACGACCTTGTTTCATTAATTACCTTCTAACGTTATTTCTTCATCAATTAAATCAATTACAGTATATGGCGTAATTGATTGTGTCGCAACGTTTCCTTCTCCTTCAACAACAACTTTTAAACCAAGTGCTTCTAATTGCTTTTTGGCTTCTACAAGCGATAATCCAATAACTTTAGGAATCATTACTTTTTTTGGTGTTTTTGCAACTTCCACAATTAATTTAGTTTCGCTCGTTAATACAGTTGGTGTATTCGGTTCAATAGATTGTGATAAAACTGTTCCGACTTGTTTTTTGGAAGGAACTAATTTTTCTTCAATCGTAATTTGAATTTTATTACTTGCAATATATTGATATACTTCATCAATTTGTTTGTTGATGAAATTATTTAATTTAATCGTTCGACCTTTAGAAATTGTAATTTCAATTGATGCATTTTTATCTACAAGTGTGTTATAATTTGGAACACTTGCAGCAACTGATCCACCCATATACACATCAGATTCTATTTCATTAACAGCTACAACAACGTTCAAGTTATTCATTTTTAATATTTCGGTAGCTTCTTCTTTTGATTTACCTAACACATTTGGTATCATAATTTTTTCACTAACCGTTGCTTTTTGATTAAGCAATAATAACACACCACAATAAATTAATGCGACACCAATCGAAACACCACCCACAATCCATGGTAATTTGTGGTTGATTTTTTTATTAACAGCTTTGTGTTCTAATTGAATAGATTGCCAATTTTCTAATGCGTCATACAATTGTTTTGCTGAAGCGTAACGTTTTGTTACATCTTTTTCACATGCTTTTTGTATAATGTGTTGAATAGCCAGTGGTATCGAACTATTTTTTTGCGTAATATTTGGCAATAAATCATTAATATGTGCCATCGCGACTTGCACTGGTGTATTGCCATTAAAAGGTAATTCACCTAATAATAATTCATAAAATACGATACCTAACGCATAAATATCACTTTGTTTGGAGGCTTCTTCTCCATTTGTGATTTCTGGTGCTAAATAATGTGCCGATCCTAACACCGTATCCGAAGCAGTGATTTGCATACTGTCGTGTGATAAAGCAATTCCGAAATCAGTTATTTTAGCAGTGCCATCATCTTTAATTAGCACATTGTGTGGTTTGATATCACGATGCACAATATTGTTGTCATGCGCATGTATAATCGCTGCTGTTAATTGTTTCATAATATCAATTACTTCGTCTAACGGTAATGCAATTCTTTTTTGGAGCAATTGTTTTAAAGTTACACCTGGTACATATTCCATTACAATATATGGACGATGTTTATATTCTCCAACATCATATACTTGCACAATATTTTGATGATCCATTTTAGAAATTGCTTTTGCTTCTCTTTTAAACCTTAATAAAGAAATAGGATCATTTGCCAAGTCAACACGAATCATTTTAAGTGCTATTTTTCTTCCAAGAATTAAATCATCGGCTAGATAAACATCTGCCATTCCGCCTGTTCCAATCGACTTTATCAACGCATATCTTTCGTTAATAGTTGTCATGATTTCCACTCCTTTCTATCACAAAAACAGTAACATTATCACTTCCACCACGTTTTAAACTTTCGGCCACAAAACGCTGTGCCAAAGTTTCCACACTTGTTTTTTCAATTAAAATATCTAATATTTCATGGATATTTAAATGTTTATACAATCCATCAGTACACAACACAATTTTTTGATAGTGATCTTTTATTTTTAATACATCAACATCTACTACATTATATATTCCTAGTGCATTTGAAAGTGCATCTTTTCTAGTAGTAATATCTAATTTTATTGTATTGCCTTTTTCTTTAATATATCGCTCTACATTATGATCTTTTGTAAGACATAAAAATTTGTCATATAAACCGTACGCTCGTGAATCACCAATATTAAATATAAAACTTCCTTTATTAGAAACGATTAAACCAACTAATGTTGTTGCCATCCCAATATATTTAATATCTTTTTTCCCATATTCAATTAATTTATCATTTGCTTTCTGACAATTAGTAATAATCCATTTTTTAACTTCGTAAGCTGTTTTAAAATTAATAACTTTTTTAAACTCTTGTATTAATACTTCAACAACGATTTGTGAGGCTAAACCGCCTCCATAGTTTCCAGCTACCCCATCACACACAATCGCCATAAAATCATCATTTGAATTTGTGGCATGTCCAAAAGCATCTTGATTTTCTTCTCTTAACAATCCGATATCGGATAAGCCTGAAAATTTAAGCATTGTTTTTCCTTTTCTCGTGCTTCGCACGTAATTGACCACAAGCAGCATCAATATCTGCGCCGTGTTCTTTTCTAATTGTTGCACGAATACCGTTTTTAATTAAGCGATCATAAAATTTCATTGCCTTATCAAACGGTGTTTTTTCATAATCGTTTTCAACAACTTTATTATATGGTATTAAATTAACGTAGGCATTCATATTTTTTATGAGTTGCGATAATTCATCAGCATGTTCAATTTCATCATTAATGTTTTCTAATAGTATATACTCAAAAGTTATTCTACGATTGTTTTTACTTAAATAATAATTAATTGCGTCCATTAATTTTTCTAATGGATATGCTCTAGTTATCGGCATGATTGATTTTCTTAATTCATTATTTGGTGCATGCAATGATATTGCTAAATTATATTGTAGTTGCATATCCGCAAATTCGATAATTTTAGGAATCACACCACATGTTGAAATAGTAATATGACGTGCCCCTATTTTTAATCCTAAATCATCATTAACGATTGTTAGGAAATCAATTAAATTTTTAAAATTATCAAATGGTTCTCCTATTCCCATCACAACAATATGTGAAACACGACGATTTTTAGCGTCTAAATCTTTTTGGACGTATAAAATTTGAGAAACAATTTCACCAACCGATAAATCTCTTTTTTTCTTTAATAATCCACTGGCACAAAATGTACACCCCATATTACAACCTATTTGCGTTGTTACACATACTGAATCACCATAATCGAAACGCATTAAAACCGTTTCAATTAACGATCCGTCATGTAGTTCAAATAAATATTTAATCGTCCCATCAAAAGATTCTTGTTTTTCTTTTAATTGAAGTGTATCAAAATAATAGTTTTTAGATAATTGTTCGCGTTCAACTTTTGAAAGATCGCTCATTAACTCAAAATCTGCGATTCTTCTTTCATATAACCATTTAAAAATTTGCTTAGCTTTAAATGGTTTCATATTAAATTGGGCTATTTCTTGTATTAGTTTTTCTTTTGTGTAATCATAAATATTTTTCATAAAATCACCTATCAATATTTTACCATATTTTTATAAATATTGCCCACAATATTGTTGTTAAAACAAAAAGATTATCTAACTATTTTATTAGATAATCTTATTTAAATTTGTCTTGGTAAATTAAATAACCATTGCAAGTTAATAGTAGTTTTGATTGCTTATGTATTATTGACGACACAAAGTTATTTATTTTTGAGATAATTTCATCTTTATTCACTTTTAAAATAGCAATGCTTTTGTATTCTTTATCTAAAACCCACATCAACTCTAAATTTTTATTAAACATATATCATAGCAATATTTGGATTCATCATTACTTTTCAAAAAAATTCAATATTTTTTAATTTTATTTATACCAGACTTTAATTCTGCATGACTAAAAATTAATTTAATATAACTTTTATGAATAAGCATGTAACTACCACTAATTAATCCCCATTTAATTAAATTAAATACGCCGTATACATTTACTGTCCATATTAAAAATTGATTTGGTAACGGTATTTTTAATATGCTAAAATAAAGTGGTGTTATAAAAACATAATTTAACAACGTTAGTATAACAACGTTAGTTAAAACCGGCACAACTACAGATAACAATTTTTTATTACAACTTAAAAAATAGTGCATACACATCATAAACAGTATAATTGCTATCACATTAACACTTTGGTCTATCGGTAATCCTGTAAGTGACCCATTAATAAAAAAATCTAAGCTATTCACTATAAACGTTGCTAAAATCGCATACTTTAAATTGATTACAATCGCTATTACAATAATTGGAATACTAGAAAATTCTAATTTTAAGTAAGGTGCAATCGGAATAATTGGAAATGATATACGTTGTAATATAATAGACAACGCCACAAAAACACCGATTAAAATTAATTTTTTTGATTTATTCATCTATATCACCCACTAAATTATAGCACATCAAAATTTTCATACATAATCATTAGCATTTTTCATAAAAAAATGGTAAAATTATAAAGAGGTAAAAAATATGAGAATTGTTGAAGCATTAATTGAAATCCCGATGGGAAGTCAAAATAAATATGAAGTAAATAAAAAAACTGGTAAAATTAAATTAGATCGTGTATTATACTCTGCAACGTTTTATCCAGCAGAATATGGTTATGTTGAAAATACGCTTGCATTAGATAATGACCCGATTGATATTTTGGTATTCACATCATATCCAACTTTTCCAGGTTGTTATACCGATGCACGAATTATTGGTGGATTAGATATGATTGATAGTGGCGAAGTTGATATTAAAATTATTGCCGTTTGTAATAACGACCCAAGATATGATCATGTTTCTTCACTTGATGACTTAGGTCCACACATTTTAAAAGAAGTGTCTCATTTCTTCTCAACATATAAATCATTACAAGGAAAATCTACACCTGTTTTAGGTTGGTTAGATTTAAAAACAACATTAAGAATGTTAGATGAATCAATTGAACGCTATAATTTAAAACATAAAAAATAAAATACATGTCAAAATGGCATGTATTTTACTTTATAATCTTATTTAAAAATGATGTTCCACACTGTATCGTCGTACCGAAATATTCTGCTACTGTTGCACCAACATCGGCTAATGTTTCAAGTGTACCAATGTTTGTTACACCGGATATATTAGGTTTATAAACTAATATTGGAACATACTCACGTGTATGGCGGCGATGCCCAATAGTTGGGTCATTACCATGATCCGCCATCACAATTAATATATCATCCGTTTTAATTTTTTCTTGCAATTTCGCAAGTCTTTCATCAACGATATTTAGTTTTTCAATGTATCGCTCAGCATTTTCATCGTGTCCTGCTAAATCTGTTTCTTGTACATTCAAGAAGAAAAATCCTTCATCACAACTATCTAAATCATTAATTAATTTAGTCATCGTGTCATATGTATCGACACATGGAAAATTAATTCCTTTTGGATTATCCACAATATTTTCTACTTTTCCATAAAAATAATTATTAATGTTTTTTTCTGCTAATTTAATTGGAACTTGCTTTGAAGCATCCACACCGTATCCGATATGAATAACGTTGTAATTTTTACGATACACACCACTTCCTGGTGCATCCACTCCAATAAATTCATCTTTTGTGAAGATGTTATTTGTGATGTCTTCAATTGTAACATTTGAACCTCCAAACGCAATAACACGTGGAACTTTCACATGGTTACGAACGATAAATCCAATTTTTTTTATTAAATCAAAACCACAATCGTCTAATGCACCCACAACGTTAATTGCTTGTCCTAAATCTGTTTCCATATTATCACCAATACAAATGACATTATTCACTTTCAACAATTGAAGATTATTTTTAGTAATACGCTCTACTATAAAACCTTGCTGTAATAAATCTGCTTCTATTGTGTCAATATGATTAGATAACTTTGTGAATTCTGGTTTTTTCACATCAGTACCCGCAATTTCTTGATGTCCAAAATAAGAATCTGCACCGAAATGTTTTAATTTACTTTTACCAAAAATGCAATTTTTAGAAAATTTAAACTGATCTTTTTCAATACCTAACGCATTTATTAATCCTAATTGAATTAAGTTATCCCATTTTTTTTCTGATGGATAATTAATTAATGATAAACACGTATTGCTGCCAATATCAGCAGGTCGTACAATTGGTACATCTTCCATTGCACCAATCCCAAAAGAATCAATCACAACAACGATAAACCTTTTATTCATATAATTCTCCTAGACAAGTGTATTCACCCACTATTTCATCATTTTCAAGTAATACAACTCTACTACGACACACAAAAAATTGAAAACGGAAAGACATCACAACCGTACTAGAGATCGGATGTAATCCATTTACTTTGAAATAATAATCAATCGCCGCATCATTTGGTGGTGTAATATTTATTAGGGTGTGATTAATTAAAGCATGTTTAATATTTGAGCGACGATAATGTCCCCCACCATACACATAAGATTCACCATTATAATGATGCGAAACTTCACTAATATATATAACTGCTGGGGTTTCTTCACGTTCCAATACATGTGCAGGTGTTGTACCAGTCAATGCATGCCCTGGTTCTAAAACGACGTTTTCTAAATCGATTAAATCAATCACTTCACAACTACTTGCCGAAGGTAAATTAATTATCTCGATATTTAACCCGAACTGTTTCATGATTGTAATTGCAGAAATAACAGTATGATAATTATTCGTGTTCACGATTTTTTCTTGGTTATTATCGTATAGAAAACAAGGGAAAGCTGTTGCACCCACAATTTTAATATTTGGCAACGTTTGTACATCAACAATAAAGTTTTCCAATACATCTAAATGTATTCCACTTTCTTGTCCGCTATATAGTATGTCATGATTATGTACAACTTTCACAATAATTTTTTGAACGATTCCTAATTCATGTGCAATTGTTTGAATTTCACGCAATTTTTCAAATGAATAAACCGTTATCACTTCACATCCGTATGCCATAATTTTTTTCAATAGCTGTTTAGGAATTTGCACAAGATGACCGACATTACCTAGTGGAATGTGATGTTTCATCATTAATAACGCTTCATTAAAATCAACACAAACTGCCCCACTATATCCTATTTGGACTAATTTTTGTGCTAAATATGGATTTCTACCAACTTGTTTCAACATAAAAAATAAACGAATATTTTTTTTTGATGCTTTTTCATAAATTTTGGTAGCATTCGCCACAAAACTATTCACATCAACAACGTATGAATCTGGTAAAATTTTACCATTTTGATGTAAATTAATGCACTTCTCCACAAAATATGGCTGACTTTTTAAAATTTTCTCTAAAAACAATTTTCCACCTTCTTCACTGCTTCTTCTAAAATACGAACTATCGTTTGTGTCCCACTACGCATCGGATTAATACGAATCCAATAATCTAAAGCATTACTATCATTTTTTAGCATCGTGCCACTTACTTTATAAAATAACGGCATAAATTCGTATTTACTTTCTGAACCAACTGGATGTGGTAATGCACCTAATTTTTCAGCTTCAATTAATACTTGTTTCGTAATTGGTTGCTTAAATTTCACTAATATTACTTTAGATTGTGCATTAACGATATGTGCTTCTTCAATAAAATCATATTTTCCATTGTTTAAAATCTGCACAATTTTTTCAGTTTCTTCTGCTTGAATCGCTAACGCAACTGGTGCATATATTAACCCTTTTAACACATCTAGTGCTTCATGACCTTGTACTTGACTTCCACCCGAATAATGATATAGACGTATTTTATCAATAAAATTTTTATTACCCACAATACAACCTATGCCTTCTGGTCCTAATAATTTAAAACATGAAAAACATGATAAATCAGCACCACATTGTGTTCCTATTTTAGCAACCTTTAAAACGGCATAATTATCATCACAAATAACATTGACGCCATATTTTTTAAATACAGCAATAACTTCACTAATATCATAGCTATCTTCTAGAACTTGTCTTGTATATTGTACTAATGCAATTTTAACATCCGCATTTTCTTGTATAAATTTTTCTAATTGTGTTATATCATTAAAATTTACAGCTAATGGCATGCAATTCAACTGTTGCAATGTAGTTTGCGTTGTAGAATAAATTGGTGCAGTATGTACGAATATTTTACGATTATCATTTATTGTAGAAAAAATCGCTTCTTTTATTGCGTTCGTTCCTGAACCACGCACAAAAACTGCATCTTCCGCGTTAAAAAACGTTGCAATTACTTGTTCTATTTTTCGCGTTGTTTGTGGGATATTGCCGTTTTTATGTACACCAAAATCACCATAATTTAATATTTCATATCCGGTGAAGTATTGCGCTATCGTATCAATTAATTTAAATTGTAGTTGTTTAGCTTCTTCAACCGAAATACTTTTTAAAGGATAAACTTTCATTTCAATACTCCAAAAATACGTTGTGGATTTTCCACCAACATTTTATTAATTGATTCATCTGTTACACCATATTGTTTGCACATGGGAATAAATACTTCAAATAAATAATTGTATCCAATACCGCCTCGATATTTAAAATTAGATTTACGTGTAATATCTAATGATAAACATACTGAATCTAATAAGTTTTTATCTTGCAATGTTTTTAACCATTGTGCTTTAATTTCATCTGGAAAATAATTATTTTTACCAATTGTGTCAAATGCAACATTAAATCCTAATTTAATCAATGTGATAATTTGATCTAAATCTTGGCATAAATCTTGATGACCGATAATAACACGTTTAGGGTTTACTTTATTTTCAATAAAATATTTTGCTTGTTCTAATGCATACGTTCCTAATGTCGTATGTGTTGAAATAACTGCATTTGTTTGATGATGTGCAATTACAGCAGCATCAAACACTTTTTTCTCCATTGGTGTCATTTCATTAAGACTCGTTCCTATTTCACCAATCACACCCGCATTTTGAAATTTCCCTTCCATTCCACTTGTGAGTTCACTAATCATTAATTCTGCTAATTCATCCACTGTTTTTGTGTAAACGTATTCTGGTAAAAATGGTTCTTTATAAAAACCCGTTGCTTGAATAATATTAATATTCGTTAATTCAGATACTTTATTAACGTATTCTACATCACGTCGCATTCCTATAGCTGTAACATCAATAATATTTCTAACACCACTCGCATATAATTCTTGATATTCTTTTACTGTTTCATCAAAGCAATCTAAAAAACAGTCTGGTTCATTTTTTATTTTTGATAAATCAATTGTTGTATGCTCATGAATAAGCGTTATACCTTCTTTCAACATACTAATAACCTCCTTTAATACTGAAATAGTTGGTTTCTATTTTACTTCTATTAAATTTTATTTGATTTGCGATATTTAACATTGCTAGTACATGTTTTTCATCACTTTTGCACACTAATAAATAACCACTTGATAAGTTTTCACTTGGCACAACAATCGCAGATAAACCTAACATATTCACAACCGTTAAATAATATTTATGACCTTGCATTTGACGTAATTTAGTCGTTACATCATAATGTCCCATAATTGAATCACCATATGCGTAGTAATCAATTGGTCCTTCTTCACAGCATAAAATATTATTTTCAAAGTCGAATGATTTTAAATCTTGCATTAAACTTTCTCTACTGCTATTGTCGTAATTTAATTCAATGCGTTTACTGGGTATATTTAAGTTTACTATTTTACTGTAAGGATTTTTAGCGTAACATAATTGTAAAGGTTTTACATCATTTAGTTTTAATAAATTATGCACAATACAATTAATGTGTTCGATATCTTTTGCAATAAATCCAATGCTCGCAACAAACGCAATACCATCAGTTGAAACTTTTTGATGTTTTTGGATATTTTTACTAAAGAAAAGTGGTGAAATCATACCATATAAATTTAAAGAAAGAGCCGGTGCAAGCACCGACCCCCCTCCATCAGTAGCGATCGCTACATCATTTATTTCTAAAAATACATTAATCGCACTACCACTTGATGAACCTGTCATCTGATTAGCGGTAATCGGATTTTTCAATTGTAGATCGATTGCTCTTCCTCCAGTTGATTTATCTAACGTATGTGTTAAATATCCCATTTTTTCTAGTGTATTAAGCATCTCAAAATCAATAACCGCAGTGTCTTTAACACCTAAGTATCCACCTTTTTCTAATTGTGAGAAACGTTCTAAAATATCATAAACTTTAATGACTGAATCTGCTTTTAGTGCCCGAAAGGATTTTCTCGCATAATCTACAATACGTTGCATTATTTAGCAACTACTGGTAATGCGTATAAGCCAACCCAGATTAAAATATTTAATAAGATTCCTAACGAAATAACTGCAACTGGTCCTACTGCTAAATCTACTAATGGTTTTTTAGCGTGTTTATTTAATTGATATACCCCAATTACAAATAATGCACCTAATCCTGCAACCATTGCATTACCAGCTACAATTGAACCTGCTAAAATAGCTACTTCTAAAACTTTACTCATTGATGTACGAATATGTTCACCCATATCTCTTACACCTGGGAATTTATCCATTGTTTTCGCAAATGTGTTAATTAAGAATACTTCAGCAACCATTACTAATGCTCCAACCACAAATGCAAGGAATGGATTTCTTAACATAATCCCTACCACAAATACAAGTGTTGTTCCTACTGGTGAATACACACCTGTAACTATCGCAGTTGTAAAGATTAACGGAATAAATCCAATTGCTCTTGCTGCAGCAGTAATTGTTGCGTTATCAAATTTACCTTCTTTTAAGAACGCTAGTGAAGCTGGATCACCAGCTACTACAGTTAATGCTGTTCCAGCAGCTACTAAACCACCCATAATTGCTAAAATAATGAAGTTGCTTTGAATACGTTTTACTTTTTCAGCAAAAACACTAGTTAATTGTGTGTTTGCGTTATTAGATTCTTTACTAGTTGCGGCATATACAACCATTAATATTGTCCCTATCAACATTGCAATTCCGTCAGCGTTTAACGTTACTTTTCCTGTTCCAAACGTAAATACACCAAATTTTTTAACTAAAAACCAAGCAACTACTGTTACTAAACCTGTAATTACACCTTTTTTAAATCCTTGTTGCATTGCTACAGCTACAGCTGGGAAAATCGCAAATGAAACAACTACAAAACTTGATACACTTCCTAAATTACCTAAGAAGTTGAATGGTAATGTTTTGAATACGTTTACTACTGCACTTAATCCTACTAAAATTAGTAATCCATATACTGCTCCAGCAACAGCTGCTAATATGTTTCCAATTAAATCATCATTAAATATTGTTCCGATAATATCAGTTGCAAGTAAAATGGAATGAATTAAGATAATTGGTGCACCTATTGATACCGGAATACCAAATCCTACTACTAATCCAAAACTAATCGCAAAACTCATAGCTGCTAATTCTTTACGTGAAATTTTATTTTCAAAAAATTGTGGCATTACTGGTCTAAATCCATCATTAAATACCGCAATACCTTTATTTGCAAGTAGTGCCGCTAAAGCACCAAGTGCCATAATTACGATGTATTTCATATTTTTCTCCTTCTATTTTTCTAAAATCGCTTTTACTAATACTGGTAATACTTGATCGATATGCTGAGCAGTAAATCCAAATGCTATTTTGCCTTTTTTGACTTCTTCTTGAATAAACGCATCGTCTTTAATCATTCCAGGCATTGAAATTGTTGCACAGTTATCGGCACCAAGTAACGCAATAGCCATTGCTAAGGCACCGCCACCACCTGTATTACATGCACCAATGTAATAGTCGTATTGTTTTTGTTGCATTGCCATTGCTGCTTCTAAATCATTTTTAATTGTTAGTTCAAATTTTCCTGCACCTAATTGTTCTAATTTATTATAAATTTGCTGTTTATCAATTTGACCACCAATCACAATTTTAATCATTTTGTACTCCTTTCTCCACGATATTAGCTAAATGCATCCATAAGAAATGCACTTCATCTTGGGGTAATGGTGTAGATATCGTTTTTAGTGTATTTTCTGTTAAAACGACAATTTTATCAAACGTTGCTAAGTTTTTGATTTCATCAATAATGTAATCTTCTACTTTAGCAACCGTTTCATTTTTTTTCACGCGTTGAAGTGCCATTGCTAAATGTGTCAAAAATACCACGCTATCTGCACTGCTATATCCGTTATTTAAAATAATTTCTTGATGAACTTTTAATGTATCGTGATATGTTTGGGTATCAATCACATTGTTATCTAGCAATATTTTAAATCTTGTTTCTATCATTCATCCACCTCTCTTTACTAGATTATTACACATTATTTCTATATTGTCAATACTTTTATTAGTTTTTTGGCAATTCTGGAATATTTAAGTGTGTTCTAATTGAATTTGATATCTCTTTAACCATTGGTCCAATATTCCAATATAAATAAGTTAATGCTCCTGATGTTCTAAATCCTGACTGCATTTTATTCGTCAACACAATTGTTTGTAGTTGATTCACTGGGTCTGCTATTACATATGTTCCCGTAAATCCATCGTGCCCAAACACTTGTTCGGTAGCAGAATCTCCCATCCATGATTGATCTAATTTGAAACCAAAACCAAACTCATTAGAAATTCCAGCATTCGTTTGTTTAGTGGTAAATAAATCAATCGTTTTTGCATCATATAATTTAACGTTTTGATATGTTCCTTTATTTAGCATTAATTGTGTCAATATCGCCAGATCTTCAGCTGTTGAGAATAACCCTGCATGACCTGAAACACCTTTTGTTGCCATACCTGCATTACCGTCATTCACTAATCCTGTTAATAATCCTGTACGCCATCCTTTAAATGTTTTAAATTTTTCAGCATGTATTGTTGTATCATAACCAATTTTTGGATATTTTTCTTCATCTACCATTTTATATTCATATGGATTTCCAAATGATGTTGAAGCGATATTTGATTTTCCAAACGCTAATGGTGTATACATTGTATTATTCATACCTAATGGTTTGTATATATTGTTTAATACGTATGTTTCTAGTGGTATTTTAGTAACTGCTTCAATGATATACCCTAATGTCATAAATCCTAAATCAGAATAATACGGTTTTTGATTATTAATTGCACCTTCTAAAAATTTCGGATTTAAACTTACATTTTTAATAAATTCTAATTGTTGTTGTTTTGTATCGCCGTATAAGAACGTTGGTTCCCATTGTGGTAAACCTGATGTGTGTGTTAGTAATGATTTAACAGTAACGTTTTCTTTACCGTTTTTCTCAAATCCCGGTAAATAACGATGTACTGGTGCATTTAAGTCTACTTTTCCTTCCGAAACTAACTTCATAATTGATTGTGTTGTTGCCATTACTTTAGTTACTGAAGCTAAGTCGAATAACGTGTCTGTAGTTGTAGCTTCTTTATTTTCTAATGCTACATATACCGGATTTTCATATTCACTATTTGCATCTTTTGTGAATGCTTTTTTATATCCATATGCTTTATGGGCAATAATTTTACCTTCTTTAGCCACTAGTACGACTCCACTAGGTATTTTATTAGCTGCAATCCATTCATTCATTGTTTTATCAATTTTTTCTGTTAATGCTACATCAATTTCAACCGGCATTTTTGATGGCGTATTATTTTTTACTTTTGGTTTTACTGGTATCTTTTTACTATTGACCACTTTTTTATTTTGCGTTGTTTTTTTAGTTGGTGTAGTAACTGCAATAGTTTGTTTAACTTCCGTGTTTTGTGTTTCTGTATTTTGTGATAATGCTGTTTCTAATATTTCCTTAAATTCTTTTTCTAAAGTTGTTAATTTGTCATTTTCAATTTTACTCAAATCTAATTTAATGTAATCATTTAATGCTTGATACTTTTCATCATATTTTGCTTTTAATGTTGCATCTTTAATTTCAATTGATTTTAACAATAATTGCTTAATTTCTTCAATCTTTGATTTTAAAGCTGAATTATCCTCCTTTTTCACTTCTGTTACAACTTGTGGTTTTTCTTCAGTTTTTTGTGCTGGTTGACATGCCATTAAACTGGTCGCTAAACCAATACTTATACTTGTTAGTATAATTTTTTTTGCCTTTTTCATGATTTCTCCTTTCTTACGCAACAAAATTATAACATAACTTTTTTAGTTTGTAAATACTTTTTTTGATTTTTTTGTAATTTTATGAAAAAACGCCATAACATTAAACAAAATGTGTAAAAAAAAATAATATTATTGTAAAAAACATATCTTCTTTTAATACAACTAGCTTTGTCGTATTTCAAGAGATATGTTTTTCTTTCGATATTTCATTCTTCATTCCAATCATCTTTAAAAATATAGTTCGTATGTACAACTCTAAACAATTGACTTAAGCGACGATTTTTCGTGTTTGAAATATTTTTAATTGTTTTTACTAAGTTGTCTGATAAAACAACTGTTTGGTTAAATCCGTACGCACCTGCTCCTTCATCTACATTATTTTCGATAATTTCATGTGTAAAATTAAAAACAAACTTTTCAGCTGAGTGACGATCTAAATCAAAGTAACGCGGCAGTACTAATCCATATTCAAGCAACTTATTTAATAACGTTGTTTTATCAAAAGTTAGTAATTCAATTATTTTAATATTATCTTTGTATTTCTCTTCAGCTTCAACTTTAATTGTGAAAAAACACATACTCATTATTACTACAATACCACTAAAAATTCCTATTTTTTTTACTTTTTGCATGATCTTTCCCTCCTTTATAAATATGCTATTGTAAATGTAATTAGAAATTATATTAAATCACCGTTTTTATATCTTTGAATATTCAACTTTTCCATTTTATCCCCTCCTTTAGTTTAACTTGAATACTCTTATTATAGTTAAATTATACACCTATCAATTATATTTTGCAACCCCTTTTTTTATTTTTTTCAAAATATATTTGGAATTTTTTGAAAATGAATAAAAAAGTAGTATTATTGCTGTTTTATGAATCGATTAAAATGTTTGAAGGGTTTTCATACTTTATTCATTAAGTGTTTTTACAACAAAAAAGCCCTACATTTAAGTAAGACTAATTTAATATCGTTCTAAAATATCCAATAATTTTTTCTTATAAATAATAAATTCATTAGATGTTATAAACGCATTGATAGTATTTGATTTTTTTACATCTAAACAATACACAACTTCACCCGGCTGTTTTCCTAAAACATATATTTTATTACATAAAATTAATGCTTCTTCAATATCATGTGTTATTAATAATGTAGTCAAGTTAAATTCATTGTGCATTTTTAAATAAAAAGCATGCATCTCTTTTCTTGTAATTGCGTCTAATGCTGAAAAAGATTCATCTAACAACATTATTTTCTTATTCATCATTATCGTTCGTAAAAAAGCCACTCTTTGACGCATTCCACCAGAAAGCTGTGCAGGATATAGCTGTGCAATGTTTTCTAAATTAATTAATTTTAGAAGTTTTTTTGCTTCTAAATATGCTGTTTTTTTAGAAACACGATCAATAATTAAAGGCAAAGCAATATTATCAATAACTTTTTTATGTTCCAGCAACAAATCTTTTTGCAACATATAACAAAGTGATGCGTTCATTTCAATAGTACCAACTTGTTTTTTTAATATACCTGCTATCAAATTAAATAGCGTTGTTTTTCCAACACCACTCCCACCAATAACACCAACGATTTCATTTTCATTAATTGTTATATTAATGTTTTGCAGTACAGTTTTATTGCTATAAGCATAACACAAATTTTTAATTTTCAACATAAGCGTTTGTATAACCTTCATTTTTCATAAATGGTGTTTCGACTAATTTATTTTCATACGCCCACTCAAAAAAACGATTCCAACGCTCACTATCAATCATTCCCCATTTATTAATGTCAGACGCATAATTTTTTGCAAGCCAGCGTTGTGATTTGACTACAAAATCACGTTGTAATTCTGGAACATGTTTCACTAAAATATCGCTCGCTTCATCTGGATATTGCATTGCATATTGATAGCCTTTTTTTATTGCCGACATAATGTTTTTAGCTTCTGTATGCTTGTTTTTTAAATACGCATTATTCGCAATGATTACAGGTGAATAATAATTTAATTCATTCGCAAAATCTTTCAAAAAAAAGAAATTCATCGGTAAATTTTGATGATCTGACATTATTTTATCCCATCCATAATAAACCCAACCAACATCAAATTGGTTATTAACTAAACCCACAATCGTATTATCCGCATTGTTTGGAATAAGTTTCAGCGTATCAAAACTAACGTTTTCTTTTTCCATAATTGTTTTTACCATGGCAAGCTCTATTGGATCATTCCATGTACCATATCGTTTATTAGCTAAATGTTTTGGTGTGATAACATTTAACGATTGATTCGATATCATGCCACTTGTATTATTCTCAATAATAGCAGCAACTACTGTAATTGGAACTTTTTTCTCAAACTGTTTTAAAAGTGTATCTTGAAAACTAATACCAAAAAAAGCTTTATTATTAGCGATTAACTCTACTGCACTACCTTCCGGTGGTTGTACAATATTCAAATCAATACCAATAGATTTAAAATAACCTTTTTCTTTTGCAACATATAAACCAGTATGATTAGTATTAGGAACCCAATCTAACACAAAATCAACTTTTTTTAAACTAGTTGGTGTTTTTGCACAACTAACCAACAACAATATCAACACTAACAATTTTTTCATTTTTTATCCTCCCATGGTATACACTTTTTAAAAATAATATCCAAAATTTTAATAAGCAATAAATTAATAATACTCACAAATACGATTACCGCAAATAATTTATCGTATGCAAACGCCTTTCTAACGCGCATCATATATACACCTAAACCATGAAATCCACCTAACCACTCTGCTACTAACGCACTCACAATAGCATATGAAACACTTAATTTTAAACCAGAATAAAAATAATGAATAGCTTGTGGTATTTTAAGATGCCAAATTACTTGTAATTTGCGAGCTTGCATCAAATTAAATAATTGGACCATATCTTTATCAACAGAATCAAATCCTTCTAAAATACTTACAACTACAGGGAATAATGATGTCAGTGCAACTAGCACAATTTTCGGTTCAATATCATAACCAAGCCAGAGTACTAAAAGCGGTGCCACCGCAACAATTGGTATCGTTTGAAAAACAACCGCGTACGAAACGATTATTTTCTTTAGTAGTGGTGAAACTTCTGAAATAATCGCTAATATAATAGCTAAAACAACCCCCACTAATAATCCTAAAAACGCCTCTAATAACGTTATACCACTATGTGAAATAATTAAATGAAAATCACTGATAAATGCAACAATAATTTCTAATGGTGTCGGTAAAATGAATTTTGGTAATAAATTAAAATAACCACATAGTTGCCATATACTGATTATTATAAAAAACGATACCAAAACAATATTTTGTTTAACGATGTTTATTAACTTTTTCATAAATTGTGGCTATACTATTTTTACTATACATTATTTTAACGTTTACGAAAACTTTATTACAATCCGTTATTAAAACAACATTTTTTAAAATTGACATTAAATGATGATACTCACCTTCTATTGTTGTTTCAAATGCAGATACTTCATAAGTCACACCCGTACTCTTAATATAGTTGATTACTTGATCAACTATATTTATAATATCTTCATATTTTTCACACAACGGTAAAACTTGAATTGCGATACTTGTATTCATACTCACCTCATAAAAAAAGTGCAACAAAAGTTGCACAAAAAAAATATTTATTATGCACTCCCTACGTTAGTATTATCTAAATCAGGTATAAAAGGTCCAGATTTTTCTTCTGTTCTCAGCTTACGCTCCCTCGTACAAATTTAATATAACATATTATTTATTTAAAAGCTATTTGTTTGCTTTATAAAAACCACGATTTTCTAATGCGAAAATTTTAGGCGTAAATTGCCCTGTTTCAATTTGTGAGAAGGCATTTTGAATAGCATTCATTCTTGCATCAATGTTATCAATGTAATGAATAATCTCAGCCTCAGGAATTAATGGTAATACCGGAGATCCAAATTCCAACTTACCGTGATGTGATAAAATAATGTGTTTTAATAATATCACAGATTCATCATGAATATTTAATTGTTGGGAAATTGCTTCAATTTTACTAACTGCAATCGAAATATGCCCCAATAATATTCCTTCACTAGTATAAGTTGTTGCAATCGGACCACTTAATTCAATTACTTTTCCAAAATCGTGTAAAATAATTCCGCCATACAATAAACTTTCATCTAAAAAAGGATAGTTTTTAACTAAACTAGTTGCAACATGTAACATCGACACAACATGTTCCCCTAATCCTCTTACATAATTGTGATGGTTTGTCATTGCAGCCGGATATTCAAAAAATTGTTCGTGGTATTGCTTTAAAATTTCAACTACAATTTTTTTGATCGAATGGTTTGTGATTAAATCAACGTATTTCTTAATTTCATCTTGTAAATACGTTTTAGAATGTGTGCTTACCTTTAATAATGATTCTAATGGAATAGTTGGATCTTCAACCATTTTCTCAACTTTTAATTGATTCACATTTTTATAATTTAAAACGGTTCCCGTTACTTTATAAACTACTCCTGCTTTAATATCATTAATTTGATTTCCGACATCCCAAAACTTGGCATCAATCGTTGCCGTATCATCTTGTAAAACAAGTGATAAATACGGTGTCCCCTTAGTTGTTACACCTTGTGTTAATGTTTTGACTAAAACATTAATTTCAACTGACATCCCAGACAGCAATTCATTAATCTTCATCAACGTTAAATCCTTTCGTTTTTAAATATAATTTTATGCGTCGTTGTTTTTCAAATCCTTCATATTTTGAATATAAACGATTTGCTTTTTCTAATGTTTTATTTTTCAATAGTTGTTGTTTATCATCAGATATCGTTATTTCAACGTTTTCAAGTGCATATTGAATTGAAGCTACATCAAAACGATTTTCATACAACTTTTGACGAATTTTATTTTTAGTAGCCACGATAGAAAGTGAAGACGTTTTTACTAACTTATTTGCTAGTTTTAATGCTGCAGACTTTTCATCACGTTCAATTTCAATATCAATACCTTTTTCAGCTAATAAATTCATTATTTTTTTATTGCTGTATAATGCTAATTTAGATTGTGCTAAAAATGCTTCTACATATTGTGCATCATCAATTAAATGAATTGCTTTAAAATGTTCAATCCACTGTTGTTTATCAACATTTAAATTCCCCAACATATTTAATACTTCTTTTTCAGTATACATTTTATTAGCTATTTTTGCAGTAATTTTTTCAATTTCCAACATATTATTGTGTTTTTCAATAAATTGTTCCATTTTTTGTTTAGAGATGTATTTACCTTTAGCTAAATGCTCATCTAAATATGTATCCATATCAACTAAAAATGAGGCATTATCAGTAATAATTCTAATTCCTTTTTTCTCAAAACGAATTTCGTTAATTAGTGTTTTTTCTTCCAGCACTTCTTCATACATTTTAACTACTCGCTTTCCAAACGTTATATCATCATAAATCTCAACAGATTTTTCAGCACAATGTGCCATTTCAACTAATTTTGAATGTGGTAATTGATTAAAATCATTTAATTTTTGAGCTAATTCTTTTTCATTATCAAAGAAATAACCATTTTCGTTTTCAGTAATTAACGTTTTTACCACTTCATCTCTTCTCGCAAATACAACTTTACCACATGCTAACGCTTCAATATATGTCATTCCTTGTGTTTCTGAAGTTGACGCACTTGCAAAGCATGATGCAACGTTATAAAAGTGATTAATAATACGATTTTCTTTTTTACCTGTGAAAATTACTTTATTTTGAATATTTAATTGTGCGACATAAGATTTTAAATCTTGCAACTGTGGCCCATCACCAACAATCATTAATCGCATATTTTCCACATATTTAAACGCATCTATCAACATAATAATATTTTTTTCTGCTGCTATTCTCCCCACAAACACAACAATTTTTTCATTTTCTTTAATGTTGTAATCTTTTTTAATATTAGAAATAATTTGCGGTTCAATTTCTTTAAATTTTCTTAAATTTAAACCTGTTGGAATTTCATAAATTGGTACATCTACACCATAAGACAATAAACTTTTTTTCGTTTTCTCACTTGGTGCAATAACAGCTTTAGTTGCATTCGCAAATGTTTTAGATAATTTACTAACTGCTTTTTTTGAATATTTTTCAATTGTTGGGTGATCGAATACATTAACGTAATGCGTATAATCTTCATATGCGGTATGATATGTTGAAACTAGTGGAATATTTAATGCTTTTGCCACAATTCTCCCAAATAATCCCACACCAAATTCTGTATGAACATGAATAATATCCAACTGCATTTTTTCAATAATTGCTTTACCTTTAAAACTATATAGACCACTCATTGTATAACCATATAATTTTTTTAGTTCAATACCTGGCAATAGTAACACATTTCCTACCATTTCGATATGTAAACGATTATGATTAGTTATAATGAACACTTCATGTCCTAGTTTCTTTAAGGCGTTTTCTAAAATACCTACACTACTTGCAACGCCATTAATATCCGGTGCATATGTATCGCTAAATAAACCTATACGCATAACATCCTCCTTTTTTTATATTATAACATACTTTTATAAAGTAATAATAAATTGTAAACCTTTCTCTTTGTTTTTAACATCTATTTTGAATGCTTGTCGCTCCACAAACGTTTGCACGATTGACAAGCCTAATCCATGTCCAGCTAATTTTATATTTTTACCACGATAAAAACGATTAAACACTTTATATATTTCTTCTTCTGGAATACCTATTCCATTATCCTCAACAATAATATTTTGACCTGTATAAATAACTTTCACTTCATCACCTTGACTATATAAAAACGCATTAGAAATTAAATTAGTTAAAATCACAACCATTTTTTCTTCATCACAATTAATTGTTGGTTGCTTAATTTCTGTTACGAACTGCATATTTCTTTGATGTATTTTACTATTATTGTATGCTCGTGTTAATAAATCCTCAAAAACAATACTCGTTTTTTCAACTAAATACGGTTCTTTTGTCATTGATAATAATTGATGAACTAAACTTTCTAATTTAATAACTTCTTCTTCCATATCAATTAAAAATTGATTTTTTAATTGTTCGTCGGTTTCTGGTCTTAATACAATCTCCAACATTCCTTTTAATACGCTAATTGGTGTTTTTAATTCATGCGAAGCATTTTGAATAAATTCTTGCTGAAATAAATCTTTTTTAACTAATGCCGTAATATTATTTAAGTAAATTAAATTACCCGTTAATTTTTCATTTACAATAATCGGTTCTTTATATATCATATAATACTGATTATTTAATTTAATCGCAATTTTTTGTTGGTGGTGAGATTTCTCATTCTCAACAATAAAATATTGTAATTCAAACGGAAAAAAGCAAGTTGAATAATGTTTATTTTGTAGTATTTTCTTTGAAAATTGTTGCATCTTATCGTTATAAGATATAATTTCACCTTTTTCATTCAACAATAAAATTGGTTCTGGAAAAGACTGCAATGACACAATTAAATTTTGTTTGCTGGCTAAATATTTTTGCTCCATTTGAGCATAACGCACTTTAAATTGTGCTTCACTATAACGATGTGATTGATTAATTAATTGATCTTGTTGGTACAATGCGTATATTAAAATAATAATCACACCAATTAAAAAATATGGTGAATAAAATGACAATATCATTAATAATCCACAACTGAAAATTAATATCTTATTCATCTTTTAAAATATACCCCACACCATACACTTTTTCAAAACTTAATGTTGGTAATTTTTGACGTAATTTAGATATATAAACATCAACTACTCTTGTATCACCATCATAGCGATACCCCCACACATCATTTAATAAATCATCACGTGTTACGATTGTATTTTTGTTTCGCAATAGTAATAATAGTAATCCAAATTCTTTATTCGTTAAAATAATTTTATTATCATGGTAAACTACTTCACGACTTTTACTATTTAAAACAATCTCATTAAATGTATATACTTCTTGTTTATTTAGATTTTTTAAATGTGCTTTTACTTTTAACATTAACACCCGTGGTGAAAAAGGTTTTGTAATATAGTCATCTACACCTAATTCAAACGCTTCAATCATGTCATATTCTTCCGATTTAGCACTAAGCATAATCGTTATTGGTTTTTTGTCAATCATTTTTAAAATTTCAATACCAGAATAATATGGCAACATCCAATCTAGCAACATTAAATCATATGTGTAATTTTTTAATAATGTAATTGCTTGTTGCCCATCACTTGCTTCATCTACTTCATAACCTTCTTTACTTAAATCATATTTAAGTATTTTTCTTATTTTATCATCATCTTCCACAATTAATATTTTCATAAATTACCTCATAACGATTGACAATTAAAGTCTACAATTAACGTTGATCTTCTTTGTTGGCGATATAACTTCACTACTTCATGTAACTGTTGCAACAATAGTTGTTGATCTTTTGTTTTGAAAATGAGTCGTTGGCGATATAAATTTTTAATACGATATAATTCATGTGGTCCTAAATATGACATGTCTTTTAATAAACGCACAAAATATGCCACATCTTCTGTCAGTTTTTCAACATTATAATTTTGAATCACAATGCTCGTTAAATATACATAAGGTGGATAACTTCCTAAATGGCGATACGCCATTTCTTCCACAAAAAATTTTTTATAGTTTTCTTCAATAGCCGATTGAATAGCATAATGTTGCGTGTCGTATACTTGTAAATAAACTTTACCCGGTTTTTTTCTTGCACTTCGACCAAATGATTGGACTAAAAATTGATACATCGTTTCGACACTTTGAAAACTTTCGCGTGACAATAAATCATCGCCATTAACCATTCCAACTAACGTTACATTAGAGAAGTCTAATCCTTTTGACAACATTTGTGTGCCAATTAAAATATGATATTCACCATTTTCAAATTGTTCCAACATCGTTGTTAAACTATTTTTTTTAGTTGTTGAATCTTTATCAATTCGTGCAATCTTATATTCTGGAAAAAGTTTTGCAACGTACTCCGCTAATTTCTGTGTTCCAACACCTTGGTAAGTTAATAGTTCACTGCCACAATTTAAACAGTGATTAACCATTTCTTTACTAAAATCACATATATGACATAAATAACGATGATTATGATGATATTTTAATGCCACATCACAATTATCACATTTTTCAACATGACCACAATTTAAACATTTGACATAATTGGCATATCCACGTTTATTTAATATTAACACGACTTGTTCTGATCGTAATAAAGTGTTTTTAATTTCTTGAATTAGTTGTTTTGACAATATGTAATCATTTTTTCGTGACTCTTTTTTCATATCAATTAACACGATTTCACGTTGAACATTAAACACTTTTTGTGTCATTTCAATCAAAACATAGCGTTTTTTATATGCACGAGCATAACTATTTACACTTGGGGTAGCACTCGCTAATACTAATGCACAATTGTGATATTGTTTTCTAAACTCAGCTATTTCAATCGTGTCATATAACACACCTTTGTCTTGTTTATAGCTCCCGTCATGCTCTTCATCTATAATGATTAATCCTAGATCTGAAAAAGGTAAAAATATTGCAGATCGTGTCCCTACTACGATATTAACTTGTTGGTTTTTAACCATTTGAAAACATTCGTATTTTTCTTGTTCGTTTAAATTAGAATGATATAACGTAACATTTCCTTCAAAACGATGTAATAAAAATTTAACCATTTGCGAAACTAACGATATTTCTGGAACTAATAATAAAACTTGTTTATTTTGGTTTAAAACATTTTTTATCACACTAAAAAATACTTCCGACTTCCCACTTGCAGTTACACCATGTAATAATGCTGTTTCATTATTTAAACTTAAAATTCGTTGTACGGCATTTTGTTGTTGAGTAGTTAAATTTACTGTTTGATTTTGTTGCAGTAATATCGGATTTCCTTTTTTTTCTTGATAATAAACTTCTACAAAATTATCTTTAATTAATTTGGTTGCGACAGATTTGAATTGCTTCAAAAATATAGTTTTTAATTTGTCTTCTTGTAAAAAATCAATTGCTTCTTGTTGTTTTTTTGTTTTGACTTGCCTATTTTTTATCTTAACCCACGCTTCTAAATTAGGTGCTTTAGCATTCGATTTCGGTTGTAATTTTTTTGGTAAAATTTGAAATAAGGCACTAATTTTTGTGGTGAAATATTGATTTGCCATCCAATTAGCTAGTTGCGATAATTCATCGGTAATAATCGGTTCATCGTCTATTACACTTAAAATAGGTTGTGTTATAAAATCCAATGTTTTATACGGATAAACTTCCACCACAAATCCAATAATTTCTTTGTGATTAAACGCAATTTTCACTCTTACATTTTTTTGTAGTTGCATATCACTGTGATACGTAAAAACTTGCTCAATATTTTGATATTCAACTAAAACATCTACTAAGTAACGCATACTATATCCTTAATATTAATATCGCAAGCACAAAATAAATCGAAAGACTTGTTGCATCAATTATCGTTGTAATAATCGGAGATGCCATTGTAGCAGGGTCTAATTTCAATGATTTTGCAATTAATGGCAATGATGCACCAACTAAATTAGCTAACGTTAACGAAATAAATAACGTTAAACTGACAACTAATGAAACTTCAAAACTATTTAATCCACTTACCGCCACAATTCGTAAAATATTAGCAATAAATATTATTCCACCACAAATCAGTGATACACTCAATTCTTTTTTTAACACTTTTAATAAATCCGTTTTAAGTGATAAATTATCTGTTGAAATACTACGAATAATCGTTGCACTAGATTGACTACCCGCATTACCAGATGTAGACATAATGACAGGAATACTCACCGCTAAAATTGTTGCGACGGATAGTTTATTTTCAAATATTTGTAAAATGGTTCCTGTAAAAGAGGCAGAAATCATTAATATCAATAACCATCCCACACGTGATAATATCATATCTTTAATATTCATTTTTAAATACGATCCTTCAACATAACTAATCCCACTCATTTTATGAATATCTTCTGTTGCTTCTTCAACTAATACGTCTAAAACGTCGTCAGCCGTAATAATTCCAATTAAACGGTTTTGATCATTCAATACCGGTATGGAAGTAATATCGTATTCTCGTAATTTTCGAACAACTTCTTCTTGGTCAGTATCCGTATGCACAAATATCTCTGTTTCTTCAATTAATGATGTGACTAAAACAGTATTTTTTGACACAATTAAATCACGTAAATGTACAACACCTAAATAATTTCGTAATTCATCTACAACATAACATACATTAATCGTATCGGCTAAATTAGCTTCATTTTTAACGACTTGAATTGCTTCTTGTACATTTTGCGTGTTTTCTAATTCAATGTAATCCGTAGACATAATCGAACCAGCTGTAAATTCTTGATAACTTAATAATGCGTTAATTTCATCGCGTTGTTCTTTACTTGCTGATGCTAATATTTTTTTAATAACATTAGCTGGTAATTCTTCTAAAAAGTCTACAATATCGTCACTAAACATATTGTCGAATAAATGCGTTACATCACGTGATGACAACATCTCAACAAGTTTTAATTTCAAATCATTATCTAAATATGAAAAAAATTCACCACTTATAGTTTTTGGAAGTATTCTAAACACAAACACTAAATTAGATAATTCTAAATTGTTGAAAATTTCAGCTAAGTCTACGATATTATATTCTTCAAAGATATGACGAATTTTCATAATATTTTTGTTTTCAACAAACTCCGGTAACAACGTTATGAGTTCTTGTTTATTGTAATATGTCATAGCATTCCTCCTAAATAAAGTGTTGCTAATGCAAAGTAAATAATTAATGAAATCGCATCACATAAAGTAGTTAGTACTGGTCCACTCATACTTGTAGGGTCAATTTTTAATTGTGTGGCAATTAATGGTAATAATCCACCTATTAAATTGGCAATAATAACGATTATCCATATCGTAATCGAAACTAACAATGCAACACCTATTTCAATATTTGGCATAAATATCACAATTCTTAATATGTTTACAACACACAAAATAAAACCTAGTACAATAGAATTAAGCAATTCTTTTTTTAGTATTGTATAAAAGTGGCGTATCGCAAGATTATCTACAATAATACCACGAATAACCATCGCACTAGATTGACTGCCTGCATTTCCTGCTGTCCCCATTAACATTGGCATAAAAATTAATAACGTTGGTAGTTTTACACTAATATGATCATTCGCACTAATAATCGCACCTGAAAATGTTGCAGAAATTAATAAAATTAATAACCAAACTATTCTACTTTTCACAATTTCTTTAATCGGCATCATTAAATATGAACCTTCGGTAGGCGTAATCCCCCCCATACGTTGAATATCTTCTGTTGTTTCTTGCTCAATAATATCTAAAATATCATCAATCGTAATAATTCCTAAAATATGGTGTTGTTTATCAACAACTGGTATGGCTTCTAAGTCATATTTTGATATTTGATTAGAAACAATTTCTTGATCATCATCAATATCTACACTAATAATATCCGTATTCATTAAATCTTTAATCATTGCGTTTTCTGGTGCAACTAATATTTCACGCATCGATATCGTTCCTATTAAATGATGTTGCTCATTTGTAACGTAACAATACGAAATAATCTCTGCTATTTTTTCTTGCGATTTAATTTTATTCATCGCAATAAACGCTGTATCATCTTCACTAATCTCCACAAAGTCCATCGACATTAAAGCACCTGCTGAATTTTCTTTAAATGTTGCTTGTACTTTTAATTGTCTTCTTTTTAATGGAGACGCATTTTCTAATATTTTACTATAAACAGCTTCATCTTCTTCTAATAGTTCTTGAATATCATCAGTAAATAAATATTCAACTAATTTCCCCACAAAATCATTCTTAAAATGTAAAATTAAAGATTTTTGTGTTTCTTTAGACAAATATGGAAATACTTCAGATGCGCGTTCTGCTTTTAATAAATAAAAAACTTCACAAGCTTCATGAATTGGCAGTGATTCGATTTTTTTTGATAATGCAGTAACATTACCAGCTATTAATTCTTCATATGTTTCGCTCATCTGTTCTTTCATAATTCCTCCTTATTCAATAAAGTTAAACTGTGTTATAGCTCGATTACTACTATATGCATTGTTCGTCAATACTAGCATTGGTGGTGCTTGTAGTAATTTGAATTTATTTTTTTGCATCGTAGCAACAAGCCATTCAATGTCAGTTATAAATTGTTCTCTAACATCTAAACCGTAGTATTTTATCCATTTTTGAACATCTTTTGGTAATTTCTTTTGATCATACATGTCAATAAACTGTGGTATTGTGAATTGAATACCTAAGTTTCCTATTATATAATCGTGATAAAACCATTTCATTGGATCAAATTGACCTTGTGCTAGTTCAGCTGATGGTTTTTGTTGCCAGAAAATTTCATCATCACTAATAATTGGTAATAATGATTGTGGTATCACTTCTTTTTCAAATTGGTGATTAATTTGCTTACTTAAATCAAATAGCTGTACTTTTGTAATATCCGCAATTGGTGAAAAAGCGCCAATTAAATCACCATATAACGTTGCATATCCTAATGCTGTTTCAACTTTATTTCCGTTATTAATAATGACTGCATTATTTTCTGCCGCAAAACTAGATAATAAATGCCCTCTTACTCTTGCTTGAATATTTTGTTTCACTAAATCTTTTTCAACATTATAACCGTATTGTTGCATCGTGTATAACGTTGCATCCACAATTGGTGTAATTTCTCCTTCATGATATTCGATATTTAATGCTGTTGCAATATGTTTTGCAATATTTTTTGTTGAAGCAGTGTTGTGTTGTGTCGCCATATTATAGCCAATAATTCTTTCTTTTCCTAAAGCAAGACATGCTATTGCAGCACACACACTGCTATCTAATCCCCCTGATAAACCAATTACCCATTTCATATTTTTATTAAACATTATTTCATCATAATTTTTAAACGCAAACACGATTTTTTCTAATAAAGTTGTATGATAGATTGGTATATTTAAATTAAACGATTGATTATGTAACTGATTATTTTTAAAACATTGCCCATTATCGAATTTTTGAATCGTGCCATCAAACACGACTAGACTTTTATTTATACTTTCGAATCCGAAATGATTAATTATCACACCGTTTTTTAATTCAAATGTTTTATCGGTGTAATATTCATCAAAATATAACACAAAGTGATTTGATGGTTGTAATCGTCCGTATTGGATTTCTATTTTTTTATTATCAACTTCAATTATTTTAGTCGTTGGTAATACTGCTTTATAATATTTTGATTCATTAAATAACGCTTCGTTTTTTAATGGTTTATATACTACTTCAAAATAATCATCTTTGGCAATTAAAATTGCTTGAGTGTGATTGTACACATTTCCCCAAACAACCAAAATATCTTTGGCTAGATTTTTAATTTTTTCGTTATAAGAAATAACTTTTTCATAGAAATTTGCATCTTGAATATATTCATCTAAAAATACGCCTGCAATACAATTAGATTGA
The DNA here is from genome assembly GCA_945877255.1 of uncultured Erysipelotrichaceae bacterium. GTDB lineage: Bacteria > Bacillota_I > Bacilli_A > Erysipelotrichales > Erysipelotrichaceae > CAMCRE01. Next base: position 100,009 of record CAMCRE010000003.1, read on the forward strand.
AATACTATAATTTTTACACCTTCTTGTTTTGCTTCTATAATTGCTGCTTTGATTTTTTGGTAATTTGCATGACATTGTCCTTGTAAAACTTGTTGTCGAATAAATTTAATATCCATAGTCCACCTCTCAATATATAATATTATACCACAAAAATAAAATTCTTGTTGTGTTAATAAAAAAAACCAATCGATTGATTGGTAATTTTAACGACGTAGTCCTAATTTAGTAATAATTGCTTTGTAACGGTTTAAGTCTTTGTCTTTAACGTAAGTTAAAAAGTTACGACGGTGTCCTACCATCTTCATTAAACCTCTTCTTGAGTGGAAATCATGTTTATGAACTTTTAAGTGTTCAGTTAAACGGTTGATTTTCTCAGTTAATACTGCAATTTGTACTTCTGGAGAACCTGTATCTCCTTCAAATAAAGCGTTAGCTTTAATGATTGCTTGTTTTTCTGCTTTTGACAACATTGTTTTTCCCTCCTAATTGTGTCATTTAAATCCAAGTAATTGACTGGGAATCAATAACCTAGAAATAAACCATTATTATTGTACTTTTTTTTTCGTTTAAAATCAAGTAAAATATATCCGGAGGAGCGAATATGAAAATTGTAATTGTTGGTGGTGGGATCGTCGGAATGACACTTGCCTATTATTTATCAAAAACGAACAACGCTATTACTTTAATTGATGACGGAAATGGTCAAGCAACTAAAAATGCTGTAGGTATTATTTGCCCGTGGTTAAGTCAACGTCGTAATAAAAAATGGTTGAACCTCGTTCATGAAGGTGCATTATTTTATAATCAATTGAAAATTGATTTAGCATCTGATAATGTAGTACTTCCTTTATATAACAATGGAACTGTTGCATTCAAAAAAAATGATAAAATTATTCAATCAATTATTAATAATATTAATAAAAATCAATTTAATTTAACTATTCAAAATAATTTAAGCGTACCTGAAATTGCATTAGATTTACCAAATATTTTTTGTGCTGAAGGATCCTATTTAGATGGCAAAGAATATCTTGAGCGATTAAAAACATATCTTTTACCTAAAGTAACGTTTATTAATAATAAATGTGTATTTAAAAATGATCAGTTGCTTTGTCATAATGAAATTATCGAATACGACAAAGTGATATTTTGTTGTGGTGCATGGATAAACGAAACACTACCAGATTATCATGTTGCAGTTTACCCGCAAAAAGGTCAATTACTTGAAATTTCTACGAATCATCAACAATCAATTTCAACTTTAATGTTAGCGAATGAAATAGATATTTTACCAAAAAATGATGGTACTTTTGTGGTTGGTGCAACACATGAAAATGATATGGCGTTTGATTTATCAATTGATATGAATAAAATAAACGACATGTATCAACTTGCAACTAGTACATTACCACTTTTAAAATCGTTTCCGATTACGAATATACGTGTTGGAACACGTGCTTACACTACTGATTTTCAGCCTTTCTTTGGTCAGTTAACGCAAAATATTTATGTTGCTAGTGGCTTAGGTTCATCCGGTCTAACGAGTGGTCCTATTATCGCTTATTTATTAAGTCGATTAATTTTAAATCAAAATATCGATTTTCCAATTGAAGATTATTCTCCAAAACAATATATTACAAAAATATAATAAAAATGTGCTGAAATGCACATTTTTATTATATTTGCGATAATGCAACTAAACGTTTATACCTTCTTTGTGCATCATCACGTGATTTTTCTAATAAATGATAACTTGATTCACCATGAATTTTTGGTAATTGATTATAGCGTGTTTCACTCAACACGAAATCAATATATTTATCAAAGTCAGGTGCTTTCGAATCAATTGTTAGTCGTTTATCTTCTTTGCGTGGATCATAACGATACAACACCCAATATCCTGCCTCCACAGCTTTTCGTTGGGTAATTTGATGATTACCTAACCCCCCTTGAACACCATGCTCAATACATGGTGAGTACGCAATAATTAATGATGGACCATCATAACTTTCAGCTTCTTTTAATGCTTTTAATGTTTGATTTTTATTCGCTCCCATCGCAATTGATGCAACATATACATGCTCATACGTCATCATAATTTGCCCAATGTCTTTTTTACTTGTGTTTTTACCATTAGCACTGAATTTTGCAATTGACGCAAATTGACTCGCTTTAGAAGACTGTCCACCAGTATTAGAGTATACTTCTGTATCTAAAATCAATACATTCACATTTAGATTATTTGCGAGTACATGATCTAGCCCACCAAAACCAATGTCATACGCCCATCCATCACCACCAATAATCCAAACAGATTTTTCAACTAAATCTTCTTGCATAGCAAGTAGTTTTTCACAATTTGGATGTTGATAATTTTGCATTGCAACGATCAAATCCTTAACAATTAATCGCTGTAAATCACGATTATTTTTAGCTTCAAAATATTTATTGATAACATCTACTAAATTTTCAGGTGCAACTTGTTTTAATTCTTCAAGTAATTGATAAATAACGATTCGTTTATTATTTTGTGCTAACGCCATCCCATAACCATATTCGGCATTGTCTTCAAATAGTGAATTTCCCCAAGCAATACCTTGACCATTTTCATCCGTCACAAATGGTGTCGTTGGTGCCGTTCCACAATAAATTGATGAACATCCTGTCGCATTAGCAATTAACATATCTTTCCCAAATAATTGTGAAGCTAAGCGATAATATGGTGTTTCACCACATCCTGCACATGCTGAACTAACTTCAAAATACGGCATTGCAAATTGTGCACCTTTTACAGTATCTAATGCAAAATATTCTGTTTTATAAGCCGTTTTTTTATACAAATAGTTAGCTAGTGGCGCTTCATGCATCATTTCATCTACATTTACCATTTCAAGTGCTTTTTTACCACTTTTACCCGGACATTCCGTTACACACAACGTACATCCAACACAGTTGTCTGGTGATACTTGGATTCTAAATCTTAATTCACCAACATCTTTCCCTAACGCTTTTAACGATTCAAAATCTTGTGGCGCATTCGCAATTTCAGTTCCATCTAATAAAAACGCACGTATCGTCGCATGCGGACAAGCAAACGTACAAAATCCGCATTGAATACAATTTTCAGGTATCCATTTAGGTACTTGTGTTGCAATTTTACGATGTTCGCTGTATGCAATGTTTGGTTTGATTGTACCATCTAATTTATCCCCTATAAACATTGATACTGGTAAGTCGTTTCCTTCTAGACGATTAATTTTATCAACGTATGTTTCAAAGTAATCATTACTATGTTTTTTATTGTTGCGATTAAATGGTAAATTTTTCCATTCCGGATTAACATTCACTTCTACCAGTCCTACTTCACCATAATCTACACCTTTTTGGTTAGCGATTACGATTGCTTCGCCATTTTTCCCATAAGTAGCCGCTATCGCTTCTTTCATTTTTTGTTTCGCAAGATCATAATCTAATAAGTGTTGATTTAAGGCGAAAAAAGCTGATTGCATGATTGTGTTAATTCTTTTTCCTAAATTGTTTTCTTGTGCGATTTTAAATGCGTCGATAATAAAGAAACGACACTGTTTTTCAGCTAACTGTACTTTTATCCGATTTGGTAAAAATGATTCAATTTTATCTTTTGGAAAACTTGTGTTTAATAAAAACGTTCCACCTTTTTTAATATATTTCAACATATCATACTGCATTAAAAATGTATCCATACTTGCAGAAATAAAATCAGCTTCTTGAACATAATAAGTTGAGCGTATCGGTGATTGACTAATTCTTAAATGACTTCTAGTTGATGCTCCAGCTTTTTTAGAGTCATATGCAAAATACGCTTGAACATGATTATTTGTGTTTTCACCGATTATTTTTATAGCATTTTTATTAGCTGAAACCGTACCATCTGATCCTAATCCATAAAACAAACATGAAATACATGTTTCATTTGTGGAAAATGGTGTTTCTTGTAATGATAAAAACGTTACATCATCATGAATACCAATCGTAAAACTATCAATACTATTTTCTTGCTCTAAATTATCATATACCGCTTTAATTTGTGAAGGTGTTGTATCTTTACTACTTAAACCATATCTACCACCTATAATTTTTAAATTTTCGTTTTTAAACGCTTCAACAACTTCTAAATATAGTGGTTCACGTGTCCCCAATTCTTTACTTCTATCTAAAACAGCTATTTTAGTTACTGTTGATGGTATAACAGATTTCAAGTGTTTAATTGAGAACGGTCTAAATAAATGTACTTTAACTAATCCAACTTTCTCATTCATCGCATCAATTGTTTCTTGGATCGTTTCCGTAACAGAACCCATCGCAATTATAATTTTTTCAGCATTTGGATGACCGTAATACGTAAATGGTTTATATTCTCGATTTGTGTGTTTAGAAATTTCATCCATATAATACGCAACAACATCAACTACATAATTATAGTGATGATTTTGTGCCTCACGGCCTTGAAAATATGTGTCATCATTTTCAGCTCCACCACGAACGACTGGATTAAGGTGTGGATTTAGTGCTTTTTTTCTAAAATGATGTAAAGCATCATTATCTAATAATGTTTTTAGAAAATCTTGCTCGATTACTGCTATTTTTTGCATTTCATGTGAAGTTCTAAAGCCATCAAAAAAATGCACAAACGGTACACTTGCTTTAATTGCACTTAAATGTGCTACACCTGCTAAATCCATTACTTCTTGCACACTGTGAGAACATAATATCGGGATACCTGTTTGACGAATCGCATAAATATCTTGATGATCACCAAAAATAGACAATGCGCGTGTGGCAATAGAGCGTGCAGCAACATGAATAACACCTGGTAGTAATTCTCCTACCATTTTATAAATATTTGGTATCATTAATAATAAACCTTGCGATGCAGTGAAAGTCGTCGCTAAACTTCCAGCTTGTAACGCACCATGAACCGCTGCAATGGCACCTGCTTCAGATTGCATTTCACTCACAATTGCTACGCTATCAAAAATATTTTTGCGTTGTTCTACTGCGTATTGATCAACAATCTCAGCCATTGTAGAGGAAGGTGTAATAGGATAAATCGCTGCTATTTCACTAAAAGCATATGCTATATATGCAGCAGCTGCATTACCATCCATTGTTGAGAATTTTTTCATAGTGATACCTCCTTATAATATTATACTTTTTTTTTTATTATTTTAAAAGTGCAATGAAACTTACAAGAAGCGTTACTAAATACGCACGATTAGAAAATGAAAATTTTAGAATTTCTTACTTTTCTTCACCTTTTTTATAAGCATCATAAATATTAAAAAATCGATTGAAATCATGTCTGTTTACTAACCCTGGTCTAATTACTACACTATGTGGGTTTAACTTTTGAATTTTTTTAAAATATTGATACATTGTTTTTTTACTCGTTGGTACAATTTTTATTGCTTCTTTAACGTCTATATATTCTGGTATAATGTATGTCATGATTTATTCCCTTTCCTTTTTTTAAATTATACAATAACAATGTAGTGTTTTAAAGAAAAAACACTACACTAACACCAGATTATTTGTTTTACTCAATAATTTCAATTACACATACATATTACATTTGTCACATCAAATTGTGACTACCGATACTGTTTTGTTATTTTTATTTTTGCTAAAATATAGATGGAGGAATTATTATGATGTTAAAAGTAAAGAAAGTAAACAAAACAATAAAAAATAAAGAAATTCTAAAAAATGTGTCATTTAACGTAAATGCTGGAGAATGCGTCGCTTTAATAGGTCCAAACGGCGCAGGAAAAACAACATTATTTAAAATTTTATTAAATAACATTAACGCAATATCAGGAAATGTTACAATAAACAACTTAGATGTTAGCAATACTAAATTAAAACATGAAATTGCTATATTAAATCAAGAAAATTTAGTTCCACATAATTTAAAAGTAAGAGAATTAATCAATTTTTTTAAATCAATTCATAAAAATACATTAACTAATGAACAAATCGATAATCTTTTAAACTTTAATAAAAAAGAAAAAAATCAATTAATATCTAGTTTATCGGGTGGAGAAAAAAGATTTTTACTTTTTATTTTAGCATTAATAGGACAACCGAAAATATTATTTTTAGATGAACCTACTACTGCGATGGATACTTCTACAAGAAAAAGATTTTGGGAGATTATTAATGATTTAAAAGAACAAGGCACGACAATATTTTATTCAACTCATTATATTGAAGAAGTTGAACATAGTGCAGATAGAGTATTATTTTTAAATCACGGAGAATTAATTAGAGATACTACTCCTTTTGCTCTAAAAGCAGAAAAGTTAGAAAAATATTTTACAGTACCAGTTAAATACGCTGAACTTATTAACAATTTAGAATTTGTATATCATATAGAATTAAAACAAGATAATGTAACATTTATTACTAAAAAAGCTACAGAAGTTTGGCAACAATTAGAAAATTGTGGTTGTACTATTGAAGAAATAGAAATTCAAAATAGAACTTTATTAACTAGCGTTTTCGACACTACAAAGGAAGGTGAATAACTATGAAAAATTTATTAAATCTATTAAAAATTGAATATATTTTTACAAAAAGAAATGTTGGTTCATTTGTTATAGGAATAGGATTACCCGTAGGATTATTTCTTTTAATAACGACTATGATGACTAAAGATATACCCCAAGAAGTTTTGCCTATCGTTGTTCGTGATTTTATGGTATCTATGGCTATTTATAGTAGTCTTAGCTTCGCACTTTTTACATTCCCTATTGCACTAGTTGAAGATAGAAATAATAACTGGTTTTTATTCATTGAACAAGCACCAATAAAAATATGGCAGTATTACATAGCAAAATTTATCCGTGTATTCATTAACTTTGTTATAGGTATTATTATCGTTTTTTCTATTGCAAAATATTTCAAATGTGTAAACTTAGAATTGAGAGAATGGATTATTTCATTATCACTAGCTCTTCTAGGGAGTATTTGCATGTTAGGATTTGGTATTTTACTAAGTCAAATAAAATCTACCGAGAAATTGTCAGTTGTTTCTAACGTTTTATATATTTTTCTAGGTATGATTGGAGGACTATGGTGGCCTATTAGCCAATTCCCTGACTCACTAAAAAATATCGCCAAAATAATGCCAACTCACCATGCAAGAGAATTAGTAGTTAATTATCTTAACAATCACGAAATTGCATATAATAGTTTATTAATTTTATTTGGATATATTATAATTTTAATAGTAATTACGATAATCGTTAGAAATAAACAGAGGTGATGTAATTGAAAATTTTGAAAAATGATGTAATGTTTTTAATATCATTAGTTTGGCTCGTATTTCCACTTTATTATAGTGTTGAAAGTGGCATTAAATATTTTCCGCTTATTACGACAATATTAATGGCAATTTGCTTTTTAGCAAGTTTATACGTAAAAAACAAAATAGTAATTTCATCAATGTGGATATATATGTGTTTATATATTATAGCAACTGTATATTTTTCAAATGTTGCTAATGTATTATGCTTTATGTATTTAAGTAGTTTAATAAATTACAAATATGAAGAAACAAATTTTAAAACTTTTAAAAATATAGTATTTATTATTACTACAATTTGTCTAATCTTCATCATCTCATTAAAAATTACGACTAACTTTGAAAAATTAGTAGGACTTACAATGTTATCTGTTTGTGTTTTTATGCACTTTGCAACGAGATATGCTATTATTGATAGAAAAAATAAAGAACATATTTTAAAACAAAATGAATATATTAACAACCTACTCGCAGAAAATGAACGTAATCGTATTGGGCGTGATCTTCATGACACGCTGGGACATATTTTTGCGATGTTAAGTTTAAAGTCCGAATTATCACTAAAACTTTTAGAAAAAGAAAAATATGATGAATTAAAAACTGAACTTAGTGAAATAAATACAACGACAAAAAAAGCGATGAAAGATGTCAGAAAAATAGTTCATAACATCTCTTATATAACGATTAAAGAAGAGTTGGCTATATCAGAAAAAACACTTAACTTAGCAAATATTGATTTAAAAATTATAGAAAAGGTAAATATTACATCATTAAGCCCGACTTTCCAATCTACACTTTCTATGGTTATAAGAGAAAGTATTAATAACATTATTAAACATAGTGAAGCCACATTAGCTAAAATAACTATTTCAGAAGAAAATGACTTTATCATTTTGCTAATAGAAGACAATGGAAAAGGCTTCGACAATTACCAAGAATTAAAAAATATTAATTCAAGAATAAATGCTTTTGGGGGCAGTGTAAAAATAAAAAATTTAAAAGACCCAACAATTATAAAAGTTATTTTATCTCAAGAAAGGAGTTAGCTATGGATATTTTACTTGCAGAAGACCAGAGTATGTTACGTGATGCTTTAGCGAAATTACTTAGTTTGAACGATGAAGTTAAACATGTTAGTCTAGCTAAAGATGGCGAAGAAGCTATACAAATTTTACAACTGAAAATTTTTGATGTCGTAATTTTAGATATAGAAATGCCAAAAAAGACAGGTCTAGATGTTCTAGAGTGGATACGCAAAAATAAAATTAACACAAAAGTAATAATCATTACAACTTTTAAAAGATGCGGATATTTCGAAAGAGCAATCAACAATAACATAGACGCATACGTTTTAAAAGAACGTTCAATAGATGAATTAATGAAAACTATAAAAAATGTTATAGCTGGAAATAAAGAATATTCTCCCGAACTAATGGAAAATATCTTTACAACAAAAAATCCATTAACAACTCAAGAAGTAGAAATTTTAAAAAAAATTTCTTTAGGATTATCTAACAAAGAAATTGCCGAAAATCTACATTTTTCCAATGGCACTATAAGAAATTACATTTCTATAATTTTAATGAAATTAAATACAAATAATCGATTATTAGCTGTCAAATTAGCAAAAGAAAATGGATGGATATAAAATGAAGTTAATTAGATGATACCTATCTATTACTTACTTTATATCTAAGTTTCAAATAATAAATTACTAACCTATTTAAGTCATAATTGTACAAAAATATTAGTTTTACTAGTGAACTACACACTATGCTGAAGCATAGGTGCTTCCTGCTTCATCCTTTACTGCACTTATCGTCTTATTACTAAGAACAAAAATGTCTTACACAAAGTCCACAGGCTTATATTCGGGTAGTCCCTACCCTATGTATTTTATTATTTTTCTATTCTATGCTATTTTTAGCTGTCTTAGTCCTTCGTTTTTTATATTTATTGCGGCATTTACGTCTCTGTCTATTCTATTACCACACTCACAACTATATACTCTCTCAGATAACTTTATTTGTTTTTTATTTTTACATTTGCTACAAATTTGACTGCTTGGATACCACTTATCTATTTTTACAAAATATTTTCCTCTGTCTTGTAATTTATACGCCAACATATTTTGAAAAAGTCCATAGCCATTATCCAGTGTCGCTTTTCCATTCCCAAAATCTTTATTTGATATAGCTTTCATATCTAAACTTTCTACACATATGACGTCATACAAGTTGGCTATCCTTGTACTTTCTTTATGCAGAAAATCTCGTCTTTGATTTGATATATGATTTTGTAACTTTGCAACTTTCATCCTTGCATTTTTTCTATTGTTTGAACCTTTTTCTTTTTTTGATAATTTTCTTTGTAGTCTTGCTAATTTCTTCTCAGATTTTCTATAATATTTAGGACTTCCACAAGTTTTACCATTACTATCTGTATATAGTCCATCTGACTTATAGTCTAATCCTATTACTTTATCTGTAATGACTACTTTTTCAATTTGTTTGTTATATTCGTATAGAATACTTGCATAGTATGTCCCATCTTTTTCTTGGGTTATTGTTGCTGATTTTATAATCCAACCTTCTTCTGCTTGTCTGTGTATTTTTGCTTTTATCTCTCCTATTTTAGGCAATTTTATTTTATTTATATTTATTTGAATTGTTCCTTTTTGATTATTTGTTGTATATGTTTTTTTACTCTTTTTTGCTGATTTATATTTTGGAAAACCTATTTTCTTGTCTCTAAAAAAAATTTTATACGCTTTTTGTAAATTTAATTGAATATTTGTTAGTGCTAAACTATCTACTTCTTTAAGGTATTCATATTCTTTTTTGTATTTTGCTGGAGTTGTCTGTAAGGATTTTTTCGTTTCTTTATAGTAATTGATTTTGTCTGATAACATCAAATTCCATATTTTTCTGCAACATCCAAATGTTTTTTGTAATAATTCTTCTTGGTTTTTATTTGGATATATTCGATATTTTATCGCTTTATTCATTACAAACTGCCTCCTATCCTTGATTTTCTATATAATTTTTAGCGTTTCTTCTGACACATTGCCTACTGAACAAATGAAATAGCCATCTGTCCAAAAGGTTTTTTCCTTCCAAAAGTGCTTTTTCAAATAAACATCATATTTCTTCCATATATGATAAGTCGTATAACTTTTTATAGTTTTTACCAATATTGACAAATTTATATTTGGTTTTGTTTCTATCATATAATGTATATGGTCTTTATCTGTTTCCACATATTTTATATTTACATGATGTCTTTTACAAATAACACAAGAATATTGTTTTATATCATTAGATATTTGATTTGATATTAGTAGTTTTTTTCTATATTTACATACAAGTATCAAATGATACTGTAATAAGTATTTATTATGACTTCCACCATTCCATTTCATATTTTTATTGTACCATACATAAAAGTAAAATTATACCAATTCATCTCACGAAGCTAAAGCTTCGGAGAGTTCTTGGAGTGTTTTTTTAAATCATCATTAGAAAAACTACGCTATCATACAAAAAAATGTGTACCAAATTTGGATACACATTTTTTACATATCATTCTCACTACTGATCATTTTTAAAATATTCGACACTAATATCTACAATATCAGCCATCACTTGTTGAGCTAATTTAAATCCTAAATTTTTAGTGTATATTGACATCGTAAATGGTTTTTCAGTAAACACAATTCCTAAAACATTGTAGTTCCCATCATAATCACCATATTTTTGAGCAATATCCAGTCCTCTTTTATTGTAATCTAAATAATTACCACGATTAGCTTTACGCAATAAATTTAAAATATATTCATATTGTGTGCGGTTATTATATAACGTTAATAATACATCATTTGCGAAATTAGCAGAAATGAAATTGCCGTTTTTTGCAATATTCACAATATTATAATTTGCGCTATATTTATTAGCAAGCTGTGTAAACTGTGAATATCCTCCTAAATATCGATATAATAAATGACCTGGGGTGTTTTCTGAGAATTGTAGTAATTGTGTCAATAAAACATCTAATTTGACTTTACTACCTGCTTTATATGTTCTTCCAATATAATCATTATCATAATCAGAAGCAGCAACAGTATATCTTGTATTCAACGTGATCTCACCACTATTAATACGATCAACATAAAGCATCGCTAAACTTAATTTATACGTACTGGCAGCAACTCTTACAACATCTGGATTTAAAGTGTATATTTTTTCATTTGAATTCGCATCAGAAATAACGATACTGACATTATCTGTATTAATTTTTTTGCTTTCTAAATAATCATCAATTTTATCTTTAAATAATTGTTGTGAATCAACTTCTTTATTTACGACTACCGTTTCAACTTGTGTTACAACAGGTGTTTGCTTACGCAACTCTAATCGTTGTAACGCTATTCTAAAAATTTGAAACGTCAAAAATATTAAAATAGCCAGTAAAATTAGAAGAATAGAAAACAGTACTATCAAGCGATCGTATCTTAGTTTTCTTTTCTTCATATTTTAAATTACACCAACGATAAAACTATATACCGGTTGGTTACCTTGATATACCTCTAATTCAATATCAAATGTTTCTTCAATATAAGATTCAATTTCTGATTGTTCTTCCGCACTAACATCTTCACCTACTAATAAGTAGACTACTTCAGAATCTTCATTTATCATCACATTCAATAAATTTTTCAAAGCTTCTTTTTTAGATACTGATGAGGCAATAATTGATTTTTCTTTAATTGCTATAAACTCATTCTCTTTAATTTCAATTCCATCAAATACTGTATCTTTCACAGCATATGTAATTTGACCAGTTTGAATTTCTTCAATTGCTGCCATCATATTGTTTGTGTTATCTTCCACTTTTCCTTCAGGATTATACATCATACACGCATTCATTCCTTGTGGGAAAGATTTACTTGGAATAACAATAACATTTTTATGCTCTACAATTTCACTTGCTTGTTGTGCTGCTAAAATAATATTTGAATTATTTGGTAAAATATAAATTGTTTCTGCGTTTACTTTTTCAATTGCACTCACAAAATCCTCTGTTGATGGATTCATTGTTTGTCCACCAGACACAACATAATCAACACGCAACGACTTAAACATTTCAGTTACACCTTCACCAACACCAACTGCAATTAAACCAAATTTTGATTGTGGTTGTGATACCGTTAAGTTTTCATGTTGTTCTTGCATATTTTCTATTTTTAATTTCACAAATTCACCATATTGTTGACCATAATTTAATGCTACTCCAGGTGTTAAAGTATGAACATGTACTTTTACAAGATCATCTTCTGACACAACAACTAATGAATTACCAATTGATAATAATTCTTCTTTTAATTTTTCATCTGAATAATATTTAGATGCATCTAAACGAATAATAAATTCTGTACAATATCCAAACTCTTCGTGATCGTGTTCAATAGCTGCATTTGATGTTGCTGCAGCAATTTTTTCACTTGTAATGATATTACCTTTTAATGCTTCTAAAAAACCTTCTAAAATGTAAACTAAACCACGCCCACCACTATCAACGACATTAGCTTCTTTTAATATTGGTAATAATTCTGGTGTTCTTTCTAAACTAGCAAGTGCTTCAGCAACAAATTTTTCAAATAATTCAACACAGCACATATTATCTTCTGCATAATGTAATGTATAATATGCTGCTTCTCTAATAACTGTTAAAATTGTGCCTTCAACAGGTTTAATTACAGCTTTATATGCGACAGCAGCACCTTCATTAAATGCACCAGCCAATGTTTTAGCGTCCACTACTTCATAATTTTGAAGATAATTTGCTACTCCTCTAAAAATTTGCGATAAAATTACACCTGAGTTACCTCTTGCACCCATTAATAGTCCACGTGATAGTGCTTTACTAGCTTCTGCGATACTTTTGTGATTAGACTTTAAAGTATCATTTACCCCTGCTGTAAATGTCATCGTCATATTGGAACCAGTATCTCCATCTGGTACAGGGAAAACATTTAACGCATCAACAACATGTTGATGATTTGCTAAATTATTTTTTCCATTCTCCAACATTTTTAAAAATATTTCTAAGTTAATTTTATTCATAGTTCACCTACTTAATTTCTTTAACTCCTTGTACGTATACATTAATTTGGTTAAATGATAAATCTAAAACATTTTCTAATGTATATTTTACTTTTTTTTGTACTTCATGTACAACTTCTGAAATTTTCACCCCAAAAGAAACCACAATATATAAATCAAGTGCTAATTCATTTTCAACTTCACGTACGACAACACCTTTAGTGTAATTATTTTTCTTTAATAATTCTGAAATACCATCTTTAATAAAATTTTTAGATGCCATTCCTACGACACCATAACATTCACTAATGACACCACCTGTTAAAGAAGCAATTGCTTCTGTAGTAACATTAATTGTTCCTAATTCTGTTGTTTGTTTTATTGACATATTTCCTCACTTTCTATGGACATGCAAATTTATATGCACTATTGTTTACGCCATCTAATTGTATACAGATTCGATTACCACCGATTGATTCAATAATGTTGTTGTAATTTGAAATGAGTGATAAATCTCCTAAACTCGCAAATATTTGATTGCCGTCATCCATCATTAATTTAATCATATTTTTATCATAACTAGTTGCATAACCACTAATTTCTGAAATACGACTAATGATATTAGAATCTAATTCAGATAATGATTTAATAACTTTATCAAAAAATGCTTCCTCGCTAATATTAATTTTAGGTAAATTAATAATATAATCAGAAATAGTTGGTAATTTTATTTTTTTCAAATCACCACTAATGAAATCAATACTATCTTCATTAATAACATATCCTAATAATTTTATTTCAGTTACATCTATTACAATTTCACCTAAATAATTATTTTTGATTTTATACGATTTAATGAAATCACTTTTTGCTTTTGGTTTGAATATATTATTAATAAACAAATATTTCATTTTTGTCGTTATTCCAACTGCTTCAACAACTTGATCATGCGTTAAAATTTTATTGTTGGTGACACGAATATTAGCAACATTTGAAACATCCAACAATAAGTATACCACAAATAACAATAAAAAGCCGATAATTTTAATTTTGCGGTATTTTTTTCGCTTTTTGACTTTCTCTTTTTTTAAAGTTTTATAATTAGCTTCCTCTTCTTCTAAAGATATATCCGAAAAAACCGCATCATCATTTAATAAAGGAATATCTAATTCATCACGCATTTAAAATTTCCTCAATATAATTCAAAATATCATCAATTGCATTTGGTGTACCTAACTTCAACGCATTTTCTTGTAATGTTTTTTTAAATATTTCATTACCTAATACTTGAGAAATACAATTGTTTAAACGATCAACTGTTACATCTTCTTCTTTAATTCGTACACTTGCTTTTTCTTTAATTAATACATTGGCATTAAAATTTTGATGATTATGTGCCACAAACGGACTTGGAATTAAAATTGATGCCATACCTAACGCAGTAATTTCAGAAACAGTTGTTGCACCTGCTCGTGTAACAATTAAATCAATATTTTTTAATATTTTCCCTAATTCTAAATAATCATACACATGAATGTTTTTATTTGTGATTTTATCTCTAAATTTTAAATAATCACGCTTACCTATCACATATAAATATTCATATTCTGGAGAAGCTTGATTAAAAAAATCAATTAACTTATGATTCATTGTAACAGAACCTTGGCTTCCCATTACAAATAATACTTTTTGTTTAGTGGCAGATAAATTTAATGCTTGATAATATTCATCATCATATGCCGTAATAATTTCACTTGCTCTTGGATTTCCTAATAAACGAACTTTTGCGTCTTTGTATTCGTTTAGTAAATTTTTATAACAAACAATCACACCATCGGTTTTTTTGTAAACGAGTTGATTTGTTTTTCCCATAATTGAGTTTTGTTCGTGAATCATTGTTTTAATATTCATTTTTTGTGCAACCAACAACAATGGTAAACTAATATAACCCCCGAACCCCATTACTAAATCTGGTTTAAATTGTTTAATTATTTTTCGTGCAACAACCATACATTTTGCCACACTCGTCAATGCTTGAATACGCTGAATGACATTTCCCTCATAACTTGTGATTTTCATCGCTTCAAATGCAAAACCGTGTTGCGGAATAATTGTTTTTTCCATACGATCATCACTTCCAACGAATAAAATTTCATGTTTGTGTTGCAGTCTTTTAGCAAGTGCTAATGCTGGATAAATATGTCCACCTGTTCCGCCTGTTGCAAATAAAATACGCATATTATTTCAACTCTCTCACACGTAAGTGTAATAAGTCACGTGTGTTTTCTGCATCATAATAACCACAAGTTGACAGCGACACAATACTATCTGATTTTGTAACTTCTATATCACGGATATATTTTGCATTTTTTTTCATATTTGCTAACCAAACAGCCATTTCAGCATCTGTATCTAGTCCAACCGTTTCATATGCTTGACCACCTACTTTTGATGTTTCAAATGCAATAATATCTAATTGATAATTTTTTTCTGGTGTGAAAATATAAACTGTATCACGTTTGTCAAAAAACTCTTTAGAAAGAAACTCTTTAATATCACCGAACATTGTACGATTACGCATATCATGACCATAAATAAACGTATGACGATCAGTAAAATTTGGATTGGCATCACCATCTAAAAATATAGAACCTGGTGGCGAATAATTACCTTTTAAATCACGTCTTAAATAATAATTCGTGTTATTTTTTTTATAAACAATCGGATAAGAAATATTAGTGTTTGGAACTAAAATATACCCTACAATATCTGGATTAATTTCACGCAATTTATCAAAATTAACTTTAAACTCTTTATTTTCTTCAATTTTTTCTGGTATTTGAACACTAATTGCGACATCTTCCTTAATTTGTTGTTGTTGGTGATCAGCCCAAAAAGAAATTCCTAGTTGTGTTGCACTATACACAAATACAACTAAACATATTAATACAAGTATTTTTCTTAAAATAGATTTCCAATTTCTTTTTTTCATAATTCCTCCTACTCAAATGGATCAATGTGAAACAATCCATTTAATTGTTCTGTTTTGACAGCATTAACGAATGCACAATTATCAATTTTTCGAATAATCTTAATTGCCGCACTTAATTGCTCTTCACTTACTACTGTATATAACATTTCTTTTTTAGCATTTGAATAACATCCTGTCCCACTAAATTTTGTGACGCCGTGATGGACATCAGCAATTAATGCATCACCGATTTCTTGATATTTTTCACTGATTATAAACAAACAAACTTTTTTATATCGTCGATGAAATGTATTGATCACTTGGATAGAGCAAAATTGAAATAAAATCGAATACAAAGCTTTATTCCAATCAAACAATATTCCTGATATTACAATGATACAAGCATTAAAAATTAGTACATAATTCCATGTTGAAATTTTCCATTTGTTGCTAGCGGCTAGTGCTAGAAAATCTGTACCACCTGAACTTAAATCACCTTTCAATAATACTAAAATACCTATTCCATTCACAATACCACCAAATAAAGCATAAAGTATCGGATCCCCTGTTAACAACTTAACTGGAATGGCATCTACTAAAATAGATGTTAATATTAATGCTAAAATAGAAAAGAAAGTAAATTTTTTCCCTACGAAACGATAAGCAACTAACGCTGGGATAAAATTTAAAATAGCATTTAGTAGCGTATACGATATTTCAATACTATAAAATGACTTTAAAATTTGCTGGAGAAGAATAGCTAATCCACTAAATCCACCTGGAAATAACCCCGCACTTTTAACAAGTGTTTGAATATTAATCGCAACAATTCCACTTCCAATTATTACACATACTAAACGAAATAATAATTTATTTTTCAATTTAAACATAACGCCTCACTCATATATTTTAGCATATTCACATTATTATGACAATGATTTCTTTTTCATAATGCTAACTGCTAAAGTAATAAGTGCCATCCAAAGCATAAACCAACCAATAATTTTAAATACTAAAGCGTGAAATAATTCTAATGGAAACATGTTAATCATACGATCAACATTTGGATCGAGTAACCATAATTCATTTGTAAAGAGCAAACGATGGAAACTATCCCAAAAATAATCAAAATTAGCTACTGCTATTACAATAATTAATAGCAATGCACTACTAAAAATAACTAAAGCTTGTTTGTAGTATTTAATGATTTTTAATGCGTCTTTTCTAAATTTAATATACATAAAAGATAACATACAAAACATCATAAACAATAACACCATTACAAAAGTTTTTGCAGAACTATATAAATTTCTAACATCAACCATGTGTGTTATTTCTTTATTATTAAATACTGATATTGTTTGATTATCTTGTTTCATTGTTGCTGTAATTGGTTTATTTTTATTAATGTATTCTAATAAACTTTTAGTTGCATCACGATATTCTATTTTTGTCATTTGGGTTGTTTTTTCAATATTTAATTTTGTATATTGTTTTTCAAAAAAACTCATGTTATTAACGTTCATAAAAATTGTTGAAAACAACACCAACAAAAACAAACAAATAAAAATGAAAATAGCTGATATTTTTTTTAGTATTGGATATACTTTCGACATCCGTTTATTCTCCACAACAGCAACTTTCATCACAGCAATCATCACAGTGGCAACTATGCATATTTTCATATGCTGTTGTATCAATAGCCATTACTTCAATTTCAACTTTTACATCTTTTGGTAGTCTTGCAACTTCTACAGTTGAACGTGCTGGATATGGTTCTTGAAAATATTGACTGTACACTTCATTCACAGCACTAAAATCATTCATATCTTTCACAAATATTGTTGTTTTGACGATATGATACATTGCTAATCCATTATCTTCTAGTAATGATTTAATATTTTCCATAACTTGTCTTGTTTGTGCTTGAATATCACCAGAAACGATTTCATTTGTGATTGGCGATAACGGAATTTGACCTGATAAAAACACAAAATCTCCTAATCTTACTGCTGGTGAATATGGACCAATTGCTTTTGGTGCATTGTCTGATTGTAATTTTCTTAAAAACATAATTTCCTCCTATGAATTAATTTCCAATTCTAATTTTGTTGCTTTTCCTTCTTTTGTTTCTAATACAGTTATAAATAAATTTTCGTAAATAATTTCTTTATTTTTTCTAACTTTTTTATTACCTGCTAATTCATAAATCCATTCGCTGAAATTACGACTTTCAGTGTCTGGTAATATACATTCTGTATATTTACTAAAAAATTGCTTTAATTGAACTTCCCCTTGTATTAAAAATGTATGATTCCCTATTTCAATTACATCTTTTGGAATAGCATCATGTTCATCATAAATTTCACCTACTAACTCTTCTAAAATATCTTCGAGTGTAATTATCCCAACATACTGGTTATTTTTTAAATTTTCTACAACTACTGCGATATGTTCGCGTGATTTTTGTATACTTTCCAGTACTTCTGGTAATTTTTTCCTCTGAGAAACAAAAATTGGTTTCTTCATTAATTTTTTCACAGATATTGATTGATTATCTAATAAGCAGTCAAAAACATCTTTACTTTTTAAAATACCAATCACTTGTTTCGTTTGGTATGAAATCACCGGAATACGTGAGTATTTTTCTTTTTTTAAAATTTCTCTTAATTGCGAATACGTTACATTGTCATATATAAATACTACATCTTCTTTTTTTACCATAATATCTTTTATCGTTGTATCATTAAATTCAATAACGTTCTCGATTAATTCACGCTCTTCTTGTTGTAATACACCTTCTTGTTCGATTGTAGATACGATTTCTAATAATTCAGATTCTGTAGCAGTAACACTTTCTTCTATTTTAATATATTTGTCTTGCAATTTTCCTACTATAACAGTTATTGGATAAAAAATAAATAAAATAATTTTCAACACAATTACTAATCGTAGTGCTGTTGTTTCTGGATATTGTCTTGCAATAATTTTAGGTGAAATTTCACCAAATATTAGTATTAATATTGTCATAATAATTGTTGCATAAGCAACACCATATACCCCAAACATTTTTGTGAGTAGTGCCGTTGCAATACCTGATGCTAATATATTGACTAAATTATTTGCAATTAAAATTGATGTAATACATTGCGTTAACTTAGTATTACATTCTTGCAAAAACATTGCTCTAGTGTCACCGTTTTTCGCAAATTGTTTAATTCTAATAAAGTTTAAACTCGTAATTGCTGTTTCTGTTGCACTAAAAAGTGCCGATAATGTGATTAGTACACACAATAATAACCATAATCCTATCTGGGGACTATCCAATTAAACCACCTCTTTCTATTATATTATACTCTATTTTTATTGAACTATCATTTAATGTACACATAATGAAAAAAGCGACTTACATCGCTTTTTTATTATTTTCCTCTACGAGCTTTGCGTGCTGCCTCTTGTTTTAATTTACGACGTACACCTGGTTTTACATAGAATTCTCTTTTACGAGCTTCTACTAGGGCTCCATTGCGAGATACTTGTCGCTTGAAACGACGTAAAGCATCATCAAGAAGTTCGTTTTCTTTTACTATTACTTTTGCCATCTTTCACACCCCCTCAAACCTGCATTTTAATTATACGCTTATTCTAATTAAAAATCAAGTATTACTGCTACTTATTTACGGAAAATCTATTTTTCGTATTCAAATATTATATTTAACTAGTAATTTTTGTATTAGTTAATACCCTTTAATATAAATTAAGTTTAGTTGCTATTGTTCCAATCCCTCATCACTTTCTCTAATAAAGAACAATTACAATGCGAAAACAGTATTTTACCAGTTCTTAACTGATTATATATTATACTGTATAATACAATTGCACGCAACTGAATGTGTTAATTTATATTTGACAATTAATTCCATCTTGCATTTTCCTGATGAATATTCCTCTATCACTTTACGTTTAAATTTAACTGTATATGACGTATTTCTTTTCCTTTTGGTTTTAAACCGTCCTTTTCAACTGAACACATTTATAATTTTTGTGTTTAGTTTCTAGGACGATGTTCTAAGTGGATATTTTTATTTTCCCTTTTTTGAGTGCTTTTATTGTAACATTAACACCCGCCTCCTTTAGGCATAAGAAAAGCCCTATTGGATTGCTCCATCAAGGCTTAACTACAATTAATTTGTTGTTATCAGTGTGTATATTTTGTCTACATCTACAAAGAATACTTGTATGCCTTTTTTATGTAGAACAAGACATGTTTTCAATTTACTCTGTAGCTCTTGCGTTAATTTCTTATGTAGTAATATGGGTTGATCGTTAATGGTATGAACATGATCAACATATTGTGCTATAACTGGAAATGCATTTTGTATTAAAAACGAACTTTGCTTTCCGCCAAATTTCCCTAAAACAATCGTATCACATCTTCCTAATCTTTTTACTTTATCATCATGTATTTTTTGATATTTAATGTATTGAGAACTAATAGGAATCATCCAGTACACATCTTTATTGTTAGAATCTTGTATTGCACAAAAATGTGGACGATATCCCCCATTTTCTTTATTTGACATTAAACAGTTATCATTAACCAAAGTAAAAAATAAATCTTTTAGATGATAACTATACCCTTGATAAATTTGCATTCCACACCCCTATAAAAATAGCCCCATCCTAAGATGTGGCTTTACAAACTGAATTATTTATACCCCACACCATCAGCAAGTGGCACTATTTACGTACTGAATTATTTATACCCCACACCATCAGCAAGTGGCAAAATCATCAATTAAATGGATTTTCAGTCTCCATTCTAATCAAGGATAGTAGGTTTAAGCACCCTTATCTTAACTACATTTTACCATATCGTCATCCTTTGTTCAAGTATCATACCTCATGTATAATTCACATGTGGTAATATCCAATGAAATCGCCCAAAAATCTAAAAACAATATGCGACATTTGATTTTGTAATTTACGAATTTACGTCATTTTCGTATTTTATGATAATATCACTTTACATCCATTCAATATTTTGGTAAAATAATAAAGCACCAGAAATGGCGATCGTGGTGAAGTGGTTAACACAGCGGGTTGTGGTCCCGTCATGCGTGGGTTCGAACCCCATCGGTCGCCCCAATTAAAAATTAAGTGAATTGATGAAAGTCAATTCTTTTTTTTAGGCATTAGCTACTTATTAGCTAATGCCTTTATTTTTCTAAAACGATGTGCAAGACCTGATTTTGATATTTCTTGTCCGTATTCTTCTTCAAAAAGTAATACTAAATCATTTAAACTTTCTTCCGGATATTTTATTCTCAATAACGCAACTTGACGCAATTTTTCATCCATAAAAGTGAATAATCCATTTTGTTGCAAAAACGCAATATCTTTTAATTGTTCTTGTCCACTACGATACGTTTTCATATCATTTGCAGTTGCACAATTATCTAAACGCGTAATACTATTTTTAAAATCTCGACGAATACGCATATCTTCAAACTTCATCAATGCTTGCGATGTACACATCGCACGTAAAAAATCGCCAATTTGTTCACTTGCCTTCACATATACGACGTGATTTTCACGTCGTATAATACGTTTTGCATCAATATAAATTGATTTTAATAACGAAATAATAAATTCTGCCATTTCTTGTGTATCCAAGCGAAATTCTAAATGATAGTTTGCGTTTTCAGGAGAATTAATCGATCCAACCGCCACAAAAACACCTGATAAATATTGTCTAATTTTCTCGTTGCTATTTAAAAAAGACATGTCGGGAAAATTCAAAAAACCACGACTATCTTTTAAGCATAATTGCTGTAAAATATTTTCAACATCATTTAATATTTTAATAATATATATGTTTTTTTTACCAAACTTCATATTTCGCATTGTTGATATTTCGATATGAATATTAAAAAAATGTTTTAATAACTTTACAACTCTTCTAATTATCGTAATATTTTCGTTTGCTACTTCAATAAAAATACCATTCTTATTTAATTTATACACACCAAGCATTTTTAATAATGCACTCAATTGTGTTTTATCTGCATCACAAACATCCATATGCACGATTTCTTGTTTGATTTCATTCGCAAAACTCATCTTTGCTCTCCATTATTTTTTTCAATACTTTTTTTACTTTTAAACTATCATGACGAATTAATTTAGATTCGAAATCTAATAAATCTTCATAAATTAATTTAAAACGATGATTTTCAGCAGTTACTTTTACTGGGAAAGAATTTTTCTCAGCATATAACGCTAATCTTTTTTCATACATTTCATTGTTATACGTCACAACAATATCAACGATTTCTGAATTAGCATGACGATTAATCGCATCAACATGATCTTCCAATGTATAGTTGTCCGTTTCTTTATATTGTGTCATCGCATTACAAAAATAAATTTTTTTAGCACGGGATTTTAAAATCGCTTCTTTGATACCTGGAATAATAATGTTTGGCATAATACTCGTATATAGCGAACCAATACCGTATATAATATAATCCGCCTCTAGAATAGCATTGATCGCTTCAACCGATGCTTCAACATGTTCTTGATAAAAAACATCTCTAATTCTAATTCCACTTTGCGGAATATTACTTTCTCCTTCAACAATCGTTCCATCTTCAAGTTTCGCATATAAATGCACTGTTTGAATTGTAGAAGGTATAATTTCACCCTTCACATTTAATACTTCACTTAATTTTCTAATTGCCTCTTGAAAATTACCAGTCGTTTTAATTAATGCAGCCAGCATCAAATTACCTAAATTATGACCACCTACATCATCATCTCCTTCAAAACGATAGTCCATTAGTTGTTTCAAAAGCGTTTCTGATTTCGCCATTGAAATCATCACGTTACGAATATCACCAACTGCTGGGATCTGATATTTTTCACGCAAACGTCCCGTACTTCCACCATCATCAGCAACAGTTACAATCGCAGATAATTTAACGTTTTTTAATGTTTTAAAACCTTTTAGCATCGTGGATAACCCAGTTCCACCACCAATAATTACAACGTTTTTCATTAATGCACCTCAATATCACGATGTTTTTTAAAACAGTGATAATTACGACTATACTTTTCAAACAATTCATTAACGAATGATACCGAGCGATGTTTTCCACCCGTGCATCCTATCGCAATACTGACATGGGAGCGTCCATCTTTTTCATATTGTGCTAATAAGTAATCACACATTAAAAATAATTTTTCTAACGTTTCTTGTGATTGCATACTATTCATAACATAATCATACACTTCAATTTCATTACCGGTTAAATGCTTTAGATGTTCTTCGTAATATGGATTAGGTAAATAGCGAATATCCAACATAAAATCGCAATCTTGGGGGATACCATATTTAAACCCAAAAGACACAAATGAAACACTAAAACTAATTTTTTGATCAATTTTCGCAAATGACTCAATGACTTCTTTCAATTCATAATTCGTCATTTTAGTCGTATTAATTAGTTTAGCATCTTTCGTAAAAATATTCGCAAAAAAACTGCGTTCTTTTTTTATAGCATCATCTAGTGTTGTAGTTAAGTTTGCTGCTAAAAACGGATGTTGACGCCTTGTAAATTTATACCTTAATATTAATTGTTCGTCATTGCAATCTAAAAATATTGTTTGAGTTGGCACTTTTTTTTGTTTAAAGAAATTATAAAACACCGAATAATCAAAAGCGTTCGTCGATAAACATACTTTATTATAAGA
Organism: uncultured Erysipelotrichaceae bacterium; assembly: GCA_945877255.1. Classification (GTDB taxonomy): domain Bacteria; phylum Bacillota_I; class Bacilli_A; order Erysipelotrichales; family Erysipelotrichaceae; genus CAMCRE01. Next base: position 124,181 of record CAMCRE010000003.1, read on the forward strand.
ATCATCGTTATTAATCAATGCATATAAGCTGTCTAATAATTCAACTGGAAAACGATCGATACAATGATAACCCATATCATCTAATATTTTCATAGCTGTTGTTTTCCCTGCTCCTGACATTCCTGTAACTAATATTACTTTCTTCATATTCTCACCTCTTTATTATTATACCATTGAATTAATTAAAAATCTGCTATATAATATACATAAAAGGAGTTTATATGAAAAAAATTATTCATTATGCGCATTTATTCATTCAACAACAATTAAAAAATAATGCTATTTTTGTGGACTTTACATTAGGCAATGGTCATGATAGTGCCAAATTTTTTCATGAGGTACAATCATTATATGCTTTTGATATTCAAGAAAATGCAATTAAAAATACATTACATAATTACCCGTTTTTATGCAATGCACACTTAATCTTAGATTCACATGAAAATATTAAACGTTATATTCCAAACTTTGATGCTGGTATATTTAATCTTGGTTATTTGCCGACTGGCGATAAATCTATTACAACTAATGTTTCTTCTACTATCAACGCTTTAAATAACGCACTTGATATTTTAAATCCTGATGGCATTATTGTGGTTGTGGTGTATATTGGGCATGAAAATGGAAAACACGAAAGTGAAGCGTTATTGGAATATTCCGCTACATTAAAATCAGTTACTGTTTCAAAGTTTGAACTTTTAAACAGAAAAAATTCTCCTTATATTTTAGTGTTTCAGAAATAGTTTATGGTATAATAATATAGAGGTGAAACGATGCAATTAAATAAAAATGATGTTTTTATTGTGGATATTATTGATATGAATATTGATGGATTTGGTATAGCTAAAATTAATGGCTTCCCTATTTTCATTGAAAATACTATTACAAATGAAGTTTGTGAAATTAAAATGATTAAAGTGACTAAAAAATATGGAATTGGTAAACTTTTGAGAATTATTAGCGAATCAAAAAATCGTGTTGCTATTCATGATCCTAAAGGTACTTGGGTGGGCACGATGCCTTTACAGCATCTTAATTACGAAACACAACTGTTATTAAAACAACAGTTTGTTGCACAAACATTAAAAAAAGTTGGTGGTTTGAATATTAATGTTGCATCAACATTACCATGTGATGCTTTAGTTGGCTATCGCAACAAAGCACAAATACCTGTGCGAATGATTGATAATGTGTTGACTACTGGTTTTTATCGTAAAAATTCACATACTTTAATTCCAATTGAAGATTTTATTATTCAAGATAAGTATATTGATTTTGTTGTTTTAAAAGTGCGTGATATTTTAAGAAAATATCATATTCTTGCTTATGATGAAATAACGCATTCTGGTGTCATAAGGGAAATTATTGTGCGTCGCTCTGCCAAGTTAAAACAAGTTCAAGTTGTTTTAGTCGCACTAATTCAGTCTTTCCCCCACCAACAAGTAATTATTGATGAAATTTGTCAAATTGAAGAAGTTGTTAGTGTTGTATTAAATATTAATTCTAAAATCACTAATGTGATTTTAGGTGATGAAAATATTATACTTTATCGTGATGATTATATTTTCGATGAACTTTTTGATTTAAAATTTAAAATTAGTTCTCGCTCATTTTATCAAGTAAATCATTTTCAAACTGAAAAATTGTATGCATTGGCATATCAACTTGCCAATTTACAATCGTCTGATATTGTTTTAGATGCTTATTGTGGTATTGGGACGATTGGTTTACCAATTGCTAAAAAAGTTAAACATGTTTATGGTATTGAAGTCGTGGCAGATGCCATTACTATGGCGAATGAAAACATTAAATTAAACAACATTCATAATGCTACTTATATTTGTGGTTTAGCAGAAGATGTTATTTCACAATTCAAAAATATTAATTTTGATGTGCTATTCGTCGATCCAGCAAGAAAAGGTTTAGATGAAAAATTTATTAAAAAATCAGTTTTAATGCAACCTAAAAAAATCGTGTATATTTCTTGCAACCCAACTACATTTGCTCGTGATCTTAAAATGTATCATGAACTTGGTTATTGTGCTGATATCGTTTATCCAGTTGATATGTTTCCGCAAACTGCACATGTGGAGTGTGTAGCGTTGTTGGAAAGAAAATAATTGAAAGGAGTTATTATGGCAAATATTTCACAGCTAAAAAGACAGAAAATGATTGAATTTCTCAATAAATTAAAACAAGAACATCAAGATGATGCTAGTTTAAGAGCTTTAGAAGAAATTGCAACAGCACTTAATGAAAAGAAATACGGATTAGTTTGGGAAAAACATACTGAAAAAGTAGATGAAATGTTAGAACATAACATACCCGTATTTTGTGAAGATGAAAGTAGAAAAATTATCGCTAATGAAAATGATGGATATAACTTTTTATTAGAAGGTGATAATTTACATTCACTAAAACTTCTTGAGAAAACTCATAAAGGTAAAATTGATGTAATATATATTGATCCACCGTATAATACAGGTTCAGACAAATTTAAATATGATGATAAGCTAGTGGATTTAAATGATGGTTTTAGACATAGTAGATGGGCTTCAATGATTTATAATAGATTGTCCATTCTTAAAGAGTTATTTTCTGAAAACTGGGTTTTATTTATAAGTATTGATGATAATGAATTTGCATCATTAAGATTTATATGTGATGAAATTTTTGGTGAACAATTATACATAGGGAATATAGGATGGGAGTCAAAAACAAAATCACAAAATACAAAGACATCTTTTAGTAAGCTACAACCTAAAATCGAGCATATTTTATGCTATGGAAGTGAAGGAACAAAGCATAAATTTAATTTAATAAAAAAAGGAGAAAGAGAATACCCACTAAAAGATAATATAGGAATTTACAGAGAGCATGTACTAGAGGTAATGAATTCAAAAGGAGTTCGTGGAAGAGAAACAATGATTTTTGATATAAGTGATGGAGTTTCCACTGTTTCCCTTCCCGACGGGAAACAGTGGCAACTTGGTCAAGACCAAGTTGCCACATATAAATCACGGGGCGATTTATATATAAAAAATAATAAAGTAATCATTAAAATGAGACCTAGTGACGAAAGAACAGAAAAGACTGTACCTTTTTGGGCTTTTTTTGATAAATCAATCGGAACAGCAGAGAGTGCAAAAAAAGAACTAAATACTATCTTAGGAGATGACCATGGCTTTGACACTGTAAAGCCAACAGAATTGATAAAAAGACTTATATTTCATGCCAGCAGTAATAATTCAACCATCCTCGACTTCTTCGCAGGTTCTGGAACAACCGGACACGCTGTAATTCAACTCAATAAAGAAGATGGTGGAAATAGAAAATACATTCTTTGTACGAATAATGAAAACAACATTTGTGAGGAAGTGACTTATCAAAGACTTAAAAATATTCAAGATGAATTACCACATAACTTAAAATATTTCAAAACAGAATTTATTTCTAAATATGAAAATGATGAAGATGAAGCAACAATTTACGAAAAAATGTTGGAACACATTAAAGAACTAATCGAACTAGAATATCATATTGAAATTGATAATGTAAATTACATTATTTTAAATGATGAAGATCAATTAGAAACTGTAATTGAAAATATTAAAGAAAATGGAAAATTGTTCATCACTTCTGGAATATTCCTATCACGAACACATCAAAGAATATTAAACGATAAAAATGTAACAGTAATTGATATTCCTGAATATTACTACCGAAATGAATTAAAGGAGATTGGTGAATTATGATTGGATTGAAATTAAAAAACTTTCAAGAAAAAGCAGTAGACTTTCTTTTTGAAAAAACTACAAGTCATGACTCTAAACCTAAAATTGTCGTGCAAAGTCCTACTGGAAGTGGTAAGACAATTATTTTAGTTGCCTATATTGAAAAATATTTAGACTATCATGAAGATGATATTATTTGTTGGTTTTGCCCAGGTAAAGGCGAATTAGAAGAACAATCAGAAGAAAAAATGCACCGCTTTGCACCAAACTTAAAAACAGGATCGTTATTTGATATTTTATCACACGGCTTTAAATCAGGAACAACATATTTTATTAACTGGGAAACAATCACAAAAAAAGATAATATCGCCATAAAAGACAGCGAAAGAAAAAACTTATTTGAACGCATCGCTGAAGCACACCAGAAAAGAAAAAATTTTATCGTGATTATTGATGAAGAGCACCAAAACAATACCTCAAAATCAAACGATATTATTTCCAGTATTAATGCAAAATATGAAATCAGAGTATCCGCAACACCTAATAAAAGAGTTGTGGGAGAATTTCATGAAATACCAGAAATAGATGTTATTAATGAAGAACTCATTACACGATTTATGTATATCAATAAAGGAATTGAATCTGTAAATGTATTAAATCCAAAAAACGAAGCAGAAATACTACTCGAAAAAGCCGATGAAGTTCGCAAGCAAATCGCACAAGCTTATGAAGAGGAAAAAGAAAATATTCGACCACTTGTACTAATTCAATTTCCAAATCTTAATGATGAACTAATTGAGTTTGTTGAAAAGAAATTAAATAGTATGGGATATAGTTATGAAAACAAACTACTCGCATCATGGTTTAGTGCAGAAAATAAAGAAGACAAAGAACGAAAATCTAAAAAATTAGGAAAAATAAATATTGGTGAAAACGAAGACAGCATTACCAAAGAAAACGCCACACCCGTATTTTTACTATTCAAACAAGCACTTGCAACCGGTTGGGACTGTCCACGTGCTAAAGTACTTGTAAAACTTCGTGAAAACATGAGTGATACATTTGAAATTCAAACACTAGGAAGACTTAGAAGAATGCCTAAGGCAAGACACTACGGTAAAGATATACTAGATTGTTCTTATTTATATACATTTGATGAAAAATATAAATTAGATGTCATCAAAGCTGGTAGTGGATTTGAAACACAAAGACTATTTTTAAAAGATGAAGCAAAAACTATCAAGCTTAAAAAAGAACTTAGAAATCAAGATGGTAATTATGTAGATGAACAATTACTGCGTAATCGTATTTATGAATTTTTTAAAGATGAATATTCATTAGATGGTATAAAACAAGACAATAGAACTAAACTTGAGAACGCTGGATTTATTTTAGGAACAACATTAAAAAGACACTATTTAATAGGTAAGTTTTCTACATTAATGCAAGTAAATGAAGAATACGCTCAATTTGGTGTTATGGATATGGAGGTTAATACCCACGCTCATGGTATTGATAGACAACACTGTGTCGATGCCATTAAAAAACATATTGGTCTTAGCTATGATAAAACGCATCAAATATTAAAAACATTATTTTTAAAAGGTTTTGGTAATAAAAGATATAAATTACTGAATCTAAATTTAAGAGAGTTCTATGCATTTATTATTAACAATGTCGATAAACTAAAAGAAGACTTTATAAAATTTTCTGGCATTAAGCACAAGCAAATGGCATTTTTAGAAAACAAGGTTGAAGATTTTATCATTCCGCTAGAAGAACATTATCGTTATGTTCCGTTTGAACCAAATGTTAGAAATTTAGAATCCAATGTTTATAAAGAATATAATACTTCTATGATAACAGATGACTTTAGATCTACTTCTGAAATACTATTTGAAAAATATTGTGAGAACAATACAAATGTGAAATACGTGTATAAAAATGGTGATAGCGGACAGCAATATCTATCCGTCGTTTATGGAACAAATTTTGATAAACAAAGATTATTCTATCCAGACTATATTATTCAATTAAAAGATGATTCAATCTGGTTAATTGAAACGAAAGGTGGAGAGAAAAATGGACAAAGCAAAAATATTGATGTTCAAATTGAAAATAAATTTGAAGCATTTAAAGAATTTGCGATTAAACATGGATATAACTTTGGCTTTGTTAGAGACAAAAATTATGAGTTGTATCTCAATAATACAGCGTATGTCGAAGATATGAGAGATAGTAGTTGGAAGTTACTAAAAGAAATATTTGAACATTAACATTTTATGAAGCAGATATTCGTATCTGCTTCATCTGACTAATTTGTCAACAAACAAAAGACAAGTATTTTTTAATCTACTTGTCTTTTGTTTATTTATATTTTGATTATTTTAATTATAATTATTTGTTATCCTCGTCCACAGCTTCTTTAGACTTAGATACATCTTCTATTAACTTTCCAAAATCAATAGCATTTTTAGATGTGATAACAGATTGCCCTGTTTCTTGTTCAATCTCTTTTCTGGCATTTCCGGCTATCGTTCCACCTCTTTGAGCAACTTTCTTATTTTCTTCTAGCCCTTCTGGGTGAGTTGCATTAGCAATATCTTTACAAGCATATTTAAGATAAGTTCTGTCGTAGTCATATTATCTCTTAGATTTTGTTTCTTTAACCCTTTATGCTATTTATATTGTCGCGTTGTCATTCCAGACCAAGCTTTTGTAATTTCATTAGTTAAGATAGCGTATTCTTTTCCCGCTTTTACACCATGGTCTTGCCACGTATCCGTTAATTCTTTTCTCACTTGAATAGCTTGCAGTCTTTGGTTTATCCATTCCCTTGTATATCCTTTTTTTAGATAGGTTGCTAAAGCTCTATCTATTGTTAGTTCCGGATCAATTATTTCATCTATTCTTTCTTTTCCAACTTCTGCAAGCCACATTTTAAATGGTTCTGCTTTTTGAGAAGGAACAGACTGAATAATACGGAAGATTCCTTGCATATCTGCAACGTCAGTATTTCTCATTTTACCATCTGATGCATTCATTTTCAACTGGCTACAAATTGTAGCCAGTTCATTTCCTTCTTGTTTAAGCCTAGTTTTTAATACACTCCAGTATTTTCTCGGATTCTCACTTTCAGTAAGAACACCTAAAATATCAATGATTGAAAAATACCATTCTTCTTTTTCATTATCCCAAACAGAACGTATCTGACTACCTTCAAATAATTTAATCTCGTTATCCATATATTCTCCCTTCTCATTCTATGTGTTGTTTACAATTATCTAAGTATTCGATAACTCTAAACAACACATAGATTTTAGAATTTTAATATTTTGTAGAAGCACTACACCCTTGATTTTATTATATCATAAAATTCAAGTTTTTTGACAATATCAAAGCCATATCGTATAGATATGACTTCAGGCTGTAGATAACAAAAAAAATAGTTTTAAGAAAGAACATGTACTCAGAAGCTAAACACAAAAATTATAAATGTGTTCAGTTTCTGGGTACATGTTCTCTCACTTATCTTTCGTTAATTTATATTTAGTTTGATTATTTATTTTTATCTTCTAATTTTTTCAAGTTACCTTGATTTAATCTTTCTAAAGATAACATTTGATTTCTTGCAAGCTTTCTTAGTTCTATCATTCTTTCTTTTTGTTCTAAGCCTTTTTCAATTAGAATAGAATTATAGCTTTCCATATTGGCTAATATAAGTAATTCATTTAGACTTGCATAGTCTCTCATATTGCCTTTTAAATCTTTGTTTTCATCTCGCCATTGTTTAGCAGTTTTATTGAATAAGGCAACATTTAACATATCCGCTTCACTTGCGTATTTAAAGCCTAATTGACTATCTGTTAAATCATTTAGAAGATATGTTTGTATAGCATCTGTATGAATTTTATAGTTAATTTTAGATATTTCACGATGTAAATTCCAAGTAAGTGATAATCTTGATGTTTCGTCAGATTTCAATCTTTTATAATCTTGAATAATATATAACTTAAATTCCGGTGATAACCAAGAAGCAAATTCTAATGCAATATCGCTATGAGCATATGTTCCTCCATATCTACCTGATTTCGACACAATACCTTTTGCGTTTGTATTTTCAATCCATTTTTGAGGTGTCATTGTAAATCTATTTAAACCCGCTTCTGTTTTAAACGTGTCGAATTGCACACGGTTAAAATCTTTGTTATTTAAAATTTCCCATAATCCAATAAACTCCAATGTGTTTCTATTTCTCATCCAATTCTGAATAACAAATCTTGGATCATCTTCATTTTTATATCTTGCAATATCCGTTAAAGATATATAATCATTTTTAAAATCTTCAGTATAAATTTGAATTTCAAATCCTTTTGCTTCGATTGTTTCTTTCTTAATCTTTGACAAAACTATTCCTCCTTTCTAGTTCTATGTGTTGTTTAGAGTTTTAATATTTTGTAGAAGCACTACACCCTTGATTTTATTATATCATAAAATTCTAGTTTTTTGACAATAACAAAAGCCATATAAATATAACTTCAAGCCGTAGATACTTTCTCAACAACAAAAAAAATAGTTTTAAGAAAATACTTAAAACTATTTTTTATCTAATGGATATAACGCATCGTATGCTTGATACACCTCTTTTACAATACTCACACATGGATTACTCACAAAACTAACAGTATCCACGTTATTCGAATGCGGAACAGCACAAGCTATTGAAATTTTTGGATTATTTTTAGGACCGAAACTAATAACCGTATTAGTAATATAATTATTATCTACTTCCGCCGTACCAGTTTTAAACGCTAATTCATAACCTTTAAATCGATGTCCAGTTAATGCTAAACCAGTATGTACACGTTCAAAATACGCATGATTGCCTGGTACTACTCCTAACAACTGTTTTTGATTATCAAATAGCACTTCTTGATGATTCATTATTTTTTTAACTAAATAAGGTTTTAATCTTTGTCCTTTAGTTGCAAGTGTATTGGCGTATTGGTTTAACTGTATTAATGTGTACTGATCATATTGTCCAATGACATAATCTAACGCATGATTTTTATACATCGCATGTCCTATATATGCTAATTGCTCGTTTGGAACATCTAATTCAGTTAATGCACCTAAACCAAAAGCAGTAAAATATTTTCGAATATCATTAATTGTATCATCACGAACATTTAAAACTTGATGCGGTGTGTAACTTTTCATACCACCTAAACGCATCGCAATATGAAACATATACACATTACTCGAAACTCTTAAAGCATCTAAATCAGAAATATTACCATAATTCGCAAAAGAACGTTTCGGAGGAGAATCTCTAAAATATAATGGCGTGTCATAAATTACTTCCCCCGGTCGAATTACCCCCGTATCTAATCCCATATAAATTGTTGCTCCTTTAACAGAAGAACCAGGCGTAAAACCATGTAAATACGTTAATGAAGCACTATCATATGCTGCATTTTTATCATCAGTAAATGTTTGAGAAGCTAAACCTAACACCTCCCCCGTATCGACATCCATAATAGAAACCATTGCATGTTGTAATTTATCACTACGCGATTTTTGTTTTTGAAGCGCACTAGCTAAAATTTGATTTAATTGTTGCTGTAAACGAACATCAATTGTTAAATATAAGTCATTACCAGCGTTTCCCTCTTTTAAATAATTTTTTGAAATATTATTTGACTCATCTTTTACAATTTCATAAACATTCGGTTCTCCCCTTAAATACGATTCATACTGTTTTTCAATACCAGAAAGACCAACGCGATCATTTAACTGATACCCCATTGAAAGTAAATACTGACTTTCTTCACTAGGTAAACCTTGCACTTCATTAGAAACACGCCCTAAAACAGATTTGAATAAATCATCTTTTAAATATATACGTTTCCAATCAAAATCAACCACAAATCCTGGATAAGACGCTTTATTATCTAATAACTTTGACACTTCTTGTTGCGTAACTTGACGCTTAACAATCCCAAAACGATTTTCAGTTGCATAATCCATTTGCATTTTAACGTGAAAAGCGTTCTTTAATTCATCCGTTAAAACTTTTAAATCTTCATCCGTTATTCTTTGAATTAATTGATTATCAATTTCTTTTTTAGTTAAACTTTTTAATTCTTCACTCGAAAACTTAGACTTAATGATTGAATTATTATTCAAAAATATAAATAAATCTTTTTCTTGACGCAATGTTAGTTTAGCTGAAACGTTAAAATCTTTTGCAAATTTTTGTGCTAATTTCCATTTTTCATCAGTTGATAATGATGTAAGCGGATAATATTGAATAATATTATCTTCTGCATTTCCAACTAATAAAACACCATTGCGATCATATATTTTTCCACGAGGTGCTAAACTATAACTCACTTGACGCGCATTTTTTACAACATTGTTGTAATGAGCATGCTTATTAACGGTGATATTAAATATTTGGAAAACAATCGCAACAGAAAATAATAGCATCACTACCGATAAAACGATCACAAAAACCGTTACCGACTGATGATATTTTGCGAGTTTTAATTTAAGTGCAGAATTACTACGCATATTATTCACCTCATTACCATTATATCACATTTTAATATCGTATTTCATTAAAATATGCTATAATATGGCAAGGAGGAATGCTATGTTAGAAAAAATATTCATCCAAAGTTTTAAACATAACGGGACACTACATCGCACATGGTGCGACGCTTATATTATAAAAAAAACAGAAAAAATATGGATTGTGGTTACCGAACACGCACTTGTTGTGGATTATAATGGTAGAAAATGGACAACAAAAGAACCTGCTGTATGTTTCTTTTATCCAGATAAATGGTATAACGTTATTGCTATGTTGAGAAATAACGGCATTCACTACTATTGCAACATCGCTTCACCAAGTATCCAAGATAACGAAGCATTAAAAAATATCGACTACGATTTAGATGTCAAAGTCGACAACAATTTCAAATATCAAATTTTAGATGAACACGAATATGCACTTCATGCTTCAGAAATGAATTATCCGACTAATTTAAAAAACCACTTAGAAAACACTCTACAACAACTAATAAAAGAAATTAAATTAAAAAAAGAACCGTTTAATCATCAATATATTTATCAACTGTATAATTATTTTTTAGAAAAGATACATAATTAAAAAGAATGTGATTTTACACAAATTCACATTCTTTTTAATTAGCTACTTCACCAATAATAATTGAATTAATGGATAAGTTTTATTCATCGAGCAAAACATCAACTCATGATCACCAATGCTTTCAACACTAGCAAGCTGTTGCTCAATTAAAGTTTCCTTAATAAAATGATATTTACTACGATCAATTTCATATTCCAACAACGGTTTTTCAACTTTGATCGCCTTATCAATAATCGACACAACTTCAACTTTTACTGTCCCCACATTATTTGTGGATGCAACATAATCAAAAAACGTATTATGATTATGATTAAACGATAAATAAAACGCATTTAACGCAAATAATTTATCAATTGGACTATTATGCGAACGAGAAAAATGTAATGGATGCTGAGAAACAATCGACTTCGCAAATTTTCCCCAACTAATCATAGAATAAGCAGGGTGATGCGAACGTAAAACATCATCATACATTAATAATTGTTGGGCTAATTTATTATTAGGTAATGATTTTTTAACTTCAAAAATATTATGGGAAAAATCAATATTCTCCATATCTTCATATTCCAACAATATATCACGACTATAATGATTCACTAAATACGGCGTATAACTCGCAACAAGTATTGTTGCATCATAGCCAACTATTTCTTTAACCGCATCTAAAATAGCACGCTCTTCTTGAATAAAATTAGAAAAATCACCAGTAGCATCTAATAAAACGTTCATACCACTTCTTAAACCCATTTTTCTAAGTAGCGACTTCAACTGTTCTTTTGTGTAATACATCAAATCACCTCAACAACATTATACATAACTTTTTATTAAATATCAAAAACTTAGTTGTTCATCTTTAATAACTTGCTTATAATTTGGCATATACCGCTCCACAAAAAAGTAAAAAGATTTAGAATGATTAGGATGCACTAAATGTGCTAATTCATGAATAATCACATATTCAATAAATTTTTTTGACGTATGAATTAATTTATAACTTAACACAACTTCTTTTTTTCTTGTAAAACAGACACCCCATTTCCCTTTTAAACCCTAAATAAGTATTTTAACTAAAAAAATGAGTTTTTACCACGTTTTTTTAATGAATAATACTACAATTTTTTATGGTTTTTATTTTTTTTATGGTATTTTTATGGTTTTTTTAGCCTATTTACAAACATGAAATCAACCTTATTTTTGGTGTCTATTTCATCTGTAAAAAATTTAAGTGTTGTAATTGTTTCGTTGTACACATTTGATATTTCTACAAGTTGAATAGTATTTGTATGGTGTTCTATTTTCCCAGGTAATAATTCGATAATCAAACAACACAACGGCATTTTAAAAATCACATCTTCGTTTAATATTTTTGTTTTTTCAAAATGTTTTAATACTTGTGTGAAGTTTTTAGAATTAAAGCAATAATCTATTACTTCATAAAAATTATATTTGTTTTTTCTTCGTAAAACATAAACAACTGTGTATTCGTCATAATGGTGTTTTTCCATTATATCGACTACTTCATCAAAAATTTTATTATAGCATTTTAACATTTTTAACCCCTTTATATTGGTATTATAACACTATTCAAATAGACTTTACAAATAGCAAAAAGGTTGAATTTATCTTCCAACCCTTTTATTTACTATCGCTTGTACTGCACTATAATTATAACCTGCTTTTTCTAGTCTGTTTTTGCGTTCTATACCATTACCCCATAACCCTTTTAATACTTCATCAGCTAATTGTTCGTTAGTTTTAGTAATTGTCGGTTGTTGTATATTGTAATCAGTATCTTTTTTGTACACCCATGAATAAATTTCTTTTAAAAGTATTTTGTCATTTTTCTCTTGTACAACAGTATATAATTTATCTTTTACCCACGCCGGTATTAATTGCCCTGTTGCATACGTTAATGCGTATTTATTTAATCTAACCATGTTATTTTTTTGTATTACAACTTCTTTTTTCGGTGTCTGTAATTCTTTTAAATATTTCTGTACACGTTCTAAAAAATAATGTATTCTATTTTCGTCTAACATTCTATGCGGGCAATGCTTTTTCATAAATTGGTAATGAAATTTCACTTTATCTAGTCCTAATCCAAATTTGTGCAGCAACATTGCTGTTAAAATTGCACTGTTTTCTTCTGCTTTATAATAACGTTCGCCACCACTTTTAGAATAACAAATTTCTATTCCTATTCCTTTTCTGTTTCCTTTTCCATTTTTTCCATCTCCAGCGTGCCAACCGTTTCTATTTAATGGTAAACCTTGCACTGCATGATTATCATCTACTGCAAAATGATATGATACTAAATTATTATTCCTTATCATGTATGATATTTCATTCATTGCGCTAGCGTCATTATAAGTATTATGAATAA
>CAMCRE010000004.1 GCA_945877255.1 uncultured Erysipelotrichaceae bacterium
CTTCATCAAATAAATTGGCTTTATTAGTTTCAATGTAACTTGTGATTTTTGTTTCTATTGATTGTGGTGTTATTGTTTGCTCCACTCTGTCAACTTTATTACTAATTTCATCAATATTTTGTACTAAACTTGTTATTTTTTGTTGTTGTTTATCCACTGTAATTTTTGTATCATTAATCAACTTTATTATTGGTGGATTTTTTCTTACTGTCTTTTCTTGTTTTTCTGCTAATTTTGTACCAAAATTGCAATCAAACGCTCCATTCCATTTAATGCTTTTGTGTAACACTGTATATTGCACATTGTCATTTAAAATTGTATCCCCTATTTCGATAAATGGACGTGTTAAGTGTTCTACTTTAAAGTTAGGTATTTTTTTACCACTCATCAGTGATAACATCATTTCTAAATGTTCTATTCTGTCCTCTGTATTTTTTGGAAAAAAATCATTATTTTCAATTACAAATTCTATATCTTGGCTTTGTGTTTCGGATTGTTTGATTGTTATGTTTTCTCCCTCTATATTTTCAAGTCGATACACAACTGTATTAATTGCATTGTCATACATTCCTTTTATTTTTTTGAAATTGTAATATTTTTTAGTAATATCAGCTACAATATATTCATAATATGTATTATGTAATGTTCTAAATTGCAACCTTTCTATTCCATTTTCTACAACAACATAAGCAACTAACCCATATACGCTCAATACATCGTTTAAAACGCTCATTTTCGTTGATTTTCCAGTGTTTTGATATAAATTACCCTGAATTGTTTTTCGCTCTAAAAATAGCCTAAAATCGCCCAATAATTCAAAATCTACATTAAGCACATTTTCGCCTATGATTTTTATAATGTAATTTTCTAATGTAATCGGGTATGTAATATTATCTGGAACTGCACTATTTAATTTATATGTTGCGTCTATTCCTTTTATTATCATTTTTTTATCTTCGTTTTCTTGCAAAATATCCGTAACATAAAATACCATTTCATAAATAAGTGCCTTTTGTTTTTCTGCTCCTAAAATAACATCTCCCATATTTGTTATTACAAAAAATTTAACTAACAATTTACTATTTTTGCTTATTTCTATTTCTTGCTTTAACTTATCAGAAAATAATTCAACTTTCAAAAAGTTAGTACTAACAATACCACCACATTTTCCATTAATATCTGCATTGTTTGTTATTTCAACGCTATCTATCATTCCACTTGTTATTGCGTGTGTTGTGTCTAATATCGCAATTTCGCAATCGGTACTAATCATCGGACTATCAAAAAGATTTTTTATTTCATCACTTAATAACCGCATATTTTAATGTTCTATTAAATTGACCGTCAATTTCTCTTGTATCGTTTTTTCTTCGTGATTATCAACGTCAATATATAGCCTTTCTTTCGTTAAATTTGCACCTACATAAAACGTACCTGTGCTTATTTCTCCAGTGAAAAAATGTTCGTATTCTAGTGTTACAGTATCATTTGCAAAAATACGTATCACTTTTCTAAAATCTTTAAGATACATTGGGGAAAAGGTAATAGTAAATTTGTTTTTGTGTCCTATTACCTGTCTTTCCATTACTCCGTTTGCTAATCGTCCACTATCTTTATCTATTGTGTGCCATTCATGTACTTCTTGCTCGGGGTACTTATAACGATAAATTTCTTTTCCGTTTATTTTTCTAATATAATATTTATCTTTTACCATTTTATCCCCCTTTACTAAAATTCATAACCTTTATTCATTGCGTTATTTAACCCTTTTATAACCGTTTTTTCTAATGTTTCATCTCCTAACTTAACAACTAAATTAATTGGAGCTGTTGCTTTATTTCCACGATTACGATTAATAACTTCTTGTACTGCACTTGATACCCCTTGACTAACTGCGGTAATAATTTGTGTTTGGTTTACTACTGCCGTTTTGTTTCCAATTTTTCCTACCAACTCTGCACCACGTTCGTTAGCAATAAACATATCCCCGTAATCAACAAATCCACCAGTATGATATTGTTCTATTGTCATTCCGCCACGTTGAGTATTTGCTGGTACAATTTTTAACCCTGTATGTGAAAATTGCACCCTTAATTTGTTGTCATTAAAATATTTTTGTAACGCTCTTTGTGCCGATTTCACTTTTTCAACTGTACCGTCCATCATCATTCGCATTGCGTCTGCTGTCGTTGTTGGTATTTTTAAAATACTGTTTGAAATTTTATTTAATTCTTCATCTGTGAATCGTCCTGTTTCTTTTAATTTTCTTAGTATAATCTCGTTATGTTCATACATATGCTTTTCAAGATTAGCCTTAAAAATATTGTTTCGTTCGTCTGCTTTTCTCAACGTTTTATCTCTTTCGCTTTCTTGCAATTCAATACTTCTGGATAAAGCCTTTAATTGTTCGTGGTAACTATTTTGTTTTAATCTTAATAATTGTATTTCGTGTTCTTCTTCTTCCGTTAAAAAGTCAGTGTTATATTTATCTTCTAATTCAAAAATTCTTGCATTATTCTTTTCAATTTCTGCCACTATTGTATTGTGTTGGTTTCTTAATGCGTTTATCTTGTTGTCATATCCTGCTTTTATTCTTTTCTTTTCTTCCTCGATATTCTTGTCAAGATTATTCAATGTTACCTTGTTGAAATTTTCAATCAATCGCATTTTTTCTTCTTCACTAATACTTACATTATTCAAAATAACACTTAATGAATTTTGATAGATTGCTTCAATTTTTCCACGTTCTTCAATCGTTAATTCTCGGCTTTCTTTAAATGCTTTGTTGTATATAGCTAACACCTCATTATTTCCAGTTTCTACATAGTTTTTAATTTGTGAATAATGCGCGATAATTGCTTTTTGTCTTTTTTGATATTCTTCAACAGTGATTTCTCCTAATTGATATTGTTTTTCTAAATGCTCCATTTCGCTATTTCTTAACTTTATCAATGTTTCGCTAACAGTACCATATAAATCAGCTAAACTATTTTTTATTTGCTCAACATCACTATTATCAATTATTCCACCTATCGCTTGTTGAATAATCGGTTTAAATTCATCTGCATTTTTACCCATATTTATCCACATTTCACGCATGATAGCATTAATTGTATCTGCTTTTGTTTTTAACTGTGCTTGTATTTCTGGGGGTGCTATTCCTTTGTATTTTTTGTTTACTTCCTCTTGCAGTTTTTCATAATCAAATATCATTTTTTGTATAGCAACATCGTTATACTCTAACAATGTTTTTAATCTTTGCTTTTCTTCTTCTGCTCTTTCTTGGCTAATTTTCCCTATCTGTTTTTCTTTTTCGATACGTGTTTCTTCTTTTGCTATATACTCATCTTTATATTTGTTTATTTCTTGGTATAAATCTGCTATTTTCTTTTTAGTGTTAGCAATAGCGTTATCACTTAATATTTCAACACCATGTAGATTTGTGAAATTGATTTTTGATAGTTCTTGCATTTTTTCTACTAACGGTTTTAAGTTTTTAGTTGTTTCTTTGCTTATTCCGTTAAACATATTAAATTTATTGTTCCATTCCACTACTTTATAAATAGCAAGTGCTGTACCTAATGCAGCTATTACACCAACAACTACTTTCAACGGTGTCGGCATTAGTAATAACAATCCTTTTAAACCTCCTAATGCTTTTTGGAATAAACCTACTTTTGCCACTGTTCCAGTTGTAGCTGTTGTCATTGCTGTTGTTGCTACTTGTCCACCAAATAACATTGTTTTTAGTCCTGATAGTCCTGTACTCACACCAACAACATTATTACCTAAAAATCCTAACACTTTTGATACTGCACTAATACCTTTAATTGCCAATGCTCCACCGATTAAGAAATTACCCCATGTTAATTTATCTAGTTTCCAGTTAATCTCGCCAGTTTCACTATTAATGTGTTTTGAAAAGCCTAACCATTCTAATATATTACTTGATATTTTTGTTGCTTTATTGTTGACTTCGCCCATTAGGTTATCATAACTTTTCATTGCGTCTTGTAGCTTTTTAGTAATGTTTTCATTGCTTAAACTTCCCAATCCGCCACTTATACCACCAACTCCACCAATACCACTATTTTTTTGTGAATTAATGTTGTTAATCATATCAAAACTTAATAATTCTTTTTTTAACTCTTTAGCTTTGCTTGTTGCTCCACCTATTTTTTTACTTGCGTCATCTGTGATTAAGCCTAAACTTTCCATATCCACAAGTGTTTTAGTTGATACACCCTTAAAATCATTTAACTTAAACCCAAATAACGTTGCTATTGATTTTGCAACAATACCGACTACTTGTGCAAACCCTGTTAAATATGGTAATACTTTAGTAACTGCACCTAAAAAGACTGTTTGTATCCAACGCCCAGTAATTGCTATTGACTCTTGTAATAGTCGCATTTGATTTGCTGGTGCATTAATCGTTCTTGCAAAATCTCCTTGTGCATTTCCACTTTGTCGCATTATAGAAATGTATCGCAACATTACTTTTTGTGCTTGTGTTAAATCTTTTACTAAAATATTAATACCTAATTCTTTTAAAATCGGCTGTAATGTTTGTTGTGTAACATCAATACCTAAACTTCTTAATGGTTTAGTTTGCCCAACGATACCACTTGTTATTTTAGTGTAGGCGTCCTCAATACTTATGTTATATAATGAAGAAACATCATATACTAATTTAGTTAGATTTTCACTCAATAAATCACTTTGTTGAGTTGCCATTCCTAAACTTTCGCCCAAATTTTTTATAAACCCTTGATAACGTATTGATTTTGATGCGTCGATACCTAAAATACCCTCCAAACTATTTTGGAAACGTAATGCTTTGTTTGTGTTTTCGTCGAATGCAACTGAAAGCAAGTTAAAATTTTCTAAATAATCACTTGCATATCTAAAACTGCCCTCAAAATTTAATGCATTTTTCATAGTATTTAACAACATTAATTTACTTTGCATACCACTAATCATGCTACCTAAACTGAAATTATCAAAAATAGGTTGATTATTTTTTTTCTTGCTCGCAGTTGGTGTTGTTTCTGTCAATGTTTTATCTTGCATATTAGGTGTTTTTAAACGTTTTAATGCTGTTTCTAATGTTTTTACTCCTGAAACAGTTTTACCAATACTTTTATGTGTTTCTCGAAATTGTGATGTTAAATTGTTAGTTTTTAGTCCTGTTATAAGTTGTAAAATATTAGCTGTTTTTGCTCCTGTTTCGTTGATTTTCTTTAACACATTATTCAATGATAAGCCTACATTAATAAGTTGTTTCCATTCTTGTCTTACTTTTGATGAATTAACGCTTACTTTTAGTAAGCGTGATTGTGTTTCAGTAAGACTTTTATTGACTTCATCGGCGCTACCTTTTAATCTAATTTGTAGATTTTTAACTTCATAATTTGCCACTTTTTTCACCCCCTTTACACTTTTATTTTTTTCATTCTTTCAATGATTTGTTTTTGTTTTTCTGCTCTTATTTCTTCCTCTGTAATTGCTAACGGACTTTTTGGATAACTTATTTTATCAGTCTTACAACTCGCATATGCTAATTGAAAATACAAGCCTTGTAGCCACATATTTTGATTGTCTATTTTTCTTCTTATTTCTTGCTCGATTTTCCATTTTTCTTCATAGTAATAAAAAATTCTTGCGTCATCTAACCAAAACTCATTATAACTACAACCGTACAATAACGCTAAAGGGAATAATTTATCATAGACTTGTGCTAAATCAATTACCCCCCTTTTTTCTTTTACGCTATTGTTGCTGTTTTCTTTTTTTGTTTTTCTTTTTCCTGTTCTTCTTCAATAAATTTAACTAATTCACTTTCAAGAATTGTAAATAATTCTTCTACAACTTCGGTTTCATACTCATCATGGAGTGTTTCAAATAATTTTATTCTATCTGCAATTTTCATTGTTTTACCATGGTGTTTTTCTAGTGCAGCAACAAATAACCCTCTTTTCGCAAAATACGGGTTTTGTTCTTCTTCTTCTTTGTGCCACTCGTTGATACCTGCACTCCAACAATTACGTATTCCCAATCGTGATATTTCAAAGATAAATTCTGCTCCATTTTCCAACGTTAATTTTGTAATTTTTGGCATATCTTATTACCCCTTATTATCTAAAAGCGTCTTCATATAATTTTTTAGTCGTATCTTCTAATTTTTCGCCAATGTTTGATAAGTCAATGATTTCTTTTTTAGAGTTTAACGACAACGTCAATTTACCTTTTACTGCATTGTCTGCACTTACTCCCTCAAGACTGTATGATAATTCGCCTTTAAACTCATAAGCACATACGTTTGCAATAAGTAACATAAAATCTTTTTTTGTTTTCAATTCATTTAATCGTTTTAAGTTTTCATTACTTGCGTTAAAATCAAACGTTACTGTACTTGTTTCTTCTCGTCCTGTGATTACTTGTTGGATTTTAGAGTGTAATTCAGTAACAACGATTTCTTTTCTTTTTCCTCCTAAATCTCCCACACCTGTAATTCCAATTAAAAGCTCATATTTCGCATTTGGTAAGTCTGTTTTTTTGTACGTTAAAATTGTACCAATATCACTGATTGCGTATAAATTTCCTACTGTATAACTCATTTTTTTATCTCCTTTTATCCTTTTCTTATTGTTTTTCTTGTTTCATCTACTACACAACTACATCTTATTAATTTTCTGCTTATTTCAATCTCATTACTAGGTACATAATCGTTAATAATAATGTTTATTCTGTGTTGTTCCATAAAATTCTGCACTATTGACGATATTTCTTTGTTTAAAATCGTTTTATTAATGATTTTATTACCTACCTTTATATCTTTCGTATAAATTTCTATATCAAAAATAAAACGTCTTATTTGTTCGCTATAATGCAATGTTTCGTTTTCTATCCTGTTCTGTCTTTCAAAAATAATGATGAATGGATATATTGGCTCTTTTATCGGCTCAATCAAAATTGATATATCGCTTTTTTTGTAATATTCTTTTAAAAAATCAAAAAGTTTTTTTCTGATATAAAAATAAAATTCATTGTGATTCTTCATTTTTACCACCTTTCAATCATTTTGTTTTTTAAAAATTCAAGTGCTTTTGTTGATATTTCTTCGCCACTTATAAAATAAAACGGTTGACTTGCAATTCCAAACGTATGAAATGTGTTGTTTTTTCTTTTGCTTACCCATTCCATTTGATTATTGTGTTTCTTTCTTGAAAAATACCAACCTTTACCACCATGATTATTTACATCATATTCCCACTGTAAAGCATTGTTTTTGTAAACATTATATTTACCTACAATACCAGTACCAAACTCTGCATATGTCCCGTCTTGCGTGATATTTTTAATAATATAGCTAATGCTGTATTTTGTTTCACGTTCTTTTAACAAAACATTTTGTAATGCTCCCTCTTGCTCAAACCCTTTTACAATCATTTTTGCGTTTTTCTCAACAATTTCAACACCCTCAACTGCTAAATCATGTATTGCTAACTTGAAATTGTGCGTGATACGTTTTTTAGCATTTTCTATTTTTTTAATAATCGCTGTGTCATCTTCAAAAACATCAAAATCTAAATAAAAATCACTCATTTTTACACCATTTCATCACTATTTAAACTATCCTTGTTAATTTTTCGTCTAGCATAAATAACTACATTTAAACGGTAATATCTTACGCTTTCAACTTCATAATTAGCATTTTGTCCATTGTAGCTTTCGCCTATCGGTGTTGCTCCGTCTAAATACAATAAGTCTTTTTCAGTGAAAACACCTTTGTATTTGTGAATATCACAAACTATCTTCATTGTCTGTCTTGTATATTCTCCATAATTGTTTACAAAATATTTTTCTTTTGTAGGATTATAATTGAGTTCTAACTCATACGGTACATCATATGTATTACTCATATATCCACCTTGTACTTCTATACCTAAATCATCATCAATATACGTTTCACTTGAATTAGTTGTAATCAGTTTTGAATGGTAACACTTTTTCAATAGTCCTAAACTTTTACTCAATCGTGTACGCATTTTCAAATACTGCCTTTGCGTGTGGTACGCCTAATAATTGATAGTGTTGTAAATTAATACCACCTACAACATTAGTATTAAATTCAAATTCTATACCATTTTCAACGTATCTTATTAAGTTAGTGTAATCTTTGCTGTCGTATACCATTTTAGCTGTTTCTACTATCCATAATTCTTGTGACGGTGTAAAAACAAAATCTTCATCAACATTACCGTAAGGGAATAAATAGTTGATAGCTTTTTGTCTAGCAACATCAAGGAATAGTAACAACAAGTCATCACTGTTGTTATCTTGAATATTTAACAACAATTTTAATCTTGTTAAATTTTGATTATTTTCTTCAATACTTGTTTCGATATTACTCATAATGATACCCCTCAATCATAATTGCTTGATTTTTTGCTTTCCCTTTGTTTTCCCTTACTGCTCTGTTATCTCTTTCTGGCTTAACAATATATCCGTTTTCTATATACTTTTGTTTATCTTTTTTAAGGATAGAAAGTTCGATATTCCCTTTTCTAACCTTAATACGTTTCATAGATTATTTTTTAAAGTTTCCTAATACAACTTTTGTGTCGTTAGATACATATACGCCGTATGTTTTTGAACCATAAATATTAGTAATTTGTTTTTGTGCGTCCCTTTCTGTTTCGATGTATGTATCTCTTTCTAGTACTAACGTTAAAGGGTGATTTTCAACTCCTAACTCTATTGGTGCTAACGCGATTAAAATCGTTCCATAGCAATCTGTTTTTAAATTTGTTAGTGTTGTGATGTTTTGTGCAGTTCCTAATACAACGTTGTTATTTCTTACTACACGACAACCTGCAATCATTCCAATCTCCCCGTCCATTAAAACGTTGCCACCATATTTTGATTTGTCTACAAAATTAGGGTCTTTTAATAACTGTGTATATTGTGCAGGGTGGATAATTAACACTTTTTCAGTCGTATCTTCTTCATTTAAAAGTCCTACCATATCCACAATACCGTTATATGAAATTGGTACTGCTGTTGTATCATTTTTAATTCTTTGAATATTAATACCTTTATATACACATTCAAACGCTGATTTTTCGATTGTTCTATTGATTGAACTTGCAATTTGCAGGATTGCTTCTTTTACAGGGTCACCTTGTCCACGTCCTACTGCTTCATCTGTGATTCCCACTCCATTACCAATTTTTCGTGCTTGCATTGATACAACTGTGTGCGTTAATTGTTCTACCGGAATAGCTGCACCCTCTGCAACAACAACTGCGTCTGCAATCGTCCCGTATTTCGCTACTTTAACAACTGCCCCGTCTTGCAACGATAAACTGTTATCTACTTTAAATAATTTTGTTAATTTTAATTTGTTATCAATCGCACCACTTAGCATTGGCTTAACGATTTCTGGCTTAAATAAATTTGTGCTTAATGTATTACCTGCTGGCATTTTCTTTTTTCCTCTCTTTCTAGTTATTTGTTAGTTCGTTATATAATGTTGGATTATTTTCTAATAATTCAACTCTTTGTAATGTTGACAATCTATCAAATTCTTCTTTTGTCATAGTTTTTTGTACGTTTCCAACGACGCTATCTGGTAGCTGTCCTTTGATAATGTTATCTTTTTCAACGTTTTTTTGTGTTGTTCCTATCATTTTCACAACGTTATTGACTAAACTATCGACAACATCATAATTTGATAAATCTATCCCGTTGATAAAATCGCTATACACTTCTGTTTTTATTCCGTTTTCCATGAATATTTTTGCAGCGTGTGCTTTGTTTTTATCTCGTTTCAATTCCACAATCTCATTTTTAAGTTGTGTAAGTTCGTCAATTTCTGACTGCTTTTTGTTTTTCGTTTCAGTTTCGATTTGATTATATTTTGTTGCTAAATTTTTGTGTTGTTCTTCCAACTCTCTATATTTTGTAACATCAATATAATTTTGGCTAAACTCGTTTATCTTGTTCTTTCTTTCTGTTTCGCCTAAATTTGCTAAACTCTCAAAAAGTGCTATTAATTTTTCATTCATTTGCTTTTTCCTCCTTTCCTTTTGTCATTAATAGTGTATTTATCAAAATCTGTAATATTAGTGTTGTTTCCCATGTTTTGAATGATATGCTCCTCATTGTAGATATTAAACTCATTATTAGGCTTAACTTTCCAGAATGTATCGCCATAGTATTCAATACATTTTTGTACTGCTTCGTTAGGGTCATCAAATAGTCCGCTAATTTGAAATGCAATAGTAGGCTCTAAAACTCCTGTACTTGCTAATTGTAATGATTGCATTTTCACTAACAAGTTGTCGTTCCTATTTCTCGTGAACTTAATAGATAATCGTTTTAAATCTAAATTTTGATACAATGAATATTTATCCGAAATGATTTTAATTAATTTCAATAATTGTCTTTCTCCTATTGAAAAATTTAACTCATCTTGTTTTGCTTTTAGTTCTGCTGTATTCCAACCGTCACGGGTCATAATTGCTTGCCCTGTATCTCCTCCACTTGCTTTTTCGCTTGTTTTCGGCATTCCTACAATTGTAGCAATATTGTTTAAAATCCTTGAATAAAGTATTTTAATACCGCTATGGTCTAGTTTATTAGAAAGCATTTTAACGTCTGCTTTATTTTTTCCCATGTCTGAAACATTTAACGCTCCCACTTCTAACAACGTTTTAAATGTTTTTTCATTAACATTAGTATTGAAAAACACTATCATTGATTGTACAAACTGTTCTACATCGTCAATCTCTCCACTTGTTAATGTGTTTAATGCGTTAAGCTGCCACATTACAATCTCAACGCTACCCAAAAAGTAAGCATTGATTTTATATTCAATCAACTGTTTCATTTTTAAAGGGTTTTTGATACGCTCGATTACTGTGCTTAACGTACATTCGATAATTTCGTCATCTGTATAGACTTTAAAATAATCAACTAACTTGTCGCCTATTTGCTTTTTCATCGCAATTACGGTCGCTATTTGTTCGTTCTCGGAAAAGCCGTCATAATATATCGTAAATGCTTTTTTAGGGTGTATGTTGATAATTTCAAACGGTACATCTTTACTGTTTCCTAACTTCACAAAACGATAACCTACTCCAAATGAAAATAACCACTCTGCCAATTCACTATCTAAGTATGATTTGTTTAGATAATTCATGTAAACATTTAATTCTGCTATATCTTCGTCTTTCCCCTCACTTTTATGTACGTATCGCAACGGTTCTCCAAATATATACCCTGTTTTAAAATTCACGATATTTAAAGCATGATTTTCAACGATATTATTCACTATATCCTGTCTTACACGCTTAATACGCTTTAAAATTGGCTGATTTCCTTTGATATAGTTTTCTAAATAACTAATATCTTCAACATTTACAGTGTGCGTTTTGTATGCGTCATTTAACACTTTCAATAACACATCGTCATTTTTTAAATTTTCAAGTGTTAAATGTGTTGTGATTTTCTTTCTACCTGTAAATGCTCGTTCTTGCATATTACCCCCCCTTTCGTTTTTCATTTTGATTTTATCAAAAAAAAACGGTTTTTTTACAAAAAGGGTCATGTAATGGTACTTTTGGTAGCATGAGATGAACCGTTGATATATTTTAGATAAAAAAAAGAGCGTTTTTATACGCTCATTATATGTACTTTCTTATCCAATCTATTTTGGTAACTTCATTTTTTGGTGCTGCCAATATACACTCAGATACAAACATTGCAATACTATCTGGTGCGTCATCAAAACGGTTAGCATAATCAAAACTATAATTTGTAAAATTATTCATAAATCGCCCTTTGTCTGTGTTGACTGATATAGTTGTTTTGCTAGGATACACAATTTGTCTTTTCGCTATCCCTCTTGCGTCTTTTATTCGTTTTTCCTTATTTGTCGTGTTGTACTTCTCTTTAATTTCGCAAAAAGTGATATTTCTTTCTTCTAACATTTTATCCAACAACATTTTTAAACTTGTATCAGTGTTGTTTTCAATTACTAATTCTAATATGTTATGCTCAACTATTTTATCAACTATCAAGTCGTATAACTCTGTGATTGCTTCACGTTTAAAAATACAATCGACAAAATAATATGTTTCTTCTTCGTCCTTTTTTTGCTTAAATATCGGCATTGAGAGGTGGTCTTTTCCTTTTCTGCTAGGGTCTAGTACTGCTTTAGCATAGTTATTGATTTTTTCACTGTCTAAAGTGTCATATACTCGTAAATTATCGTATGCAAATTCTAAACCAGTAGGAGCAATAGGCGTTTGCTGATAAACTGCACTCCATAGGTATTCATCGGTATCTCTCTTTAATTTTAACGCCCTCTCAGTTGTTATAATGTTTTCACAAGTTGATTTGTTTTCACTGTCTAATAGTGGCGTTCTTATCACAACTGCGTATTCATCTCTTGTCGCTTTTAAAAATCGGTATTTTTCGTGTCCGTAAAATGTATGGTCTTTTTCTATATCGCTGATAATTCTGTTGATTATATCGTCCGGACTCCACATTGTACCAACGATGATATACTTCGTTCTATTCCCGTCATACCTGTTTTGCCAAATACTCGCCCACTTGTCATAGTACTGTTTATGTAACTCAACATTCGTACTTTCTTCACTACCTTTTATCATATCGTCAAGCATGATATAGCGATTTGCCCTTACCCCTGTTACACTTCCATCTCTTGTTCGTGCTATGTGGCTACCACTGTTATCTGCTCCGTTTAACTGCCAATCACTATCTTTACTTTTACTAAATATTCGGTTATTCATCTTCGCAAAATTAGGGAATACCTCACTAAACTTTTTATCACTGATAATTTCTTTCACTTGTCTACTAACTGCTAATACCAATTCCTCTGAATAACTTAACCTCAATATGCTACTGTCAAAATCAACACCATACACAAATGCACTAAAATAATTCAACATAAATGTTTTTGCAAAACTTGGAGGATAACTCGCTATTATGTATTTGTGTTTCTCATCATCACTAAACAGACTTTTATTCAAGTAGTAACAAAACGGCTCTAAAATCTCTCGTCTATTCTCGTACACCTTTCTATCCTCTCGTCTATCACTCTCCATGTATACGATAAAATGCTCTAAACTCCTACGACTTACAAACGCTTGTGTTTTTCTGTACAATACATAGACTTGCTCAAGCTCATCATCGCTTAACTTATTAGCATTAACCATTGTGCTTTCTAATAGTGGTAATAATTTTTTTATTCCTATCTTAACACTCTCTTGTTTGTCGCTCTCTTCTCCATTTTCAAACATATTTTCTAACACTAAATAATATTTTTTTAACACTGCTATCCATGTATCTTTGTCTTTTATTGCTTTCGTTCTAAATAATTCATCAAACTGCTGTATTATCTCTTTGTACTTGTCCATTCACTTCTCCTCTCCTACATTCTACTACACTTTTATCGCTTTCTTTCAAAAAAGGTGCATGAAATGAACCCTTTTTATTTTCTTGTTACAGTTGAGTGTAGGGGTAACGGGCTTGTGTAACACAATCTAAAAATAGGGTTAGGGGGGGGTAAATATCTATGTTGTAGCTAGTGAACTGAAAAGAAAAAACAAATATTTTTATTTCAATTAAACAAACAACAAAAATATATACAAAATTTCAAATAACATTACTTTTTTTAAAAAAGCGTACTATTTAAGCTACTTTTTATATATTTGATAATACTATTTAATATATAAATCACTTACTTTTATTAACTCGTTTTTTACTCCAACAATAAAATACAACACTAAACATTACCACTGAAATACTTAACAACATTCAATGACAACATAAAACTACAACACTAACATAGAACAAAAAACTTTTTTTATAAAACAAAGTAATAACAAAACACTAAGTAAAAGAGTAAAAGAGTTAAAGAGAAAAAGAGAAATAAAAAAAGCTATGTAATAATATAACTAACTGTATAACTACATAACTATTAAACTATTTTGATATTTAAGAATTTAAAAAACGCGCGAAATAAAAATATTTTTAACGTGTATAGTAATTGAATAAAGTAGAACAGTAAACGAAAGGAGTTTTTTTATTGTGTGTACAACTGAGTACAAAGATTTTTTTTATTGGTAAAGCTGTATAGCTTGGTGTGTTGTGGTCTTTTTGTGTGTGTAACCACTAGGCAAAAAAATTTTTTTCATCTTGTAAAGCTGAGTTTTTGTGAATTGCTATTTTTTATAAACAGTATTTATACTGTTTTAAAAAATATAATATATAAATATTCTAGTATTATAATAGAATAATAATTATATTGTATAGTTGTTATATATATAAAATACTATAACATAGTAAACTATTTAGCTTTTATTAATGAAAATATTTTTTTAATTAGTTGTATACATAATATAATACTATCTTTTTTTATTGTTCTAATATATTTATTTATATAGTTAAAAATATTTTTATTATATATATTAAATAACGTGCGTAACGTGCGTGTGCGTGCGTGAGATTTTAACCAGTTTTTATATATTTAATAATGTGTTTTATTTATACTTTTCAGTACTTCAGTTGTTCTTTTTGGTATGTTTTACACTGTGTTTTTTTGTCTTTTTTTGTTAAAATTCTACTGTTGAAAAAGACAAAAAAAATAGCTTTTTAACTGTGTTTTGTATAATAAAAAATGTTAAAAAACACAACAAAAAATAGCCTAAAAAGCTTGTATTTTTATTGATTTTGTGCTATAATAATAGTGTGGAAAAAAGGAGGGGAATAACCCCCCTTTTTTTTATTTTACACCATAAAAATAGTTAAAAAACAAAATGTTACGTTATTACAATATAAAATGTAACCGTTTTATTTTGCGTTTTAAAGTACTTTAATTGTTCGGTAGTGTTTTTATACTACTAAATTGTTGAAGTGTCTAAAACATATAAAAAAGTGCTTAATTTTTTGATTTTAGCACTTTTTAATTATCGTATTTAGTTATTAATGATATTATTGATTTTTTCTTTTTCTTCACGTCTTTTGCAATTACGGATAATTTTCTTTAACGTGTCTTTGTCTACCCCTAATATATCATGCGTCATATCTCCCTCATATGCGTGCGTGTGGTCGTTTCTCAAGTTTAAAAAAGCATGATAAATTTTCAATTCTTCTTGTTGTTTTTCTTTCTTAATATCTATTCCATTACTTTTTAATCGACTGTATAAACTCCCTATTACTACGTTGTGCTTTTTCGCTAACTCTTGCAAGTCTAATTTGTAACCGTGTTTTTTATACTCTGCTAGTAATTCGGTTGTTAAGTCGTCATTTGTTATAGGTCTACCAATTTTTACCCCTTTTTCTTTTAATGCTTTTATTGTGTCTTTTTGCTTTTTCTTTAACTCCAATGCTTGGTAATGGTCTAATAATAATCTTATAGAAAAGTTTAAAAAATCACTCGGGTTGTCAATATCTGTACTTGTTCCAAAGCTACCGTCTAAACTAATCAAATTTGCCCCTTTTTCTTTCAATCTGTATAAAATACCTAAACCATAATGAATATTTCGAACTAGCCTTTGTAACTCAGGAACAACTAATAAGTCGCCCTCTGTCATTTTTTCTATAATGGTTTCTAACTTCGGTAAAGAAAGAGTCTGCCCACTTGTAATTTCTTTAACAATGGTATATTTTTCATCTTTCAAGTCGTAACCACTATTAGCAAATAGAAATTCTTGCCTTAAAAAGTTAGTGTCAATATCATATTCTTGATTTCTTTTTAATGTTTCACTATCCTTTTTAGTTGTTTTATCTCGTGAAATTCTCATGTATAAATATATTTTATTTTCCATACTACCCCCCTTTTTTTTAGTTGTGCATGAATAGTTTTTCTAAAAATATTTTTCCCTTTTCATTCCACCTAATATAAATTTTACCATTAATACTTACCATTTTACCTATTCCGTTATATTTTGGTACTATTCCATACCCTTTTGGTGTTTTGATTATAATGTTTCGTCTTATTAATGCCCTTATTGTTTGATGTGCATTATAACCGTATTTTTCGCTTATCTCTTTTGTAGTATATAAACGTTTTTTCGGTTGTTTATGTTTAATCGTTTCTTGTATTTGTGGTGTTGTCGGCTTATTTTCTAGCACTGGTAACATTACATTCATTATTTTATTCATATTGTCGACTAATAAATGTACTTGTTGCCTTAATGTTTCAACTTCTTTATGCAATGTGTTATTACTGCTATTTTTTATAATGTTTTCCATTTCATTAAATTTATTGATATATTCTAACTTAAAATCATTATACCCTTGTATGTTGAACATATACAACATAAAACCGTCTTTTGTAAGTAAATATTGCTTGTTTGTTTTGCCGTTTGTAGCTAAATAATCACTCTCAAATAGTACGGCTCCGATTTGAACCATACTATTTTTAATCATTTTTTGTATATCTCTTAAAACATTTTTGTGTTGTTTCTCTAATTTCTTAGCAATATCTCGACTAGAAACGACAGGTACACCATTATGTAAAATTAAATCGTACATATTAATACCCCTCATGAATAAGTTTGTCTAATTCGTGTATTGTCTTATCTAGGCTTATTTGTAGCAAGTGCATTAAATTAAAAGTTTTCATATCACTTTCAATCGCTAAGTCTTTTATATTTTCCATGTTTTCTCTCAAAACAATTAATTCAGTTATGATATTCTCTAAATTATCCATTATTCAAATTTTACCCTTTCTATTATATTTGTTTATTTGATTTTTTCTAGCAAATATGATAGAATTGAATTGCTAGTTTGTTAGCATAAAGATAGCTTGTTTTCAAGGGGGCTATCTTTTTTATTTTATTTTTTCTATTTGGTCTACAAGCCATTGTTTTTTTGTTAATCTTTTTACTTTCAAGTGTTTTTCTAACTTTTCCATAAGTTCTATGTCAACAACGGCTGTAAAAACTTTTTTATTCTCTCTCGATTTTTGGGTTGCTTTTTTCCAATATTCCCTGATTAAGTCTTTTTCACTTTTCATATTCTCCTCTCTTTCTATCACGGTGGTATTGTATCATGCGTTATTTGTATTGTCAAATAAAATAATTAATTCTGTTATGATATTTTCAAGATTATCCATTATTCTTATATCTTCCTTTCTGTATCTTTATCTTTGCTTTTTAAAAACACATATGGTACAATATAAGTGCATAAGGTAGCAAACACCTTTTGTGTTTTTTGTTTGATAGCACTGTATCTCAATAAATGGTGCTATCTTTTTTTTATTTTTGTACTTCTTTTTTTATAAGTAACGATAAGCAATCTTTTATTTTCATATCGTGGTCTATAAGATATTTTTTGAACTCTTTATATAATTCTTCATCAAGTTTAAAGGTTATTTGTATTTCTTTTTTTTTCATATTTTTGCCCTTTCTTTGTACCTGTATATATTTTAACGCTTTATAAATCGTAAGTCAAGCAATTTATACATTTATTTTTATAAATTTAAAAATGTATAAATTTATAAATGTATATTTTTTTATAATGATTGTATCTAAAAAGAAAAAATAGGTTGTTCCCCTATTTTTCCCCTTTTTCTGAAAACTCAACATCAACGATTGAACCTTTATTTTTTATTTTCTCTATATCACTCATAATATCATCAATATCAAAATTAGCTTTAGTAATTGCAATTTCCATTCGTTGAGGTTGTTCTACTATTCCATGCTGTGCTTTTACTACAAACATTGAGGTAGAACTATCAATCTCTCGTCTTTGGCTTGCTCCTAAGATACTACCTGTTATATAATCGTCTATCATTTGCATAATGTTTCGTCTTTCGTCATCTGTATCATTTAGATAATTTTTATACATTTGTGTTGAAATGCCTATAAAACTACAAAATGATTGAATACTAGGAGTATAACGTACTTTTTGATTAATTAGCAACATTACTTTTTTGTACTCGTCAAACGCTATAAACAACTCGTCATTCGTCAACTTAAATCTAGCTGGTAATATTCTGGGACTAGCGATAATACTATGTATAACAATACTTTCTAAACCGTCAACATATATATCTTTTGCTAATTCATCAGCTATTTCTTTTGTACGTTGAGAAATAATACTCGGTAATTCTTTTCGTTTACTCTCAAAAATTTCATCACGATATTTTTGCAGTGTTTCTTTTTTGTGTTCTCTTTCTTTTTTCGCTTTTTCTCTCCCTGCAATTATTTTTTCTTGTTCTTCTTGTGAAATTGTTTTTTGATTTTTCATTGCCTTTTCTTCCCTTTTAGTAATTCATCTATTGAAATATTTAATATTTTTGCTATTTCAGCTAAACTATACATATTTATCTGTGATATATCGTGTTCGTATCTTTTGTATTGACTAACAGAAATATTTAAACAACTTGCCATTTCTTGTTGTGTCTTACCACGTCTTAATCTATGGTATTTTAATCTACCCCCTATTGTATCTAAATTATATGTGAATTTTTCCATTGCCCCCCCTTTTATCCATTAGTCGGTGCTACTATTCCAAAAACTGCAACCGCCTTTTTTTTATTTCTCATCTCTAAAATTGAAATTGCGTCTATTTTTAAAATTACTACATACTGCTTGTGGAATAACCCTATATCCCCTCGCATTATAAACGTTAAGTAATTAATTGTATCTTTTTTATCATAATCAGTCGATATAAGCCTAAATTTTGTAACTGTTTCATTCTTCTCATTTTTACCAACAACCGGATTATATATTCTGTAATTATATCCTACTTTAATCATTTTTTATTTTTAACCCCTTTGCAAATAATCGCCTAAAATTCTTGTTGCTATCTTCTTCAATTTCTATGTAATACTCTCTGCACATTTCCACAATTCTACCACATAATGCAACATTTAATTTTGCAATTTCGCTTAATAACAATTCACTACTAAACAGAGTGATTAAACCTTTATTATATCTATAATTAATAAGGTGAAAAACAACATCGATGTGAAAATCATTAATCAACCCTTTAAATAAATCATCTATATATAACACTTCTACAGTGTAAATATTGTTGATTTCTTCGTTGTAAAAATTGTTGCTTATTTTACTCTCGATAAATTTTGTTCTAATTTCATCATACGGTATATATAAAACACTTTTGCCTTTCTTCAATAATTCATTACAAATAATGCCACATATCATTGATTTTCCTACGCCACTTTGTCCAAACATTCCAAATGACAATTTATATTTTGAGCCTATTTCTAAATATTTTTTTGCTAGATTAAATATTATTTTATGGTATTTACATATTAGTTTATAATCTTCAAAACGATAATGCAGTAATTTATCCATGCCACTTTTTTTAGAACGTTCGATACTTTCTCTTATCTTCCCACAATTACATTTTTTGTAACTTGTTTCGCCAAACTCATCAATATATGGTATAAGTGTTTTATTACCACAAATATCGCAATTGTAATGAAAATCATTGTTGATAATAATTTGTTGTGTATCTTCTTCATGTTTTTTATCTTCTTCAATAAACGTTAAGCCTTTTTCAAGTAATTCATCTATTCTATTCATTGTTGTTACTTAATATATCGTTTTCTTTGATAAAAGTACCGTTAATTAATTTTCCTTTTCTGTCTTTAATCTCGTTATAGGCTTGTGCAACACAATAATTAAAATCTAATTCTAATTGACTACATAAAAGTGTTAAAACTACTACTACATCGCCAACACTATCAATAATCAAGTCTTTATTCTGTCTATTTATTCCACTTGCAAGTTCGCCTACTTCTTCAATCAGTTTAACCATTTGTGCCTTTGGGTCTGCTGTGTGTAAATTTCTAGCTACCCCCCATAATCTTATCCTTTCTAATAAAATATCTGTGCTTTCTCTCATTTTAAAAATTCCCCCTCGTTATTAGATGTTATAATTTCTTTGCCGTAATATATAAATTTTGTGAAATTTCCACAATATTTTAGTGCATAATTCATAAAAATATTTGCTTCTTCTTTTGTGTTAAAATAATATTTTCTTTCTATTTCATCATTAAACATTTCAAAAACAATATGCTTTATACTTGATAACATTTTAAAACTCCATTTCTTTTTTTAAACTTCCTATTTTCGCTTTTAATTTTGCTGCCGCTATTTTCGTTAAATTTTTTTCTTTGTCTTTATCTAGTGTAAATTCACTATTCAATCTTACTAATTCTTTTTGGCTAACCAGTATCAAATTGTCGATATTATTATTTGATTTATCATTATCTAGGTGCATAACAAAATAGCCTTTTTTAATTTCTCCATGATGATTTTTCCATACAATATTTTTTTTCAATTCATACATTTTTATCCCATTATTTCTGCCAGCATAATCAGTAACTTTAACATAGACTTCTCCATTTTTTCTTACAATTTCATCTCCAATTTTGTATTTTGAATGATTGCTTACCCCTTTTTTAAATTCTCCTGCTGGATTACTCCTAACCCCTTTTTTGAATGCTACTTCAGGATAATTAACAATACCTTTTTTAAATTTTGTGTCCACGTTGTTATGTATCTTGTTTGTTTCCATTATCGTTACTACTTGAGATAACAACAAATTTTTATTGAATTTTTTATTTATAAGTTCGGTTATCTCTTTTCTTGATTTTCCATTTGCAATTTTTCGTAAATATTTCATTTCTTTATCATTAAGTAACCGTCTTTTTTTACTGCCATTAATTCTTAATTCACTTCTTAACCTATGCTTTGTTTTAAAATCTCTTATCTTTGCTACATTTATATTTGTGTTAAATTTCTTATTAAAAAGTTTTGTTAAATGTTCGGCTGTTCTTCCTTTACAATATCTTGAAATATATTTTTTTTCTTCTTCTGTAAAATATATTCTACTCATTCCCTAGTAGTCCTATTGTGTTTGTTGTTCGTGTTTCTTTGTATTTTTCAACTTTTAATGCAACATCATATGTTTTTAAAATCTGCGATGAAACATTACAAATTGCATTCGCCTTTTGGACGTCCTCAGTGCTTACTGTTTTTTTATTTAATTCTTCTAATTGATTAAACAATACATCAGCTAAAGACAATAAATTATTATTATTTTTTTCTCCCATTTCTAACTCCTCTTTTTTTTCAATCTCAACTACCTTTGTTTTACGTTTACATCTTTTGATTTTTTTTCCTACTATTGTAGTTATTATTGTGTCTTTTTCTTTATCAAAAATATTGTATATAATTTGCCCGCAATTTTCAGTTGCTATTTTAAAAAATTGTTGCCATTCGATATTTTCAGTTTTTTTTACACTGTCGCCGTTTAAATATTGTAATTCTTCTTTGGTAACACTCCAGTATTGCGTTGTTAAAGTATCATATAATTGAAATTTGCTGTCTTTAATATCAATTATTTTGTACCTATTATTTGCAACAAATGCCCCTATTCTCATGTATTAAAATGGTAAGTCCTCAGCACCAATTGTAAAATCATCTGTTGTATTCGTTGTGAAATTATCAATATTTTGCGTTTGTGATGTAATTGTATCTTCTGTTGCTTTTTTCGATTTGATGAATGTTATCTTTTCAATTAATACGCTTGTTTGTTTGATTTTTGTTCCGTTAGATTTTTCATAGTTATTTGTTTTTATGCTGCCATCAATTGCTATCAATTCCCCTTTTTTAAAACTCTGTTCTATCATTTCTGCTGTTTTTCCAAATGCCTCACAATCAATAAAATGTGTAAAATAAGTGCCATCATCTTTTTTCATTCCGTTTAACGCTATAACAGTTTTTAAAATTTTTGTTCCGGTTTTTTCTAATATTTGTACTTCTAAATCAGTACAAATTCTACCTATAATATTAACTCTATTCATCTTTTAAATCTCCTTTATTTCAATATCATGTACATATAACATTAATTTCTTTTTTATTTTATATTCGTTTGTTTTAAAGCCTTTTGTATCTTCAACAACGATACATTTTAATACATTATCATAGTATTTAAAATCAGCTTTATAACTGCATTCTCTTTCAACAACTCTTTTATTCTTAATTTGTTTAGGTATAAGCGTATATTTAACTTGTAACTCTAAATCTTTTATCTTGTTAGCACGTTCTAAAAGTAACAACTCTTTATATCTTTTTAACTCTCTCAAGCTATCAAACGTGATACCATTAAATTCAACTTTTTTGTTTTTATACTTACTTTCTTTTTTTCTTTTGTAAAACATATTCACACCCCTTATATGCAATTTCAATTTTCGCTTTCGTTACTGTCGATAATTCCTTTATAGCTTTTTCTCTGTTTAAATTTTCCGTACTTGGGTGTATCAATAACACATTTTTTAAATCGTCATTTTCTGAAATTTTAATATAATTTTTGCAAGTTTCTAACTCCATATGTGTGTCTAACACTCTATCAGTCTTTTTATAATGATTTGCCATAATTTCATCGTTATATAACGTTGTTTCTAAGTCATAATTACACTCAATCAACATATAATCAAGATTTTTAAATGCGTGTTTAATATACCCTGTATCAGTTGCAAATAATAGTTTTTGTTTTTTGTAAATAATCACATATCCTAAAGGCTCTGTACAATCATGGAATGTTTCAAACGGGAAAATCGTTATATCAAAAATATTAAACATTCTTGTGTTTGAAATAATTTTTGTATAGTAATTTTCTTTTATTTTTAGTGCGTTAAATGTTCCTTTACTTGCATATACTTTAATGCCGTTTTTAATGAGTTCTTTTACACTTCTTGAGTGGTCTTTATGCTCATGAGTGATAAGACAACCTATCACATTTGAAAAGTCAAAATTTAATGCCTTTTGTAGTTTATGATAGGCTACTCCACACTCGATTATTAAAATCTTACCATTACTAAACTTCAATAAATAACAATTACCAATACTGCCAGTTTCTATTACTGTTACTTGTATCATTTTTTAATTTTCATCATAAACGATGTTTTCTTCGTCAATATCAATAACTTCAATATCATTAATTTGTCGCTCTCTTATAGTGTTTGCTTTTTCTTCAACATTCACATCATTATTATTTTCATATTCATTTGATAACGTTCTATTATAAGCGTCTACAATTAAATCATTGTCATTTGCAGTATTGATAAACATTTTGCAAGCACGATTGATTACTGTTCTTTTTGCCATTTCTTGCGGGAATTCTAATTGTACACCGCCTTTAGTTCTCGACTTACTCCATGATTTTTCAATTTCTTTTTTTGTCATTACCGTTATATTTTTCTTGCCTGAGGGTTGCGTTACAATCGCATATGCTCCAATAATAGCATTATCTCTATTTTTCCAGCTTGTATTATGGAATTTTAGCCTTTCCACACCGTCAACGACTTCAATTTCAAATTCATCGCCTTCAAAAATAACGTTTGCCGAAATATCAATATTTGCGATACGTTTAGCTAATGCGACTGTGCCAAAATAACTACGTGTCAATACACACTTATCGCCATATGCTATAAAATAGCACTGCGTTTTTTGTGGTGTTAGTCCTTGTATTACCATATCTAATAAAGCATTGGCAATACTAACTTTTGAACATTTTTCTAACAAATTACCACTATTTGAATTTATTAAACTGTAAAATGCACTTTTCAAAGCGTTTTGTGGTGCATATTCAGTTGGCAATTTTAACCCTTGCTCTTTCAATGTATCTAACTTATTAATTATTTCATCTGTAATATCTCGTTGAATAATTGATAATTCTTGTTTTGCCATTTTTAAAATCTCCTTGTTTTTTCCTGGTAT
Source organism: uncultured Erysipelotrichaceae bacterium (assembly GCA_945877255.1). Lineage (GTDB taxonomy): Bacteria > Bacillota_I > Bacilli_A > Erysipelotrichales > Erysipelotrichaceae > CAMCRE01. The sequence continues at coordinate 23,799 of CAMCRE010000004.1, forward strand.
CTTTTTTCTATATCTTGCATTAATTCTAAAACAACTAGCTTTATTCTTTTAATACTTTCTGTTGTTATTTTATCGTTTTTATTTTCTTTTTTTAAAAGTTCCAACAGTTCTATACATACATCTAACTTTTTAGCAATTTCAAAATTTGTTATTTCTTCCATTTTCTTCTCCCTTTTTTATAACTCTATATCTTGTAAAACTTCTTTGTTAGGTACAATTAGATTAATTACTTGTCCTTTCATTTCTTCAATTTGTGATACACTCTCTCTATTATCAATAAAAATAGGTGCTATTACGTTATTTATTGCACACAACACATCAATCATCTTTAACCCTACATTTATTTTTTTAGCGTTATTTAATGCACTGTAAGGTACACCGTTTTCAACTAATTCACAAGTTTCAACAACTCCACCATTGATTTGTTCTTCGTATAACTTGAATGTTAAACCATTAAACTTTTCTTTAACTTGCTTGTTAATTTCGCTTATTTTGTATTCCATAAACAAGTCGCACAAATACAGTGTTTTATCGTGTTTGTTGATTTCTTCAATCGTTTTTTGATGTTCTTCTTCAAGTTCTAAAAGTCTATCATTAATATTTTTGATTTCTGAATTGATATATTGCATTTTGTCATATTCTTTAATTTTTTCGTTATATCCATTCAATTTCTCAATAATTCCATGTTTCCTTAAGTTTAACTCATCAATAGAATTTGCTAATGTTTCATCAGTTTTTAATATGGATAATTCACTTAATAGTGTTTTATATTCTTCATCGTTAATATAAACTGTTTCATCTGTCGGCAATTCTTCAAAATCAAGCGTTTTTGTGCTTGTTTTTCGTTCTTTTTCTTCTTCAAGTGTTTTTATACTGTCTTTCAGTTTATCAATCTCTTTTGCTGTGTTTTTGCCCTTTTCTACTGTATCATGTATTTCTTTTTTAATATTATTAATTCTATTCTCTTTTTGAGTATTGAAAGTGGCAATTGTTCGCTCTTTTTCTTCTTCTTGTTGTTTTGCTGTTAATTGTTGCCCGCATGATTGACAAGTAGTATTCAAATATGAAGTATCAGCTTGTTTTTGCTGTATTTCTTCTAATGTTAAAGTCAATGATTGATGATTTTTAAGTAAGTTTTCACGCTCTAAAACACTATTATTTAATTGTGTGTTATATTGTTCTAATTTTAAATCAATCACTTTTAAATCTGTTTCATGTTGTGTCATGTTTTTAGAATTTTCAGCATTTTTTAAAATATTATGCGTAATCTTGTCATTAATATATCTTTTTATTTTTTCTTGTGTTTCAAAAACTCTTTTATCTTTTTCGCTTATTTCTGTTCTTATTGTTTCTATTCTATTTTGAATAATATTTATTTCTTCATTTAGTTTTTTAATCTTTTCTTGTGTTTCTTGTAATTCCACAACACCTATTGCTTGTTTTTCTTCTTCTTTTTTAGCTAACAATAACTGCAATTCTTCCATTTTGCTAGGTATTTCATTTGATTGTTTTTTAATGATATTTTTCTTTTGTATAGCTAATTTTTTAGTATCATCTATATTATTTACAATAACAAGTTCTTTTAATTCGCTATTCTTTTGTATAATTTCATCATCAGAAATATAGTCAATGTTTTCAATAATAATTTCTCGTTGCTCTTTCCACGGTAAATTATTAAAGTAAGTAGGTATTGTCAATAACTTAAATAATCTTTCATCAATTATTTCATTGATATATTGCCTATATTCAGTCGATTTTACTTTTAATTCGTTGATATAACAAACTATTTCATTACCTGTAAATTCTTCGTTGATTTCTCCACGTTTTTTTGTCCATTTCTCTTTGTACTCTCGTTTCAATTCAACAATTTTATCATCAATTTTAAATATCCCTTTAACAATGCAATCCACATAATGAATTTTGTTGTTGTTTTCGTCTAGTGGTCTAATATTTGCATTATCTGTTGTTCTATCTTCACTATCTTTAGCAAATAATAACCATACAAAACTATCAAAAATAGTTGTTTTTCCACTACCATTTTTGCCTATAATATTTGTAATTGTTTCGTTAAAAGTAAGTTTTTTATACTTAATACCCTTAAAATTAGTGATTTCTAATTCTTGCAGTATAATTTTTTTCATTAAATACTCCTTTTTTTATTTTCTTCGATATATTTTCTAATCAATTCATTATCTTTTTTTATTTGTTTTGTTTCTTCTTCAAATTTCCATAAAAAAGCAACAATACACAACAACACTATAACTATTAATATACTCATTACAATCATTGTTTTTTCTCCTTAAAATAACGGTTTTTGTACTGTTATATCATCTTTCAACATATTATCTTTTGCAAGTTGATACATATCTTTTTTTATCTCGAACCCGTAACTATTTCTGCCTAACTCCTTACACGCCCTTAATGTGCTTGCACTTCCACATACGGGGTCAATTACTACGTCCCCCTCATCTGTAAAAATCTGTATCAATTCTTTTAAAACTTCTATCGGCTTTTGTGTTGGGTGTATTTTGGGATATATCTTTCTGTCATCTCTTTTCCATTCAAACCAATTTTTAATCATTCTACCCTTTTCTGTTTCAGTTCTCCCATTGTTGAATTTTGGCAATTTATCACGATATAAAACAACTGCAAATTCTGTTGCTCCTACTATTTTCATGTTTGCCTTTAACACTTGTGCCGATGTATTTTTAATGAAAACTAACGGATAACTATTCATAAAGCCGTATTTTTCACCATAATCAATTACCATTTGCAACTGTTGAAAACTACAAAAAACTATCATAGTTGGTGCTTTATTTTTTTCTTTTGGCTCTTTTATCAACATCTTACTACAAAAGTGCATAAACTCTGGAATTTTAAAATTATGGTCTGTATCAAAAAATGATTTGTTAGATTTGTCGCTTTCTCCTTTTGTGTTATCTCCGTCGATATACCATTCTGGATTACTTGCATAAGCGTTTTTGCCTAAATTATACGGAATATCTGCTATAACTAATTTCGCTTTAGGTATATGGTATCTTTTATAATTTTGAAAATGGTCATTAAATAATTCACATTTCAATTTTCTTTTCTCATTATTTGTCATTGTTCTATTTCCCTTTCTTTAACAATTGAACCAAACACTTTATTGCCGTCAATAACAGGCTCAAAAATTGGGAATGCTTTATCAACGGCTTTTTTTGGGTTTTTAGCACTAACAATTTTTAATTCATTTGTTAAATTATTTCTTACTGCATAATATCCACTTTCTAAATATAAATATTCAAAATTTTCAAATACTTTATTTTTAAATTTAATATCATCTAATAATCTTAATTTATTGCCTATTTCTAATAATTCCATTTTTTACTCCTCAATTTCTAGTATGTATTTTTTCCAGTTATCTACACCTATGTGTTCTAAACATTCTTTTGCTTTTTCTTCGCTACTAAAATATAACCAACTTGGTAATGTTTGCACGACTGTTTCAATAGCTATATTTGTATCTCCAAAAAAATAAACATATTCTACATAATAGTTTTCATTGTCAAATATAAACCTATAATCATCGTTTTCATATTTCCATTTTTTAATTTTTGCGATTGTTTTTCTTTTTCCAAGCTCAAATTCTGCGTCTTTTTCAGTCAAAAATGCGTTACCTCGTTCTAAGTCTTCTTTTAAACCCTCGACAAAATACTTCTCATTAGTACAATCTTTTTTAATTTTTTGTGAATAACGACGTGTTATTAAATAATACTCATCAATACTTTTTATATCGTAAATTGCTTTAGGTAATTCAATCAATTCAAAATCGCTATTTAATTCGTATTTTATACCGTCTATTTCATAAACTTTTCCAACTTCTAATTTCATTGTCATATATCTCCTTAAATTTATAATAATCTTCTATTCCACATTGGCAATATTCATTACGTATTGCTTTAATGTTATACCCGTATTTATTTACATAGCGTTTTAATAGCGTTTTTAACGCATTTAAGCCGTGTTTTTTATTTGGGTACTTGCAATACCTCGAACCGCATTTTATCCCTCCAGCGTTGTTATTTTGTTGCCATAATCGGCTTTTTCCGTTTCCTGTTTCTAATCGGAACGTTGCGTTGAATAATGCCTGAAATTTTACTTTTTTTCTTTTAAATTTTTTATTTCAGTATTTAATTTTTTGATCGTATCTTCTTTAAAGTTTAGTGTTGTATCGTATTGTGCTTGTGTTTCAATTAATTTGTTCTTTAATTGATGATTTTCGTGTTTTAACTTTAAATTTGCCATAATTCCGTTAAATAGTACATATGCTATCGTTAAAACAAATAATGTAGCTATTAATAATCTTTCTATTTTAATTTTTTTCATGTTTACTCCTCCTTTATACTTAAAAATTCTTTATTTTCGTATATGTTGCCAATAACTTCTAGATAGTCAGCACAATCAGGATCTAACCTAATAGAAACATTGTCGATTATAGCCCTATACTCGCCGTAACGATTTCCAATATATCCGATTTCTTCATCAATTATATCTTTTACAATATCGCCATTAAATATAGCTTTGCCACATTCATCAAAAAATCCTGTATGATAGCTTATTAAATATTGATTGCTATCTAACATTTCTAAATGGTGGTCAAATTTAAAGATATTACCTTTACTATCTGTTAAAAATTTAATTCCACTAGCGTCATCATCATATATAAATATTTTATTCATTTTATCGTAAATCCTAAATTTCATGATTGCTCCTAACTGTTAAAAAACATATATTTAAGTAGTTGATTTCCCATAGTCTTGGGATAGTGTCTTGATATATTTCTTGATATATTTCTCTATTCGTTTAATAGTATAATCTCGGAGTGCGTTATTAAAATATCCTATTGAATTAGCACGTTGTTCATGATGAATTTCTATTTGTGAAATAGGTCGCTTAAAAAATAAATTTTGTTTTTCTAGTTTTTTATTTTTGTCCATAATTTACTCCTAACTGCTTTTATTTTGTTTCGCCTTTTCTGTATGAACCTTGAATATTAAAGAAATTGTTAAAATCACGTCTATTTACTAATCCTGCACGTACTTTAACACTATGCGGGTTTTGTTTTTGAATTTCTTTAAAATATCTATACATTGTGCTTTTACTCATCGGAATAATTTTTATTGCTTCGTTAATATCTAAATAATCTGGTATAATATACGTCATGCTTACACCCCCTTTCTGTTTTGTGCTATAATATACTTGTATTAATGGTTGTCTTTATAATTATCTTTTTCGTTTATTTCTGCTCTTATTAGTGATAATATAAAGGTATTCAATTCTCTTATTACTCTTTCATAGTGTAGTATTGTATGAATATGTTTTATCATTAATACAATAAATGCTATCAATAATAGTGTAAATTTCATTATTCGTACCTTTCAAATATTGAAAACATCTTATCAATGAATTTATCACTGTTATTGTATTCAAGAAAATTGTGGAAATTTCTTTTTATGAGTTTCATACAATTTTCTTTTTTCTTTAACTGTTCTTTTAAAATTCTATTTTCTTCTTGCAATTGTTGTAACTCATTTTTATTATTGTTTTTCATGTTCGATACGCTCCATATTTGGTAAGTGTCCTAATTCTTTTAATAAATCGTAAATAAATAATCTTCCCTTTTGTGTCCAATATGTATGCACTTTTACATGGTCGCAACCGTCAATTACTTGTGTTTTTGTTTGTGTATAGCCTAATCTTGCGTATTTTTGGTATAATATCCATATTCCATTTTGCTTGAACTGTACTTTTTGATTTTGCAATAACTCATTTAACCATTTTGCACTCTTGCCGTAATCTTTAGCTATCATTGTTACACTTACTAAATCTTTATTTTGTAAAATTACATCATAATAGCACGCTTTAGGTTGCAACTCTGCTATCTGTTGTGTTTTTACTTTGTTTTCGATTTCCAACTTTTCATTCTCTTCAACTTTTAATAATAACTGCTTTAATGCGTCCTTATATGTTGTCGGCAATAGTTGATTTTTGATTTTATTTTCTAATGTTTCGATGTATTTAATTACTGCTTTTCGCACTGCTTTACTTTCTCGCACTAATACTTGTTTTGCTTGTGATAATGTTAGAACGTACATAGGTCTTAACTCGCCTTTTTTGTCCTTATATTCAACCAAGGAAATTTTTCCTTCGTTAATTTCTTCTTCAAACTCACTTCTAATTATCTTTAATAAATCATAGTGTAGTAAGTTTGCCTTATTATCTGCCTTTCTAAAAATATTTATTTGTTCCATAAGTTCTAAACTTGTGATTGTATCTCTGTTTTGTAATTCTTGCATTTTTTCTCCTTTCTTATTGTTTTAAAAGTTTTGTGTAAATTTCTCTTATTAGTTCTAATGGAATATTAGAACGATTGTTATAACCTCTTAATTGACTAAAATGAATTTTCCCTGTTACTTTGTTGTTTCTTAATTTTAAATCAACATTGCTTTTAAATTTTGTAGGCTTTTGTATTTCATAATCATAAGCACTGTAAAACGTTAAATTTTCGTATGGTATTTTAAAGCCTAATATTTTATCAATGTACGCCCATATTCGCCCATATGCGGGGTTTTCTATTACATAATATTTAGGTTTATACCTTTTTATTATTTCTATTGTGTTGAATATACATAGTTCTCCATTTATTCTTGTGATTAATTGTTTGAGTGGCTTATATTGTGTATTTTTAAAGTCTTTATAATCTCTAATAGTAAATTGGCTTAATGGTAATTGACTTTCAAATAAACTGTTCAAATCTTCTTTTTTCCAACAAGCATTACCACAACTTAAAGCACTTGCTAAACTCCAACTTTCACATGGTGGACTTGCTATTATTAAATCGGGGGGGGTAATTCATCTAACACTTCAAATATCGGGTTATCCTTTCCTGTTATTGTGTATTGTGCTAAATTTAGATTAATAAAATCACTGTTTTTATTTTCTTTATCTAAACCGATAGAATATAGTTCTATTTCTTTAAAATCTTTCGCAGCTTTTTTATAACAACCATTGCCACTATCAAATAACGCCCAAACTATAAATTTTTTTATATTGTGTTCTCCTTTCTTCTAATCTTCGTTATCGTCAAAGATTGTCAAGTCTACTTTTCTATCAATAACTTTAAAACTTTCTAAAATGCTTTGCATTTCGTTTTGCGTGAATTTCTTGCTATTGATTTTTTTAGCAACTGCATTTGGTGTTTTGTTTATTATTTTTGATAAATCTTCTGTTGTTAATCCGTAAGTTGTCATAAAGGAACGCAACTTGTGATTAACTACTTTATTCTTTATTTCCATTTTCCACTCCTTTCTGTTGATTTTTGTTATTCTTTTTTTACCAACGCAAATAGTATATCACATTTTAAAATCATTTGTCAACGATTTTTATCATTTTTGTATTTTTCTTGTTTACTTTTTCTTTTTTTGTACTTTTTAGGTACTTTTTAGTTGATTTTGTAAACAACAAAATGTATAATAAAGATACAAAAAAGAGGTGGATAATATGGAAAGTTTCGGTTATAAGTTAAAAATAGAACGTGTTAAAAAACGTTTAACACTAGAACAATTAGCACAAAAATTAAACGTAACACGACAAGCAATTAGTATGTGGGAAAAAAACAATAGAATACCTAGCGACTTAATGTTCCGTAAAATAGAAAATGTTTTAAAACTTCCTAATGGTTTTTTTGATGCCGATTATCAAGAGATGCCAGAAAACACTATCCCTGTTTTAGGATATGCAACTGCTGGACTTTTAACAGAACAATACGAGCAAGACTTAGGATATCTTGAAGTACCTAAAAAATACACTGATACACTTAAATATATGTGTGTTAAAGTTTCGGGTGATAGTATGGATAAATATCTGCAAGACGGCTCATACGCTATATTTAATAAGCTAGCAAGTTATTACAACAATCAAATTGTATTAGTTGAAGTTAATAGAGAAACAACGATAAAACGCTTTACAGAAAACGGCAACCACATTATATTATTCCCACAATCAAACAATCCAGAACACTTGCCGATTTTCGTTGAGAAAAATAAAATTGAAGATTTTAAAATATACGGTGTACTTGTATATAGTTGCTATGAATGGTAATAAAAAAAAACACTAGATTAATTTCTAGTGTTTTTTATTCGTTATGTACTTTGTGGCAACAATCAATTTTTGTTAAAACAAAATAATTGTTTTCAGTGTTATAATAACCAAATATTCGGAATGCTGTTCTATCTTTTCCGTAATGGTGTAAAGTGGTGTTTATGTTTCCTTTTTGATAATATTCTTTTTTTCCTTTTGTTCTTAAAAATCTTTTATCAACTTCTGAAATGGTTAAGTTTTTGCCAACTGTATCATCAAGAAATTTTTGAAATTCTTTATAACCATTATGTTTATTGATACACGCAAAATTATATTGTTTTTCTAATTCGGAAGTTATAGCAATAATAAAGGGGTAATCCTTATTATTTGCTAAAATTATCCCCTTTTCAGTTTTTTTATTCTCTGTTAATTTAGAACGTATCAATCTAATCTCCAGTATATATTGATTTGTAATATTTTCTCATCACTCGTGTATCAATATTTTTATTCGAACGTGCAAAAGTTGGTAATCCTTTACGTGCTTTTTTCCATGGTTCTTCATCATGTGTCAACATTTCTAACTCATTACCGCTTTTATCTCCATAAGTACACCATACACTTTCAAGTAATCCTATTTCTTCATCGGTAAAAATGTTAGAGTTATCATTATCTTTTTTTTCAATAGTTATCCAACCGTGATTTTTATATTTGTTATACAAGTCAACGTTAACAGGTCCATGCACCCATGCTTGAAATTGGCAATTTTCTATAACATTTCTATTCAATAGTGCGTGTCCCCATGCAAAATAATAATAACATAATTTTTGCACCTTTTTATGTGGCATTGCTTCTTTATGTAAAAAATAATTTGCTACATCAAAAATTGTAATACACATAGTTATAGCCCCCCTTACTTTAAATAAATTATATCATTTTCATTTTACTATTTCAAGCATTAGTTTATTTTCTTTCATTCACATATTCTAACACTTGTAATATCTCATGTTTTTTATCTCTAAATAAATGTTTATAAGTACTTTCTAACATCGCAACAGTATGCCCCATGTGTTTTGCTATATTATCTTTGTCGCAATATCCTAATACCTCATAACTATATTCAATTAAATTACTTGCGTGTGTGTGCCTTAAATCATGAGGTGTAAATCCTGCTTTATTACTGCGTAAAATTTTCGTAATATTTTCATCATATATTTTTTGTGCTGTACCAAATAAAAATCCGTCTTTTACATAAATCTGTCGGTCGATAATTTCTCGCATTCTTTTTGTTATTGGTATTTCTCTTACACTGTTTTTACTCTTTAGCGTTTCCCATTTTTTGCCGTCAAGTTGCCTATCAATCACGATATGATTTTCATATATTCTATCAAATGTAATAGATAGGCATTCATTAATTCTTAATCCACTATCAAGCAAGAAAAAAAGTATATCTATAACGTTGATGTTTTTGAATTTTGCACCTTGTAATTTTAAAATCATATCATCAGTAACTGATACATATTTTTTTTGTTTTTCTTTTTTTGGTAATAATAAAAAGTCTGCGTATTTTTTGTTTAAGTATTGATATTTATACGCCCAATTTAAAACGGTTTTAATTTTATGAAAATAAGATGTTTTTTTTACTAATTCATTAAGATACACAATATTAATTTTTTCAATGTATGTATCGTTTTGCAAAATTATTTTTTCCAAACTATTGTATGATGATAATGTATTGTTTTTTAATTTATTATTTTGTACATAGTAATCTACTAACTCAGAAAAAAGCATTCTATTATTAATAATTTGTTTGCTCTCTAAATCGTTTTTGTATTCTTTATCAAATAAAATAGCTTTTTTCTTGCTTGTTATATCCGTTTGTTTTTGATAGTTTTTATATGTTCCGTCAATTGTTTTATATTTGCCATAAACAATGAATGTTTTTGTTTTTTCATTTAATTTAATTGCCATAACTTACCACTCCTTTATTTACATTTTACTGCAAAATTGCTAAAACGTCAATTTTTTATGGTTTTTTTATGGTTTTAGTTTTGAAAAGTGGCTTTTTAATTATGTTTTTTATCGTTTTTTTATTCCCCTTTTAAATACGAAAATTTAAGTTTTGGTTTATCAAAATAATCAGCCATTTTTACACAATACGCATTAAATAAACTAACTGCATATTTTTCTAGAATAACTCTTAAATATTTTTTAATATCGGTATTTTGTGGAATAAATATTGTGTTGTCATCAATGAAAAAACGATCACTTTCAACTACATTATAATAATTTCCAAAAACTCTTACTTTCTCATTAATTTCATATTTATTAGAAAATTGAACTTGTTTTTGAAGTTGCTTTAAAATCCAATCTTTTTTACTATCCACAAAATTTTGAATCGTCGCAAAAGGCATATTAACTGGTGCAGTTACAATAATTTCTTGATTTTTTATTTTTAAATACATATTTTTAATGTTTTTTCGTTCTAACTTAAAATTCATGCAGAGTCTCCTTTTTTATGCTACAATGATAGCGGTGATGAAATGAAAAATAACTTTCCATATAGTGATGACAACAAACGTTATCACACACTCAATTACTACTACAAACAAACTTATAACAGTAAACTATTTAAAGTGTCATTAAACACTAATTTTTCTTGCCCAAATCGCGACGGCACAATTGCTTTTGGTGGTTGCACATTTTGTAGCGAAAAAGGATCGGGCGACTACGCTGGTGATCCTAAAGATAGCCTTAGAACACAATTTGAAAAAAATTCTGAAATTATGCGATTAAAATGGCCACACGGTAAAGCAATCGCTTATTTTCAAGCATTCACTAATACATACGCTCCACTCGAAACACTAAAAGCATGTTTCGATCCTTTTTTAGAATATGACGATGTTGTAGAAATTGCGATTGCAACAAGAAGTGATTGTTTAGATGATGAAAAAATTGCCTATCTTGATTCACTGTGCGATAAAAAACCGGTATGGTTAGAAATTGGGTTACAAACGATATATAATGATACTGCTCACGCAATTAATCGTGGTCATACACTAGAACAATTTTTAGAAACGATTGAAAAACTATCTAAAACAAGATTAAAACTAAGTGTCCACATTATGAACTCTTTACCCTCAGAAACAAAGGAAATGATGATTAATACAGCTAAATTAGTTGGGTTACTACCAATTCATGCGGTTAAAATTCATATGTTGCATTTATTGAAGAAAACAAAAATGGGTGCTCAATACCGCAAAAATCCATTTCCTTTACTTTCAAAAGATGAATATATTGATATTGTTGTTGAACAATTAAAATACTTTCCAAAACATTTCATTATTCAAAGATTAACTGGTGATGGTGTACTAAAAGATTTAATTGCACCAGAATGGACGATTAAAAAAGTTATCGTATTAAATGATATTGATAAAGAAATGGCACGCCAAAATTGCTGTCAAGGCGATTTATACAATCCCAACATTAAAATAGACGATATCAATCCAAATAAAAAGCGTGAAAAGTAATTTTTACGCTTTTTTTAAAAAACACATCATTCAAAATGATGTGTTATCTATTCGCACTTTGTATTCTTTCAAATACGTCGTTATTTAAACGTTTAATAAATTCAACTAATACTGTTACTGTATCGGCGTAATCTTTTCTATGAATCAAACTTCTGTGTGCATGAATATATCTTGAGGGAATAGATAAAGTCATCGCAACTGTTCCAGCATGTGCTTTATGAATCGCACCTGTATCTGTTCCACCAGCCGTCATAATATCGTAAGTAAAACTTAATCCTAATTCTTTGCATAAGTTTTCAACTTCTAGCACTAAGCCACGATGTGCAATTACACTTGCATCCATTAGTGATAATACTACACCCACACCTAAACTTACACCATTACTTTTTTCATTTGGCATATCTGTAGCTAAAGTAACATCTAATCCAAATGCAATATCTGGTTTAATTAAGTTAGCAGCAGTTGTTGCACCTCTTAAACCGACTTCTTCTTGTGTTGTTCCAACACCATATACTGTTGCTTCAATTTTTTCATTTTTTAATTGACGCATCACATCAACAACAATACATGCTCCTGCACGATTATCCCACGCCTTCGACATTAAATAATTTTCATTATTCATAACTTTGAATTTTGTGTCTGGTGTAACCATATCACCAATATTGACACCTAATTCAAGTACTTCTTCTTTATTTTTAACACCTAGATCTAAAAACACATCATCAATCGCTAAAACCTTATTTCTAACATCGGCAGGTAAACCATGCGGTGCACGACAACCCACTACACCATAAATTTCTTTTCCAGTGCGTGTTGTAATAATTAAACCTTGTGATAAGATCACATGACCCCACCAACCACCAACAGGTGTTAAGCGAATGTAGCCTTGCTCATCAATCGACTTCACTAAAAATCCAACTTCGTCCATATGACCAGCCAGCATAATTTTTAAGCCATTTTCTTTCCCTTTTTTTATTGCAATTAAAGAACCTAAATTATCATATGTTATTTCATCAACTGCATCTTCTAAAAAAGAACGCATTACTTTTGAAACGTTTTTTTCACATCCTGGAATACCATTCGCATTCCCCATCGCTTCAAGTAATGATAAATCCACATTTCCATATTTTTCTTCCATTTTATTCTCCTTTTTCTAATACTGATCGACTAATTGATTTTAATTTGTATGCCACACCGTCAAATTCAATTGAATCGACATCTACTTTTTTAGATAAATCATATTTATCCGCAAAAACAGCAATCACACGCTCATACGCTTCTTCATGTTTGACGGAAGCAGTTTTCAATTTTTCTAACCTTGAAAGCTCTTCTTGTTTTTGTGATTGTGATAATTTTTCACCAAGCACTTTAATTTTTTTAGCAACTGTTCCAGTTCCTGACACTTGTGGCATTGTATAATTAAAACCAGCTAATTTATCAAATTGATATAAATTATAACGATTCATCATTCTAATTAATTTACTACCATATGAACTAGACATCGCATAAACATTATTTAACGCCATTGCAGCTTCTTGTGGTGTTTTAGCGTTTAAAAATTTACGATAACGTCTTGTTAAGCGTGCATTTTTCGTGAATAGTGTACTATAATATCGCATAGATTCTTCAATTGAGCTGAACTCACGATAACTACCATTATTTAATTTAATTCCTAAAATATTATTTTTATTACGTGCTAAACTAGATTTACCCCATGCACTTTCTAAAATTGCTTGTGCAATCGCTACTGATGGAAATCTTCCAGTTTCTTTCCCCATTTCCACAGCAACTTTTGAAATTCGTTCAAAAAACACTTGGTCATATGCTTTTAACGAAAAAGTATTTGCGTTGATTATTCCAAACGATAAAATCAGCACCAGCAATACTTTGCCAAACGGCTTTTTATCTCGTATTTTCATAATTCCTCCCTATGTCAATATGAATCGACAATAACATTATACCACGTTTGTGTCTTTTATGACAACACATTAAACTTCTGAAATAATCAAAGTACGTTAAACATCATAAAAAAAGTAACACTATTCATTAGTATTACTTATAAAGATTATTTGAATTTATTTTCTAATTTTTGTTTGACATCCGCACTAACGAAGCAATCTAATTCACCATGATGCTTCGCAACTTCTTTAACAACACTACTCGATAAAAATGAATAATTAGGTTTACTCAATAAAAAAACTGTTTCGATTGACTCGGCTAACATCATATTTGTTGTGGCGGTTTGTAATTCATATTCATAATCAGCGACAGCACGAATGCCACGAATAATCGCAGTAGCATTTTGTTTTTTCGCAAAATTAACTGTCAACCCTTCTCCAATACAACAAACAACATTAGTGAATTTTTTACATGCGTTTTGTAACATTGCTAATCGCTCTTCTTGTGTAAATAAATAATTTTTTTGTGGGTTTTCCATAATAACCACTACTAATGTTTCAAATAATTTACTCGCACGCTCAATAATATCTAAGTGCCCTTTTGTAATCGGATCAAAACTTCCCGGATAAATTGCTTTACTCATTTAACTCACCTAACTGTTTTTTACTCATGTCTCGTTTAATAACGGAAATAATACTTTGACAAACACCTATTCCCATAAAAACTGCCATTAAAGATGTTCCACCTGCTGATATCATTAATAAAGGAACACCTGTTAATGGAATTAAACCACTAATTCCACCTATATTAAAAATGTAATGTAATATAAAATATAATGCCACGCCTATTAAAATAACTTTAAAACTTTCATTTTTCGCAATTAAAGCATATCTTATTAATCTAATCACAATTAAAAACATAATAAATGAAATAGCTAAAAATCCAACTAAACCTAACTCTTCAGCAACAATCGCCATAATATAATCTGTTCTACCTTCTGGAATTAAAAACTTAATCGTCGAATTTCCAAAACCAGTTCCTAATAAACCACCTCTCGCAATTGCTTCTAAACCAAAAATCAACTGATAACCCGCTGAATCTTGTATTGCAAACGGATTTCTGGCAGCCACAAAGCGATAAAACTTATAACTTGCATTTTCACCACCAAAAGCATTAATAATTAAGTCTAGTACTGGATTAGATAAAATTATCAGCATTAATATGATTAATATTATACCAATTAATATTAACCTTGACTGTATTTTGGTGAATTTATAATGATATGGAATCATTAATAAAATATACGAAATACCTAATGTAATTACTGCTGTTCCAAAATCTTTTTGTAAAATCGAAACAATAAATAACCCTATTCCCCCAAAACAAAATATCGGAAAAAAAGCGTCTTTAAAAGCGATTTTTTTATGACGTGTTTTTTCTACACACACACCAATTAAAACGATTAAATATACTTTAAAAAATTCAGATGGTTGAATCGACATACCAAGCGGTAAACGAATCCACGCTTTTGCACCATTAACAGATGGGAAAAATAATGTTAGAAGTAATAATATCCCCATTACTAATGTTAGTTTCAAATAATTTCTTTCAACTTTTTTAAAATAAAATTTATTAGCAGTGTAATTCATGACTAATAACCCTGCAATTAAAAAGCCACCTTGCTTAATTAAATAAGAAATTAGTGCAGTGTAATTACGCTCCATTCCTACACTTGTAGAAGTTGTCATAATCATCCCCATAAACGCCAGCAATAACATACATCCCGTAATAATACCATCACTACCACGTTTAAATGAGAAATTTTTTAATACTTTTTTCATTTCATCACCCTTTAGATTATTATAACATATCACATACAATAATTCACATATTTAAAACACTATATTTTTATTGAGTATGTATTTTTGATATAATATTATAGAGGTATAATTATGAATATTACAACTAAAAACATAATAAATGATAAAAACCCTATAATTAGACAAAAATCACAAATAGTTAGCACACCATATAGTGAAGAAGATATTAATTTTGCACTAGATTTATACACATACGTTAAAAATTCACAAGATGATACATTAGTTGAAAAATACGCATTAAAACCAGCTGTCGGTATTGCAGCCCCACAAGTCGGTGTTCTAAAACAAATATTTGCGGTAGTCGTCTATGATGAAAATAATGAATTACACGAATACGCCTTAATTAATCCTAAAATAATTTCACATTCAACTAAACGTTGCTATTTATCAGGTGGTGAAGGCTGTTTAAGTGTGGATGAAAAACATATTGGTAATGTACCAAGATATTTTAGAATAAAAATACACGCATTCGATTGCTTAACAAAATCAGAAGTAACAATTTCCGCAAAAGGTTACTTAGCAATTGTGTTACAACATGAATACGACCATTTAAACGGTGTACTTTTTTATGATCATATTAATAAAAAAGCACCGCTCATGCCAATCGAAGACGCAATTGAAATTTAAAGGAGAAAATATGAAAAAAGAATTAAATTATCCAAAAAAAAATGACACCTTAATTTATGCGTTAGGTGGACTAGGTGAAGTTGGAAAAAACATGACCTGCTTTGAACATGACGATGAAATATTAATTATTGATTGTGGCGTGATGTTTCCTGGCGAAGATTTACCAGGTGTAGATTATGTTATTCCCGATTTCACAACACTCGTTAATAATCCAAAAAAGAAAATACTCGTTATTACACACGGTCATGAAGATCATATCGGTAGTATACCATTTTTATTAAAAAGTGTTAAAATCGATGCGTTCTATGCCCCAAAATTTGCGATTGGATTAATTAATAAGAAATTAGAAGAACGAAAAATTATTTATTCACGTGAAATTAAAGTAATTAATAATACATCTACTGTAACCACAAAACATTTTAAATTAGGATTTTTTAACACAATCCACTCTATTCCCGATTCACTAGGTGTGATTATTAATTCACCAAATGGTAGAATCGTCCACACAGGTGATTTCAAATTTGATTTAACGCCCGTAGGTGCCAACTCCGATTATCAAATTATGTCATTTTTAGGTCAAGTTGGTGTCGATTTATTACTAAGTGATTCTACCAATTCAGAAGTAAGTGGCTTTTCTACTTCTGAAAAACAAGTTGCACAAAAAATTAATGCGATCATGCAAAAAACACAAGGTCGTTTAATTGTTGCTACTTTTGCATCTAACGTACATCGTGTTGGGCAAATTTTAGAAGCAGCAGTTAAAAATGGTAGAAAAGTTATCGTATTTGGTCGATCTATGGAAAACGTTGTTGAAATATCACGTAAATTAAAAACAATTGACATTCAAGAAAATAATTTCTTGAAACCACATGAACTAAATAGTCATCCAGATGAAAAAATATGTATCGTTTGCACTGGTTCACAAGGTGAACCAATGGCTGCTTTATCACGTATTGCTTCTGGAACACATCGTCACATTAGATTAAAACCAACAGATACTGTTGTATTTTCTTCATCTCCTATCCCTGGAAATGACGGCAGTGTCAATAGTGTTGTCAACAAACTATTCCGTTCTGGTGCAAACGTCCTCACAAAATCTGTTTTTACTGATCTACACACAACAGGACATGCTTCGCAAGACGAACAAAAATTAATGTTGCAATTAATCAAACCAACATACTTTATGCCCGTACACGGTGAATATCGTATGCTTAAAACACACGCAAACACGGGTATTGCAACTGGTGTCGACCCTGATAAAGTCATTATCGCTGGAAATGGTGATGTCATTATTTTCCGTAATAAACAAGCATTTAGAAGTGACTATAAAGTGAGTGGTGAAGATATTTATATCGATGGCAATGATACATCTGGTATTGCATCTTCTGTACTAAAAGATCGTGCTATTCTTGCAAGTGGTGGATTTGTGAGTGTTGTCGTAACATTAGATTCTCGCAACAATGAAATACTCACAAGACCTTCAATTATTTCACGTGGATTTGTGTTTATTAAGGATAATCAAACGATGATGAAAGAAGCAGAAGCTATCGTTTATGAAGAATTAAAACGCACAATGCGTAAAAAAACAACTTTCTTAGAAATCAAAAACAATATTAAACATGTTTTAGAAGCGTTTTTATATAAAGAAACAAAACGCCACACAATCGTTATTCCGGTTATCCTTAATTCAGTTGAAGCAATAAACCAAATTAAACAATACCAAGAAAATAAGAAAAAATATGAAAAAAATAAAAAATAAATTTTTATCAATAATTAGTATTAGCGTACTAGTAATACTTTCTGTTATTGCCTATCAAATATTTTTTTCTAATGATCATGTTGTTGTTAAACATGTGCATATTCAATCAGACAAACTCACTGCACCATTTATGATGCGAATAGGTGTTATTTCTGATATTAAATATGGTAAATTCATGACAAAAGAGCGATTAGAAAAATTTATCACAGAACTCAACAATGAAAACGTCGATACTGTATTTTTCTTAGGAGACTTATTTCATCCTGGTGTTGAAATAAGTGAACATCAAATTGAATTAACGAATATTTTAAAAACGATTAATCCAAAAGCTGGTAAATTTTATATTTATGGTAATGGTGATAGTCAAGAAAAAATCAAACCAATTTTTGATAACGCGCATTTTGAATCACTTAATGAATCTTATACACTATTACACAATAGCAATCAATCTATTCAAGTCTTTGGACTAAATACAACTTATAAAGACATATTTAAATCATTAAATGATTCAAAATATGCAATCGTACTAAGTCACTATCCACACCTTGTAACTTCATTACCTGCTAGCATTAATTTAGTATTAAGTGGCCATACACTCGGTAATCAAATCAATATACCACTTATCACTAGCAGTAATGAATACACATTAGGAAAATACGAAATTTCAAACAATACAACACTTTATGTCAACGGTGGATTAGGGACAGAAAATAATGATATTCGATTTTTTTCTCCTCCTGAAATCACTGTAATTACAATAGAAGGTACAAAAAAATAACCGTGAAACAATATTCACGGTTATTTTTAATTTAGTTTCGCATTTAATAGCATTTTATAGTTTCCTTTTATCCACAGAGCTTATGTTTCAGTATCATAAAAGTGAACTAACAACACCAATTATACTGTCTAAACGACATTTTTAAATTTTGCAAATTCTACGGAATCACTAATGATTCCATTATAAATTTCCTCTTTTCTACATTTATTTTTGTTTTAGTACTACTTACGAAAAATTAAGGAACACAAAATCATAATAGAAATATTTCTTATAAAAATTATTCCTTAATTTTTATATCTTTGGTAGTTACTTAAATGGATAACTCACTACTGTAATTTGAGTATATGACATAAAATAATTAAATATTTATATTTTCAACTCTATTCATTTTCTACTGTATAACCAATAAAAAATGAATAAAACAAGAAAATTGTAATTACTATACTATATAAAACCAAATTAATAACACCATCTATTGGATAAATTACCATAAAATGATAAATAACAGCTAAAATAGTAGCTATTATTTCATATATATTAGTTTTTGTTAATTTAATATCAAACATATGTAAATATCTCAGTAAATTAATACTATTACCTTGTCCTAAATTAATTGTACTGACACATACTAATACTGTAAATAAAAATAATTCATTAGGATATCGAAATAATTGATTTACAAAAATAATTATCACTACCAATAATAATTTTATCATAACACCACCATACCCAAAACATAAATTAATAAGATTGTATACAGAATTAAAAATATTTTTTTTATCACACTACATTTTTTAAAAATCATATTCACCCAAACCTCATATAACAGCTACTCCTGCTGCAAATCCTAATAATTTAGCCCACCATGGTAATGCCCAAAATCCTTTTGCAACACTCCATCCAATTTTGCCATCAACTGCAAAAAACCTGCAGACATTTTGCAGTCCAGTCCTTAAATTAGTCTATCTTTTATACATATATTTTAAAAGCTTATCACAAATATACTTCATAATAAATAAACTACCTATGAATATTATTTGTTGTACTAAAAAATTACGAAAATTCAATCCATAAACTAAACTTATTCCACTTGAAATCAATATTCCTGTTGTGTAAAATATTTTTTTAGCCAAAGCATATTCCATGTCCTAATCTACCTCCGACCAACCGTCTGCATAATCAATTGCAGTCGCAATATTATCTACCGAATTCCAAGGTTGATTCCACTTAAAAAATCTTCCATCCAAATACAGCATCTCATCTTCGTGTAACTCTACATAATTCATTGGATAACTAATGATTCCATTATAAATTATTCTTTTATTTATTTTTTAATTCAGCTAAAATAGCTTTTAAAGTTTCTAACTCTTCATTAACAACTGGTTCTTTTTCAACAACTGGTTCTTCTTTTTTGAATGCATTCGCTACTTTAACAACACAGAATACTGCAAATGCAACTAATAAGAAGTTAATTGTTGCATTTAAGAATTTTCCAATTCTAATTGCACCAACTGTAATCATTGAGAAATCTGGTTGTTGGAAAACAGCAGCGATAGCAGCCATTAATACGTCATTAACAAATGATGTTACAACAGCGCCAAATGCAGTCCCCATAATTACCGCAACTGCTAAATCTAACACATTTCCTCTCATCGCAAATGATTTAAATTCTTCTAAAAACTTTTTCATCTTTTCCTCCTATTTTGAAATAAAACGTTTAGCAAAATTTTCTAGTTCAAGTAGATAACTATCGTCAGGTTGTTCTAACACAATTTGACCTTTTTCAAATAATAAAGCGCCAGCAGAAACAACACGTTCTTCCCAATTATTCATCCATTCTCCATCTCCCCAACCGTAAGAACCAAATAATGCAACGTTTTTATTTTCTAACGATGGTAAAATCTCTTCAAAAAATGGTCCAAATTCAGAATCATCTAATTCTTCATCACCACATGCAGGACAGCCTAGTGCAATATAATCATATTCTGAAATCGTTGAAGCATCAAAATCAGAAACAAGTGTTTTTTCAACTCCGATCGCTGTAGCAAACGTTTCAGCTAAAATTTCTGTATTACCTGTACTAGTCCAATAGATTACTACTTTTCTCATAAGACCTCCTAAACTCATTAAAATAATAGCATATTCCGTACTATCATTCAAATATATTGCATAACTTCAAAAATAAAACGGATAACAAATTTTATCCGTTTAAAATCTATTGTAATACTTTATACTCTGAAACAACTTCACTAACTGGTTTAGCTTCTTCAATTTGTTTGATGATCTTACCTAAAATTTCACCAACTGATAACACCTTAATTTTCTCGATTAACTTAGATTCTGGTATTTCAATTGTGTTTGTGCACACAAACTCAACAATACGCGATTGTTGTATTCTTTCAATAGCAGGATTAGATAATACACCATGTGTACACGCTGTATATACTGCTTTTGCTCCATTTTCATATAACATTTCAATACCTGCTGTTAATGTTCCTGCCGTATCAACGATATCATCAATCACAATAGCTGTTTTATTTTGCACATCACCAATAATATTCATTGCTTCAGCAACGTTTGGTCTAGTACGTCTTTTATCAATAATTGCAATTGGACAATGTAAAATTTCAGCTAATTTTCTAGCTCTGTTTGTTCCACCATGATCAGGAGAAACAACTACAACATTTTCTAATTGTTTGCTTAAAAAATATTTTCCAATAATACCAATAGCTGTAATATCGTCAGCTGGAATATCAAAGAAACCTTGAATTTGTGTAGCATGTAAATCCATAGTAATAATACGTTTAGCACCCGCAACCTGTAATAAATCAGCAACTAATTTAGATGTAATTGGTTGACGTGGTTTAGCTTTACGATCTTGTCTTGCATATCCAAAATAAGGAATTACAACATTAATCATCCCCGCAGACGCTCTTTTACACGCATCAATAGCAATTAATAATTCAACTAAATGTGTAGAAACAGGATTATAAGTTGACTGTACAATATACACATTTTTACCACGTACAGATTCTTGTAATTCTACAAGAATTTCTCCATCTGCAAAATGAAATACATCACACTTTCCTACATCAATACCAATTTGTGCAGCGATTTCTTTCGCTAATTGTTTTGATGCAGATAACGCAAAAATAACAGTCTTACTCATGTTTTCCCCCTCGTTTTTTTTCATATAGTTTATTTCCGTATTGAACTTTATTCACTTGTTTTGCACGTGCTATTGCCATTTCACCTTCAAATACATCGCTCGTGATAGTTGATCCAGCCGCTAGCAACGCCTTATCTCCTATTGTAACTGGTGCAACAATATTAACGTTTGAACCAATAAAACAATGATTACCAATTACTGTTCTAAACTTATTAATACCATCGTAATTAACAGTTACAACACCACACCCAACATTAACGTATTCACCTACATCAGCATCACCTAAATATGTTAAATGGGCACATTTACTATAATCTCCGAATTTAACGTTTTTAAATTCCACAAAATTTCCAATTCGGGTATGATTCCCTACAACTGACTTGCCGCGAATATGGGCGAATGGACCAATTGTGACATCATTTTTTACGATACTGTCGATAATCTTACTACTCTCAATCGTTACATTATCGCCGATTTCACTATTTTCAATCGTCGTATTAGGAAGAATAACACAATTACTACCTATTTTTGTATTCCCTTTTAAAAAAACATTAGGATAAATAACTGTATTCTCACCAATTTCAACATTTTCATCTATATAAGTGTTATTTTTATCCAAGATTTGAAATTTTTTCAAAATATTTCTCCTTTAACAATAATATTTTACGCCTTTTTTTAATAAAAGACAATTGAAATTATAACAAAAATAAAACTTGAATATTGAATAATACTCAAGTTTATTAATTTCACAAATAATTCACACTTAAAAACAACTGTTCAAACTGTTCTAAAGTTAATTCTTGTGCACGTTGATTTTCTTTAATACCACATTTTTCAAAATGATATAAAATATTATCTAAATGTTTTAAATTATTATATAACGTTTTTCGTCGCTGTTTAAAACAGCAATGTATAAACTCATAAAATAATTTTTCGTTTAATGTCGTTCTATTTTTTTTCTCGATAAAACTAATAACAGCAGAATCAACATTAGGAACAGGCATAAAAATATTACGTGAAACATTTAAAGCTAATTTAATATCATATTTATATTGTGCTATAACACTTAAAGCATTATAATGCTTCGTATTTGGTTTTGCATTAAAACGATCTGCCACTTCTTTTTGCATCATAACCGTTATTTTTTTAAAAGAATATTCAAATAACTTAAATAAAATAGGTGTTGTAATATAATACGGTAAATTTGCAGCAACAACTGTATTTTCACCATACTTTTCAATAAAGGAACTTAAATTCACATTTAAAAAATCATCAAAAACAATTTCTAAATTATCAAATCGATTATCATTCCAATATGATTTTAAAGAATTATCAACTTCATAACTAATAACTTTTTTTCCATACAAACAAAGAAACTGTGTCAACGCACCAATACCAGGACCTATTTCTAATACGACATCATCGTCATTTTCAATAGCAACTCGTGCAATTTTCTCCACAATTTTTGGTTCAATAATAAAATTTTGACCAAATTTTTTCTTAGTATAAAGTTGGTATTTATCACAAATTTCTCTTGTTTTTTTAATTGTTGCTACGTACGCCACAATATCTCCTTTCTAAAATATCGGAAACTTCATCAATTCTCATACCTAACATATTTAATTTTTTATATAATGCCTTAAAATTACAATTTCCTAAATATAGTTCATCACAAATTAATTTCCGACGTTTAAATGCTTCGGGATGATTTGTTAGGTGGAGTGTTAAAAGTTCAGCGATCGTAACTGTTTCCTGATGAATTTCTTTCGTTATCACATGATGTAACGCTTCTTTTATAATATCAACTGAAGCATGTTCAATCCCTACTTTATATTTCGTTTTCGCAAACTGTTTTGGAATATTTGCTTCCTTACAATTAGGAATGACATCACTAATTTTTTTTCTAATTTTATTCCCTACAACATCCGGATCTAAAAATAAAATCAACCCTCTTTTTTCATGTAGTTGTTTCAACAACGCTAATTTACGATTCGTTATATGATAACCATATGTTATAAAACAATCGCAATCAAAAGCTTGCTTTATTTTGAAGGCATCATTTTTACCTTCTACTACAATTACTTCTTTAATTTTTCCCATAAAATAATTTTTCGTAATTTTCAATTAATTGATCTGATAACGATTCATTGCGAAGTTTTTCTAAAAACGCAAATGTAGCATGTATAAACGCTACTTCATTCACCTTACCACGATACGGAACTGGTGCTAAATACGGACAATCCGTCTCCACAAATATTTTATCTTTTGGTAATGATTTTGCAACTTCTAGTAAATTATTCGCATTTTTAAACGTTAATATCCCACCAAATGAAATATAAAAACCAAAATCAACTAATATTTTAGCTGTTTCAAGACTACCACTAAAACAATGCATAATACCTTTTGTTTTACAATGTGCTAATATCGTATCAACACAATCTTTTGTAGCATCACGCATATGTATTAAAACTGGTCTATGATACTTATTTGCGAGACTAATTTGCCTTACAAAACTATCAATTTGTTGCGACTTACTCACAACATTCCAATGGTAATCTAAACCAATTTCTCCTACCGCAATAATTTTATTTTCTTTTAATAATTGTTCTAATAAAATAAAATCATCTTCTGTTGCAATATGTAGATCCGCTGGATGCACACCATATGCAATATCAATAAAATCATAACGTTGTTGTAATGTTAAAGCACGTTCAACTTCTGTTTTATTTGTGCAAATGCACAATATTTTAATCACACCTTTTGATAAAGCATTTTGAATAATGTTATCTACATCTAAAAACAATTTATCACAAACAATGTGAGCATGTGTATCTATAATTTTCATATTATTTCCCCAAGCAAAATTTCGAGAATAACGTATCTAATAAATCATCACTCTCCACAATACCAAAAATTTCTTTTAAATATGTATAAGCATTTTCTAAATCAATCACAATTAAATCAACTTCAAACTGATTTTGACACGCATATAATGCTTGTTGCATTGCATATTTTGCTTTCAATATTTGTGAAATATGACGCTCATTCGCAATAACATCTTCTCGTAATGCAAATGTATGCTGTGCATAGTATGCTTCTATTTTGTTAATCAAATCACCTATATCATTTTGTTGTGCTGAAATCATTAAATCATATTGTTGTAATGCAATATCTTTTTTGTTATACACGACAATTGTATTTTTATTTTTCGTTAATTCTAGTAATTGATTATCGTATTCAGTTAATGGTTTTGAGGCATCTAACACCAATAAAACTAAATCACTTTCTTCGATTGTTTTTTTACTTTTATCAATTCCTATTTGTTCAATGACATCTTCACTATCACGAATACCAGCTGTATCTAACAGCTGTAATGTTACAGTTGGTAAACGCACAAACCCTTCCACAATATCACGAGTTGTTCCCGCAATATCAGAAACAATCGCTTTATCTTCTTCTAAAAAAGCGTTTAACAAACTGCTTTTACCAACGTTTGGACGTCCAATAATTGCAGTTTTAATTCCTTCACGCATAATTTTACCACTTTTTGCGTGGTTTAAAATTAAATCAATATTTTTTAACCATTTCTCAATATTGACTTGTAAATTCGCTACTGTAACTTGTTCAATATCATCATATTCTGGATAATCGATATTTACTTCAATTGTAGCAATCATATTTAATAAAGAATCAATGAATGGATCTAATATTTTTTTTACACTACCACGCAAAGAACGCATTGCTATCGCCATTTCATTATCACTTCTAGCAGAGATAATATCATCAATACTTTCAGCTTGTGTTAAATCAATTCTACCATTAATTACAGCACGTTTAGTAAATTCACCCGGTAATGCTAATCTTGCCCCATTAGCTAAAACTAAAGACAATATTTTTTTTGTGATAAATACACCACCATGTGTATTAATCTCAATAATGTTTTCTCGTGTAAACGTCTTTGGTGCTAAAAACACACTCACTATAACTTCATCAATAAGTTGATTATCTTCTTTAATGTACCCATAATGCAACGTATGACTTGCAACGTTTGATAAATCTTTAGAAAATATTTTATTAATAACAGCTAATGCATCATCTCCACTAATTCTAATAATTGAAATCGCACCTTGTGCTAAAGGTGTGGCAATTGCAGCTATCGTATCAAGCAACTTGAGCACCCCTTATTTTTTGAAGATAGTTTAATATTAATCCGCCCACAAAAATATAAATTGGTAATAACATAATAGCTTTTACTAATCTAGGAATCATTAACACTAATATCGGAATATTTAACATTGCATGTAAATGTAATGATGTTAATAACACATTCACCACAATTTCAATACACACCACAATTACTATCCAGCGATTAATTTGTAATTCATTCGCTATTTTGTTTTTTAATAATTTTTGCGAAAAAACAATAACTAACCCTAACAATGAAATAATTAACCATGCTAAACCAATCAACAAGTATCTGTTTTCAACAATAAATACGACTTGTTGCAAGTTAATAACTAATGACTCTAATTTGATTCTATTCACGAAAAATAATAAAACACTTGTTGTTATACCTAATCCTAGTAATAAGCCATATACAATATGTTTTGATATTGGTTTTTTAGTGTTAAAAATTAATGATCCTATTAAATAACATGCCACATAATTAAATGTAAAACCTAAATAAGGTGTACCTTGTGGATTAATTATTATTCCTAAAACATCAAAAACAATACCAGCTATTACTGCTAATAGCGGTGAAATTAATGTTCCACCAATTGCCATGAGTTGTTGGTGAAATCCGATTTTTAACACCATTACACCACCAACATAAAATGAATATGATAAAACAATGCTTGTAACAAGTGGTATGACCACAAATAATGATGTCAGTATTAAATTTTGTGTTGTTATTTTATTGTTTTTTCTAATGAAAACTACTAACAAACACACAATTAACACTAAAAATATTATATTTCCTATTAAACCCTTACTACCTGATGCAAATAAAAAATTCATACTAACTCCTTCTAATTAAATAATCACTAATAAAATATAACGAACCACAAATAACAATTAAACCTTGATAATTTTGGTGATCTAAAATAAATTGCTGTACATCAGCAATATATTCAACATCTAATGCACTAATTTCTTCATCCCCTATTGCACGTGGATAATCGAATTTAGTAATATACACATTACTAAAATTGTGCTTTAACTTTTCCAGCATCTCTTTATATGATTTATCTTTTAACGCTGAAAATACAATCTTTACATCTTTAAATGATTGTAATGTTTGAATTAACACTTCAATTCCTGCAAGATTATGTGCACCATCAACCATTACTAATGGTTTCTCACTAACGATTTCTGCACGACCACGCCAAAAAGCATTGTATAAGCCTTTAATAATTAATTCATCAGGAAAAGTTGGTTCATATGCCTTCACAACTTCTAATGCTAATATACTATTCTTAACTTGATAATCCGCAACCGTATTTAACACTATTTTTAAACCTTGATAGTCAAATTGAATATTTTTGTTTTTTGTATAGGGTACATCATTATTCACTAATATGCATTTTGTATTTTTTTCAACACAAATTTTTTGATATAAATCAAAATGCGTTTTATCTGCACTAACAAAACAACTGTTTTCTTTGATAATACCAGCTTTTGTTTGTGCAATTTCAACTAATGTATTACCTAATATCGCTTCATGATCAAAAGCAATATTCGTAATAGCAGAAACTATTGAATAAATAACATTTGTTGCATCTAATTCGCCACCTAATCCTACTTCAAACACACAGACATCCACTTGATTTTCAATAAAATACATTATTGCCATAAACATATCAATTTCAAATGACGATAAATTATATTTTCGCCATAATGCATCATATTGATTGTAATAAGCAATGATTTTTTCATCTTCAATAAATTGATCATTTATTCTAATTCTATCATTGTGCTTCAATAAATAAGGACTTGTGAAAAGTCCTACTTTATATTTTAATTTTAATATGCTGGAAATATAATTTGATGTACTACCTTTACCATTTGTGCCTGCAATATGAATACATTTTAATTGCAATTGCGGATTGCCTATTTCCTGCAAACATTTCTTGAATTCTTCAATTCCATACATTCGTTTCCTTGATTCAATTTCTGCAATAACTGATTTTATTTTCATACAATCTCCCAATTAATTTCTTCTTGATTTGTTTGTAGTAAATATTGATTCGTTTTGATAAATATTTGACTATTAAAAAACCCACGATATGCCGAAAGTGGCGAAGGATGTACAGCCTTGATCACATAATGACGTGATGAATCTATCCATTTTGCAACTTCAAAAGCATTATTACCTAGTAATATAAATACGATATGTTCACGATGAACATTTAACGTTTCAATAATGCGTTTTGTGAATATTTCCCAACCAAAATGACGATGTGAATTAGCTTTTTTAGCTTCAACGGTTAATACACGATTTAACAATAATACACCTTGTTTTGCCCAACAACTTAAATTTGTTTGATTATTTATAGTGTAGCCATACTCAATATTTAACTCTTTTTTAATATTTAATAAACTAGGTGGTGTTTTACCATGCAAAACTGAAAAAGCTAACCCGTGTGCTTCACCTGCATTAATATATGGATCTTGTCCTATTATCACAACTTTAGTTTTTTCAAACGGGCATAATTCAAATGCTTTAAACCAATCTTCTTGATTTGGATATACTGTTTGTGAATTTGCAATTTTTTCCATCAAAGATTGATAATATTCTTTTTCTTGCTCTATTTTAATAATCGTATCCCAGTTCATTTTTTTACTTTTAAAGCGTATGTAGATTTAATTGTTTCTTTTAATTCATTTGTGATTTTAATATTTAATAGTTTAAATCCTTCTAGAGCAGCACCAATTACTGGTATAAACTCCCAAGATACAACTTCGATATTAGGATTAAACTCTTTAATCTTCGCAATTAATTCAGTTCTAAACACACCTGGTGCATTTGCAAGTGAACCTACTAAAGCACATTTGCTATCTTGGATATCTAAATTTTCGTATACTGCTTTCACACATTCGCTTAATTCATAAACATTTTTATGTACAATATCTAACGCATGTTTATCCCCAATATTCGCAAATCTCGTTACAACTGGTGCTAAATTAGCAGTTTTTAAACGATCATTATAATAAACTTCCATCATCTCCATAACATCAACCATTTCATCTAATTTTAATTCTTCGATTAAATAAGATGAAAACGGTGTTTTTTCGATTCTTTTATCAAATGCTCGGACAGCATGTTTAATTGCATCTCGACCTAAAGCATATGCACTTCCAGCATCACCTTCTTTAAAACCATAGCCACCGCAACGATGTTGGTTATGTTTGTGATCTTTTCCATATGCAGCTGCTTGTGTACTCGCAATTGCACACACACCATAATCGCCACCTAATCCCGCACTTAACGCATTATTAACGTCATTTGTGGAATGAATTATCGTTGTTGGTTCATAACAAGGTAATACACTCAACATATGATTGACGATTTCTTGATGTTCTTTCGTAACTAATCCTCCAAGTCCAGCATAAATCACATCTACAGGACACATTGCGATACCCGCATCTTCAAACGCATTTTCCACTGCATCAAAAATATGATTTCTTGTGACATGTAACATAACAGTATTTAAACCACTTGCAGCAGCATTCCCAATACCTAACACTTCACCTTTTTCATTAAGCAGTGTTGCCATCGTTTTTGTTCCACCACCATCTATTCCAATAATATACATAGGATACCTCCATTTTTAAGTTTATTATAGCATAAAACATACTATATTGCATTACATATTACTTATCAATTACATCGTTTTTATGGTACAATATTTGCAGTCTAGGAGGCTTTATGAAAACTGGAAAAGAATTTTCTATTATTTTATGTATTGCGTTATTAAGTACGTTTATTGCAAATTATTTACCATTACCAGCTAGTATTATATCACTAATTATTTTATTTTTATTATTAATTTTAAAAATAGTAAAACCATCACATATTAAAACTACATCGAACTTTTTATTAATGTATATGCCATTATTTTTTATTCCATCAACTGTAAAAATTATGGTTGATTATCATTTAATATCACCCTTTATTATTAATTATTTAATTATTTGTGTTATCTCCACAATTTTAACGTTTTTAGTGGCAGGTACAGTTGTTAAATTTGTTATGCGAGGTGGAAAATAATGGACGCAATTATTAAATCTCCTTTTTTTGGAATTTTTATTACATTTGTTGTTTATGAAGTAGTTGTATTTTTAAAAAAACATATCAAAAATGATTTATTTAATCCAACTATTATCACCACAATTATTATAATCATTTTACTTTCAATCACAAACATTCCATATGAAAACTATAATAAAAGTGCTGCATTTTTATCTTCCTTGCTTTTACCTGCAACATGCGTATTAGCTTTGAATGTATATCATCAACGCCACTTACTAAAAAAACATTTCGTCGCGATATTACTTGGTTGTATTTCTGGCGCTATTACAAGCATTATCTCGATTATTTTGCTGGCAAAAATATTCCCTGTCGATCCAATTATTGAAAAATCAATTTTAGCTAAATCAATCACTACTGCTATCGCAATTGATATTACAGCATCTCTAAACGGTATTATTTCAATCACTATCGTATCCGTTGTGTTTACAGGTATGATTGGTGCCATATTAGCACCTTTCTTAATCAAGTTGTTTAAATTCGATAATGAAATAGCACAAGGTTGTGCCATCGGAACTGCTTCACATGCTTTGGGAACCGCCAAAGCTATTGAGATAGGTGAAATTCAAGTTGCAATCGCAAGTGTTTCAATTATTATTACAGGTATTGCAACGGTGCTTATTATACTATTAATGACTTTATTAAATTAATTTATCATTCTCTAACTGCAACAATTTTTGTTGCAGTTTTTTACCAAACGCATATCCTCTAATTTTACTGTTTTTACCTATTACACGATGACATGGAATAATAATCGCAATTTTATTTTTGTTGTTGGCATTTCCTACTGCTCGACACGCATTAATACGATTAATTTTCACAGCAACATCTTGATACGACACTGTGTATCCATATGGTATTTCTAATAGTGCTTGCCATACTTGTACTTGAAAATCTGTCCCACTCATTTTTATCGGAACACTAAATTTTTGACGCTTTCCTGCAAAATATTGTTTTAATTGCCGATGTGCTTCATCAGAAACAACAGTTCGAACACCTTCTTCATAATACTCCACAAAACTTACACCTATTATAAAATTATCGTCGTACGTTATTTTAATCAAATAATCATCTATTTTATAAATATAAAACATTTTATCACCCCTTGTTTTATATCATATTCCTTAATTTAACACAACAAAAACCATTTCTACTGAAATTAGTAAAAATGGTTTAAATTTTTTATTTCAAAACGCTACTAACTAAAAATTCTGGCAATACTTCGTATCCGTCATCAACAGAAGTAAACGTTGCATTTCCACTCGTCATTGCACGTAAGTTCGTTGCATAGTCCACAACAGAAGCAAATGGTACGCGTGCTTGTATTACTTGTAATTCATCAATAATATCAACAGCTAAAACACTACCACGTCGTTTATTAATATCACCAATAACGCTTCCTAAGTATTCTTCATCACATTTAATCGTTAATATCACCATTGGTTCAAGTAATATTGGGTTCGCTTTTGTCATTGCATCTTTAAACGCTAAATGTGCTGCTAATTTAAATGACATTTCACTAGAGTCAACATCATGATATTTACCATCTTTTAAAACACACTTAACATTAACCATTTTATAATTACCTAATGGTCCACTTAGCATACATTCTCTTAATCCTTCTTCAACTGCTGAGAAATATTGTTTTGGTACTGCTCCACCAAATACAGTTTCTTCAAATACCATTTCATCTTGACTATCACAATGTGAGAATTCCACAAATACATGTCCAAATTGACCATGTCCTCCTGATTGTTTTTTATGTTTACCTTCTCCCATTACTGTTTTTCGTATTGTTTCTCGATAAGCAACTTTAATTGTATCTAATATTACTTCAACTTTATATTTTTTATTTAACTTAGAAACAATAACATCTAAATGTTGATCACCCATCGTTTGTAATACAAGTTCTTTCGTTTCTAAATTATTCGTTAAGACAACACTTTGATCTTCCTCACAAATTTTTTGTAATGCACCATTTAATTTATCTTCATCATTTTTAGACTTCGGTTTCACACTTCTAAACATCATCCCTTTTTCAAACGCTATATCCGATACAAGGTAACGATGTTTCACATCACATAGCGTGTCATTAGTATTGGTATGATTTAAACGCATAATTGCACCGATATCACCAGTAAACAGCTTCCCTACAGCTAACTGTAATTTACCCCTAACACTATAAAGTTGCCCAATTTTTTCTTCAACATCTTTTGTTGTGTTAAGTAAAACACTATCATTTTTTAATGTTCCGTTAATAACTTTCACATACGAAATTTTACCCACAAACGCATCAATTACCGTTTTGAATACTTTTAATACTACCGATTCATTTTCATCAATCACGATTTCACATAATTCATCATCTTTTTCAACTGTAACATGTCCAATTTGTGCATAACTAGGTAAATATTTAACAATAAGATCCAATAAACGATTTACACCCACAAATGATGTAGCACTGCCACTAAACACCGGTGTAATATCACCATTTAAAACACCTAGACGCAATCCTTTTGTAAGTTGTGTGTCATCAAAACTACCTTCCGTTAAATAAACTTCCATCAATTCTTCGTCATTCATCGCAATAGCGTCGTATATTTGCGTACGGTATTCTTCAACTAATGATTTATATTGTTCTGGAACATCATAACTAATTGTATCGGATGCTTTTTCTCCTTTAAAAT
The DNA here is from genome assembly GCA_945877255.1 of uncultured Erysipelotrichaceae bacterium. Classification (GTDB taxonomy): domain Bacteria; phylum Bacillota_I; class Bacilli_A; order Erysipelotrichales; family Erysipelotrichaceae; genus CAMCRE01. The sequence goes on from CAMCRE010000004.1 coordinate 56,557, forward strand.
ACCAAACTTTTTCACGTAGTATATTAATCGTTGCGACTAATTCATTATTTTCATAAATAGGATATTCAAAAGGTATTACTGTTTTTCCAAACGTTTCTCTTAATTCTTCATATGTTTTTTCAAAATTCGTATTTTCTTCATCTAGTTTATTAATAAATATAATCGTCGGTAATTTTTTATTTCTAATTAATTTATATAATTTTTTAGTATAAGAACTAATATTTTCTTTACCATCAATAACTAATAATGCACTTTCTACTGCTGATAAACTTCCTTGCACTTCCGCAAAATAGTCAATATATCCTGGTGTATCAATGAAATTAATTTTGCTGTCTTTCCACTCAATTGGTGCTAATGCACTATAAATACTTGATTGCTTACGAATTTCATCAAAATCAAAATCTAACGCTGTACGAATATCTTTTCCACTATTATCTAAACAATTCGTATATTCCAGCATTTTACATATTAATGATGTTTTACCTGAACCATTGTGTCCTATCACGGCAATGTTTCTTACTTGGTGTGACAAATAATCTTTCATATTAATTTACCCCCAATATATCTTTTAAATCATCATAACAAAATTCACGTACATAATCTAGTGCTTTTTTACCACTACTATCAGTTTGTTTAACATCAGCTCCTTTATTAACTAAGTGTGCAACTAATAATTTATCGCCCATAAATGCTGCTCGCATCAACGCATTTCTTCCTTCATGATCTTGTAAATTAATATTAGCGTGCTCATTAATCAATAGCTCAACGATTTCTTTTTTATGTGCTAAACAAGCTTCCATTAATGGTGTTCTTCCCATTTGGTCTTGGATATCCACAAACGCATGATGTTTCAACAATAATTCAACAATTCGTGTATGTCCTAAAAACGCAGCACGTGCAATACTACTTCTTCCTTTATTATCTTTCGCATTCACATTCGCATTCGCCAACAATAACTTCTTACAAATCGTTAAATTGTTGCGTTTACTTGCACCCATTAATGCTGTTCGACCACGTGAATCAACTGCATTCACATTTGCTCCATAGTCAATTAATAATTGGACGATGTCTTTATACCCTCTTTTTGCACTACGCATTAATGGTGTTCTACCATCATCATCACAATAATTTACATCTGCTCCTGCTTTAATCGCTGCCATGACTTTAGCAACTTCTCCACTAGCTGATGCTTCCCATAACTGTTTTACATTCAAGTCCATATTTTTCCCTCCTTACGACTTAATAAAACAAAAGCACACAAAAATTGTGTGCTTCAAGACATAAAAGTAGTACCACAACAAACAAATTGTTTTACATTAAAAACGATTGTCATTGTAACCACTCCTTTCTGGTAATTTTATTATACCACATTTTTTTATCGTTGTGAATACATTTTTTAAATTTTTTTGCAGTTATAAAATTGATGTGAGAATTTTATTGAAAAAAAGAGTAAATATCCTATCATAATATTAACCAAAATGCTTACAACTTTTTTAAAGATTACTATTTTTATTTGCGTTTCCAAGTTGTCAACTATTTTATTATATGCAAATAATAAAAAACTCGCATTTTAACGAGTTTTTTCAATATTCTTTATAACTAATAATGAACATAACGAAGCCACAAAAAGCATGTAATAATAATTTTTAGTATCATTCGTTTTAATATCTTCTTTTGGTTTCTTAATAATCTTATTTCTTACCGTAAACCCTTCAACAATTGATTCATATCCTAATACTGGTTCTTCTTTAATTGTGTATTGAATTTTGTTTTGACCATCATATATCGGTAAGTTATCAATGTTTTTTTCAAAATTCATGGCTTTCGATAAAATATGCTCACTATGTAATTTTCCATCCGCAAATAATTTAATCATGATTTCATCTGGACGAATACCGTTTTCATCATTGTTGTCATCCCAAATTTTTTGAATTTTGATTGTGTTAGTCTGAGTATTCGTCATCGTGATAACCGTATCAATGATAACTTTAGCAGTTGACGGATAATTGATTTTCACTTTATCTTGAACTTCTAATGTAACTTTATCAGTTGCTGTTGGATTAAGTACATAGCCCTTGTTTTTGATTTGTTGTGCAATATCAATTAATTGATCATCGCTCAATTGTGTATCACCTTGCCAAATCGGTAATGATTCATTATTAGTATTTAATACAACTAATTTACTTTCAATATTTTTTTGTGTCAAAGCAAAATTAGGAAGTTTCTCTTCACTAATATCAATACTACTAATCATTCCTTTTTTTATAATTGATGTTGTAAATGCATTAGCATCATTTAAAACTAACGTATTTTTTTCATCATCCAACATTAATGATACTTCTAAAGCATTTGGTTTTTCATCCGCCAACCATTTTTTATGTATTCGAATATGCTCTTCTGGTAAATAATAGTTATTTCCCACTAATGTGAACACATTTTTTACATCAAGATCAGCTACTATTAATTCATCACTGCTATCATTTGGTGTTAATTTAGGAATACGTAAAATAAATTTATTATTCGCTTCCTTAACTAATTCCACAATGTATTCACCTTCATTATGCGTATTTTTAAACGTCCCTAAATTTCTTGGGAATGGCACATCATTTTCATCTAAATAATATTGCACAACGATTTCAGCATCACTAGTAACATCTGGTATGACTAATTGAACTTGATCAGAAATTAGATCACCAATTATTTGATTTGAATTTTTTTGATATTTAATATTTATCGGAATATTTTGTTGTTGATATTTAAGTGTGATCGGTATTTTACTAACGTTAATAATTCCACCAGGATAATCTTTTCCTAAAGTGAATTGCGATGTTCCTTTACGTTTTAATTGTAAGTTTAAGCGTAAAGTATTACTTGCTTGTTGTGTTAAATAATAACCTGGTGTTAATTCTTTAATAATATAATGATTATTTGGAATAGCTTTTTCACTTGGTAATTCATCAAATAATGCTGTCCAATTATTAGTTGCATTTAATGTTACTTCACGTTTCTCATTGTTTTTGAGAACTGGTTTTTCCTCACCATCTTCTACCATAAATAAACCAACTTTTATTTCTGATACACGTAATTCCTCCGGTATATGCTCCCAATTCTTACGCACATACAATTCGTTAAATTGATGATTGATCAATTGTATTGCACTATTTTCTAAATTAACGATACCATTTATTTTATAACCAATATTATTACGAGTATAGTCATCAGAAAAACCGATATTATTTGGATAACCTGTTGTATCTAAAGCGTTTGTCCATAAATACGGTAACTCTATTTTTATAACATCATTTTCTGGTTCATGAATAATAATACGATGTGGTTCATCAGTATAATTATACAAACCAATATAATTTGCGTATTTTTGATCTGTACTATGATATGTGATATTTAATTGTTTCTCATTACCTTCAAACCATTCATGTACAATCTCTGTTGAAAACGGATTAACACGATCGTATTTTAAAATTGTATTTCTAGACTCGATAATATCATTGTTTTTGTTGATGAAATCAATATTTAAATTTAGTTCAAGTGCTTCTCCAAAACTATCTACAGTACTATACTGATGATCTGGATTCAACCAAACACGCGTTAATTTTAACGCTTTACCCAATTCAATAACTTCTGGATATGTCTTACTTGTATTACGCTCAACAATACGATATTGTAACCCTTTTTCAATTAATTGTTGTTTAGAATATGGTAAATTTTTAAAAGTTCCACGATAATTGTTTTGAGTAGATAACGTCATCTCACTATACTTGTTATTTGAAATATATAAATCTACATCAATGCTATCTGGAAAATTTTGAACTGTGCTATCCCATTTTTTCTCAACAATTAATTCGTAATTTTGCGGTTCGCCAAGTGCCTTGATATTTGCGTTAGAACCAATTCCGCCACCTTTCAATGCTTCATTTTCTAAAATAAACATATTAGAATTTTTCCAAGCTTCTTGCTTAGTTTGTTCGTCTAACTGTGCTTTTAAAGCAACTGAATTGTTTGTGTCATTTAAATTTGGTGCAACTTCGCCATTATCTAAAGTATAACGTATTATTCCACCTTGTTGCGTTATTGGAGAAATATGCGTATAAAAATTCATAGACACATTTTTTCTATTTAAAAAATAACGACTCGCTTTACGTACCGTACGAATATCGCCACCTTGTTCACTTTCTGCAGTGTTATCAAAAATATAAACTGAATGAAAATCTTGGAAATCTACTACTCCCACAGGGCAATTCCAATATCCGCCACCTTCTCCTGCTGAATATTGATATCGTTGACCATTTACTGCTCTATTTTTAGAAATCAGTGTATTTTTTAAATTTAATGTATGTGGAACAATTGACATATACAATCCGCCACCTTGATTTTCAGCACTGTTTCCAATAATATAACCTTTATTTAATGAAATCAGTGATGAATTGGCATAAATTGCACCACCGGCTGCACTATTATTACCATCAACATAAACTTTCGCTTTATTTTTATATAGCAAACCACCATTCATGATTAATTCAGCACCCGCAAATGTTTTGTATTCGTCATATTGTATTGTAACAGTGTTAGAATAACTTACACCATCAAATGCTGTCACATAGTTATCATGAACTGCAATAGCCCCACCTCTTGAACTTTCATTTCCAGCAATAATACCATTATTAAGCTGTACAGTTGCATTGGCATCAACGTGGATACCGCCACCAATATTTTCACTAAATGATTGCTCGCTAACATCGACTAAGCGATTATTAACGATATAACCACCATTTATAATTAATTGTGCTTTAGTAGTTGAAACTTCTTCTCTTGTGTTCGCAGCAGCCGCCCCCACAAATATTCCACCTACTGTAGCAGTATTATTATCAATACTTCCGCCATTAATCGTTAATGAAGCTGCATCAGAAACATAAATACCACCTGTACTGTAATAATCACCTAACCAACTTCCATCTTTACTTTTAACGTATGAAATATTTTTATTTTTTGTAATTCTCCCACCATTCATCACCATGTTGGCGTTTTTTTCTAAGAAAATCGGTGCAGAATAACCTTTTTCATTATTGCTGTTAGTGATTGTACCACCATTTAATTGCAATGTTCCCTTAACAACAATCATTCCTTTATTAGCGGTTTTAATTTCAGTATTGCCGTCAATTACTAGACCATCTTCAATAGATTGCCCTAATGTAAGTGTTGCATTTTGATCGACATTAATTAATTCACCACTAAATGTTGCACTTCTTTTTAATCCAGATACTGAATTTAACGTTGTACTAATCGCTAACGCTATTTCACCTTTTTTCTTAGCATCTTCCACTAGTTGCATACGTCTTTCAACACTATCATCTTGTTTTGGCAATTGAATGTTAGACTGCTCTTGTGTTCCTACAGGTGTTATTACTTCACTTGTGGCAAGCGTAATATTTTTTCCTGCTGGGATGTTTATTCTACTTGTTACTTCAATTATATTTTTTAATATAATTAAACTGTTTTCGTTTTGTGGCGCATCAATCATTGCTTGTTGCATTTCAGCAAACGTCGTTACTTCTTTTTGAAATGTATAGTTTATCATTCTATGATTATTCATTCTACTACTTGCTTCTTCACCGTAAATTTTTTTACTCGTAAACACTGATAAAATCATTGCACAAACTACAATAATTGAGAATAATCTTATATAAATTTTAATTTTTTTATTGTTCATAATTCACCTCCTATATTCATAGAAAGATAAAACTTTAGAAATAATGATGCTCCTTCAACACACATTGTAGCAAGTTTTTTTAAATTAATCAACCCTTATTAAAATTTTTTTAAAATAAGTTGATTAATATCTATATAATAAAAAAATCATTACACTTATTTAATTGTGCAACGATTTTTATGATTATTTAACTTTTCTAAAATATTTATATAAAGTATCACCAATAAATTGTACGACAAACACAATTGCTAGTATTAGTAATACTGTAACCAACATTATGTCATCTTTAAATTCATTGTATCCATATTGAAGTGCAAACGATCCTAGTCCACCTCCACCAAAGCTACCAGCTACTGCTGAGAAACTAATTAAACTAATTAACGTTAATGTAATTGCTTGGATAATGTATGGTAATGCTTCTTTTAAAATAACTTTGTAAATAATTTGAAGCGAAGTAAACCCCATTGATTCATATGCTTCAATAATACCTTTGTCTACTTGCAACAATGCTAGTTCAATTTGTTTCGCCATAAACGGAAACGTTCCTATTGCTAAGCTAACTGTTGCACCTTTAACACCGTATGGTGATCCTGCAATCATCTTAATTAACCACGGTATTGCTGAAATTAAAATAATAAACGGTATCGAACGCATCACATTAATACATTTAGAAAAAATAGAATAAATGAATTTATTTTCCAATACACCATTTTTACCTAAACTATATAATAGTATGCCTAATGGTAATCCGATTAGTGTTGCATATATCCCCGCAAAAAACACCATCTGTAATGTCTCTTGTAAAGCTTTAATAATTAATGATTGATATTTAATTACATTCCCAAAAGTCATTATTTAATCTCCTTTACTTGTACACCTTGTTTTGCTAAAACACTAATCGCTTCTTGAATTTGTGTTCCAGTAAACGCTATAATCATATTTCCGATTTTTCTTCCTACTAGAAATTCTATATTTCCAAATAAAATATTAACGTTAATATCTAATTGTTTTTGCAGATTAGATAAAATTGGTTGATCGACTACTTCCCCCACAAACGATAAACTATATACGTGTTCATGGTTTTTTAATACACTTTCTAATTCATCTGGATATTGTGATTGTTCCACAAACTGTTTAGTTGTTGGATGCGTTGGTGAAAAAAACACATCTAAAAGATTTCCTTTTTCCACCACTTTTCCATTTTCCATTACAGCTATCTTATTACAAATCGTTTTCACAACTTCCATTTGATGTGTAATCAATACAATTGTTACACCTAATTCTTGATTAATTTTTTTCAACAACGATAATATCGAATGTGTTGTATTAGGATCTAACGCACTTGTCGCTTCATCACATAACAATATGTTACAGTGACGACTCAATGCTCTTGCTATTGCGACACGTTGTTTTTGACCACCAGATAATTGACTAGGATAAGCATGTATTTTATCTTCTAAATCAACTAATTTTAATAATTCATGTACACGTTGCTTTATTGCTTCTTTTGTGTATCCTTTTGTGTTTTTTAATGGTGAGGCTATATTTTCATAAACCGTTGAAGATTGCAATAAATTGAAATGTTGGAAAATCATCCCAATAGATTCACGTTTCTTCAACAATTGTGGTTTTGATAGAGATTTTAATTCTTCCCCCGCAACAATAACTTCACCACTATCGTATTTTTCTAGTAAGTTTAAGCAACGAATTAACGTTGATTTACCAGCACCACTATAACCAATAATACCGTAAATATCTCCTTTTTCAATACTTAAAGTAACATCATCTACAGCATTAATTATCGTGTTATTTAAGTGAAATTGTTTGTGTAGATTTTTAATCTCTATCATGTTTATCCTCCTTATGGTAATACTTCAAATACTGGAATTAAAGTATCTCCGTTTTTAGCTTTTACAATATCAATTACGTTTTGTTTTTGGTAAGCATTTTTAATTTTTTCTAAAATTGGATTACCTTTATCTTCAGTTCTAATTGCAACTAAGTTCCAATAGTTTTTTGCATCTTTATGATTTGGATCTTCTCTAAATAATGCTTTAGTTAAATCAATTCCAGCTCTTTTAGCGATACCATCATTAATTGCCGCAAATTCTACTTCATCTAATGCACGGGGTGTTTGTTGTGCTTGTACTTGAATAATTTCTAATTTTTTAGGGTTTTCAGTAATATCTGCTAATGTTGGTTTTAATCCAGCACTTTCTTTAACTTTTAATAATCCATTAGCTTGTAAAATTAATAATGCTCTTCCACCATTTGTTGCATCATTTGGAATAGCAACTTTTGCTCCTTCACTAATTTCATTTATTGAATTAATTTTTTTAGAATAGAATCCCATTGGTGCAATATAAGTGTAATTTAAAATATCTAATTTTAAATTGTGTTTAGCTTTAAAGTCTTCAAAATAAATTACGTGTTGGAAAGCATTTAAATCAATTGATTTATCAGCTAAAGCCAAGTTTGGTTGAACATAATCATCAAAAGTTACTAATTCAACTTTGATTTTATCTTTTTCCAAGTTTTTATTTACAACTTCCCAGTTTTCGTGGTCTCCTGCAGTTACGCCTACTTTAACTACTGTATAACCATCTACTAATTTTCCTAATGATGGTTTTTGTTCAGTTTTTGTAGCACATCCTGCTATCGTTAATGCACCTAGTGCAAGTATAGTTAATAGTTTTTTCATCTATGTATCCTCCCTTAAACTATTTTCCATAAAATAAAAATATCGTCCCTTTACTAATAAAGGACGATTTAAATCGCGATACCACCTTTGTTTATAAATAACTCACGTTATTTACCTCATCGACTACCAACATAGTCTAGCACTATAACGGGTGCACCCGTTATTTCCTACTATTACTTCAGAAATACAACTCAAAGACCATATTCACTTATTCTTTATTATCTTGTTCCACCTAACCAAGACTCTCTATAAATTCCAAACAAGTTACTCTTCTTATCAACGTTATTTTTATTTTATGATGGTATGATACATCAACTTTTTTATTATGTCAACTAATATTATCTCTAATTTTTTATTTTGCACTTTAACGTATATCATCACAAAAAACAAAAACTACCACAAAGTGTAGTAGTTTGATATATATAATGGCGTCCACGAAGGGATTCGAACCCCTGACCGTACGCTTAGAAGGCGTATGCTCTATCCAGCTGAGCTACGTGGACATAACCGTGAGAATATTATAGCACACATACTTAAGATAATGCAAGTGTTACATTCTATAATTATCACGTTTCAAATAAAAACCCATCAAACAACGATGGGCTTTTATTTATACTTTGAATGAATTATTTTTAAATAACTGCGCGTAATAAGCTAATTCTTTTACAGAATTTGACAATTGTTGGTGCAAACTGTCTTGATCAGGTAATAATTCTCCACTTGGTGTAAAACTACTTTGTAAAGTACGAATAGCTATTGGGTTAGGTAACACAAACGATCCTAATTTATATAACAAGACAGATAAATCTCTACCGCCATCAAATCCACCTCCTGGATGTGGTGCGTAAGAAATTACACGTGTTGCTTTTTTACTTAATTGATGTGAAACATAATCTAGTGCATTTCTCAATACTGCTGTAGTTGCCCAATTATACTCTGGCGTTAAAAAAATAACACCATCACTATCTTTTAATGTGTCTAACCAAATTTGCGCATTTCCTTCTAATTGTCTGTCTGGATTTGCAAGTGATGCAACTGCTTCATAAAAAAACGGTAAATTTAATTGTTTTAAATCCACAAATGATACAGAAATATTGTATTCTTTTTCCCAATTTTGTGCTTGATTTTTAAAATAGTTAAACACCCATTCACCCATTCTACCTTCTCTTGTACTTCCTAGTACGACTGTTAATTTTGTCATATTTATACCTCCTACTATATTATATACTTACTTTTAGTAAGTTTCAAGTATAATGAATAAGTAGTGCTTTTACACTACTTAGACTTTTCTTTTAAAAATTTTAATGTTGGTCCATAATAATTTGGTTTGACTAATTTTCCATCCACCACAAATTGTTCTTCTCGATCTTTTAATTCATCAATTAAAATTTCACGATATTTTTTACTAATATCTGGATAATCATTAATCACGTTATTTAATTCTTTTGGATCATTTTCTAAATCAAACAACTGTTCATGACCTGTGAACACATAGTAAATATATTTCCATTTTTCATCAACAATAAACTGATGTGATTCTTCATTAAAGAAATGTTCACCATGTAAATATTGATGAATTGGTTTTTCTTGAATATTTAAAAAACTTTTACCATCAATTCCTTCCACTGATTGACCTAATGCAATATCCACAAGTGTTGGAAAAATATCTCTTAATTCAACAACGTGTTTTATTTCACCTTTCAATTCAGCAACATTATTTACAACTAACGGTATTCTTATACTACCTTGATAAGGATATGCTTTACGAAGTAAATTATGTTCACCTAATTGATCACCATGATCACTTAAAAACACAATAACTGTATCTTTCATTAATTGATGTTCTTCTAACGCCATCAAAAATCTCCCAATTTGATGATCAATATGTGTAATACAACCGTAGTATGCAGCAATCGTTCTTCGTAAATCACGCTCATTTAATTTACCTGCTTTTGCTACTGTACTATACGCATCAAAATCGAAATTTTTCTCTTTTATCCAATTACCCACCGCTGGTAAATCCATGTTTTTTATTTCATCATAATACATATCGAAATAATATTTTGGTGGATTAAGTGGCGAATGTGGCCTCACAAACGATAAATTCAATAAAAACGGTTGTGTCACATCTCGTGTTCGCAAGAAATCAATTCCCCTTGTTACAACCCAATTTGTGGGGTGATATTTTTCTTCATACATCCACGGTCTTGCTACCCATGAATTACAATCTAATCCATCATCAATAATATCTAAATCATGACCTGCATGTAGTTTAAACCATTCTAAATAATCATCTGTATTAGTGTATTGTTGGTGGTGTGGATTAAGTACATTTCTAGCACTATGTAAATAGCCATCATGTAATTCAATGTGGTGGAAACCTAATAATTTACGGTGTGGATGCACATGTAATTTTCCAATACATTTTGTGTAATATCCAGCTGCTGAAAATTCCTTAGCCAATGTAGTTGGGTAATCCCAGCTTAAAAATTCTTCATACCCCACACGTCCATGGTTTTCTTGTTTTAAACCACTCATAAACGCCGCACGAGAAGCAATGCAACTTGGCACAGCTGTATATGCGTTAGTGAAATATGCCCCCTCTTTTGCCAGCATATTAATATGTGGTGTTGAGATCATATCGTTTCCGTCATATCCAACACAATCACCACGCATTTGATCGACCATTAAAATCACAACATTTTTTTTCATTTATATCTCCTGTTATACATGTATAATAAACCAAACAGTATTGCAACACCAATCAGCATCACAAATAGTCCTGTCCAGCCAGGAATAATTCTACCATATACAACTAAAAATACGCCACTCAAAAATAGCAATGTGCATATTAAAGCTTTCAATTTATCTGATCTCATATATTAAACCACTTAATTTCACATGGTGATAATGCTATTTCAAATGTATTACCATTTCCATCATATACAACTGTTTCTTGTTGTGAATTTGCGTTATTTACAACTGCATAAATACCTTTTTCTTCATATGCATGCACTTCACAATAAATATTTGTTGCAAAGTAACGATATAGTTTTTCTTCTTTTCCTGCCACAAAATAAAGTGCTCTTTGTAATATTCTCGCATTTTGTTCACTAAAAGGTGCACCTGAAATATAAACCGCACGTCCTTTGCCATATTGATGTGTAGCTAATTGAATTTCACCATTTTCAAAAGATAAAATTTCCACATTTTCATTTAATGCATATACGTTTTGCTTACTTTCACCAAACGCCATTTCAGATACATTATCCGCAGTAATAAAGTGTTGATCACAAACTTTTGTAAAGTACTTATCTGTGCTTAAACTAAATCCTAATTCTTTTTCAACACCAAATACATCCGATAATTGGAAATATTTTCCACCTTTTAAATATGCACTTGGATCACCAACACCTATTAATCCATGTCCTTCATATACCCATTTTCTTAAAATTGCCACAATTTCTGGATCATCCCAATTTTTACCACCACTAAACGCTGTATCAGCATCACCAGCATTAATGATCACATCAATTGTTGGATCGATACCTTTTTTTACATCATCAAAATTAATAAATGCTACATCAACATTCATTCCACTTAATGATTCTAATATACCTAAATAAGAATAAATTTGTTTGTACCAAAGCGCATGTGCAACCATATGTGTTTGCCATGATCTAATTTTTCCCCAACTATTTAAAATCGCTACTTTTAAACCACAATAAGGTTTAGTTTGTGCAATTTTATCGTATATTTCTCTAAATTCTTCACAAACTTTTTCAATATAATCCATAAATTTCGGGAATTTGTAAGCTAACGATAAATAGCCCCCATATCCTATTCGATCTAATGGTTTTCGCATCAACGCACGTCTTGATGTACGCCAATTTTCGATTGCTTCATCAATTGCTTTTTGTTCATTGCCTTCAAAGAATGTATCAGGGAAGAAATATGGTAAATATCTTCCTTCGGTATACTTAACATGTGGAATTTCTGAAATTAGACGTAACGTTGCTCCACCACCAACTGATCCTACAACAGCATCTAATCCAATATTTTCAAAGTAATCACCATAAGGTTCTGTTCCTATCCAGTTATCACCTAAAAACATCATTGCTTCTTTACCACTTGCGTGTACTAAGTCAACTAATTGTTTTGCAAATTCAGCCACAAAACGTTGTTGATAATCTATGAATTTTTTATAGTTTTCACTTGGTACTCTAAACGTTGAATTATAGAACCCTTCATCTACGAAATCTTCCGCAACTAAACGTATTCCTGTTTCTTTTTCAAATCCTGCAATTAATTCAGTAGATACACCTGCTCCATATCCAAACCAATCCACAAATTTTTCTTTTCCTAAGTTGTTGAAAACTAATGTAAAATGGTAGAAAAACGTTGTAAAACGAACAACATCAGTGTGTGGATTTTCTTTTAACCAATTTTCTAAATATTTATACGCAAATTCACGTGATTTTGGTTTTCTAACATCAAATGGAATTTCATGTGGTTTATCTTTCCAATCATTTGTAATATGATTATACATTTGTGTTGCATCCCAAATCATATACGCTAAAAAATTTACCGTATATTCATGGTAGGGAGTACAATTACTAATCAACACTTTATTGTTGACTTTATCAATTTCCCAATGTTCTATTACTTCATTTGTTGTTCGATTATGCACTTGCCAATATTTTTTTACATCGTGGTCATAATCTGGCTTAATTTGTTGGTCAAAATATCCATTCATGAAAGAAATTTCACAATAATTACTTGTTGCTACAACACGTTCACTCATTAAGAATATTTGAATACATTCTTCCATATTTTGTTCAATAAAGTCATTATGTCCTCGAGACACAAAATATGTTGTATAAATTTTTGCATCTAATTGTTTTAATTCATCACTTAACTTTGTTCCATCGCTATCACGAATCGCATCTGCTTTTAATCTTCCTAGTACTTCCTTAGTTTCTTCAAAAAAGTTTGTTTCACTAGGTAATGTTACTCTTCCGTATCGTTTACTCATTTTAATCTTTTAAACCTCCTAATGTCATACCTTCTGTTATTTTTTTCTGCACCAACATATACATGATAATTGTTGGTAACATCACTAATACTAATCCAGCATAAACTTTACCATAATCAGTTAATGTTCGCTCTGCTCCTTTTAAAAATGTTAATCCGACTGGCAATGTACGTTTTTCGTCATCAGTTAATAACGTAAATGCCATAATATATTCATTCCAATACGATAAAAAATTAAATAACGTAATTGTAATAATACTTGGTTTAGCCATTGGTATCATAATTTTTGTGAATATTTCAAAATGCCCATACCCATCTATTGATGCTGCTTCATAATAAGCATTTGGTATTGTTTTAAAATAGTTCATTAATAAATATGTTGTAAATGGAAGCGAACATGAAGCATATATTAATGCTAAAGCAATATGATTATTAATAAAGAAATTCGCTTCATTATTAAATAATTTACGTAAAAATTCTTGCCAATCATTAACTTGTATCAACATTGGAATAACGATATAACTAATATTAACAAATAATCCTGCCATTAATAATGCTTGAATAACTTTTTTTCCAAAAAACTCATAACGTGCTAATACGTATGCCGCTGGTAGTGCTAATGTTAATGAAAATATAATCGCTAGTGAAGTTACGAAAACAGAGTTGAACATATACGTTCCCATTTGTCCTTCAACCCAAGCATTAATATAATTTTTAAAATACCATGTTTGTGGTAATGCCCAAGTAGACGCACCACTAAATTCATGCACTTGTTTAAAACTTGCAATAGTTAGCCAAATTAAAGGTACAACAATTGTAACCGCAAATATAATTAATATTGCATATAATATTACACGATAAAATTTATTTTTTTTCTCCATAATCCACCTCTAAAACTCATACGTTTCACGCTTCGTAATAGCATTCATCACAACTGATACACCGAATGAAAACATAAACGTTATTACACCGATTGCCATCGCATATCCTTGTACACTTTGTTGTTTTGCCATCTCAAATAATATAACTGATGCTTCGTTATCTGAGCGACTACCTGCCATAACTGTTACTAACACGAAACTTAAGTTAATTGTACTTACAACGAAAAACGTTAGTGTTGTTCTAATTGTACCCCATAATAATGGTAATGTGATATGGAAAAATTCATATATTTTCCCTGCACCTTCTAAAGCACTAGCTTCATATAAATGTTCTGGAATTGTGGATAAAGAAGCCATGTACATAACCATATAGTAACCAACCGCTTGCCACACCATCGCTCCTGCTAATGAATATAATACAATCGTATTACTTCCAGTCCCTAACCAATCTACAGGTTTCATACCAAAAAAGCCAATTACCGCATTTAATAATCCAAATTCTTTTTCATAAATTGCTTGAAAAATTCCCGCAATAACGACTATTGATAAAATATTCGGAATATAGAAAATAATTCTAAATAAATTTTTGAATTTTAAATTTTCACGAACTAATATACTTGCCATTAAAATTGCTATAAATAAAGTGATAATCCCCACAATTACTACTAAAAATAAAGTGTTTTTTAAAGAAGTAGCAATTTTTAATGGAATTTCTGGTATAATTGTTCCATCAATTTTACCAGTGAATAACGTAATAAAGTTATTTAACCCCACAAATTTTGTTTGTGCGGCGTCATATTTGTTTACTTCAAATAAAGACATTAAAAAAATACGAACAGTCGGTAAAATCATAAATGCAAAAAAACATATTACCGCTGGTGCTAAAGCAAAAAACACGAATAAATTTTGCTGTTTTTTTCTTCCCATAAACTCCTCCTAAAAAAAGGTGGCAAATTTTTACTTTGCCAACCTGTTACTTTATTATTTGTTGATATTAGCGTTTAATACGTCGTTTGCTTTACCTACGTTTTCAATCCATTTTTCAGCTGTAAGTGTTCCATTAATTACGTTATTTAAGTTTTTGTATAACGCTTCTTTAAAGTTTACACCTGCAACTTCTTTAGTAGACACAAACGTTGTATTTAATACTTCATATCCATTTTTCGCTAAGTCATCTAATTCTGGTACACCAGCTACAGGCATTAATGCACCATTTCCTTTTTCACGAATAACTTTAACGTTTTCAGCTGAGTACATAGAAGCAATGAATTTTTTAGCTAAATCTTTGTTTTTAGCTTCTTTCATCACAAACACTGTTTCTTCAAAGCTACCCATGAATTTACCTGCGTTTGTAATTCCTGGTAACGCTGTAAATCCATATCCTTCAAATTTTTCATTTCCAGCTTTATATGAACGCATTTCTTGAATTACCCAAGTACCATTTGGCATAAATAACGCTTTACCATCAATAAATGCTTGTTGGTTTTTTAAGTACCCGCCTTCAGAAGTAGCGTTAGCTACTGTTTCTGGATAAATAACATCTTTTAACTTCGCAAATGTTGTTAAAACATCTTTCATTTCTTGTTTTGCATATAAACCTTTTTCATAGTTTGTGAATGCTTTATGTAAATCAGCAGATTTATCATAAATTGCTGCTGGAACTGCGGCATCTAAATATCCTGGTGTTGGGTATGTAAATAATGAAATTCCTTTTGCATCAGCTTTTACTTTTTGTGCAAATAAGTCATTCCATGTTTTTGGAATTGAGAATTCTTTACCTTCACCAACTAAATTTTTATTATATACTAACCCCAATGTTCCTGGGAATACTGGTGCATAGAATTTAGATTTATTATCTTTATATGGTGTTAATGAAGCTGAGTTAAGGTAAGTTGGTAAAATAATATCTTTTAATGCTTTACCATCAACTTTTTCTTCAAATAATGAATCTAAGTTTTCTAATGCGTTTGCCCCTTCAATCGACTCAACAACTTTTTTATCTCTTCCTTTGTTTAAGTATACAACATCAGGGAATTTTTTAGTTGCAATTGCATTTTCTAACTCTGTTTCAATTTCTTTTGAAACTTTCAATTCAACTTTAACACCTGGATTAGCTTTTTCAAAGCTCGCTTTTAACGCCTCCCAGTGATCTTTTCCATATGCACTTTCAAAAGCATACACTACTAAAGATTTACTTTCAGTTTTTTTAGCAGTTCCTGAACATGCAGTTAATAACACTGCTCCTGCACAAACTGAAGCTATAATTTTTTTGTTCATGTCATTCTCCTTTCATTTGACACCAATATTTTAGCATAATTTTTTTGCTTTGTAAACCCTTTATTTTGTAAAAATGAATAAATTTTTTATAATTTGTAGCATATTATATTGAAAATATAATTAATATTAATTTGTTATTTAATTAATTCAAATAATGATTTAACAATTTGTGTTGGATAAACACCTAATGCATTACAATCTGCTACTGTATGCACACCGGTCGTTACCATTATTGTTTCAATGCCATGACGATATCCTAAATCAATGTCAGTTTCTAAGTTATCGCCGAGTAATACAACGTCTTCTTTAGATAATTTTTTGAAAGACAACACCTCGTTTAAAATTGGATCATATGGTTTTCCAGCAATAAATGCTTCTTGTTGTGAAGCATATTCTAACATTGCAACTACTGCGCCATTTCCAATTTTAAACGTACTACCAGAAGGTAATTTGCGATCTTTATTCGTTCCGATTAATTTTGCACCATTTACTAAATGAAATAATGCACGAGAATACAATTGATAGTCCCCTTGTGTATTCAACCCCACAAACACAAAATCAACATTCTCATCAACGATCTTAAAACCTTCTTCTATTAATGCTTCTTTTAAACCATCTTGTCCAACCACAAAGGCATTGCGTTTAGAATAGTTTTTTGCAATATATTTAGCTGCCGCCATACTAGATGTAAAAAAATCTTCTTCTTTAATATTTTTAAATCCTAATTTTTCCATATGTTGTTTGTTTTGCAACTTAGTACGTGTTGCATTATTCGTTAAAAAAATATATGGAATATTATTTTTCTGTAAATAATTAATGAAATCAATTGCTCCTGGGATGTTCTCATTTCCAGAATACATTGTTCCATCTAAATCAATTAAATATGTTTTCATATTACCTCCTACTCATATATGCACGTTGCATAAAACTAATCGTCGACATGACTACAATACCAAGCACTAACGCACCTGATTGCGATAATACATCTAATAATATTGCGTTACCTAACGCTGTATTTGATTCCATTAATGCTTTCATAGAAAAATACATTCCACCACCTGGTACTAATGGTATTAACGCACACACGATAAATATTGTTACTGGTGTTTTAAATTTTCTTGCACAAATTTCAGATAATCCACTTAATGTGATGGAAGCTAAAAATTGTGATACAACAACAGATATACCATTTTCTTGTGCTAACGCAAACACAAATCCCGCCAACATGCCTATAATACTTGCAACAAGTATTTTTCTACCTCTTACAGTAAACAATATCGCAAATGCGCCTGTTGCAATAAATGAAGCTAACGCTGCTTGTATCATAATGTTAAACCTCCTGCTTTTGCAAGTGCAATCGCAATAATTGCACCTAGTGCAATTGCTGTCGCAATTAAAATCGTTTCTAAAAGACGATTAACAGCTGCACCTAAATCTTGAGCAACACTATCTCTTACAGCATTAGTGATAACTAGTCCTGGAACGAGTAACATCAACATACTAATAATCACAATATCCGTATTTCCAAAACTTTGTGTTAATAAAATTGAAAATATAATGCTACAAAACGATGCAAGTGTTGTTGCAATAAAAAAATTAATTCCTAATTTATCAGCAAAAAATTTAATGGAATATACAATCATTCCCGCAAAAAAACTAATTATCGCATCAATCATGCTTCCTTTAAATAGTAACGCAAATGCACCTGAACCAATTGCAGCCGACAACAATTTCCAACTAAATGGATACTGCTGTGCATCTTGTATTAATAATAGGCGATTTCTTATTGTTTCTACATCATATTTAGTTGTCATTAGTTCTCTTGATAACGCATTGATTTGATCGATTTTATCTAAATTAATACTACGATTTTTAACACGAATAATTTTGGTTGCATTTTCTTTTCCCAATGTAATTGTGGTCATAATACCTGTAGGCAATACAAATGCTTGTGCATCGTCCATGCCACAATTTAATGCGATGCGTTGTATCGTTTCTTCAACACGGTATGTTTCAGCACCAGACTCTAGTAAAATTTTACCCGCTAAAACCGCATTTTCTAAAACATCATTAATATTATTTTTCACGTAATCCATACATACAAATCGCTGCTGCAACAGCTACGTTCAAAGAATCAAATTGTTGGACGGGAATTTGAATTGTTTGGTGTGATTTAGCGATGAGTTCTGGTGCTACACCACTTCCTTCATTACCCACAATAATTCCTAATTTATCGCTAGCAACAACATTATCTAATAATACACTATTTTCAAATCCTGTTGCATAAATAGGAAACGCACTTTTTTCAATCACTTTTAACAACGAACATTCTTCAATATCTAAGTGGAATATTGCACCTTGACTCGCTTTAATGACTTTATCATTATAAACATCTACACACCCTTCTGAAACAAATATTTTATTATATCCTAAACTATGTGCTGTTCTTAATATTGTTCCCATATTGCCAGGAATTTGAATATCATCTAATAATAATACACGATTACTTTCTAATGAATTTTGTGATACATTCGCAATACCAATCATTTTATTTAATGAAATATTTGAACTTAATTTTTTCATCACATCTTTAGAAACAATTTCGACATTCGTAAAACCAAACTGATTATTACTACCTTCTAATAAAATTAATGTTTCTAAATTATTCGTTTTTATCGCTTCTGCAATAACATGTTCTTCTTCGATAATAAATTTTTTAAACTTATTACGATATTTTACTTGACGTAATTTAAGCCAATTTTTAACTTTATTGTTTGTTAGTGACGATATCATATATTCTCCTTTTAAAAAGAAGAATAAGTAACCTTATTCTTCTATTACACTTTTACATCTTGAGCAAAGTTGACCTTCTTCACGCATTGTAACATTCCAACATCTTGGACAAGCATATCCTTTACATTTCACAATTTCAACGTTTAATTGCTCATCTTCAATTAAATCTACTTTTGAAACGATTAAGAATTGATGGAAATGATCAAATGATGTTTCGATTAATTGTTTTAATGCTTTTGGTAAACGAATAATTGCATGTGCTTCTAATGATTTACCAATAATTTTTTCTTCACGTGCAACTTCTAATGCTTTTAATACATGCGTTCTTAATTCTAAAATTGCATCCATTTTTTCAACAACATCGCCATCATTAATTTTTGGTACATCTTTGAATTGTGCTAAATGAATTGAATCTTCTTCTAAATGAATAAAATCATTTAACTCTTCAACTGTATGTACTAAAATCGGAGCAATAATTTTTAATAAACATTCAAATAATGTATAAATAACTGTTTGAACTTGTCTTCTTCGTAACGCATCTTTTTTCTCAATATATAAAATATCTTTTGTGAAATCTAAATAATACGCACTTACATCAGTTGTCATAAAGTTTTGAACGAGTGTAGTAACAGTTATAAAATCATATTTTTCATATGCTTTTCTTGCTTTTTCAATTACATCTGATAATTTAACAATCATATGTTTATCAACTAATGGTAATGTTTGAACATCCACTAAATCTTCTTTTGTGAAGTCTTCAGGATGAATATTTCCTAACATAAATCTAAACGTATTTCTTATTTTGCGGTAAGACTCTGAAATTTGTTTTAAGATTTCTTCTCCAATACGACCATCTGCTTGGTAATCAATACTTGCTACCCAAAGACGTAAAATATCCGCACCTTGATTTTCAAATACTTCTTTTGGTGAAATTGTATTCCCTAGTGATTTGGACATTGCAATACCATTTTTATCCATTATAAATCCATGTGATACAACTTCTTTATATGGTGCTTTACCATGAACAGCAACACCGATTGTTAATGATGAGTTAAACCAACCACGGTATTGATCACTACCTTCTAAATATAAGTCAGCTGGATAGCGTAATTTTCGCTCAACTAACACACCTGTATGACTTGATCCAGAATCAAACCATACATCCATCGTATCCATTTCTTTTCTGAATATATTGTTTGGAGAACTTGGATGTGTAAATCCTTCTGGAAGTAAATCTTTAACATCTTTTTCATACCAAATATTTGAACCATGTGTTCTAAATAGTTGTGAGAAATGATTAAATAATTGCTCGTCGATAATTGGTTCGTTATTTTCACCATAAATAATTGGAATTGGCACACCCCATAATCTTTGACGTGAAATACACCAATCACCACGATCTTTAACCATGTTGTATAAACGTTTTTCACCCCAACTTGGATACCATTTAATATTTTCTACTTCATCTAATAATTGCGTTCTAATCTTATCAATTGAAGCAAACCATTGTGCTGTTGCTCTGAAAATAATTGGTTTTTTAGTACGCCAATCATGTGGATAAGCGTGTTTAATAAAACTTAATTTCAACAATGCTTTTACTTCATCAAGTTTTTGAGTAATCGTTTTATTCGCATCATCAATAAATTGACCAGCTACAAAATCTCCAGCATCACTTGTTAAATAACCTTTTTCATCAACTGGACAATATGCTTCTAATCCATATTTTAATCCAACATTAAAGTCTTCTACCCCATGACCTGGTGCAGTATGTACACATCCTGTACCTGCTTCATCACTAACATGATCACCTAAAATTACAACTGAAGTTCGAGCATATAATGGATGTTTAGTTGTTATAAACTCTAATTCTTGTCCTTTGAATGTTTTTAAAATTTCTTTTTCGCTAAATTCAAATGTTTCCCATAAACTATCTATATTTTTATTTAAAACAACGAATTTTCCTTTTTCACTTTTAACTAACGCATACTCTAAATCTGGATTAACACAAATCGCTAAGTTAGCAGGAATTGTCCAAGGTGTAGTTGTCCAAATAATAAAACTACTGTCTGCATCAATTATGTTTTTACTATCAACAACATCAAATTTAACATAAATTGATGGTGACGTTTTTTCTTTATACTCAATTTCTGCTTCAGCTAATGCACTTTCACTAGAAGGTGACCAATATACTGGTTTTGAACCTTTGTAGATTAAACCTTTCAAAGCCATCTTCGCAAAAACATCAATTTGATTTGCTTCATATTCTTTTTGATATGTAATATATGGATTATCAAAATCACCCACGATTCCTAAACGATAAAACATTTCTTTTTGACGCTCGACTTGTTCTTGTGCGTATTCTAAACATAATTTTCTAAACGCATCGACACTCATTTCTTTACGGTTATATCCTAATTTTTGAACAGCTGTTTCAATTGGTAAACCGTGTGTATCCCACCCTGGAATATATGGTACTTGATAGTTTGCCATATATTTACTTCTTATCACAAAGTCTTTTAAAATTTTATTTAAAGCATGTCCAATATGAATGTCTCCATTTGCATACGGCGGTCCATCATGCAAAATAAATTGCGGTGCATCTTGACGATACGCCAACATTTTTTGATATAAATTATTTTCTTTCCATCTTTTTTGGTAAAGAAACTCTTTTTTTGCCAAATTAGCACGCATTTCAAATTCTGTTTTTGGCATTAATAATGTATCTTTATAATTCATATTTACTCCTATTTTAATCTTTCTTCATCAATCGTTGGGAAATCTTTAATATCTTCTACTAAGCTAGCAAGCTGTTCAATTCGCTCTTTAATTTGCCCTTTTAATTCATTCGTCGTTCCACCAAGACGCGAAACTTCTAGTAAAATTAATCTCGCAGAAACAAATGCTTCATTTACAATAAATTCAGCATTACGTTGTGCTGTATCAATTACTGCATTTGCTTCTTTTAACGCAAATTTCGTTAAGTCTTCTTGTGCTTTTTCTTTAATTTGTAGTGTTTGTTTTAATTCATTGTAACTAGTGATTAATTCTTCTTGATTTGCAACTAATGCTTCATTTTTAGTTTTGTATAATCGTAGTTTTAATTCCAAATCTTCAATCGTTTGTGTTAATTCACTAATCTTTGCATCAACTTCATAACGATTATATCCTTGTTTCATTGTTGAAAACTTCATATCAACCTCCTACACAAATTGATCAATTTTCACGAC
The DNA here is from genome assembly GCA_945877255.1 of uncultured Erysipelotrichaceae bacterium. Lineage (GTDB taxonomy): Bacteria > Bacillota_I > Bacilli_A > Erysipelotrichales > Erysipelotrichaceae > CAMCRE01. The sequence goes on from CAMCRE010000004.1 coordinate 79,195, forward strand.
TAAGTTATCTTTTTTTGTTGTTTTAATAACTTTTCTAAATATAAACTTTCCAAATTTTCTAATGACGATTTCATCTTCTTCTTTGCATAGCCGTGCATTATCCATGCACACCATACCATTTACTTTAACATGCCCTGCCTTAATTAATGTATTAGATTGCATACGTGAAATATTACTTATCCCAGCAACAATAACATCTAAACGTAAACTCGCAATAATTTTTTCAATCGAATGAAATGCTGGCTCAAAAATAACTTCCTCATTACTTCTAGTAAAACGGACTTGTATTTGTTTGAAGTGCGTAATATCACATATTAATCGTTCTACACTAACATCACACGCAATATAAAGCGCATTTTTATCAACTATAATATCGCCAATTGTATTTCTTTGAATACCCATATTTAATAATTTTCCTAAAATATGACGATGTTCAATATTTTGATATGTCTGGTTAATTGATGTTTTTAAAACTACTAATGTTTCAAAACTTAAATCTTGATATATTTTAGGTGCCAGCAATGCTTTTTGATACGTTGCATTTTTAATACCACCACTAAATATAACTTGTAAATCATCTGGTATCATTTTAAATAAAATTTCTTGTTCAATTTTATTTAAAAAACGTGTTTCTACAACAAGATGACTGTGTATCACACGTTTTATATAATCTTCAAAACGAGAAATCGTATGTGAATATTCTGGATATGTTTTTAGAAAATATGGACTATTCTTGAATATCACTATTTCCAGAAATCGCACCATCTACAGGTACACTTGATGGCGCAAATAAGAATACTTTTTCACCAATTTGATGAATTGAGCCTTCCAACGCAAACAATACACCCGTTAAAAAGTCAATTGTGCGTTGTGCTGCATCTGTTCTTAATTTTTGTAAGTTTACAACTACTGCTTTACTTTCTTTTAATTTTTTTGCAACAACTTGTGCGTCATCAAAACTTCTTGGTTCAAATAACACCATTTTAGTATTTGCACCACCAATAACTTTAGCACTTCTACTTGTTTCATAAGTAGATTTTCTTGGTGCTTCTTCTACTACTTCTACGTTTTCATCATCTCCTGGTGCAATCCACTCTTTAATTCCTTTAATAAATGACATAAAATATCCCCCTTATTTTCTATATTATAACATATTTATATTAATTTTACTACTTTATTACGTTTTGATGTTCTTCAATTTTAGAATCAATCCAAAATTCCAATATTTCTTCTGGTTGAAGACCACTTACTTTCCCTAATAATTCGTCATTATATAGTAAAAGCGTTGTTGGAATAGAAACAACATCATACTTGCTTAATATCGGACGTGTTTCTTCATTTAATAACAAAGTAAACACTGTTAAATCATTTCTTCTATTAGCAATATTTCGAATAATAGGCATCATAGTAATGCAATTTGCACAACTGTCGCCTTGAACTTCAATAATTGTGTATCCAAAGTTTAACTCCATTATATTTCTCCTCTTAATAAAATTGCTTCTGCACGTTCTATTTGTTGTTTAGTAGGTGGTTCAACACCTTCTAACGCATATTTAAGATTCATTTGTTGGTATTTAACCGTCCCCATTGTATGGTATGGTAATACTTCGATTTTCTCCACATTTTTTAATGTCTCCACAAATTTTCGTAGTTGAATTAAATATTTTTCATTTGTTGTATAACCTGGTACTAAAACGTGTCTTATCCAAACTGCCTTGTTTTTTTCTGATAAAAAATTAGCATAATCAATAATCTTTTCATTTGGTAATCCTGTTAATTCTTCGTGTTCTTTTGAATCAATATGTTTTAAATCTAATAAGAATAAATCACACACCGAAAATAATTCTTCATATTTTTGAACGATTTTTTCAGATTTTTTTTGAAACATAATACCCGAAGTATCGACACACGTATGAATTTGATGTTTTTTTAGTTGTTTAAACAATTCAATCACAAAATCAATTTGTACTAATGGTTCACCACCACTTACTGTAACACCCCCACCGTTTTTAAAATATGTGCGGTATTTTAATATTTTTTTTACAACTTCATCTACCGTATACTCTGTTCCATCTTTATACGCCCACGTATCGGGATTATGACAATATTTGCATCTTAATGGACAACCTTGTAAAAATAACACAAATCTAATGCCTGGACCATCTACTGTTCCAAAGCTTTCAAATGAATGTACTCGCCCTTTCATCGTAACCTCCATTGACTTATGTGAATATTATAACATTTTAATAAAACGATTGAAAATAAAAAGAACATCACCCATGAAAAAAAGTATACTTTGCGTCGTATACTTATTTTTTTAAGATGTAATGAAATATGTATTTCCCATCATTAAATAATGGCAACAACATGATTAAGTGGTAAAATACTAAAATATACTTCAAAAACAAATTAGCTGTTAATATTTCCGATAACACCCAAACCACAACCGCACCCGCAACAGGGCCACCTACTGAAATAATCGCTGTGGATTGATCTGACTTTTGTATATAGTTGAAGCTACATCGGAATATATCTATTTTAAAATAACCATTATATTTTTTATCATACAACCAATACAAAATTATATGTGCTATTTCATGTGCAAAAACACCTATATTAAATATTATAATTGACTTAACGATTTGAGAATAATAATTAATACTATCTAGTAAAATTTTTGATAAGCTAAGCATAATTAATGTTTGTATTGAAAATACAACACAAATCGTTATAAACATCATTATTCTATTTTTATTCCAAATTATTCCTTGTTTTTTAATCAAGTCATTTTGCAATAAATAATCAACAGTAGTTTGTTGTTTAGAAATTGTATAGTGGATACCTATTCTTTCATCTATTATTTTTGATTCAATTACACGAACACCTTTGCAAAATTTATAATTTGACAACATGGATGACACCTAGTAATATCATTGACAGCATACTTAATACCAACATAAAAGTTAAAGAATTTATTTTATCTGGATTGTACGTTAATTTAAATTTTAAAATTACTGCAATACATAAAACAAGTGAAATGTAGTAATGTAGTGATAATTCAGTAAATAATGCGAGTAGCATTGTAATGACTACAACTAATAAAAGTAAAATGACATTTGTGTGTTGATATAATTTTTTTGCAACGCGACGATACCAATTTAAGTACACATTCATCATTCCTAATGCTATTAGTAAAAACGGTATAATAAAATACATATGTTCACTTCTTGAAAATAAACCGATTTTTGGACTTGAAAAAATTAAATAAAATACAACTACTATCATTGATAATGTAAACTCAACACGATTTCTTATAATAATCAGTAATGTGTTCAGTATACTTGCAGGCAACATTTTGATTTTATCGATGTTTAAAGTTACTTTACTACTTTTAACAGGAAGCATCACACGTACATTCACCCACTTATACCATAATATTGCACAAATAATATGAATGACTAAAAATACACGCACTGGTACTTGCTCAACGCTACTTAATTGTCGTTTATTAATAATTAGCACGACAAACGGAATAATTGATAAAAAAGAAATTGACCAAAAATAAACTTTTCCAAGAAATTTCTTAATTATTAATTGTAGAAATTGCATCATTAATTGCATGCTAGCGACATAACACAATACAAACGCCAAATAAAATATCGCTAATACAATTAATATTACAGCGAACATCACAACATCAGAACTGATTAATATAATATTAAATATTACTGATGGCATAATTAATATATACATACATAACATCACGGTAAACAATGACATCATGAAAATATTTTTAATTGTGATTGGATATTTTTTAAATATGTTATGAACTTTACTATATAAAAATATTGTTGATAGGAAAATAATGATTGATAAATAAATTAAATTATTGAAATAGAATAAAAAGAATACGGTATAAAATTTCTCATATAAATCAGTCAACGATGTTATTTTAAGACCTGAAAAATTATTTGCAATTTCATTAAATGAGAAAAATGTATACCCTAAATAAAGTGAAACAGTAATAAAAATAATAACAGGATTTTCTAAAGCTGCATTTCTAAAAATATTTTTGACTAACGTGGATATGGCTTTTACATTATTTTTCATTATACCAATCCATAAATAACTTTTCTAATTGTTCAGCAGTTAAATTAGAAATATCCAATTTCTCTGATAAGACACCATTTTTAATAAATACTACTTTTTCACATGTTTCTTTCACAAAGCCAATTTCATGACTGGATACAATATATGTTACATCTTTTAATTCATTAAATATTTTCTTTAAATAATAGACGGATACGATATCTAAACCGTTTGTGGGTTCATCCACAATATAAAATTGATATGGTGCAATTAGTATTGATATGAGTTGCAATTTCTTTTTCATTCCAAATGAATAGTTTTTAATTAATTTAGAATCATACACATCTTTAATATTAAATAACGATAATAACATTTCTAACTTGTCATAATCAATATTTTCTTTACCATAAATATATTCCATAAACACTATTAATTCTTTTAACGTTAAATAATCAATAATATCTACTGTATCAGTAACAAAACCTATTCGCTTTCTTATTTCATCCACATTTTTGAATGGCGATTTTTCAAAAACAAGTATGCCTTCATGCGTTTCTAATTCTCCAAAAACACAATTCAACAAAGTTGTTTTACCAGAACCATTAATTCCTAATAGTCCTATTTTTTCTCCTTTTTTAATTTCTAGATTAATATTTTTTAAAACTGTATTATTATCATTATATGAAAATGTGAAATTTTTTAATGACACAAACATATTTATGTCCTCCTTTTCGATTTAGCCAATAACAACCATACCCCACCACTTATAGTAAGTAATGTGATAGTCGCACCACCAGCAAATATAAATGGGATGAATGCGTGATACTTACTTTTGATGGTCGTAACTTTTATCCCGCCATCACTTTGAGTAGAAACTTTATAATGTAACACATCCATGCCAAAAAACGTTAATTTATCATCAATATTTTCATTTGGTGCGTTTTCGATTAAATTAATTATACTAGTGTTTAATTTATTCGTATCATTAATTAATTTATTTGTTGTAAAAACGAAAAATAATGAGAATACTAAAATTACCACAATTATACTAGCACTAATTTTATTTAATTTTTTCATATTTTTTCCCCCTTTAATTCATGACCGCTCTTTAAACACCTCGTGTTTATGCTTATAGTATAATGGAAAAAGAAAATAATGTCAATACCTTTCCGCAAAAAATTTTGTTTTTTTTGTAAAAGCATACATTTTTTTATGCAATAATTGCTTATAATGAAAAAACCTATCAAAATAGATAGGTTTAATGTCCTTTTTTACCAACTAACGATTCCTTCAACACAACATCATGTGCACCACCTTCAGTGATACTAGTTGCTGATACAAGCGTTAGTTTCGCGTTTTCTTTAAAATGTGTTAAATCTAATGATCCACAATTACACATTGTAGATTTAATTTTATTCATCGTTAGTGCTACATTATCTTTTAAACTACCTGCATATGGTATGTACGAATCGACACCTTCTTCAAAACTGAGTTTACTATCGCCACCCATATCATATCTTTGCCAGTTTCTAGCTCTAGCGCTTCCTTCTCCCCAATATTCTTTCATATATACACCATTAATGTTTATTTTTTCACTTGGAGATTCATCAAAACGAGCAAAATAACGCCCTAACATCACAAAATCACTCCCCATTGCTAATGCTAGTGTAATGTGATAATCATATACAATACCACCATCACTACAAATAGGAATGTATACACCAGTTTCTTCAAAATATTCATCACGTGCTTTAGCAACTTCAATTACTGCACTTGCTTGTCCACGCCCAATTCCTTTTTGTTCGCGGGTAATACAAATTGAACCACCACCAATACCAACTTTAATAAAATCAGCACCAGCATCAGCTAAAAATCTAAATCCTTCACGATCAACTACGTTACCCGCACCTACTTTTACACTATTGCCGTATTTACTTCTGATCCATTTAAGTGTTCTTAATTGCCACTCACTAAACCCTTCTGAAGAATCAATACACAACACATCTGCACCAGCCTCAACTAAAGCCGGAACACGTTGTTCATAATCTCTTGTATTAATTCCAGCACCTACTAAATAACGTTTTTCTGTATCTAATAACTCATTAGGGTGCTCTTTATGCGAATCATAATCTTTTCTAAATACGAACGCCAACAATTTTTGATTATCCCCCACTATCGGCAATTGATTTAACTTATATTCCCAAATCATGTCATTAGCTTCAGATAATGTCATATTTGCATGCCCACAAACTAATTTATCAAAAGGAGTCATTAATTGCGATACTTTTGTATCTAAAGGTGTTTTAGAAACACGATAATCACGAGAAGTTAAAATCCCAACAAGTTTACCATTTCTAGTTCCATCTTCCGTAACCGCCATTGTTGAATGGCCAGTTTTTTTTCTTAAATCTAATACATCTTGTAATGTACTATCAGGTGAAATATTTGTATCTGAAACCACAAATCCCGCCTTAGTATCTTTAACAGCTTTAACCATCGCAGCCTCTGATTCAATAGACTGTGAGCCATAAATAAAACATAATCCACCTTCTTGTGCTAAAGCAACACCCATTTTTTCACCAGAAACAGATTGCATAATCGCTGAAACTAAAGGAATATTCAAACTAATTGCTGGTTGTTCACCTTTTTTATATTTTACAAGTGGTGTTTTAGTTGAAACATTAGCAACAACACATTCACTTGAAGAATAACCTGGAACTAATAAAAACTCATTAAATGTTCGTGAAACATCTTTAAAATAAAACGCCATTTTAACCTCCTAGATTACAATATTTACTAATTTTTTCTTCACAACGATTACTTTTTTAACTGTCTGATTTGCTAATGCTTCTACAACTTTTTCATTGGATAAAGCAGCAGATTGAATTTCAGCATCTTCAGCATTCGATTTAAAGTTAAACTTCGCTTTTAGTTTACCATTAATTTGCACAACGATTTCAACTTCATCTTTCACTAATTTCGCTTCATCATAAATTGGCCAACTTTCATATGTGATTGTATCACGATATCCCATTAACTGCCATAATTCTTCACCTAAATGTGGTGCGAACGGATATAACAGCTTAATGAAACCTAACACATACTCACGATAAATTGTTTCTGCTTTATAACACTCATTAATAAAAATCATCATTTGCGATATTGCAGTATTAAAGTTTAAAGATGCGATATCATCCGTTACTTTTTTCACAGTATAATTATAGATATAATCTAATTTACCATCATTTTCTTCTGATATTTTTTGCTCTTCAATAATTAGTCGATATACACGTTCTAACCATTTTTTAGCACCATCTAAACCATTTGGACTCCACGCCAACGTTGCTTCTAGCGGACCCATAAACATTTCATATACACGCAATGCATCCGCACCATGTGTTGCAACGACTTCATCTGTTGGTACAACATTTCCACGTGACTTAGACATTTTAATATTGTTTTCACCTAAAATCATGCCTTGATGGAATAATTTTTGGAACGGTTCTTTCGTTGTTACAACACCACAGTCATATAATACTTTATGCCAAAACCTTGCATACAATAAATGTAATACCGCATGCTCTGCTCCACCAATATATAAATCTACTGGCAACCATTTCTCTAATAATTTTGGATCGGCAATCATATCCGCATTATGTGGATCAATATATCTTAAATAATACCAACAAGATCCCGCCCATTGTGGCATTGTATTTGTTTCACGTCGTGCTTTTTTACCATCAATTTCAATATTGATAAAACTATCGATATTCGCTAATGGTGATTCTCCGTTGTTTGCAGTTTTGAAATTAGTAGTCGCCGGTAATTCAACTGGTAATTCTTCTAACGATAATGCACGCATACTACCATCTTCAAAATGTACTACCGGAATAGGTTCCCCCCAATATCTTTGACGAGAAAACAACCAATCGCGTAATTTATATGTTGTTTTAGCTTTTCCAATATTGTTTTCTTCTAAATATGCAATCATTTTATCGATAGCCGTTTGTTTGTCTAAACCATTTAAAAAATCTGAATTAATGTGTAACGCATCTTCTTCAAACGCTTTTTCACGCACATCACCATCAAGTACCGCTATAATTTCTAAACCAAATTTTTTCGCAAATTCATAATCACGTTGATCATGAGCAGGAACAGCCATAATTGCACCATGACCATAACTCGCTAGTACATAATCACTAATCCAAATTGGTATTTTTTTATTCGTTACAGGATTAATAGCATACGCTCCAGTAAAAATTCCTGTTTTGTTTTTGTTTAATTCTGTACGTTCTAAATCAGATTTAGAAGCAATTTCACGACGATAAGCCTCAATCGCCTCTTTATTTTCAGATGTTGCAATTTGATCCACAAACGGATGCTCAGGTGCTAATACACAATACGTTGCACCAAAAAGTGTATCACACCTAGTTGTAAATACAGTAAACGATAAATCCGTATCCGCTACATTAAACACCACATCTGCACCAACACTTTTACCAATCCAATTAATTTGCATCTCTTTAGTAGAAGAAGGCCAATCACAAAGTTCTAAATCTTCCAACAATCGCTCCGCATACTCAGTAATTTTAAGCACCCACTGACGCATCGGTTTTCTAACTACAGGATGCCCACCAATTTCACTTTTACCATCAATCACTTCTTCATTCGCTAAAACCGTTTGTAATGCTTCACACCAATTTACTGGAATTTCATCAACATAAGCTAATCCTTTTTCATACAACTTCGTGAAAATCCATTGTGTCCATTTATAATAATCAACACTACTTGTGGCAATTTCTCGTTCCCAATCGTAAGAAAAACCTAATTCTTTTAACTGTCTTTTAAAGTTTTTAATATTTTCTAATGTAAATGTTTCTGGATGATTACCTGTTCTGATCGCATACTGCTCAGCTGGTAGTCCAAATGAATCCCATCCCATTGGATGTAATACATTGTATCCTTGCATTCTTTTTACACGAGAAACAATGTCTGTTGCAGTATATCCTTCTGGATGACCAACATGTAATCCATTTCCAGATGGATATGGAAACATATCTAAAATATAACATTTTGGTTTACTATTATCATATGTGTCACATTTAAAAGTATTGTTTTCTTCCCAATATTGTTGCCATTTTTTTTCTATTTTTTGAAATTCAAACGTCATGTTAGCCTCCTATTTTATTTTTTAATTCAATTAAGATATCTGGTCTATCTGTAATAATACCATCAACTTTTTTATCAATTAATTTTCGCATCGTTTTCTCATCATTAATTGTCCAAAAATGCACGAATAAATTATGTTTTTTCATTTTAGATATCAAGTAACTCGTATCTAATGCCACAATTTCATGCGTTGGAATTTGTACACCATGAACATTATAATGTTTTAGAAAATCAAACCCTACATACATTGATAACACCATCTCTTTAACTTTTGATTCCCCAGCAGAAATACTTGTCTTTGAATTTAATGTAGTAAAATATTCATTATTTTCATGCAAAAAACTTGCAACATTCACTTTATCTTCAAGTTGATATTTTTTAATTAATGTATTTAAAATATCTACCGCCTTTTTTCCAAGATCGCCTTCATCTTTAATTTCTGCAATAAATAACACTTTTTGACCATATTTTAAGAACAAGTCTTCCAAAGTACTTGGAACTAATTTTGGATCTTTTTCTAAATAAGGTTGTGTATTATCCACAGCAATAAACTTCGCACCAAAATTAAATTGTTTCAATTGGTCGTAAGTATAATCACGTACTTTACCACTACCATCACTTGTTTCATCAATCGTTTCATTATGATGTGTAATCAAAATATCATCTTTAGTCATTCTTAAATCTAATTCCAATACATCAATCGGTAATTCCATCGTTCTTTCAAAAGCATATACCGTATTTTCCGGAAACAATTGTTTAGAACCACCATGTGCAATAATTAATGGAAAACCATTTTTTGCTTTAAAATTTTGACCTAAATTACTTTCTTTTTTTATTACTACAAATTGAGCTAGGATATATACTATCACTATACATATTAATATCTTAATTTTTTTCATTAATACCCGCCATTATTTTCTTCTTTATTCATTAATTTAACACCTGCACTCGTTCCAATACGTGTTGCACCTGCTTTAATCATTTTTTCTAAATCATCAAATGTTCTTACGCCACCAGCAGCTTTAACTTCAGCATGTCCTTTAACAATTGAACGCATTAAAATAACATCTTCAACTGTTGCACCAGATTTGTTGAAACCTGTTGATGTCTTCACAAAATGTGCTTTTGCTTCAACACAAAGTTGACAAGCTTTAATAATTTCATCTTTCGTCAATAAGCAATTTTCTAAAATTACTTTCACTGTTTTTCCTTCTGCCGCTTCAACAACTGCTTTAATATCTTCCACAACAAATTCATAATTTTTATCTTTTAACGCACCAATATTAATAACCATATCAATTTCTGATGCACCATTTTTAATTGCTTCTTTAACTTCAAATGCTTTAGTTTCTGTTGTACATGCACCTAAAGGGAATCCTACCACACAACAAACTTTTACATCTGTTCCTTGTAATAATTCACTGCATTTTTTCGCCCAACAAGTGTTGACACAAACTGCCGCAAAATCATATTTTTTAGCTTCTTCACATAATTTTTCAATCGTTGCTACTGTTGTATCCGCAAGTAATACTGTATGATCAATATATTTGTTATAATTCATCTTCCAATTCCCTTTCTTCTAAAATTTTTAACGCAATCTCTTCTCCAGATTCATTTAAAACAATGACTGTATCATTTTTTTGAGTATTGTTTATTGCTACTCTTATTGCTTCTTGTATATCTTCCACTTTAAGCACAACTGTTCGATTATCAATTTCTTTTTTTATCTCAGTAATTTCTTCAGTAAATATAATTTGATGACAATATTCATTTAATAATCGAATTAATTCAACTTTATTAGTATAACTAAATTGTTCTAATGATGTTACTAAAATAATTTTATTTTTAGTTGTTGCTGTCACAAATTTCAGAACTTTTTCAACTTCACTAATCGTTGTACATTCATCCACAATTAAATTAATTTCCGAATGATTTATTTTTCTTAACTGTCCTTTTATTTTTGGAATGTGTTGTAAAATATGTTCAATCGCATATCCTTTAATATGTAATACCGCTATACTCGCCACTAAATCATAAACAGAATGTTCACCTAATAGTTTGGTAGTTATCGTATATTTTTGATTGTTTATACATAAATCAAACTGTGAATAATCTTGAAAAACACGTACATCTGAAATACGATATTTTGCCTTTTCTGATTTCCCATATGTAATATACTTATCAGAATCAAATTTTTCTAATGAATTTTCATCAACATTAATTAATAAGCGCTGATTTTTTATTGTATTCATTTCTATATCATCGCTAATCAATACATCAAAATTAACTAATGCTAATTTAGAATGATTGATTAGTTTTTCACTTACTTCAATAATTAATGATGTAACATCTTTTTTCGTCAAATTGTACACTTCTTCTTGTAAAACAAGTGTATTTTCTAATTTTTCACTACTTTCATCAATATATACAGTTTTTTCTAATATTCCTGTTAAAGTGTATAAAGTTTTAGCAACACTAAAATTTTTAAACACACCGACAGTAAAAATTGGCCGATCAAGTGAGTAATAATTTTTTACAACGTAATTTAAAATTTTTTCAGGATGATCACATTGAATATAAACGATTTTATTTTTTTTCTTGTTTATTTCTTTTTTATACACAATTACAACAGCACCACGATTAATCGCATCATCAATATAATCATGCCCATCAACTTTAATGCCGTCTAATGCAAAATAAATAAAACCATGTTTAACTTCATCACTTTTAGTAGCTAGTCCATTTATTTTTATTTTTGGAGCTTCTTTAAATAACTTATTTAAATACATAAAACCTCCTTTTTCTAATATTATAGCATATCAAAAATGTAATTTCATTTAATTGTATATCACTATAATGTTACTCAAAATAATTCACAATCGTATTAATCGCAACTATACTAGCTGTTTCAGCTCTTAAAATACGTTTTCCTAATGAGATAGCTTGATAATTATTTTTTACAGCAAAATCAATTTCTTCTTTAGAAAAACCACCTTCTGGTCCAATAATAATTGTAATACTACGACATTGTTTTAAATTGTTTTTTAAAGACGTCAAATTTGTGAATGCTTCATACGCAATAAAATTCAACTCAGAGCAATATTCTTTAATATTTTTAAAATCAATGACATCTTCAATAGTTACTAAATGATTACGACGTGCTTGTTCGCATGCTTCTAAAGCAATTTTATTAAATCGTGCTAATTTTTTCTTATCTTGACGATCCATCTTCACAATAGTACGACTTGTATTCATCGGTATAATTTTAGTTACCCCTACTTCACAAGCTTTTTGAATCATCCATTCCCATTTTTCTTTTTTTAATAATCCTGCAATTAATGTGATTTCAATATCTGCTTCACTATTTTCTTCACTGCGAGTTAAATTTATAATTTCAATATTTTGATTATAATTTACTTCTCCTATAAATACTGTTTTTGATGAATCTACGATTCTTATTAAACTTCCTGCTTTCATTCGCATGACATTTTTAATATGATGATTTTGTTCTTCATTTAACACAATACTGTTTCCATCAATTTCTTTATCATAAAAATATTGTTGCATAAATCCCCTTATTAAAAACATACTCTAACGAGCATGTTTTTTTCTTCTAATTAAAATAATTAATAACGTTATCGTTGTTAATGTTGCTAACGCACTAGCCACAATTAATCCATAAATAACTAACTTTTGCGTTTGATTATTCGCTGTTAATTCATTCATAGTTTTTTCATAAACTTTTGAAGTATCAACATGTTTTTGTAGCGTTTTTGCTTTTGTGTCATACATATAATATTGTGTTTCGTTATTTTCTATAATTGGAATTAACACATACTGACTTAATTCTGCATCGTCAAATACATATGCCTTAATTGTTTTATCAAAAACAACTGTTTCTTTCACCTGCATCCCCACAATTTTCTTATCAAAATCAATTGGAGCTAAAACATATTTAGTATTATTGTAGTCAAATACTTCAAAATTTGATAAACGATTATTATTATAATACTGCCATTTTTTATTTCCGGCACTATCTACAGTATATATCAATGTGTTTTTACCATTCGATAGTGATTGAATTTCAACGCTATTAATTGATATTTTATCACTTAATTGATATGTTTCTGGTAATGTTTCTGGTAAATGATTTAAAATACCATAGTTTTCAATTGTTGTTTTAGCAGTTTCCTCCACAACAATATTTAATAAGTATTTTCTTTCACTACCATCTTCTGCTTTAACTACTAATTCATGTTTATTATTACCTTCTTTAACATCTATTGTTGTTAATCCATTAATAGTTGCTTTACTATCTTCAGCTGTTGCTTTTATTGTCGCCTTAGTTGTTGCTTTTGGTAAAGTTACACTGTACGTCGTGACATCAATATCTAATTGTGGTGATAGCTTTCCGTTTTCAACTTCTAAACTAGCTAAACGATTGTTATTTGATTTTTCATTCACTGTCGGACGCAAAACTTGATTTGGCGGTGCAACAGAATCACCAGTTTGGCGTGCTGGTTTTGGCTGTGATGGTGTTGCTACTGGTTTATTTTTAACAGTAATCGTTTTTGTTGTTGTCATATTACTTCCGATATCACCATTTTTTGATTCTACTTTTGTTGTGGTAGCTGTTAATACAACTGAACCAGTTCCACGAATAATAGCAGACACTTGCAAACTACCGGAACTAGAAAAATTTGTAGCTGCCGTACGACCATTACCAACGATTTGTATTACATTTGAATTACTACTCGTCACTTTAATTTGAACAACACCTGCTTCATTTAAGCGATAATTCACTGTAATAGGAATCGTCTTACCTACTGTTTGATTATTATCCAGCACAATATTGCTAGTTGTTATACTTAAATTACCAGATATTGCATGGACTTTAATAAACATTAAAAACATCACCAAAAATAAAACAGTAATTTTTTGTAATTTTTTCATCTATTTTATTAACCTCAAACCTTCTATATGCCTTAATATTGCTGCAATTGCACTAACTGATATTTCATCTTCTTTAGCAATATTAGCAGCTTGTAAATATTCACCACTTAATAGTCGACGTCCTTCAATATGGCGTAATATCGCTGCAATATCACTCACATCTATTTCACCATCTCCATTAGCATCGCCTAGTACAACTGTAGATAATGTTTTTTCTACTTTGCTATTAATTACTAATTGCACTTTATCACCAGTTGCAAAAATACCACTTGTTTTATCTTTATTGGATTTATCTACAACACGAACGATCACATTACCAATTTTTTTGTTGTGAATAATAGATGTATCAGTGTTTAATGCTACATCAGTAAAAATATTATCCGTATTTCCTGTTGCTAATTGTGCACTTAATTGTTTAATTGCAACACCTATTTCACCAGAAATATTCACTACAGGTTGTTTTTCATCGGAAACATCAATATTTGAAACTTGTTTTTTTCCTTCAAAAACGTGTTTTACAACACTAGCTGGTATATAAACGTATTGCTTATCAAACACATATTTACCATCGAAATTAAGTTGTAATCCATTACGTGCATTATTCACTGGTGAATCACTTTGAATTTTATACCATACTTGGTTTTTATAAGTTTCTTTTCCTAAAATAATAACTGAACGCTCATTAATTTTTTTAAGAGAAAAAATTGGTGAATCATCTTTTGGTGAACTATATACATTTAATGTTGTACTGTCTTTAATAATACCTAATGTGTACTTTTGATAATCTTTCAAACCGTATTGACGATCAAAACGATAATAATTTTTAGCTGCTTTTTCACCCCAATACGGATCACTAGCATACTTCACATTTAATCCAGATACTTTATCTCCAACATGACTTCCAAAGTATCGGAAATCATTAACGTACGCATACCCTTTAGAAACGTATTTTTCAGCATGATAATAAATACTGGAAGCATTCGTCTCATATCCTGTTGCACTTGCATAGGCAGAACTATCATACGCATTATGTCCAAATAAATTTAATTTGTTTTGAGCGATGCTACTATATCCATCAGCTGATTCATTTCTAGCAATACTATACGTTAATAATCCATTAGCTCCATAAATGTTTTGTGAATCAACGAACGCTTTTTCTGTTCCATTAAATTTCGACACCAACATTTTTCCACGATAGTTTTGAGGACGATTATACGCCATTTCATTATAAAACCAATTCGCAAAATCCGTATCTTTATAACTTGTTTGACTGCGATAAGGTAAATATAAATAGTAATTGTAAAATGGTTTATTCGCATTAACAGCATTGTTGAAATTGCCGACAACTAAGTCATTGATCATTGTTTTATAATCGTTGTAAAAATAATGCCCATCATAACTATAATAAACTGTATTAGTCTTTAAATAACTTGGTGATGGTGCGATTTCAATGTAGTAACTACTTTTTTGTTTTACATTCGTGGAAATATAATGGCGTAATATTCCATTTTCATTCGTATAACGTGAAACCGCAATATTTGAACTATACGGCATAATCTCTGCTCTAAAATCACCATTAACGATATTTGTGTAGAAATTAGCACCAGCTAATCTAAACAATACACTACTTTCATTATTAAACGTCCCTAAATACGGTGCATCAGCAGCATACGCACCATTAAAATACCCTTTTTCTTTTGTGACCGCATTTTCAATATTGTAATTTCTCAAATGCACATTTGAAGCAGTATTAAAATTAACGACACCGTATGTAACAGCTACAACAACATCACCTTTTAATACACCATAGTTTTTAGTACGTCCCAAACTTCTACGACGACTATTTGCTTCATCAAAACTATTATATCGATCTATTTCACGTACTATTTGTCCGTTGTCGTTGTATTCAACTACACGATAAACGTTACTTGCAGTTATAGATTTTGTGTAATGACTTACCAACCCTACACAACAAATAAATATAATTAAGGCGATTATTTTTTTCATTTCAACCCTCCTATACTATGAAATACAACACTTTTTGTGATTAAATCTAAAATAACATACGCTGGTTCACTGTTATCATAATTATAACTGAGTGAACTTGGATTCACAAGCAATATATCATCAACTAATTTATTTACTTTAACGTGAATATGCCCAAAACAAACGATATCACATTTCATTTTTTTAGCGTATGCAATTAATGCTTTCTCAATATTAAATCTTGGGAATAAATGACCATGCGTCAATAAAATACGACGATTACATAACTGTATTATTTTAATTTCATCTCCAAATGTTGTATCACAATTACCTACTACTCTAATTAACTCTGGTATCTCTACATGATGACAATAATCACCACAATGCAAATATGTATTTATTTCTGGATGATGATTCATTATTTTTTTTATTATATCAATATTACCATGATTATCTGAAAAAACAATGATTTTCATTTAAACCTCCAATAATTTCGACTTTATCGCAATATTAAATATATGCTTAATTTGCGTATTCATTCTCACACAATTTTGTGTAGTGTAAATTTCTATTTGCAGTGGTTCTTGCTCTTGTTTGATTAAATTACCTATTAATTGAATACTATCAATCGTATCTTTTTTTATAATTTTTTGCACATTTTCTTTAATTATCGGATAATGTGTACACCCTAATACGACAGCATCAATTTTGTTTTGATAAGGCATTAAATAATCATTAAGTATATTATTTATTGTACTATCCATCGATTCTATCGCAGGAACTAACAATGGCGTCGCTAATGCAATAATTTCTTTTTGATTGTTTTTTAAATATGCCCCACTTTTAACTGTCGCTTCTGTTGCAATCAACAGTAACTTTTGATAATTACTGCGATTAATCGCATCGACAGTAGGTTCAATTACACTAATGAAATTTATTTCTGGATATGTTTTCTTTAACTTTGGTAACACTGTCGCACATATCGTATTACACGCCACAATTATTGTTTTGCAATCTTTTTCTATCAAAAATTCTACAATTTTACAACTATGAAAAAATAATTCTGCTTCAGATTTAGAACCGTACGGACTATTTTTTTGGTCACCCACATAAATGTAATGGTGTTGATATTTTTCAACTAAACTAAATAAATTAGTTAGTCCACCTATACCTGAGTCAAATATCCCAATTTTTGCCATTATTTTAAATCACTCGGTCCAAATCCAAATGGTAATAATTGTGCTAATGTATATGTTTGATATTCTGTTAAAGATTTTGCAATAATAATTTTAAACGTTGCTGGATCACAAAACTCCATCATTACTTGACGACAAACGCCACAAGGGTAAGTGAAGTTTTCGATATTCCCCTTCTTTCCTCCTATAATACAAATTGCATCAAATTGTGTTTCTCCTTCACTAACAGCTTTAGAAAAAGCTGTTCTTTCCGCACAAATTGTCGGAGTATATGATGCACTCTCAATATTACAACCGTGATAAACTTTACCTGATTTACTTAATAATGCTGCACCTACTTTAAAATTAGAATATGGTACATATGCAAATTTAATTGCTTCAAATGCTTCTTTTATTAATAATTGTTCGCTCATGCTACACCTCTTCACTTTATTATAACATTTTTATGTATATTTTTCACTTGAAAGCTATGTTTAGCCTATACCAAAAGACAATTTCGTAAATCACAAAATCGAATGCCGCAACACTATTCATTCGTGCTACAACATTCGATTATGAAATTATCATCAAATTTTAACTAATCTATCTTGTACGTTTGTCGATGTGTGAGACACTTTCCTACTTGCTAAAAATGCACCACTAAACAATTGGTGCATTTTTTTAACCTCGAAACAACATCCCCGCAAACATTGTGATTATCATTAATATCACAATAATAATTATAATTACTTTTCTCATTTATTCCTCCATCATCAATTCAACCAGAACGTCATGCAACGCAAACATGCCTTCATAAGTCGTTTTAATTGTATCATCTGTTATTTCTAACCATTTTTTATGAATAAGTTTTTGAATGGCACTTGGATATTTTTGTAATAAATCAATACCATGCCTTTCTTTAAACGCACTTAAACGCAAACCCCAACGCAAACGCAAATTCATCATTAAATGCTCAAATGCGACATCATCTTTACTTAAAGCTATTTTCTCAAATTTAAAATCATTATTGAAATAATTCAACAAATTACGCTCATTATCATAACGATAATAACCATTTTTTCCACTTGCTCCAGCACCTAAGCCATAAAAATCTTGGTACGTCCAATACGATAAATTATGCTTCGAATATTGTTTGTTTTTCGCAAAAGAAGCTATTTCATACTGTTCAAAATGATGTTCATTTAGTAACTGAATAGCAAGGTTATACATTTTAGTTTCCAGATCACTTTCTGCTGGTTGATAACCCAACTTAAAAAACTTCGTGTTTTTTTCAATCGTCAATGAATATAGTGATAAATGAGAAACATACGGATTTTTCAAAATCTCACGCAAATCATTTTCCCACATTTCTAGCGTTTGTGTAGGTAAACCATAAATAAAATCAACAGAAATATTCGTAATACCATTTTCATAAACCATTTGTAGTTTTTGTAATATCTCTTCTTTACTACAAACTCTTTCCATAATATTTTGCAGTCGATTATCAAAACTTTGAATACCTAACGAAATACGATTAACGTTATATTTTTTCATCAATAATACTTTTTCTAATGAAATAGATTCAGGATTACACTCTATCGTATATTCTTCTACTTCATATGAATACGGATGCAATAACGCTAAAACAGCTTCTAATTGTTCCAAATTCAATGCACTTGGTGTGCCCCCACCAATATAAATCGTTTTCAACTTTGGATTAATATTTTTGTGTTTGATTTCATTTGCGAATGCCATGACCCATTTATCCGCCATTTTTTCATTATATTTCACTTTGAAAAAATCACAATACGCACATATGCACGTACAAAATGGAATATGCACATATAAATGGTTAATCATTTTTTTCTGGATACCTTCTAGCAACATCAATCATTTTATGTTCAACAATTTCTTCAGCGGTAACACCTAGTAAATCACACAACGCATAGCTGTACATTAATACATCTGCTAATTCATCACAAACAGCTTGTTTATCGAATGTTTTTTCTGTCCATTGGAAATGTTCCAACAACTCCGCTGATTCAATCACAATGCTTTTTGCTAAACTTGCTTCACTATCAATTAAATCCCATTCTCTTTTTTTTCTGAACGCATTAATTTTTTCAGATAAATTCATCAATTTTCCTCCATTGATAAAACAGCCATAAATGCTTCTTGTGGTACTTCAACACTTCCCACTGCTTTCATTCGTTTTTTACCTTCTTTTTGTTTTTCCAATAGTTTTTTCTTACGTGTAATATCTCCCCCGTAACATTTCGCTAAAACATTTTTACGTAACGATTTAATATTCGTACGTGCAATAATTTTTCCTGAAATTGCGGCTTGAATCGGAATTTCAAATTGTTGGCGGGGAATTAAGTCTTTCAACTTCTCACAAATTGCACTACCTCGTGTATACGCAAAATCTTTATGCACGATACTACTTAACGCATCCACTACTTCACCATTTAATAAAATATCCATTTTAGCTAATTTCGATGTTTGATACCCAATTAACTCATAATCAAATGACGCATAACCTTTTGTTGCTGATTTTAAACGATCAAAGAAATCATATACAATCTCTCCTAATGGCAATTCATAAATAATGCTGACACGAGAATCATCAATGTAAATCATATCTTTATAAATACCTCTTTTTTTCTGACATAACTCCATTATTGCACCAATGTAATTACTTGGACCCATTATAGTCGCTTTAACATATGGTTCTTGAATATATTGAATTTTTTGTGGATCAGGTAATTTACTTGGGTTGTCGACTTGGATCATCTCCTGATTATGTAAGTACGCATGATAAACAACACTAGGTGCAGTGGCAATTAAATCAATATGATATTCTCTTTCAATTCTTTCTTGAATGACATCCATATGGAGTAGCCCTAAAAAACCACATCTAAAACCAAAACCTAACGCTTGTGATGTCTCTGCTTCAAAATTTAATGCTGCATCATTTAATTGTAGTTTTTCTAATGCTTCACGTAAATCATTATATTTATTAGAATCAATTGGATATAACCCACAATACACCATCGGATTCATCACACGATAACCATCTAATGGCTCTAAACTGCCATTTTCTTTTGTTGTGATTGTGTCTCCAACACGCACATCTTTAACCGATTTAATACTTGCACAAACCCAACCAACTTCACCAGTCACTAATTCATCTTTTAACACTTCTTTTGGATTTCTAATACCAACTTGTAGTACTAAATATTCAGCTCCGGTAGCCATAAATTTAATTGTGTCTCCTACTTTAATTTTACCTTCTTTAACACAGATAGACGCAATGACACCACGATATGCATCATAAAAAGAATCAAATACTAATGCTTTTAATGGTGCATTCACATCACCTTTTGGAGCAGGTACTTTCATAACGATTTGTTCGAGCACATCACGAATATTTAATCCATTTTTAGCAGAAATCAGCGGTGCATCACTTGCATCTAATCCAATTACATTTTCAACATCATTTTTTACAACATCCGGTTGTGCACTTGGTAAATCAATTTTATTAATAACTGGTAAAATTTCTAAATCATTATCTAATGCTAAATAAACATTCGCTAACGTTTGTGCTTCAATTCCTTGAGCAGCATCCACCACTAAAATTGCCCCTTCACAAGCTGCTAATGAGCGTGAAACTTCATATGTGAAATCAACATGCCCTGGTGTATCAATTAAATGAAAAATATATTCTTCACCACTAAGTGCTGTATATTTTAATTGTACTGCATTTAACTTAATTGTAATTCCGCGTTCTCGCTCTAAGTCCATATTGTCCAACAATTGTGCTTTCATTTCACGTTGTTCTACTGTTTCAGTCAACTCTAAAATTCGATCAGCTAAAGTCGACTTCCCATGATCAATATGTGCTATAATAGAGAAATTTCTAATGTTTTTTTGATTCATATTATTTTATCTCAAATGAAACGAGTTGTTTTCCAAAACCGTTGTAAAAATCACTCGCTTTCATTTTTACCTTCCCTTCTACTTGTAACGTTGATACGTATAAAATTCCATCACTTAAATAAAACGCAAATTTGTTATCTTCAAAACAAATTTTACCAAATGATTGATGTTGTTTTAATTCGTATTGTGCATCAAATAATTTTACTTTTTTGTTATTTAAAATAGTGTATGCCCCTGGTACATCTGATAACGCTCTGATATGGTTATAAACATTTATAACGGATTGCGTTAAATCTAATTGTTCTTGCGATTTTTTAATTGTATAAGCATATGTAACTTCTGCTTCATTTTGTTTTTCAAAAACAATCGAATCACTTAAAATACTATCAATACATTCTAAAATAGCATCTCGCCCAACAAAAGACAATTCTTCAAATAATTCAGTAGTAACAATATTCGGATTAATAGGATGTTTTTTAACGAAGCATACATCTCCTGCATCCATTTTTTCAACCATTTCCATAATTGAAATACCTGTCTCCTGATCACCATTCCAAATCGCATAATGTATTGGTGCCCCTCCACGATATTTTGGCAATAATGAAGCATGAATATTAATACATTTATGTTTTGGATAATCTAATACTGCTTTAGGAACGATTTGACCATATGCACAAGTAATAATACACTCTGGATCATATGATAAAATTTCATTGAAATCGTCTTTAATTTTAAATGGTTGTATAACAGGGATTGCATATTTTAATGCAATTTCTTTAACTTTTGAAAATTCAATAATTTGTTTGCGGCCTACTTTTTTATCTTGTTGTGTCACAACTGCTACAATATTATATCCTGCAGTAATTAAAGCTTCTAATATTACAGCAGAAAACTGGGGTGTCCCCATATAAATAATGCGTTTTTTCTTCATAAAATACCTCTAAATATAAAATTATTATAGCATAGGATGTTGTTTATTTCATGTATAATCACTTAATATTTGCATTGTGACTAGTTAAATGGTATAATAGATAAGCAATTATAAGGAGGTAATGAATAATGCCAAATATTAAATCTCAGAAAAAACGTGTTATTACTAACAACAAACAAAGATTAGCATCCGCATCTAAAAAATCAGCATTAAAAACTGCAATTAAAAATGTATTAGTAGCAGTAGAAGCTAACGACAAAGCAAAAGCATTAGAAGCATTAAATGTTGCTAATTCTAAATTAGATTCTGCAGTTACAAGTGGTATCCACCACAAAAACTATGCTAGCAGACAAAAATCACGTTTAGCATTAATCGTAAACAAATTAGCTTAACACATTGAAAAATGTGTTTTTTTTATTAAAAATGCTGATTAAAAGTTAATTTTAATCAGCATTTTTATTCATAAAATCACGAATGAACTCTAATTTTTGCAGTGTATCTTCATACCCTAATTTATACCACGCCAACAATAGTTTTTTATCTTGCGTGCTTCGTTTAACGCCCATATCTTTACTAGGGCGTAACACAATCGCTTTTCCTTCATTTTCAAGCTTTTTCACGATATTCCATTGTTGTAAATATCGCGCATCACGTAATTTCAAATCATCTTGAACATGTTTCGCATGAGGATAACATAACTTACACAATACATTTTGCCACAATGGTGCTTTTTTCCTCACAAAATTTTCTTCTTTGGTAGAAATAAATATATGCTTATCATTACCTTGTTGAATACTTCTTTCAATTGGAATCATCACTTTTAATCCTGCATCCATGTATTTTTCACCATTTAATGTAACTGGTTTTGCGAGCATCAACAACGCACAACTTGCCTTTGCTAAACGATTATCATTAATCAAAGTATCATTTTGGTAGTAATGTATTTCACCACTTTCAATATGATATACCCCTGTTTCACAAAGCATCGGATTATTAGTAGCACGTATTTTATCAAATGGTATGCTACCATCAATTAATTCAAATAAACGATTAATACCATAAATTTGACCTTCACGCATAATCGTTTTAAAACCAATTAATTCTGGATTAGTGGCAATATTAACAGCCATATTTTCTAAATAGTCTGTTTGTTTTGATAAAAAACCCATCAAATTCAAAGTTCCGCTACTAATTCCAACACAATACGGAAATGTGATGTTGTTGTCAATAAAACAACTTAATACACCAGCAGTATATGCTCCTTTAGTGCCACCACCTTCGCAAATTAGTCCTATTTTCATTATAACCTCCTATAAAGTTGGAGAAAAAACGTTTAATATTGCACGTATAATTTTCTCAGAAATTTTAACGTTAGTGTATTGTTCGTAGCTTACTTCACGGCATGAATTTAATGCGTTTAAAAAATCTTCTTTAACTTGCTTAATAACTTTGCTTTGGTAAAATAATACACCACATTCATAATTTTGATAGTAGCTACGATAATCTAAATTAACTGTCCCTACTAGTGCATTTGTGTCATCACACACAAATGTTTTTGCATGTACGAAACCTGGTAAATATTCATAAACACGCACACCGTACTTCATTAAAATACGACAATGTTCTTGTGTGACATAAAAAACATATTTTTTATCAGGAATATGTGGTATCATAATACGCACATCTACGCCTTTTTGTGCTGCCATAATTAATGCACTACGAATAACTTGATCAAGCACTACATAAGGTGATTGAATAAAAATATATTCTTTGGCGTTCGTAATCATATTCAAATGCGTGGCATGTCCAACATCAACTTCATCAGTAGGCGAATCACTATATGGTACAACATACCCTTTTTCATAATGAGCAAAAACTGATTTATCTGCTTTATATTTAAAATAATCAATTTCTGTATTATCTAAGTATGAGAAAAAACGTAAAAATACTAATGTGAAATTCCATACGGCTTCACCTTTAATTAATACGCTACTATCACGCCAATGTCCAAATCTTTTTTTTAGATTAGCATATTCATCAGAAAGATTAATCCCCCCCGTAATTGCAACTTCACCATCCACAATACATAATTTTCGATGATTGCGATGGTTCATTTGAATTGCTGCTGTTAAACGAATCGGATTAAATACACGACATTTAATTCCCATTTCACGTAACTGGCGATCATAATAAGGTGGCAATGTATTAATACAGCCTATATCATCGTACATCACAAATACTTCGACACCTTCTTTTACTTTTTGTTGCAGAATAGTAAGTATTTCCTCCCACAATTGACCATTATCAATAATAAAATATTCTAACAAAATAAATTTCTTAGCGTTTTTTAACACTTCAATCATCGTTTTAAACTTTTCTTCACCACTTTTTAAATAATGCGTAAAAGTATTTTTATATACCGGAAACCCAGCAACATTGCTTAAAAAATACATTGATTGATAAATACCCATATCTGATTTTTTAATTTCATTTAATATGTCATCATCATTTTCATAATAAATTTTATTATTTTTTTCATCTTTTTCACGTTTAGCTAAATTTTTTAGTCGTTTTGGAATGCGTGCATTCCCCAACATAAAATACAACGCTGTTCCCATAACTGGTTGAATTAATATTAATGTAATCCAACCAATTTTAAATGTATTGTCGCCTTCTCTATTAATGATATGCAATGTTGCTACAATACCAGTGATAACTAATAGTACTCGCCACAATAAAAATTGACGTGAAAGTGAGTAAAACGTTAGTACAACGAATAGTATTTGCGAAAAAATAATCACACACGCAAAAAACCATTTTGAAGTTAATATTTTTCCAATATATCTAATCATGAATTTCACTCAACAACAAAGATTTAATTTTATCGTATTGACTTTGATCAAATTGTTCTTTATTTTTTAATGTGTACTTTAAATAAACGTCCATATCTTTGTCTTTTACTCCATACGATAACATCATCAATTTAGAATATGTGTAGTACTCTGGTAGTAATGGTAATATTGTAGAATGTAATTTGTTTTTTCTCGCAAATGTTGTTACGATTTTTGATTCATTTTTAGTACCTGCAACATATAATTCACCTTCACCATTAAAAAAAGGAATTTCAATTAATAACGGATTTTTATTGTTGCTTGAAAAAAACTTTTTAATGTTTTGCATTAAAGTTATTCTTTCTGTAGTATCACAAATAATAAATCCGACACGATTTTTTAATACCGCATCATTACTATTTAAAACATCATTCATGAACTGTAACATCGCATCTGAAGATGCTACATTATTTTTACTTCCGATTCCAAAAAAAGCAAGTGGTAACACAATTAACATAATACTGTATAATATTAAGTTAATCGCTGTTGCACTATAGGCAATAAACAGTGAAGAAAATAATAAAGTCATGACAAGTAATGTATATAGTAACATCGCCGGCACAAATCTTGCTACAATGTTTTTTCTTAATTCTTTAATAAAATTAAATGGATAATAAAATTTAGAAAACCATATATAATCTCTTTTTGTATTATACGGAACTAAAAACACCGTCTTAACGTTTCTGATATTACCTACGAATAAAAATTTCTTTTTAATAAACTTTAATTGCGTATAAACATACTCTTCATTTTGATATTGATGATATATTTCTTTTAATCGTTTATATGCACGATATTTTTCAATCATATTAAATCGTTTTTTCATATTTAATACTTCCATAATTCCTCCTATGTTATAGATAAAAAAATATCAGTAACTGATATTTTTTATCGTTTTCCTTTATCGAAAATTTCTCCTAATGCTTTTGGTGCGACAGAGTTTTTAGAAATCATTGCTAGTAATACTAACGTTGCTAAAAACGGAATAATTTTATATGCAATCGTTGGTAATTGTAGTGATACTAAAAATGGTATTGTTGCATAAGTATTAGATAAAGTTTTCATTAGTCCAAAGAAAATTGCCGCAAATAAAATTCGCATTGGTTTCCATTGACCAAAAATTAATACCGCAATCGCCAAGAATCCATATCCACCTACATCGCCATTAAATGAGTTACTTGTTGTTACCACAAAAGTAAAACCACCTATTCCTGCTAAAATACCAGAAATCATTACTGCAATATATCGCACTTTTGCAACATTAATCCCTACTGAATCAGCTGCTTGTGGGAACTCTCCACACGCTCTTAATCGTAATCCAAATTTTGTTTTATATAATACAAAAATACTCACAATTAATATCGCAAATCCTAAAAAAGTAGTAAAGAATGTGTTTTTGAAAAATAAGTCTCCAATAACTGGAATTTTAGATAATACTGGTACTTCTCTAATTAAGAAGTTTGTATTAAATTCAACTTGTTGTGTTACTTTAATCGTACGTGCCGCAAATATCGCAAATGCTACTGAAAATAAGTTAATTGCAGTACCTGAAATAGTTTGATCAGCTTTCATCGTAATACTTGCATATGCATGTACTAATGATATTAATAAACCGCCTAATGCTGCAAAAAACAATCCACCTAATAGTAGCATTGGTACACTAAGTGTGTTTTTCATTAAGAAGACAAACATTGCCCCCACAAAACCACCAACAACCATTTTACCATCTAATGCAATATTCACAACACCGCTTCGTTCACTATACATACCTGCAAGTGCTACGATTAGCAATGGTATTGTAAAATACATCATTTGTTGGAAGTTAAAATATATAATATTCATCATTATTTTTTACCTCCTTTTTTCTTGTTGATAAATTCTTTAAAGAATACGATAAACGCTGAGAAATAAATAATTGCTGAAAGTATAATCTCGACAACTTGTGGTGCAAATTTTTGTGCTTGCATATAAAATCCACCTAGTTGTAAGTGTACAATAAATAAACCTGAGAAAATTACACCTAACGGATTAGATAACGCTAATAATGCTACTGAAATTCCGGTAAATCCTTCTGTTGCTAATACATCCACAATTTCAATATGGTTACCTGATGCTGATAAATAAACTAATGCTCCAGATAATCCTGCAAGTGCTCCTGCAATCATCATTGAAATAACAATATTACGTTTTGAATTAATTCCAGCATATTTACTTGCATGTTGGTTAAATCCACATGCTTTTAATTCAAATCCAAACGTTGTTTTGTTTAACAAAATATGAATTATTATTGCTGCAATTACCGCTATAAAAAATCCGATATCCACACTTGAGTTTGGAAAAATAGACGTTAATCCAAGTGTTGGTGTTGTAGAAACGATAGGAACTGGAACAGTTTGATTTTTTACATAATCAAACACCGTATTGATAACTGCATATTGTACTAAATACATTCCGATATAATTCATCATAATTGATGAAATAACTTCATTCACATTACGATATGCTTTCAATAATCCAACAACAGCCGCCCATAAAGCACCTGCTAGCATCGCTGAGATAACCGCTAATATCCAATTACCAATTCCTGGGAAAGGACCTTTAATTGCCACAAAAATAGCTGCAAAACCGCCTACTGTAAATTGTCCACTAGCACCAATGTTAAATAATCCTGTTCTAAACGCAAATGCAACAGAAACTCCTGTTAAAATAATTGGTGTTGCTCTAAATAGTCCTGTTCCTAAACTTGGTAATCCATCATTCAACATTCCTAAAACTAAAGAATTTAAACCATACCAAATATCTTCATAAGTTTGTCTTTCATTAAACATTCCTGAAACAACTATAATTACTACTCCAAAAAGCAATCCTAAACCGATAGACATTAAAGATGGTGCTACATTTTTAAATAATTGTGTTATTTTATTTTTCATATCCTACCCCTCTTTTTGCCCCTGTCATATAAATTCCTAGCTCTTCTCTTGTTGTTTGTTTTGGATCTAAATCCGCCACAATTTCACCTTCGTAAATAACTAGTATACGATCACTTAAATTCATTACTTCGTCTAATTCTAATGAAACGACTAAAACAGCACATCCTTTATCTCTTTGCTCAATAATTTGTTTGTGGACGTATTCAATCGCTCCTACATCTAATCCTCTAGTTGGTTGTACTGCTAATAATACTTCTGGATTAGATGAAATCTCACGTGCTAAAATAACTTTTTGTTGGTTTCCTCCCGACATACTTCTAGAAATAGTCGGTGAGCCTTGTCCACTACGAATATCAAATTTTTCAATTAATTTATCTGAGTTTTTTCTAATTTCATCAAATTTCAAAAATCCGTTTGATTGATATTGACTACGATAATAGTCTTTTAATACCGTATTATATTCTAATGAGTATTCCAATACTAATCCGTGTTTATGTCTATCTTCAGGTATATGTGCTAATCCTAATTCATTTCTTTTTCTAACTGAAAGTTTAGAAACATCTTGACCATTAATTAAAATTTCTCCTTTGGAAGGAACGAGTCCAGAAATGGCATAAATTAATTCTGTTTGACCATTTCCATCAATTCCAGCAAGACACACAATTTCTCCTTTTTTAACATCAAATGATACTTCATTTACGACATTTTTGTGTCCTGCTTTTAATACAGACACATTTTTTAATTGTAATGCAACTTCTTTTGGTTGTGCTATTTCTTTATCTACTTCAAATTTAACATCACGTCCCACCATTAAACGTGATAATTCTTGTGTAGACGTTACTTTTACATCAACACAATCAATAAATTTACCTTTTCTTAAAATTGTACAGCGATCTGCTACTTCTTTAATTTCATTTAATTTATGTGTAATGAACACAATAGATTTTCCTTCAGCAATTAATGCTTTCATAATTTTCATTAATTCGCCTATTTCTTGTACAGTTAATACTGCTGTAGGTTCATCAAAAATCAAAATATCATTATCACGATACAACATTTTTAAAATTTCAACTCTTTGTTGCATCCCTACAGTTATATTTTCTATTTTTTCATCTAAATCAATATTTAGTTTATAATGAGCTACTAAATCAGCTACTTTTTTACGTGCTTTACTCATATCTAAAACACCAAATTTACTATCTTCAGCACCCAAAATAATGTTTTGTAAAACAGTAAAGTTATGTACTAATTTAAAATGTTGGTGAACCATTCCGATTCCTAAATCATTTGCAACATTCGGATTTGTAATATTTACTTTTTTTCCGTTAATTAATATTTCTCCTTCTTCAGGTTGATACATACCAAAAAGAATACTCATTAACGTTGATTTCCCCGCACCATTTTCACCTAATAATGCGTGAATTTCACCTTTTTTAACTTTTAAATCTACTTTATCATTCGCAATTATTCCAGGAAAAAACTTGCTGATTTGATTCATTTCGATTACATATTGTCCACTACTCATAACACATTCCTTTCTTATAGTATCATTATACAACAATAACTGTAATTTGTAAAATGTACTATACAAAAAAACAAGTAATTGCTACTTGTTTTTTTCCTTCTTACGACGAATCATACCGATTAAACTTATTGCCATCATTGCAATGTATGGTAACGCTTTTTCTTGTGATGTATTAACGTTTTCTTTAACATTTGGTGTTGCTTGATTTTTTTCTTCAACCGGCAATTCTAATGTTGGTAATTTTCTTGTAACTGGTTTATTTTCAAGATATTCCCACTTCGCTTCAAAAATAACATTTCCTTCTGAAATTGTTTTTTCAAACCCTACAAAGTAATATATTTTACCATTCAAGATGAAATCTTTAGTATTCATTTCATCGACTACAACATCGTTAATATCACCAGAATATTCTCTGTCAGCCGGTAATCTTTCTGATAACTCACGTGGTAATGAATTATCTATAATATATTTTACACTTCGTTTATTTGAAATAAACTCCCATGTTCCAGTAAATGTTTCATTTTGGTTTTGGATTGTAACACTTGGTTTATCCCAACCTCTAAACTCCCATACACCATCGTTTGCGTTATCTTCTACACGTGTTGTATTTAAGAC